>NZ_JBEEUL010000319.1:0-500 GCF_040139345.1 Proteus sp. fly-1067 | reverse complement strand
AAAACCTATGGTTTGAAACTGGATAATAAAACCCATTTTTATGAGTTACCTTTCGCTGCTCATAACTTGACTTATGGTGGTGAGACCTATAAGCAAAATCAAACACCGTATGCTGCGACCACTCAGTTCCCTGATGCAGATATCACCTTTGCTTCCGGCTTCTTACAAGATGAGATTGCATTAAAGGATTTGCCTGTTTCATTTATTATTGGAACCCGTTACGACCATTATAAATCAACGGCAAAAGGCAATGATGACGTTAAAGAAGGGAAATGGTCATCCAAAGGTGCGGTTAGTATTACGCCTACAGACTGGTCAATGCTGTTTGCTTCCTATTCAGAAGCTTTCCGTGCACCAACCATGATGGAAATGTATAACGATGAAATTCTTTTTCAAGTCGGTCCATTTGTAAATAGGTGGAAGCCCAATCCAAACTTAAAACCTGAAAAAACTCAAACTGCCGAGTATGGTTTTGGTTTACGTTTTGATGACCTATTTAT
>NZ_JBEEUL010000318.1:0-500 GCF_040139345.1 Proteus sp. fly-1067 | reverse complement strand
CTGGCATTAACCGTACTTGAACAAATTAACGCAGAAGAAATCATTAAACCAATGGTTGTCTGTGTGCAGCGTTGGGTAGTGAAATTATCCATACAATATAAGCCAATGAAGTAAAGATGAAATTTTAATGGCGCTAGCATAGATCGTCGACCGACCACCGGTCAACTTAATTAATAATCATTTGCATTTAAAAAGACAAATTTATCATAAATATAACAATGAAGGATATGGTTAACTATTTGATATTTAGCAAAATATGTCTTCATAAAAAGAAGACATAAAAATTAACTAAATAATATTCTCGAAGAGATATCTGACAAATTTAACTAAGAAGTAGACGGAAACGCTGATAAAGGATCTCACCTAAATTATGCTGATTGTATTCCGTAGTATTTGATAAGTTATCAACAGCAGCATGCATAGCATGATAGAGCATTGTGGCCATTAGCTCTGGAGGCAAAGCCGGCCATTGTTGTGTTTTTTCACCGAAAGCCAGAATA
>NZ_JBEEUL010000317.1:0-500 GCF_040139345.1 Proteus sp. fly-1067 | reverse complement strand
CAACATCATCAACGTCAATACGCCTCAATGTTGGATCAAGTGTTGCAAACAGCTGATCAGCTGCATAAACCTCTGACGATGTCATTCGGTTAAATAAACTTGATTTACCCGCATTGGTATAACCCACTAACGATATCGTTGGGATATCTGCTTTATTACGTGCTTGCCGGCCTTGTTCTCGCTGCTTTTCGACTCGACTAAGGCGGGATAAAATCTGACTGATTTTTCCCCTTAATAACCGACGGTCAGTTTCAAGCTGAGTTTCACCAGGACCACGTAGACCGATTCCACCTTTTTGGCGCTCAAGGTGCGTCCATCCTCTCACAAGGCGAGTGGACAAGTGACGTAATTGCGCGAGTTCAACTTGCAGTTTCCCTTCGTGCGTCCGCGCCCCTTGCGCAAATATATCTAAAATCACGCCTGTACGGTCAACAACCTTACATTCGCATAGCCGTTCAAGGTTACGTTCCTGAGCAGGGCTAAGAGTATGGTTAAATAAC
>NZ_JBEEUL010000316.1:0-501 GCF_040139345.1 Proteus sp. fly-1067 | reverse complement strand
CCTATTTGAGAATGGAATTCGCTCATTTAACAGATAATATACGGCGTGATGTTGTTCGTGTCGTACTCACTCGTGCTGATGCATGGCTGAGCTCACAACATGTAGCAGATAAACCATTAAGAGCATTTGCTGATGTCTTACAGTGTGCCATTGGATTATTTATTATCCGCAAAGATAAAAAATCACCAAATAATTCAATAATTCTATCCACACCAAATAAAGAGCAGCAACATGCCTAGTCGCTACATGAGCTTATTATTAATCATTAGTATGTTGCTGATGCAAAGTATCACTGCTTTCGCACAACCGCTAGAAAGTGAATATACAAAGCTGTCTACTGACTTAGACTTTATTTTAAATAACAATTTATCCGATAACAAAAACAATGTTGAGACAACGTCTGAAGAAATATCACTTAAAAAATTAGGATTAACCAAAGGGCTAACACTAACGAGTAGTAAACTACAATCTGGGGTCAGTTTTACCCTACCTTATGATTTT
>NZ_JBEEUL010000315.1:0-501 GCF_040139345.1 Proteus sp. fly-1067 | reverse complement strand
TTCCAATGACTGAAAGTTATGTTGAAGACATTAATCAAGATGACAGACACACTTTCTATACCTCATGTATGTCTTTAAAAGGATGGGAACGAAAAAATCATTATTTTTGGGAATAATAAGAAGTTCTGAAAATAAGAAGCTTAATTACGTTGCCAATAAAGCTTCGTTCCGAAGCCCAGCCGATTATTGACCATCTTAATTTCTTGCAACTGTAGCTCCCATAAAGGCACATGGATAGCAGCTAATGCGACAGGAAAACGTAAACAATAATGTTTTCTTGCGTTGATGTCGTCCTTACCTGTGAGTAAAGAAACAGACCCAGTGAATTGAATACCTTGTAAATCAGATACAGCAATTTCTTGGGTACTAATACTTCCAGCAACTAATAAGTTTTCTTGCATCATTCTAGCATGGCGTGTTTTCTTTTCAGAAAGAAAAATAAGTCTCATCTGACTTTCATCAAACCAATAAAAACAATTAGCACACCAAATATCACCGACT
>NZ_JBEEUL010000314.1:0-501 GCF_040139345.1 Proteus sp. fly-1067 | reverse complement strand
GCTTGCCGAGAACCATTAGCGTTATCCTCTGTATGTTAATACAGCCTCCGGTCAACCATAACCAGAAAGCTGGTTTTTAAAGTCACTATCTTAGCATATTAACCATAATGTAAGTTAATACCAGTACTATAATATACTCATCATGCTTCAAGTTGCCGCGTTGTTGATTACGTTTACTTGCACTAGCGACATAGTTTTCTATGCTCTTCGCGGCTTGTTCACTTATTGCCTAGCTGCATCTCGAATCATTTAGAGTGTATAATCAATTGAAACCCTGAGTTTTGATCTTGCTCCTATCAGGTGATAGTTTGTTTGTAACATAATAAACCTAGAAAGTCTCGGCTTTATCGCTTCAGCTACTTAAAGTGTCGATTCGATTGAAAGCATTTATGTAACAATGTTATCTTTTATACAAATTTTTTCTAGGGGAATAAATAATGGAAGCGAGAGTTAAGTGGGTTGAAGGACTTTCTTTTTTAGGTGAGTCCGCCTCTGGTCATC
>NZ_JBEEUL010000313.1:0-501 GCF_040139345.1 Proteus sp. fly-1067 | reverse complement strand
CAACGCAATGCTAATTTCTATCAATCAGCACGTACTGAACTGAATCAAATTCAATTACAAATAAGTGAAACTGAAAAACAACTCATTATTGAAATGGACAAACTGGCTAACATGCAAATTACTGCTCCTATTTCAGGTATCGTAATGGATTTATCTGTTTTTACACAAGGTGGTGTTGTTAGAACGGGCCAAACGTTAATGGAAGTCGTTCCTCAAGATCATCAATTAATTATTGAAGCACGCTTAGCACCTCACCTAATTGATAAAGTGATCCCAGGTCTCCCTGTTGATTTAATGTTTAGTGCTTTTAATCAAAATACAACACCTAAAATTCCAGGGGAGGTCGCATTAATTTCCGCAGATAGACTCATCGATGAAAGAACAACTGAACCCTATTATCAGGTATTTATTAATGTAAAAGATAATACACTTCTTGTTGGTAATAAAAACAAATTAAAGGCGGGCATGCCTGTCGATGTATTTATTAACACTGGTGATCGT
>NZ_JBEEUL010000312.1:0-503 GCF_040139345.1 Proteus sp. fly-1067 | reverse complement strand
ATTCCACGCAAGTTGGCCGCGGTCATTAAAATCACTAAACCAACCACAAATATCCACGGTTCAACTGTCGGGAAGATGTCTTGTAAGTAGATCTTGGCCAATAAAATGTTGATCATTGGCATAAAGATATAGGAAAGCAATGATGTCCATCCGACTAAGAAGCCAATGTGTGGACTCATTGATTTTTGAGCATAAGTATACGCTGAGCCAGCTGATGGGAAACGTTTCACCAATTTGCCGTAGCTCAGAGCAGTAAATAGTATCGCGACAAGCGCAATAATATAAGAAGTCGGGACGTGTCCGCCGGTTTTATCGGATACCATGCCAAATGTGTCAAAGATGGTCATTGGCTGAATATAAGCCAGACCAATCATCACGACTTGCATTAACGTTAATGTTTTTGCAAGTTGCACACGGTTATTAGCACCAGTTTGGTTGTTACCGATTGATAGTGGTATTGAATTATTTGGCATGACAAAGCCCTCCCATAACTTTCGATTGAG
>NZ_JBEEUL010000311.1:0-503 GCF_040139345.1 Proteus sp. fly-1067 | reverse complement strand
GCGGAAGCGGAGAGCCAAGCGACCCGAGAGGCACTGACGAAGCAAGATGCGGCGGCAAAACAGCTGGCACAGCAAAACCAACAGCTGTTGGCACAATTAAAAGAGTATGAGCAGCACGCCAGCAAGCTACAAACTGCTTTGGCGGCACAAACAGCGCAAGCCGAGCAGAAGAAAAATGTGGAAGCCGAGCTGAAGGCTCTGCAACAGCAGTTACAGACGCAAAAAGCGGCGCAAGAGGCCGTGACAAAACAGTATGGCGACAGCCAGCAGGCGCAACAACAGCTGCAAGCCAAACTGACCGAGAACGAAAACGCGTTTAGCGCGGCACAAGCGCAGCTGAAGCAAGCCAATAGCGATGTGGCGCAGCTGCAAAAAGAGATCGAAAAACAGAAGCAGTTGATGACGCAAGCCACTGATGAGCAGATAAAAGTCTTGAGTGCTGATCTGGAACAGCAAGTGGCCCAGTTGAAGCAAAAAGAAGCGGCGTTGCAAAAAGCGGAAGC
>NZ_JBEEUL010000310.1:0-503 GCF_040139345.1 Proteus sp. fly-1067 | reverse complement strand
CTTGAAGCTAGTGCAGTGACTCGGTCAAACGCGCTACCACTACGAATAATATTCAGAGCGTGTTCGCTATTTTGTTTTAAATCTTCATGGCCATTAATACGCATTAGCATGGCAACATTTGCTGCGACCGCAGCTTCATGTGCAGGCTTTCCGTGACCCTGTAACAAATTGGTGAGTAAAATTCGGTTTTCATCAGGAGTACCACCTTCTAAATCAGATAACTGATAAGTCTGTAAACCAAAATCAGTTGCGTTTAGTTGATAGAAGGAAAGAACACCTTGGTTTAACTCAGCAACCTGTGTTGTAGCATGAAGAGAAACTTCATCCATACCTCCACTGTGTACCACAGCAGCGCGAGTAAAACCAAGCATTTGTAGTGTTTTTGCTACGGGCTCTACTAACGATTCTTGATACACCCCAATCAACGCAATTGGTGGGCGTGCCGGATTGATTAATGGACCTAACACATTGAATAATGTACGTGTTTTTAACTGAGTACGTAC
>NZ_JBEEUL010000309.1:0-504 GCF_040139345.1 Proteus sp. fly-1067 | reverse complement strand
TGTAAAAATGGCCAACCTGATTTTGATGTTGTGGTGTGTGGTAATGACCGTATTGCTTTTTTAGCTTATCAAGTGTTATTGGGCAAAGGGATCCACATTCCAAAAGATGTGGCAGTATTGGGATATGACAATATGATTGGCGTTGGTGAGTTATTTTATCCACCACTAACAACGGTTGTGTTACCTCATTATCAATTAGGGGAACAAGCTGCATTACATATCATTGAGCAACGGAAAAATAATGGTACTCAATATGTTGCATGTGATTTATCAGAAAGGACATCAATTTAAGGGAACGCTTATTAGCAAACGTCCCCCTTAAAAATATTATTCAACAGCTTTGTTGAGTCGCCATAAAGTCGCTTTGAGTAATTTTGCCGATTGGTTAATCGCAAATAATGTTAAAGCACGTTGGTTTTTTTGTGGATATATACGGCTAGTAAAACAAATTTCCCCCTCATTGATAAATACTTCAAGACTTGATTTGTCAATGAATGCATGGAT
>NZ_JBEEUL010000308.1:0-504 GCF_040139345.1 Proteus sp. fly-1067 | reverse complement strand
GCCCGGTGTTGCACGCGCCAAAATAAACGTATCTACGTTTGGATCAATCGGCACACGACGCATATGAACTTTCAGGATTTGCTCACGACCACGTACGTCAGGTAAACCAACCACAACTTGACGGTCGAAACGACCTGGACGTAATAATGCAGGGTCAAGAACATCTGCACGGTTAGTCGCTGCAATGACGATAATACCTTCATTGCCTTCAAAACCATCCATTTCAACCAACATTTGGTTCAATGTTTGCTCGCGTTCATCGTGACCGCCGCCTAAACCTGCGCCACGTTGACGACCGACCGCATCAATCTCATCGATAAAGATAATGCAAGGCGCTGCTTTTTTCGCTTGTTCGAACATATCACGAACACGAGATGCACCAACACCGACAAACATTTCAACGAAGTCAGAACCTGAAATAGTAAAAAATGGTACTTTTGCTTCACCAGCGATCGCTTTAGCAAGCAATGTTTTACCTGTACCCGGAGGCCCTACCATTAGGAC
>NZ_JBEEUL010000307.1:0-504 GCF_040139345.1 Proteus sp. fly-1067 | reverse complement strand
GTAACCCGCTTCTTAGAAGACAAAATGCGTCGTCACAATATTTGTGCAGGGTTTGCCCTCGGTGGCATCACCTCGACGATTGTTGATTTACATGAAAAAGGCTTTATTCGCAAACTGATTGATGTACAGAGTTTTGACCGTGCCGCCGCGATGTCATTAGCTCGCAATCCAAACCACATTGAAATTAGTGCCAATCAATACGCTTGTTTCGACTCAAAAGGTGCGTCTGTCGATATGCTTGATGTGGTGGTATTAAGTGCGCTGGAAATAGATACGCGCTTTAACGTTAACGTATTGACGGGTTCAGATGGCGTGATCCGTGGTGCATCGGGTGGCCACAGTGATACTGCCGTCGCGTCAAAACTATCCATCATTGTTGCACCGTTAGTTCGTGGTCGCATTCCTACCTTAGTGGATGAAGTGATCACTTGTGTTACCCCCGGTTCTAGCGTTGATATTTTAGTGACCGATCATGGCATTGCCGTCAACCCTGCACGTCCAGAA
>NZ_JBEEUL010000306.1:0-505 GCF_040139345.1 Proteus sp. fly-1067 | reverse complement strand
CCAATACTTTTATTTCTGGTGATGCCAACGCCAGTAAAATAGCAATAGCGTCATCTACACCTGGATCACAATCTATAATAATTTTAGTCATATACTTCTCCTTTGATAACTTACATAACGCATTGAACAACATACAAAACTAAAAGTAGGGTTTATAAAATAAGTGTTAGATCACAAAAATACCGACCATCGTTGCGGATAAGCAACTCACCAATGTTGAACCCACGATCAATCGAAAACTATTAGCCGCTATCATTTTTCCATGTTCTTTACTGATACTGGCGACACAGGCGATAATCATCCCCACTGAACCAAAATTTGCGAACGAGATCAGGAAGACAGAGATAATGGCTTCAGTTCTTGGGCTTAGATCCTCTAATTTGATATAATCAACCATTGCGTCAAATTCATTTGTTAAAATTTTTGTGGCAATAATCTGCCCAAATTCAATACTGTCTTGCCATGGAACGCCAAGTACAAACGCAATTGGTGAGAAAATATAGCC
>NZ_JBEEUL010000305.1:0-506 GCF_040139345.1 Proteus sp. fly-1067 | reverse complement strand
CGAGAAAGGTTTTTCGGTGTGATTTTATACTTCACTGTATGGAAAAATCAAAATTAAAAACTTAAATCTTGATGATTAGACTCTTAAATCAAAGTAACCAACTATAAAAATTACGATAAAAGATGCTCATGAAATGAATGAGCATCTTAATTTTAAATGGCTCTATCTTATTGAATAATTAATGCATTACCCTACAAATCCCAACACAGCTATATTGCTGTCGAGTTATAGATTGATCCACTTGCTTGCCAGTAAATACACTTGTCCCATTATGACCATTTTCAAACTCAGACATTTGTTGATTTAAAACATCAGCTGATGCAAGTTCAGTAGATAAGCGTGAATGATTTCCTTCCACCTGCGTAAGCTCTAATTCCAATGGTACATTTCCTTCTACATCCATCTGCTCTAAAAAAACTTCTGTTCCAGTGAGCTGAGCTTCTGGTACTACTATGTCAGATTGCTCGTCATAAAATTTTACAATTTCTGTAATCGTATCAATACGC
>NZ_JBEEUL010000304.1:0-506 GCF_040139345.1 Proteus sp. fly-1067 | reverse complement strand
ACGCTATTCGGTGATTTTGTCGAAAATAAAAGTAAAAGAAAGCTATTTATTGCCGGTAATTATTTACCAAACTTACCTAACGAAAAACATGGTGTCAGTATTAATTACCAACACGGTGAATTAACCGCATTTAGTAGCGCTACTTACTATAAAAAACAAAAAGAAAGTGGCGGATTAATGTATGGTGGAGATATTACTTTTCCTTCCTATACTTTAGTCGATGCAGGTATAGGTAAAAAATATCATTTAGATAAACTTGATGTTTCTGTCGATTTTATGATTAATAACCTCACCGATACTGAAGCAAGACCGGCTTCTTCTCAACTAAAATATTTAGCTCCTTTACCGGGTCGAAATTATGGGGTCAATGTCAAAATTGATTTCTAAAATATTTTAATTTAACAATGCATTTAAATAAGCGAGGCACCCAATGGGTGCCTCTTTTTTATGATTATAATACTACGACATTTTCCCCTGGTGTGACATCCTGGTGTGAATGTTTGATG
>NZ_JBEEUL010000303.1:0-508 GCF_040139345.1 Proteus sp. fly-1067 | reverse complement strand
GCTGCACTCATTGAAAGAATGGGTAACATTAAGCGTCCACTTACCCCTGATTTATTTACAGCATTAGTTAAAAATATTATTGAACAACAAATTTCTGTTTCTGCTGCCATAACGGTACATCAACGGTTATTGAACTTATGCGAAGGCATCTATACTCCAGAACGTATTGCTATATTAACTGAACAAGAAATTCAGCAATGTGGTATGACAATGCGAAAAGCGAGTTACATTATTGGCATTGCAAATTCAGTCATTTCTGGTCAATTAGATTTAAATAAAATCCCCAGCATGCAGGATAAAGAGGTTATTGATACTTTGATTCAGTTAAAAGGCATCGGTATTTGGACTGCTGAAATGTTATTAATTTCATCGCTTAACCGACCAGATATTTTAAGTTGGGGGGATTTGGCCATTCAACGAGGAATAATGCGTCTGTATCATCATAAAACGTTAGATAAAGCGCGCTTTGAGCGCTACCGTAAACGATATTCACCTTATGGTTCTACAG
>NZ_JBEEUL010000302.1:0-508 GCF_040139345.1 Proteus sp. fly-1067 | reverse complement strand
CATGCATTTTTTCTAAATATGAGTGCGCCTCATTTAATTGTCTCTGTTCAGTTTCATTAAGTTTTTGAGTAAGAATCAGGCATAGATCGAGATCTGAGCGATACTGAACTGCTTGCCCTTTTGCGACACTACCATAGACATATATGCTATGTAATCGATTATTCAAACTAAGTTTAAGATGAGCGATGACATCGTCAATCACTTGCTTAAATTGTGCTTGATACTCAACTGGAGCTAACGTTGTTATCCTACCTTGTCGATCTATAGCCATGATAGCCTGTATTGTTTTGCAGCAATATGAGAATGCAATTATACGGATAAAGCCATTGTAGCTTATAAATTACAGATAAAAAGTAGTACGTTAGGTCTTTTATAAGAGGAGAAAACCATGAGATTTATAGCAATTGACCATGTTCATATTTATGTTGATGACCTTGATGAAGCCATTCAGTGGTATAAAAATATACTTTCTTTTGAAATAACCCCACGTTTTAAATTTTGGTTTGAG
>NZ_JBEEUL010000301.1:0-508 GCF_040139345.1 Proteus sp. fly-1067 | reverse complement strand
CATGACCCGATTTCCTGACAAACGGACTCGGGCTCAGACAGATGGGCAAAGCACGGCACAACATTAGTCACTGGCGGCAGTACAAAACCGGGCTTTGATCAATCGCGCCTCCCTGACCTTCTGAGTTGATGAACAAGCCATTGAGCAGTGGTATTGCCATGGGCACCATGCCCGTCAGGGATGAGGCTTCCAGTTTAGCGATAGCGCCATTGAAATGGCGCTGATGCTCAAGATCTTCTTCGGGCTGCCGTTACGGGCCCTGGAAGGGTTCATCAACTCTATTTTCCAGCTGATGGACGTGCCGACCTTGCTCAATCCGCTTTGACGTCAGTTACATCAGCTGTCTGGAGATGGCGCTTACGGCAAGCGGTCGTATCCGCCTTATCGCACCGGAATCCACCCCGGTGCCGCGTCCACGGCTCGCCACAGGCCATCGGGAATGGACAGCGCATCGCGCTCATCCAGATCCAACTCTTGGCGGATCTGTGCATCGCAGCCCGCCTGCGAC
>NZ_JBEEUL010000300.1:0-508 GCF_040139345.1 Proteus sp. fly-1067 | reverse complement strand
ATACTAAAGAAAGCAAAGAGTTAATGAAATTTTGCCGAAAATTTACGGAGCCTCTACGTAATGCGTTAAGGGAGGAAAAAATCTTATTAGCGAAAGAAAACTTTAAACGTCCTGTTATCCATGTTTTCTTTATTGCATCAGGCTGCTGTTATACAGGTTATTCATATAGTACAAACAGCTCTCCATTTTATATGGGGATCCCTCGTCTGAAGTTTCCATCGGATGCACCAAGTCGTTCAACATTGAAACTTGAAGAGGCATTCCATGTGTTTATTCCTTATGATGAATGGGATGAGCGCTTAGGTAGCGGTATGAATGCCGTTGATTTAGGGGCATGCCCCGGAGGTTGGACTTACCAGTTAGTAAAACGCAGTATGATGGTACATGCGGTTGATAATGGTCCGATGGCTCAGAGTTTAATGGATACAGGGCAAGTTAAGCATCATCGAGTAGATGGTTTTAAATTCCAGCCTAGCACCAACAATATCACTTGGTTAGTGTGTGATAT
>NZ_JBEEUL010000299.1:0-508 GCF_040139345.1 Proteus sp. fly-1067 | reverse complement strand
TATCAATCCCTAAAGTAGTGGCATCCATCTTTTTCAGATTAACACTAATTTGTTCTTTATCATTTGCCCCAATTTGTAAATCTAATGAACTATCGCCACTTAATACTTTCACACCATTAAATTGGGTCTGTTCAGAGATACGATTAATTTCAGCAGTACGTTGTTTAACTTCTTCTTGAATAGATTTAACGTCTGATTCTGAATTAGAACCATTTTTTGCTTGAACGGTTAATTCACGAATACGTTGTAAGTTATTGTTGATTTCGTTTAATGCACCTTCTGTCGTTTGTGCAATCGAAATACCGTCATTCGCATTACGTGCGGCTTGGGTTAAACCTCGGGTATTAGCGGTAAAACGGTTAGAAATTGCCTGACCTGCTGCATCATCTTTTGCACTATTAATGCGTAAACCAGAAGATAAACGTTGAATTGCGTTACCCAGTGCACTTTGAGAACGGTTTAAATTATTTTGAGTTGTTAGAGACAGTACATTGGTATTAATAACTTG
>NZ_JBEEUL010000298.1:0-509 GCF_040139345.1 Proteus sp. fly-1067 | reverse complement strand
CCTCGCTTTCGCCAAAAAACATAATAATCAATCGACATATGGTGCTGATGGGTTAGAGCAAAAACGCCCTGTGTTAGGTAAAAAGATCTCGATTTAATCAAGTTTCTCCCAAAACTTACCTTTTATAGTACAGGCTGTTTTGCGTATCGCTTACCCTATACTGATAAATAATGCAGGGGGAATATGCCCATTATACTTCAAGTTGCAGAGGTGTTGATGTTTGCTCTTGGTCAATCATAACAATATGGTATTGTTCAATAAGACATTTGAAAAACATTCGAGGCAAGTCCGACACTGCTACTCGATGCCTTTCGGCAAATGAACGCCATACTTTAATTTAAGTACAGCACTCATGATTAAATACAATATCCTTCCTAAACTTCAATTCAACTAGATTAACTGTTTCAGGATTATCCCCGGTAGTCACCATGCGATACTGATGTTTATTATTTAACTTCAGCAATCGATAACTATCAGGGACAGCAAAATGATCTATTTGAAAAGGACTT
>NZ_JBEEUL010000297.1:0-510 GCF_040139345.1 Proteus sp. fly-1067 | reverse complement strand
CTATATGCGTGGTCGTACATTTGAAAATGCGATTGTGATATTAGATGGAGCGCAAAATGTGACTGTCACACAAATGAAAATGTTCTTGACGCGTTTAGGAGAGAATGTCACAGTGATTGTTAATGGTGATGTAACGCAGTGTGATCTACCTGAAGGTGTTACATCTGGATTAGCCGATGCCTTACAGCGTTTTAGCAGTGATGAAATGGTTGCGATGATCAATTTCACTGTTGATGACTGTGTGCGCTCAACATTGTGCCACCGCGCTTTATTAGCTTATAGCTAGCGCATAAACTGTCTTATTCATAGCCCCACAGAGTGGGGCTATAGTTTTGCTACGAAGTATTTCCGCTTTATGTTATCCGTTAAAAATAAATAATTTGATTTTCCTACGTTATTTTAAAAAAATTTATGTCCCCGATAAATATATATGCCAGCTAGCACGCTAACTTAAGATTGCTGAGATAATCTTTTTAATTATAGTGACTAGTGATGTAGCATCACATGCAC
>NZ_JBEEUL010000296.1:0-510 GCF_040139345.1 Proteus sp. fly-1067 | reverse complement strand
CGAAGAAGATCGGCATGAAAACATCCGCCGTGTTGGTGAAGTGGCTAAATTAATGGTAGATGCCGGGCTGATTGTTTTAACTGCATTTATCTCTCCTTATCGAGAAGACAGACAAAAAGTTAGAGGACGCTTTGAGCAAGGTCGATTTATTGAAATCTTCGTTGATACTCCACTTCATATTTGCGAAGCTCGGGATCCTAAAGGGCTTTATCAAAAAGCAAGACGCGGTGAAATAAAGCAGTTTTCAGGTATAGATTCGCCTTATGAACAGCCTATTGAACCTGAATTACATTTAGACGGCACACGCCCTATCAATATTCTTATTCAGCATATCCTTACCTATCTACAGCAAAATCATATCTACCGTTAATTTTAAAGTGAAATACAATTATCTCTACACAAACACCTCATAAAAGGGGGGAATGTGTAGAGACGCGAGAGTGTTATTTGTATGAAATACATTTATCATCACGCGAGTGTAAAATATTATTAAGACTTTTCACCCAGAAC
>NZ_JBEEUL010000295.1:0-510 GCF_040139345.1 Proteus sp. fly-1067 | reverse complement strand
TGAATGAATAAGTAGTCAACGATATCACTAGGCTGGTCGAGTACCAGCCTTTCTTTTGCCTGTTTGCTGAGTCTTTTGATCTGAAATTCCAATTTAGATGCTGCCGAGCGATCCCCCACCGCACCATTAAACACTAAAGTCAGTGGTAATTTACCTTTCAGTGCTTTTGCACCTTTTCCTTCTTGATGTTGTGTAAAACGGCGTTGGACATCCGTGGTGATCCCACAATATAACCTGTTATTTTTCTCTCTAATTAGGTAGATGTGCCAAATTTTTTGCGTATTCATTTGCTTTTGTTGCCCTATTTTTATCTTTCTGTGCTGAAATCAAAGGAGAAAAAAGATGCCAAAATGTGAAAGGTTATCGAATAAAGATAAATGTAACATACTAAATTATAAACAAAAAATGACACGCAGTGTTCATGAATTTGTCATCAATACCATCCATCTAGATCAAATAATTTGAATGATAACAGCAAAATTAGCTAATTTTCATTATCAATTAAAGTGC
>NZ_JBEEUL010000294.1:0-510 GCF_040139345.1 Proteus sp. fly-1067 | reverse complement strand
ATGTCCTAAAAGGGCTATACACGAGGGTAGGCCGCTATTATTTCTCTAATCCAGAAGCGAGGCGTTTGGCGCTAAACTTCTATCAGCAACTTGCTAACTTATGTCGAGAGCAAGCCTATGACCGTATTATGGAATGCGTGAGAAACTACGGTAAAGAAAGTGGCACTATTTGGCATAGCATGCAAGGCAATATGCCTAATGATCTTGCTCACGTTCGTTAATTAGTATTATACAATAGGAACCAGTAGTTATAATTAAATCTGGTTCTTATCTTTTCTATAATTAATTATACCAAGCTATTTGAATATTAATTTCTTAGTTAAGCTTGTATTCGTTATAGGTTAATAAAAATTTTAGTTATTGATATTAAGAGTACAGTCTACTGGGATAGCGACCTCTAACATGACATCGATAGATTCAGGAGGCGTTGTTACATTGATGGCAGCTAGATCAAGCGTTTTAAAGCACTTAAATGCTTCTATTCGAGTTATAGTATCAATGGGAATACAC
>NZ_JBEEUL010000293.1:0-511 GCF_040139345.1 Proteus sp. fly-1067 | reverse complement strand
TCATGTAAATCGCCGTGCAATTTCATGATTTCTTGCCCAGGGCGTAGCCACAAATGGAACGTGTTACCTAAAAGGATCTGTGCGCCCGTTTCTTTAACTTCTTCAGGCGTCATGCCTTTAACGGTTCCATAAGTACCAACAGGCATAAACGCAGGGGTTTCAACCACACCACGCTCAAAAATCAAACGACCACGACGCGCTTTGCCATCCGTGGTTTGTAATTCATATTTCACTATTATGTCTCCTAGCATCAGAAAAACAGTCCGATGCTGATTTTCACTTTTATCAGCAAGCAGCGTTGCTGTTGCCTACATTAACTTACTCTCCAACCTGCTCATGACGAGCATCGGGATTACAGGTGATATACATCGCATCACCATAACTAAAGAAACGATATTGCTGTGCAACTGCTTCTTTATAGGCTTGTAGGGTATTTTTATACCCTGCAAACGCAGAAACTAACATAATCAACGTTGATTCTGGCAAATGGAAGTTTGTGATCAATGCGTCA
>NZ_JBEEUL010000292.1:0-511 GCF_040139345.1 Proteus sp. fly-1067 | reverse complement strand
ATTTTTAATGTTTTTAATATCGCTGTAAAATTCTTTAACTTCCTTATATTCTGCATTCGAAACCTCTTTTTTAATCCCACGGATTAAACCCAATGGCTTATTGTATTTAAAATATATATCCTGCATTGTTTCGTATTTTTTCATATACGATTTATTGTTTAGTTTATATATTCCGTTTTTATTTTCGATTGGAGTTATAAAAGCGTGAATATGTGGTGTTTGCTCGTCTAAATGTAAAACTGCATTTATTGCATTTTCTCCATATTCATTATGCAAATATTCCATTTGAACTTTAATCCAATCCTCTAAATTTTTGCTATTTGCAAAAAATTCCGGAGAAGCTGTTAAAACTAATTCATTACAAATAACAGAAGTAGAATTACGAGCTTTAACATTTGTTGCTTGAAACCTTGCATTAATATCAGTCCTTAAATCACCAGAACCGATTAAAATTCGGTTTTGGGATTTAAGGTTAGGATCTGCATTATGTGTTTTCCTCAATCGCATATTG
>NZ_JBEEUL010000291.1:0-512 GCF_040139345.1 Proteus sp. fly-1067 | reverse complement strand
TCGCTTGCTCTGTATTATCTGCAACTAATTGAGTTTTATTACTTGTTAAGGTAATTAAACCGTGTTGATTATTAGCAATAAAGGAAATCGGTTTTGCATCAAATGATTCATTACTGAGTCTAGCGGTTACAATGACATCAAAAGCGTGAGTACTGGTTACTATTGTTTTAGCAATACCTTGGTTATCTGTCGTTGATACCTCATTAATACCCACGATACTTTGATCTCGATTAGTAGACCAAATCACCTTGGCATTAGGTATTACATTGTGATTTTTATCTTTAACGATAGCAGTAAAAATTACGGGGGTATTGCCATCAGCAATATAAGGTGGGGTTGATGGTGTTACCGAAATAATTTTACCGTTGGAGAGATCAGCAATAAATTGGGTTGTTTTTTTTGTGGTTACTTTATTAACCAGCGCAGTGACCGTTACCGCACCTGATATTTTGCTGGTCATGGTTGTTGATGCATTACCGTGACTGTCTGTCAGTAGTTCAGTCTCTTTGAGT
>NZ_JBEEUL010000290.1:0-512 GCF_040139345.1 Proteus sp. fly-1067 | reverse complement strand
CATGATGATATGGAAATGGCTAGGGCATTAGCCAGAGCAAAAGAGATTGCAGAATCGAATATGTATATCGATAGCACTCCTGGTATTGATCTTAACCATATCATCGCTGAATGTCGCAAGGTTAAACGAGCTAAAGGGCAAATAGGCTTAATAGCGATTGACTACCTGACTCTTATCAAAGCTGGGCAGGCTGAACGTCGTGATATTGCATATGGTGATATTACTACGGGGTTAAAAAATCTAGCAAAAGAAATGGATTGCGTTGTCCTGTTATTAACCCAACTTAACCGTAAATTGGAAGATAGAGCAGATAAACGACCAACACCCGCTGATAGCCGTGATACAGGGCAAATTGAGCAAGATTGTGATGTATGGATTGGTTTATATCGTGATGCTGTTTACAACGATAATGCTGATAAATCGCTAATGGAAATTCTTCTTAGATTGAACCGTGATGGAAATACTGGTACCGCTTATGCTCAGTTGGTGAATTCTTATATTAAAAATATTAG
>NZ_JBEEUL010000289.1:0-513 GCF_040139345.1 Proteus sp. fly-1067 | reverse complement strand
GAGGGTAAAGGTAAGGATCACACCATCTTCATGCTCATTATGTGCAGTAAATTGCCATGGCAAAATACGTGCAAAACCATGGCTAGGGCTCGCGACAGGACCAAACCAAGGCCAACAAATGGGAATGCCCCCACGAATTGCTGTACCTGTTTTGAAGGCGCTTTCGCTACTTAGCCAAAGGCAGGGTTTTTGCCCATGAGGCTGCCAGTCAATTAATTGTGCTCCTTGAAGACTCACGGCCCCACGTACTTTAGGATGGGATATGAGAATTAAAGGAAGTTCACCTAATTGGCGTTGACTGATATAGGCTGAAAGCTGCTTAATAACCGGTAGAGCAAAGAGTTTATCATGCATAATGATTTGCCTGTGATAAAGGAACTGTGGGTACAAATAGGTTAGCAGAAGTTGTAGTAACAGTCATGATACATAACTGTATAATGATAAATTTTAAGAGAAAATAAACAAAAGAGCCGCCAATTTTGGCGGCTCTAGTTACCCTAAAACGTTAACAGC
>NZ_JBEEUL010000288.1:0-514 GCF_040139345.1 Proteus sp. fly-1067 | reverse complement strand
AATACGTGATACCACATGTTCAGCCAGAGGGCGATGAAACAAACGCCCTTCTTCATCTTGATAATCAATACAGGAATCACTCGGCTGCCAAATCGCTACAAAACGCTCTTCTTGTGGCGTGATGATATGCGCTCGTACTTCAAAATAATCTTTTGGTACAAAATTTTCGATATCTTCATCACGGCGAACAACCAAACCTAATACTGGCGTTTGTACCCGACCAACTGAAAGAACGCCTTGGTAACCGCCTCGTTGTCCTAATAAGGTATAGGCACGAGTCATATTAATGCCATACAACCAATCGGCTCGCGCTCGCGCTAATGCTGAAACGCATAATGGGATAAATTCGCGGTTTTCACGTAAACGTTCGATCGCTCTTTCAACAGCTTGAGGGTTGAGATCATTAATTAAACAACGTTTAACTTGCTTTCTTTTTTCACCTTCAAGGTTTAAAAAATCGAGAACATCATCTACCAATAATTGCCCTTCTCTATCAGGGTCCCCAGCGTGTACG
>NZ_JBEEUL010000287.1:0-515 GCF_040139345.1 Proteus sp. fly-1067 | reverse complement strand
GTACTTCTTTTGGGGTGATAATTTCTAATTGAGCAGGTTTAGTCGGATATTTTTCCCCATTTAGCATCACACCTGTCTCGAACCGTTGTGCAACGTCATCAGCAATATCATTTTCTAATTCAACGCGATATGTTTTCTCACAATGATGCTTAGGTGAAGTAATTCGGTGTGACCACTGCCCATCATCGGTAAGTAATACCAATCCTGTGGTGTCAATATCAAGGCGTCCCGCTGAATGTAATTTATCAGCCAATGGTTCATCAATAAAATAGAGAATGGTCGGGTGCGTTGGGTCATCTGTTGAGCAAATATAGCCTTGCGGCTTATGCAACATAAAATAACGAGGACCTGTGACATGCGTTAACACCACTCCATCATAAGCTACCGATTGTTCAGAACTCACTTGTAATGATCCCGATTTAACTATTTCGTCGTCAACAGTCACTTTCCCTGCGCGTAGCTCACGCGCCACTAGACTCCGGCTGATCCCTAATTGCTGGGACAAAAACTTATCC
>NZ_JBEEUL010000286.1:0-515 GCF_040139345.1 Proteus sp. fly-1067 | reverse complement strand
ATGTTATGGGCTGGACTAAAGAACAAATCATTCATGATATTCTCGATCAATATGAAAAACATATTCACTTCTTACATTTGTTAGGTAAGTAAATCACTCTTAGGGCATCAGAATTTATGCAAAAATAATCTGATGCCCCGTTTTTTTAAAGAAAGCATTTCCTTTTCAAGTAAAATTACTTTTATTTTGAGGAATTAGCTTATGCTTTCAGTGTACAAAAATTCAATTACCTTACCCAAGCATCCCTTTAGAAACCTAGAGTCTGCCAACAATAATTTCTCTAATTTAGTCACTAGCATGGCTAACGCGTAACTATTAGTTCTGAAGCGCGTCAACATTCTTGTGAATATGAATACACGTACGATGCAGTATTTTTTCAAAAAATTATTGCGGCTCAAAGTTATTACACCATTTATTGAACACGCTGCTCCTATCTTTAGTCAAAATGATATGAAACAAGATTTGGCGTTACGCTTAATTGATTTCATTAGGTCATCTAAAGATGAAAAATTCAA
>NZ_JBEEUL010000285.1:0-518 GCF_040139345.1 Proteus sp. fly-1067 | reverse complement strand
GATCCAATCAATGGATGGCTCAGTCTGTTTCTCTCTGCATAACGATAAAGTTGTGTTGGAAACCCCTAAGTATGAAGTCAAAGCCCCTGAAACCATATTTACTGGCAATGTCACGGTAAATGGCAATTACGCTGTAAATGGTAATAGTGATTCACAAGGGGGAACCATGCGACATAACGGAAAAGATATCGGTTCTACGCATCAACACAGTGGTGTTGAGACCGGTCATGGAAATACAGGAGCGCCTCTATGAGAACATTTTCAATCGATAAAAATAATGATCTCTTTATTGGCCCTGATGGAAACCTTCAGTTCAGTGAAAAAGACGATGCGGTTAAAAACCTTTGTCAGCATTTTGCCAAGGCAGTGCGTGGTGAAATGTTGCATAAAAAAGATAAAGGTATTCCGTTCTGGCCAACAACCTTTGGTCGCCAAGCTGATATCCCGATGTTTGAAACGGCGTTTAGACAACGTATGAGCGAAATTGAAGAGGTGGTTGAAGTGACCCATTTTAGCGC
>NZ_JBEEUL010000284.1:0-518 GCF_040139345.1 Proteus sp. fly-1067 | reverse complement strand
CGGTGAGTTTATCTTGCACTTCTTTATCGAGTCCTTTGGGTGCCACTAACATATTCCATGCTTGCAGATCCCAATTGTAAGGTGTGGCTTCTTTGAATAAGGGGACATTAGGGTAAAAAGTTGATTTTTCGTTTGACATAATAGCCATATGTTTCACTAAACCGGCTTTTACCATACTGTCAGCTTCACCTAATGAAGAAGTCACGATATCGACACCTCCTGATGCTAATTCTTGTAATGCAGCACTTGCGCCTTGAGAAGGAATAAAACGAATAGCATTATCTGGTAACCCTGCCGCACGCAACATACCAATCGTATTAAGGTGCCAAATTGAATTTAAGCCACTGCCTGATGCTTTTAACTTACCCGGATTTGCTTTGGCGTAATCGATAATTTCTTGTGCATTTTTAAATGGTGATGATTTTCCAACTTGCAATCCACCATAGATAACAGCAAGACGTGTGATAGGCGTGTAATCTTGATAGGTTAAGTTCGTCATACCTTGGTGATGCATCATG
>NZ_JBEEUL010000283.1:0-518 GCF_040139345.1 Proteus sp. fly-1067 | reverse complement strand
AGAGACTCATCAATATACCTCGGTGATATATTGATTTGTTTTCAATTTTTCAGCTTGTTCCAGATTGTTAAAGAGCAAAATAATTCGCAGTATACTATTGCTAATATACTCTGAATTATTATTTTATATTCAAGAGATTATGGTGGAGCTAAGCGGGATCGAACCGCTGACCTCCTGCGTGCAAGGCAGGCGCTCTCCCAGCTGAGCTATAGCCCCATAATGCATTCTTAATACCGTTTTTGTTACTCAGGTTTCTTTCTTATCGGATAACTTCCTTTAATTAAGAATTGAGCCAATCGTAGTGAGACAAGGCGTGGAAACACGAAGTTTACTCTAAGTAAACGAGTGATTTCACAACGCAGTATTCAATACGATTTGGTAGGCCTGAGTGGACTTGAACCACCGACCTCACCCTTATCAGGGGTGCGCTCTAACCACCTGAGCTACAAGCCTATACCGGTATTTCTGCTCGTTCTTCATCAGACAATCTGTGTGAGCACTGCACATAACACGTATCT
>NZ_JBEEUL010000282.1:0-520 GCF_040139345.1 Proteus sp. fly-1067 | reverse complement strand
AAATTAAAACTCAATAATTTTTTATTATATATATTATTTTTTTTAATTATGATGCTTATTAATTTAAAATAAGCATCATGTATTAACTATTAATCGTGTTTTTGTTTAATTAACTTCTCAACAATAGGGGTCATGATTAACTCCATTGCTAACCCTAATTTCCCTCCCGGCACAACAATAGTATTCATAGCTGAAATAAATGAACCGCTTAACATGGAAAGTAAATAAGGAAAATCAATTTGTTCGAGCCCTCTAAAACGGATAACAATAAAACTTTCATCTTGTGATGGTATCGCTTTAGCAGAGAAAGGGTTTGAGGTATCTACGGTTGGTACACGTTGGAAATTAATATGAGTTCGTGAGAATTGTGGGGTTATATAATTAATATAATCACCCATTGAGCGAACTACCGAGTCCATCACTGCTTCTCGTGAATGCCCTCGTTCTGTGGTGTCTCGGATCAGCTTCTGGATCCATTCAAGGTTAACGATAGGCACAACCCCAACCAGTAAATCAACAT
>NZ_JBEEUL010000281.1:0-521 GCF_040139345.1 Proteus sp. fly-1067 | reverse complement strand
GGGCTTGGGCTTTTTCGCCCTTTTCTTGCTCATACATCGCTTTTAAACCTGAATCACGAATAATTCGGTCTGTTTGTACATGTAATGGCATATCTGCTGTTTCAGAGGCGAGTGTTTCAATCAGTTCTAAGAATCGTTGAATTGCAGCGGTTGCACGTCCCGCCAACATTTTATGTTCGATAACCTGTAATGCGCTTTCCCATAAGGTAATTTGGTTATCTCTCGCGACTTGGCGAACAATATCTAATGTTCTATCACCAATACCCCGTGTTGGTGTATTCACAACACGCTCGAAAGAAGCATCATCATGGCGATTAGCCGTTAATCGCATATAAGAAAGCGCATCTTTAATTTCTTGGCGTTCAAAGAAGCGTTGCCCGCCGTAAATACGGTATGGCATTGTCGCTTGTAATAGTGCCTCTTCCATTATACGAGATTGAGCATTACTACGATAAAGAATGGCACAGTCTGTCAATGCCCCCCCTTCTTCTTGCCAGCGCTTAATTCTGCCGACAACATAA
>NZ_JBEEUL010000280.1:0-521 GCF_040139345.1 Proteus sp. fly-1067 | reverse complement strand
ATCTATTTTTAATATTAACTACTATTTACTTTGTTTTATATTTTAGATTAGTAAATTGTAATAAATCTGTATTATATATCTAAATCGCAAAATAACAATTTAATGACTAGAAAAATAAACATTTAAATCAACAAGATAGATGAAGTCAAAAAACAATCAATTCAATACTATAAAAAAGAATTTTCACTTTTCTTTATTGAATTTTATTCTTTAAGTGGAATATTCTTCATAACAATTATAAGCATTTCATCATTACATTTTATAGGTGTAAATGGACACCTGTTCGGCGTTAATCCACTTTTTGATGCCCAATCATAATAAAAGAATTTTTTCTCATATAACCCCTCTTACCACTCCTCCTTTTCGCTAACTCATTAACATGTTTAAAAAAACATCTTCTTAGTAAAAATGAGCCTTACAGCGATATCTAAGCGTAGATGTAGACACTGTTATTACAATATTTATAGAAAAACACATGATAATATCAACATAAAATAACGATTTATTTTCTTTTGTTAGTA
>NZ_JBEEUL010000279.1:0-521 GCF_040139345.1 Proteus sp. fly-1067 | reverse complement strand
TGTTGGGACGGTTGTGCTTGCAGATACAGTTGGGTTTATTCGTCACTTACCACATGATTTAGTTGCGGCTTTTAAAGCAACCTTGCAGGAAACACGTGAAGCAACTTTATTGTTACACGTTATTGATGCAGCGGATAACCGTTTGGATGAAAACATTCATGCGGTCGAAAGTGTTTTGGAAGAAATTGAAGCTGATGAGATCCCGACACTATTAGTTATGAACAAAGTGGATATGCTGGAGGATTTTGTCCCGCGTATCGACAGAAATGAGGATAACAAGCCGGTTCGTGTCTGGGTTTCAGCGCAAACGGGTGAAGGTATCCCCTTGTTGCTACAAGCACTGACGGAACGCCTTTCAGGTGAAATCGCACACGTTGAAATGCGTTTGCCACCAAGTGCAGGTCGTCTACGTAGCCGTTTTTATCAGCTCCAAGCTATTGAGCGTGAATGGCAAGAGGAAGACGGCTCAATTGGCCTTGAGGTGCGTATGCCAATGGTTGATTGGCTGCGTTTGTGCAAAC
>NZ_JBEEUL010000278.1:0-522 GCF_040139345.1 Proteus sp. fly-1067 | reverse complement strand
ATACACCTGTTGATGCATTTAAATCGACAGTTGGTAAGTGGCCAGCTTGGGCTAATCGAATATTTTCGCGTGCTAAATCTTGGCCCAAACGTGCACTTAATAAACTTAAGTTACGTTCTTCCGCATCTTTTAGTAGTTTATCAATAGAGTCTGGTGATGTTGTTGAAAAACGACTGATGTTTAGAGATGCAAGATTTATGTAATAGATGCCACTGACTTGGCGTAGTTTTTCTAATGCATTATCTAATTGATTTCGGCCAGCGACCTCTTGTGCCAGTACGGTATCGTAATTTGCACGCGCATTTTGTACGTCAGTAATAGCCACTAACCCTACGTTAAAACGTTGTGTTGTTTGATCTAACTGGCGGTAGACTTGTTCTTTTTGCGCTTCGATAAATGATAATGAATCGATAGCACGCAAAACATCAAAATAAGCAGTAGCTGTATCTAAAATCAGTTTTTGCTGACTAGTTTGATAAGTGACATCGCTCATGCCCGCTGTTTTTTCTTGCAGGTTTAATT
>NZ_JBEEUL010000277.1:0-523 GCF_040139345.1 Proteus sp. fly-1067 | reverse complement strand
CTGTTGCTTTAAATGTCACAGCACCTCGTAGTGGATAATTGACCGATGCCGCAAGTGTTGCAGCAGCAGTCGCTTCACTGGCACTATTCTCAAAACGGATACCATAATCAGATAAAATATCTTGTGCATCAGCAAGCACATCCATTAAATGCGAGATAGGCGCACCTTGATAGCCTGCCACATAAGAAACACCGGATTCTAATAAAGCTTTGGTGACTGCGAGGATCCCCTCACCACTAAAAACTTCACCTTCCCCTTGCCGTAATTTCTGCACTTCTTGTACAAACGATCGCTCAGCCATTTTAACCTCACAATGAACGTCAGAACGTTGTTATCATTTTTGCGTTTCTTTCTTGTATCTTTTTTGTTACCAAAAGGTCAATGCATGATTAATCATGTATATTAGATTTCTGCAAAGAGTGGATAAGCCCTGCATTGATTGGACAAAAACCAGTAAAAACAATAAGGAAATACGATTTATATCGAGGAAGGAAAATAGAAGAGAACAATAGGACTATGAATA
>NZ_JBEEUL010000276.1:0-523 GCF_040139345.1 Proteus sp. fly-1067 | reverse complement strand
TGTAGGTGTAGAACGAACGGCACTTACTGTGACACCCCATGTTCCTTCCACTACAGCAATGGTGACAGGGAGTAGAATAAGTGGGTTAATAATGGCTTGTTTTTCAGGTGTTTGGCTAAAATTTACAGAACGTGAGTGAGAGCTGCCACGGCTCCCCCCCGAATCCCCTCGCCCTTCTGGACCTGTTCCTCTTGCATTGTTGTCATCACTATCGGGGCTTGCTGATACGCTCATGCTGTCATGAGAATCATTATTTGCCATAAAATATCGTTATTTATTAGCAAGATTAAAAGGACTGTTTATCGAAACAGCCCTTTTATGCTATCTTCATGGCAAAACCTGATAAATAATATTAATTATCAATAACTAAGGAGTTTTATTAGATTAAATTACAGGTGAAATGAATATAAATTAAGCCAAACACAGAACTTAAAAATGCGTTTAGTACCCTATATTCTATTGGTGATTAAAAACCATTGGGGAAGCTATTTGTAAGAAAGGAAATAAATTAAACAAGCTAAAA
>NZ_JBEEUL010000275.1:0-524 GCF_040139345.1 Proteus sp. fly-1067 | reverse complement strand
AACTTTGCATTAACATTACCCACTTCTTCTCACGATATCTTGTCATGGTTTAAAATTAGTAGCTCAGCAAACTTTCCGCTTGAAATCAGCCACCTCACAAATACTATCCAACTAATTAATAGTCATGCAAAAACTTGGGATAATGTTGAACAACAAGTAAAACAGCAAGCGATTAATCTATCATTAACTAGCCGAAATATTGTTCAAACAGGTAATCAAATAGTCGATTATATTAATCACATGCCAATTGTCCAACAAATAGCAAACAGCTTAGATGAACTCTCTGCAGAAGAACTACGAAATATAAGATATCAAAATGACGATCAACAGATTGCTACAGAATTACTCAGCATTCTAGGTTTTATAAAAGATGATATTTTAAATCAAGCAGATAAGACATCAAAGATAAAAAATATTATTTCTGATTTTCGAGTACATATTATCGGAGGGAATTTATCTAACTATCAAGAAGTCGATTCTTTACTTTTTAAAATTAAATCGATTTATATGCAATTAGATTCTAC
>NZ_JBEEUL010000274.1:0-524 GCF_040139345.1 Proteus sp. fly-1067 | reverse complement strand
GAACCCTTATCAGCTAGAAGATATCAAAATGCTCAGCCGTATTACGACGCAAGCATTTAACCAACGCCGTAAAACCATCCGCAATAGCCTTGGTGATTTACTTAGTGTTGAACAGCTGACAGAGCTTGGTATCGATCCTGGCACTCGCGCTGAAAATATTTCCGTTGCAGCTTATTGTAAAATGGCAAACTTCTTAGCAAATTTGCCTAAATAAGAGTTGAAAAGGAGGCACTATGCTTAACGAACCGAATGTGAGCATCCAAGTACAGAGTGTCTATATTGTCAGCCAGTCTCAACCTGAGATAAATCGGTATGTTTTTGCTTATACCATATCTATTCGAAACTTAGGTAGAGAAGCCATTCAGTTAATGAGCCGTTATTGGCTCATCACTAACAGTGATGGTCATAAAACTGAAGTGCAAGGTGAAGGCGTCGTTGGCGAGCAGCCTATTATCCAGCCTGGATCCGTCTATCGTTATACGAGTGGCGCTATCTTAGAAACCCCGATGGGAACAATGGAAGGC
>NZ_JBEEUL010000273.1:0-524 GCF_040139345.1 Proteus sp. fly-1067 | reverse complement strand
CTGAGATTACATTCTGAGATCAGAGACATTCTTATTCATGGTACTTTTATAGCGCTTGAGGCACCAGAAAATGTTATTGCCTACCGTAGAGTATTAAAAGATCAATGGGTAAATATTTATTGTAATTTCAATGATAAAAATGAGAAGGTTAATAGTCATATAAATAAACTATATTTGAGTAATATTAAAGATTTAAATATTGAAAGTGAACATATTGTGCTAAACCCTTACCAAGCGATCATTTTTAAATGACTATCTATTTATGTAAAAATAAAGCGGCAACCTAAAATATGGGTTGCTGAAAAATTAAAATCTATAATGTAGATTACTGTTTATTTATGTTGGGTTTGTTTTAATGTAAAAAATATTCGAATTTTTAAATAACAAAAAAACACACTATAATATTAACTGTAAAGTGGATGGGATTAATGCGCTAATAGTTTAATTATATCATTGTGTTCTTTGTAATGCATTGATAAAAATTGAAAATTTAAATTTTGTAAATGTTTTTTAAGGTGTGATAA
>NZ_JBEEUL010000272.1:0-524 GCF_040139345.1 Proteus sp. fly-1067 | reverse complement strand
AAAGAAATTAAAAATCGATGAAATAAAGATAAATTTCCATTGGTTTTAATATAAAATATCGACATAACTAAAATGATTAATGTTGGGAGTAGTATTAATCAAACAAATGATTTAATTGAATTTTACCTACCGTATTGATTTTCATGGTTATAATCTAGAGTGTTATTTTTTCTCCTGTCTAAACTAACATCAATTTTTCTATATTTATTCACAGTTTTTTATTTTTTATAAAGAAAAGAAAAATAATGAGAGGAGGTTCTAGTAAATAGAAAATGAAAAGTTAATCCCTTTTCATTTGTTATTTATAAGTTTATTGATGTTGTATTATGAAATAAAAATTTCATGAATTATTATTTCATTTTAATGAATAAAAAAAGGTTTATAAAAGTAAAAATATCATGTCTTTATTGTTAAGTGATTAATCATGATAAAAAGTAAGTTTATTGAATTTTCATTTTAAGATTATGAATATGTAATTTAAATACAAGTATTGACACTTAATGATATCAATAAAAATTACAAAC
>NZ_JBEEUL010000271.1:0-524 GCF_040139345.1 Proteus sp. fly-1067 | reverse complement strand
GTTAACAATGGATGCGACTAGGAATTGTTGAGTGTCATCGGACTCACTCCGAATAGCGGATTTGAAGCGGGAAATAAAACCGACTGCTTCTGATTTTGATAAACCGGCTGACTCTCTCAGCCAATCCTCAATATCTCTGATCGTTAATAACCCATCGATGCTCTTGAGTGATGAAACCTGTGCTTGGTCATTAGCGGGAAATGTACAAATACTAATTTCACGTAACAGGGAGATGTTTTTAAAAATACGGCCTGAAGGTGTTCGCTCAAAGTCATTACGCAGACAACCGAATCCGATAGAAAGCCCATCAACCGTGCCATGTTTCATTGCCGCTTTTAGATCTTGAGCCGCACTATGACCGGGTGTCAGTTGTCCTCTCACACGTAATCCTTTTTGATCTTCCTCCATGTACTCCCATTTCCCCACAGGAAGCTCCCAGACTCGATGGTTATAAAACATAGCGACTTTTTGTTTTTGCTTATCTAAAACATGCTTAAATGCACCGGGTAAAATAATGTCACCAT
>NZ_JBEEUL010000270.1:0-525 GCF_040139345.1 Proteus sp. fly-1067 | reverse complement strand
GATCATTAATGACTAATTGATTAAGGCTAAAATTTATATGGCTTTCTGGGGTGCTCCAGCTACCTCTAACCCAATCAAGGTGGTCTATTTCAGCGTTAAGGCCAGGAACTGCCCAATCTTTACCTTGCAGATCAACATTGGTGAGTGCGACTTTTTTGAGTGAAATCGGCTGATCGCTATCAATCGCATCGCCTAATGAGGCAAAAGGAATGCTATTTTGCCAACCTACTTTGTCCATTACTAACGAATCAACCGTGATAGAACCATCAGCTAATTTTTTCCCTGAGCCTTTGATGTAACCATTATTCAAATAACCATTTGCATCAGTAAACTCGGTGAGATTTTCTTGTAGTTTACCCGTGATTGCGACATTTTTTAGGGGTAACTCATTGATGTTTAATTGTTTGGTTGTAAAACGGAAATCGCCATGACCAAATGGATAATTGGTGCTTGGAGCCCATGGAGTGATGCCGCCTGTAAATCCAGACACTTGGATTTTGTTAGTCCCTTGGCTTAATTGAATAC
>NZ_JBEEUL010000269.1:0-525 GCF_040139345.1 Proteus sp. fly-1067 | reverse complement strand
TCATTATCACTCAACGAGTCACTCCCTTCCGGTGCCACTGTAATCGTTGGCTCATAACCATATGAAAATGAATAATCATCATTCAATTCATATATACGTCCATCAACATAGAACTGCAGGCCTAAATTCGCTTTCGACGTTCTGAGCAAATATCCATCCCAAGAAGTCGGTGTACCGCCAATCCTTAAATTCATCGCATCGGAGGTATTCGCATTCTCACAATCAATGGTATACGGCACATCGCGAGAATATTGCGATCCCTCTTGCCCTTGCACATCTCGAATGAGGACATCGCCAAAATCCACCTCGATCGGATCATTGTCATTCACCACACACGGTGAATTGCCAATCAAGGTGCCACTGAAAGTGGCTTGTACCGCCAGTGCACTTAATGGTGCCGCAAGCAGTGTTATCATCATCCCAGCGCGCACACAGAGCTGAGCACGTAATTGTTTTTTTTCCATTATTCATACTCCACATTAAACGTTGCTGAGGCAAAAAAGTCCCCACTATCGACACCGATAG
>NZ_JBEEUL010000268.1:0-525 GCF_040139345.1 Proteus sp. fly-1067 | reverse complement strand
CGTCCGATCCCGATTGATGGTTCGACTGACTATGCAGTGCCACTGAGAGATGGCGATATGACTATTCGTTTAAAGGCTTATGTACAAGGTGAGCGTGAAGCACTGGCAAATAAAAAATTAGTCTCTGGTAATTTTACCGCAGTGATGACCTATACGTTGAGTTATGAGTGATTAACTAAATAAATCTTTTTTAGTTTTTAGAGCGAAAAAATCGCCATAATAAATTTTGCAACATGATGAAAAAATAAAAATTAATTTCTAGTTTGTACTAATAAACACAGTTATTGCTTAGTCATTAACATTATAAGTGGATATGTTTAATTTTAGGAATTGGTATGCGAAATATAAGCTATAGGCGTAAAGTAATCATATTTTGTTTTACGTTGCGTTTTTATATTTTTACTTTTTTGGTTATTCCATCGGTTTCTTTTGGGTTTTGGGATAATGAGGGTTCGCGCTCTCTCGGGACTGCTGCATCTTGCAATCAAGGCCTTATGTGTTTTGAGTAAGATACGGGCTCTACAG
>NZ_JBEEUL010000267.1:0-526 GCF_040139345.1 Proteus sp. fly-1067 | reverse complement strand
GGTCCTCGAGCATGTAATTTTTGTGTGCTAACAGCGACCTCGGCACCTAAGCCAAATTGTCCACCATCAGTAAAGCGTGTACTCGCATTAACATAAACAGCAGCAGAATCTACTTGGCGAACAAAGCGATCAGCATTAGCAATAGATTGTGTCAAAATTGCGTCTGAATGTGCAGTTCCATAACGGCGAATATGGTTAATTGCTTCAGTTAATCCACTTACCACTTCTACATTTAAATCAAGTGATAACCATTCATCACAATAATCAGCATCTTTTACATCAACAATCGTTGCTCCGCCTTTTTTTAACCCAGCTAATGCTTTTTCACTTGAGTGTAAAGTCACCTTTTGCGCTGCCATGGCGTCACTTAGTTGTGGTAAAAATAGATCCGCGATATCTTCATGTACTAAAAGCGTTTCTAAAGAATTACATGCACTTGGGCGTTGCACTTTTGCATTCACAATAACTGTTAATGCTTTTTCTAAATCGGCACTTTCATCAACAAATGTATGGCAAACACCAATAC
>NZ_JBEEUL010000266.1:0-527 GCF_040139345.1 Proteus sp. fly-1067 | reverse complement strand
AGATATTGATACGACGATTAAATTACTTAATCGCTTAGGAACGCATGTTGAACGTAATGGCTCTGTTTTCGTTGATGCTCGTAATATCAATGAGTTTTGCGCACCTTACGAGCTAGTCAAAACCATGCGTGCTTCTATTTGGGCATTAGGCCCATTAGTGGCACGTTTTGGTCAAGGCCAGGTTTCTTTACCCGGCGGTTGTGCCATTGGCGCTCGCCCTGTTGATCTTCATATTACAGGTTTAGAGCAATTAGGTGCTGAAATCACGCTTGATGAAGGTTATGTAAAAGCTCGCGTTGATGGGCGACTAAAAGGCGCGCATATTGTTATGGATAAAGTGAGCGTGGGTGCCACCATCACTATTATGACAGCGGCAGTGTTAGCTGAAGGTAAAACCATTATTGAGAACGCGGCAAGAGAGCCTGAAATTGAAGATACCGCAAACTTCCTCAATACATTAGGCGCTAAAATCAGTGGTGCGGGTACAGATAGTATTACTATCGAAGGCGTAGAGCGCCTCGGCGGTG
>NZ_JBEEUL010000265.1:0-528 GCF_040139345.1 Proteus sp. fly-1067 | reverse complement strand
ATACACTTCTGGAGTATCGTAAATAGCACCAACCAACCCAGGACCTCTGCCAGAGATATAAGGCATGGCATTAAATAAATGGGTAGAGAAGCGAATGCCTGCTTTAAAGCCAAGGCGTGCTTCTTCATAAGTGGAATTCGAGTGGCCAGCTGAAACCACAATACCTGCACTTGTTAACTGGCGGATATAGGATTCATTGACCATTTCTGGTGCTAATGTTACTTTAGTGATGGCATCCGCATGGGCAGCTAAATAATCGATCATTTCAGCTGAAGGTTTACGGATAAATTCAGGGTTATGAGTCCCTTTTTTAATGATGTTGATATAAGGGCCTTCTAAATGTAGGCCAAGCGCTTGGTTACGATGAGTTTTTAGGTATTCACTCATCACTTCAACACCATGCTTCATTAATTCATCTGAGCAGGTGATCAGTGTTGGTAGATAGCTAGTACAGCCAGTACGTTCGTTGGCTTTTTGCATTATCTCCAGATGTTCCAATGTCACGTTTTCTTTGTTGTCATTGAATTG
>NZ_JBEEUL010000264.1:0-528 GCF_040139345.1 Proteus sp. fly-1067 | reverse complement strand
CTATGGCCAACCCAACTACTTGCAACTGAATGAGCAGCAAAGAAGCCTGTGGTCAATATTGTCATACCTAATAAAATAATCCAAAACTCTGAGAATAATGTTAACAAAATACCAATAAGCATCAGTGCCAGTGCGGACAGTAGTACTTTTGCTAAACCAAATTTGTGTGTGAGGCTACCTGATTTAGATGCACTGTAAGTTCCTGTTAAATATATAATAGATAATAAACCTACTGTCGCTTGGCTAAAATGATAGGGGGCTTCCAATAAACGATAACCGATATAGTTATACATAGTGACAAAACCACCCATTAAAACAAAACCTTCAATAAATAGCCAAGGTAACCCTTTATCCCTAAAATGAAGGCGTAAGTTGATCCATAAATTTTTAGGTTTTAATGAGCTAGCGCGAAAATGTTGTGACGGTGGTAGTAAACGCCAAAAACCTATTGCTGCAATTAGCGCTAAGCTACCTAATAAAATGACGGCAACACGCCAAGAATAGAAATCAGCAATCACACCGGTCACC
>NZ_JBEEUL010000263.1:0-528 GCF_040139345.1 Proteus sp. fly-1067 | reverse complement strand
ATGCTGAAACCAGGTTCTGCAACATTACCGTTCTTTGGCGTTCGTCCTGCTTTGGTTGATAATCTTGGTGAGCCTCTAGAAGGTGCTACCGAAGGTAACCTTGTGATTGTTGATTCATGGCCAGGTCAAGCGCGCACCTTATATGGTGATCATGAGCGTTTTGAACAAACCTATTTTTCAACCTTCAAAGGGATGTATTTCAGTGGTGATGGTGCCCGTCGCGATGAAGACGGCTATTATTGGATCACTGGGCGTGTCGATGATGTATTAAATATTTCAGGTCACCGTCTAGGAACGGCTGAAATAGAATCAGCTTTAGTTGCCCATCCAAAAATAGCAGAAGCAGCCGTTGTGGGTATTCCACACAGTATTAAAGGGCAAGCGATTTATGCTTATGTCACTTTAATCTCAGGGGAAGAACCATCACCTGAGTTGTATACCGATGTCCGCAATTGGGTACGTAAAGAAATCGGCCCAATCGCAACCCCAGATGTTCTACATTGGACGGATTCTCTTCCGAAAACCCGC
>NZ_JBEEUL010000262.1:0-528 GCF_040139345.1 Proteus sp. fly-1067 | reverse complement strand
CAGGTTTTTTGGCTCCTCATAAATTTCACGAGGAGAACCATCTTGCTCAATTTTACCTTCTCGCATTACGATAATGCGATCTGACATGGCAAGCGCTTCTTCTTGATCATGCGTAACAAAAATAAAAGTGATACCTAACTTGCGTTGTAGCGCTTTTAATTCGTTCTGCATCTGTTTACGCAGCTTATAATCAAGGGCGGATAACGACTCATCCAGAAGCAACACTTTTGGGCGATTCACCACCGCTCGCGCTATCGCAACACGTTGCTGTTGCCCACCAGATAGTTGAGCGGGTCTGCGTTGCGCGAAATCATCAAGCTGTACCATGCGCAATACTTGGTCAACTCTTTTTTGAATTTCATCAGCAGGGTTTTTTTGCATTCGCAAGCCAAAAGCGACATTTTCAAAAACAGTCATATGCGGGAAAAGTGCATAACTTTGGAATACCGTATTCACAAAGCGATGCTCGGCAGGGATATCAGTAAGATCCTGACTATCAAGAATAATTTTGCCGTCATCAACATCTTC
>NZ_JBEEUL010000261.1:0-529 GCF_040139345.1 Proteus sp. fly-1067 | reverse complement strand
GTCGCAATGCTATGGCATTATTGGCGTACTCGCCATCGCCATTTTAAAAGTAGAGCTGAACTAGAAGCTTATCAGCAAAAACAGCTTACGGCTTTCAAACATAAGGTATTGCGTAAAAGCCCCTATTTTAGAGCCTTTATTGATCGCCCTCTTGAACAATTTCCCATTATGAATAAACAAATCATGATGGATCACTTCGATCAAATGAATACCGCAGGTTTATCTAGCCAAGTACTATTCCATTGTGCTCAGCAAAGCGAACAATCACGTGATTTTGCCCCCAAAGTTGGCAAGTACAGTGTTGGGCTGTCCTCTGGAACCTCTGGGCGTCGTGGGTTGTTTGTCGTCAGCCCTCAAGAGCAGCATATCTGGTCAGGTAGCATGTTAGCCAAAATGTTGCCAAATGGCTTATTCAAGGGTGAGCGCGTGGCCTTGTTTTTACGTGCTAATAATAACCTATATGAGAGTGTGAATAACCGTTGGATCTCACTGCGTTTCTACGATCTCTATGCAGATTTTTGCCAACAAC
>NZ_JBEEUL010000260.1:0-529 GCF_040139345.1 Proteus sp. fly-1067 | reverse complement strand
CGAAAAACCTGCATAAGGTCCAAATAATAGGGAGCGCTTACCACCAATAATACGTGTATCTAAGTGTGGGACAGACATTGGTGGTGAACCTTTATCTGCTTTACCATACACTTTTGCGTGGTGACGAGAGGCAATTTCTTCGTTGTCGCAACGTAGCCAGATACCACTGACTGGGAAACCACCATAGCCTTTGCCTTCAGGGATCCCTGATTTTTGTAGTAATTCGATCGCACGGCCACCTGCACCTACGAACACGAATTTTGCAGAGGTAATGGTTTTTTCATGGGTAAGTAGGTTTTTAACTTCAATATTCCATCTACCATCGGCTGCTTTTTTAACGTCGATGACTTCATGTTTATAGTGAACTGAAAAACCGGATTGTTCGCTGAGTTGCGCCATTAATAAATGCGTTAGTGCACCGTAATCGACATCTGCACCGGTATTAACACGGGTAACGGCAATCGCTTCTTTAGGATCACGGCCTTCCATGATCAGTGGAGCCCACTCATTGATCTGTTTTGGATCATCA
>NZ_JBEEUL010000259.1:0-531 GCF_040139345.1 Proteus sp. fly-1067 | reverse complement strand
CGCTGCAAAAAGTGCGGCGCTTCTTCAATGCAAATAAAGCGGGCCACACCGGTGCGTTAGATCCACTTGCAACAGGGATGCTCCCAGTGTGTCTTGGTGAAGCAACCAAATTCTCTCAGTTTTTACTTGATTCAGATAAACGTTATCGTGTAATTGCTCGCTTGGGGCAACGTACCGACACTTCTGACTCTCACGGAGAAATCATCAGTGAGCGTAACATTGAGTTTACACAAGCTCAGCTTGATGAGGCTTTAGAGCACTTTCGTGGTGATACTTTGCAAGTTCCCTCAATGTATTCCGCATTGAAACATCAAGGACGCCCTCTGTATGAGTATGCACGAAAGGGGATCACCGTAGAGCGCGAAGCCCGCCCAATTACAGTCTATGAGTTACAGTTTATTCGCTTAGAAGGTAATGAGCTTGAGCTGGAAATCCACTGTTCTAAAGGCACTTATATTCGAACCATCATTGATGATTTAGGTGAAATGTTAGGCTGTGGTGCTCATGTGACCTATTTGCGCCGAGTTCAAG
>NZ_JBEEUL010000258.1:0-531 GCF_040139345.1 Proteus sp. fly-1067 | reverse complement strand
GCAGTTCTCGCTTTTGTTATTGGTTTTCTACCTGGGTTTCCAACGCCTGTATTTCTTATCTTATCGGTAATATTAGGTGGATATTTCTTTAAAAAGAGGTGGAAAAATAAGAAAAAAGAAACCACGTTAGAAACTGAAGAAGATAAGAGTAAAAATGATGAGTTAGAGTCTGAAGGCAAAAAAGGGATTATTTCCAATCTGTTTTCAAATAAAAATGACTCTGAGACTGAAAACAGTTTATTAAAAGAGGATATTACATTATCTCAAGCAGAAACATTACCTTTGATTATTACCACCTCTTTGAATAAAAAGGCATATCTTTCAAAGTTAGTTTTTGAAAAATGGCTAAAAAAAGAATTTATCTTACAATATGGTGTATTACTTCCAGATATTGTTTTACATTATTCAGATAAAATTGATGATAATAAATTTATTATTTTAATAAATGAAGTGAAGGCTGATGAGTTTGATTGTCCTTTTCCATTTTTACATGTTGAGAATCCTAATGATGAGTTTTTTTCTCTAGATTTT
>NZ_JBEEUL010000257.1:0-532 GCF_040139345.1 Proteus sp. fly-1067 | reverse complement strand
CCTTGGTTAAGCGAGGGACTTGAGTTTATGAATATCGGTATTGCTGCATTTATATTAAATATACTTGTTGCTACGATTGTATCTTTATTTACTGTTAAAAAATAACAGACAAAAATAAAATATTGTCTAAACACCAAAGCTAGGGGATATTTCTCCTAGCTTTTTATTTATTAGCCGTAATGATTTTTCAATTAATATAGTCATAAATTGATGAGTGTCTCACCTTGCATTAAGTCTAAATACCAGCAATTACTTTCCTTTCTATAAATAAAAATAACCTATTGAAATATTTAGCATTAATGACATTACACTTTATTGTTGTGTTATTTATGTAGCAAATCCGTCATGAATAAATATGAAGGTTAATGATATGTGAAAACGATCACGGAATAATTTTTTTATAAGTAATAATTTTGAAATGCATGATTCATTTTGTGTGTTTCTAAATTTCATCATAACAAGGCTAGTTATTTATACCTAATTATCTATTTTTATGATGACTTATTGAATTTTATATACAACACAGTGATAG
>NZ_JBEEUL010000256.1:138-532 GCF_040139345.1 Proteus sp. fly-1067 | reverse complement strand
ACAACTAGGCGACAAGTGAATAAGTCGCTAGGAGCATACATAAGTATGTGACTAGCGCGAATGAACGTAGTCAACAATGCCGTAACTTGAAGTATACCAAGTATTTTTACTCTAAATAATTCAAGTTACAACTAGGCGACAAGTGAATGAGTCGCTAGGAGCATACATAAGTATATGATTAGCGCGAATGAACGTAGTCAACAATGCCGTAACTTGAAGTATAGCGAATATTTTTACTCTAAATAATTCAAGTTACAACTAGGCGACAAGTGAATAAGTCGCTAGGAGCATACATAAGTATATGATTAGCGCGAATAAACGTAGTCAACAATGCCGTAACTTGAAGTATAGCGAATATTTTTACTCTAAATAATTCAAGTTACAACTAGGCGAC
>NZ_JBEEUL010000255.1:0-534 GCF_040139345.1 Proteus sp. fly-1067 | reverse complement strand
AAATAAACAGTTACGTTTCATAAACTCCCCTACAATAGTTTCACACCATCCCAATACTATAAATTTCTGTCGTCTCACAGTAGCTACATTACCTAGATGAGTTTTAGTTCGAAGGAACACGCTATATCCAAGCACAAATACTGCAACTATTGCTATCCCCCAACCGACTAGCCGTAATGAAGCGATATCTTGATAAGCCTCAATGGAGGAAATCGGTATCGTAATTGATTCATTATTATACGAAGTATCGGCCAGATAACGTTCATAATAAGGTTGATATAACAGTCTAATAAATAAACTGGCACTAATAACGGCACACAGACCCCACCCCCATTGGTAAGGTAAATGTTTAACGACATTCTCTTGCTTATACTTTAGCAACAAATTAACTAATAAATAATATCCAGCCGCCCCCAGTGTGAATGTAGCGCCATAAAACATTAGATAAGTATTATCACTCATCCATACTAGCATTGATGTATAACGATAAATCGATGCCATTGCATAAACATCACATAGCCCAGCGACAGCTGC
>NZ_JBEEUL010000254.1:0-534 GCF_040139345.1 Proteus sp. fly-1067 | reverse complement strand
AGAAGCAATCAAATTACTGATTGGGTTACCTTCATCACTCAGCGGTAAGTTGCGATTATTTGATGGTAAAAACCAACAATGGAATACATTGCAGCTGACACCTTCAGTTGAATGTCCAGTCTGTCGAGAAGAAACATGCGCCTTATAATTAATGACCAACCGATGGAGTTTAGCGCTCCCTTAACAGTGACTCAGTTGTTAGCGGCTCTACAGCAAACTACTGCGGGTACAGCATTAGCCATCAATCAAGTCATCATTCCGCGTCATCAATGGGATTCGCATACCGTGAATGACCAAGACAATATTTTACTGTTCCAAGCTATTGCAGGGGGCTAAACATGTTAACAATTGCAGATGTCACTTTTCAATCACGCCTTTTTACAGGTACAGGTAAATTTACCAACTCGACTCTGATGCAAGATGCTATTTCAGCATCAGGTAGTCAATTGGTCACGATGGCCATGAAACGTATCGATTTACGTGGCAGCAATGATGGCATTTTGCAGCCATTGCAAGAAATCGGCGTAAAGTTAC
>NZ_JBEEUL010000253.1:0-534 GCF_040139345.1 Proteus sp. fly-1067 | reverse complement strand
CAAGTTTAATAGCGTTGTTCGCTACACCTGACAACAGTTCACGAAAATAAATTACGTCAACGTCAGACATGTCCTGTTCAGCAATAAATTCATATTCCACATCAGAAACATTATTGCCAGATAATTGCCATGAATAGATGGCCTGTACAGCACACTCACGAGCGCGGCGACGAGCAGCAGGTTTCACAAGATTCCCCTTAAATAAAAACTAAATCAGCCTTTTACAGCTTTAAGTACATTAATCATTTCTAATGCAGTCAATGCAGCTTCAGCGCCTTTGTTACCTGCTTTTGTACCAGCACGCTCAATCGCTTGCTCAATATTTTCAGTCGTTAAGACACCAAAGGTTACAGGTACTTCACTGTTCATTGCAACGTGAGAGAGGCCTGAGCTACATTCACCAGCAACAAATTCAAAGTGAGCCGTTCCACCACGGATTACGGTACCTAAAGCGATAACTGCATCATATTTTTTCGTTTCAGCTAATGCTTTGACTGTTAATGGCAGTTCATAAGCACCCGGTACCCATACAAC
>NZ_JBEEUL010000252.1:0-535 GCF_040139345.1 Proteus sp. fly-1067 | reverse complement strand
CAATGTTGTTGAGCAGTTTTGGCATAATCAACAAGGTACGTTATTGATCGAATTAGTTGTCGATAGTGATGAAGGGGCGCGCACATTCAAACAGTTACTTGATGAAGTAGGTAACCTTTGATGTTAGCGGCCTACCGTGATAATCAACACCAATCAGGACCGTGGCTGATTTGGCTACATGGATTACTAGGCAGTGCTGATGAATGGCAACCTATTGTTGATCTCTGTCCAAATTATCCCTCTCTGCGTATAGATTTACCGGGGCACGGAGCCTCTAGCTCCATAGATTGTCATGGTTTTGCTGATTTTGATCAGCAGCTAGCTCAGGTAATACAACATCATGGTATTTCACAATATTATCTTATTGGTTACTCATTGGGTGCGCGTTTAGCAATGCACTATGCATGTTACTATCAGACTGATGGACTATGTGGTTTGATTATTGAAGGCGGAAATGTCGGGCTAAATGAGGTTGCTCTGCGTGCTCAAAGAGAGAAAAACGATCATCAATGGGCGCAACGTTTTCGTTTTGAGC
>NZ_JBEEUL010000251.1:0-535 GCF_040139345.1 Proteus sp. fly-1067 | reverse complement strand
GTCATTCCAATATTAATGGCGGGATTATTATTTTTAAATTTAGTGCCAGTGCCTTTAACAATAGCAGACCCTGACACCGTGTTAACAGTGCCTGTTGTGTATATCATAATTGATTTATTCCATGGTTTAATTAAAAAATAACATCTTGATTATCTGGAAATACGATTATTCTGGCTCGCATAATAAAACGTGTCGTTTGATTGTCGAGTCGAGGGATTTTTATGCCGATGCTGGCAACACCTTCACCCGGACCTAATTCCAGCACAAACTCATTTACAGCATAAAAATCAGGCGATGCTAGCCCCTCCATATTGTAGGTGTTAGGTTTGGGCTGAATGATCCCATCAATATAGATATCGGCTTCTCCTCCATTATAACCGTAGCCGGGTGCGCGGTATGCAAATGCCGCTCTGTTCTCTACCCTGACACCATTATTTGGTATTCTTTCGTATGGATTTAATGCGCCTTGCACCCATATAAAACACTTTTGAGTTCTTCGTTTAACTTTAAATAATTCAACAATTTCACTATGAGG
>NZ_JBEEUL010000250.1:0-536 GCF_040139345.1 Proteus sp. fly-1067 | reverse complement strand
CTCTGAATTACCTGAATGAAGTAACATTGCCCATGGTTGATGAGCTAATGGTGTAAAATAATCAGTTGCCGCGTGAATATGATAAGGGAGTTGTATTTTATTGATAACCATTTGGATACGCTAAACTAAAAATCGATATAATCGACATATAAGGACTGTCGCTCAGATTAGCATATACTCATCATACTGCAAGTTGCAGCATTTTGATTACGCTTACTTGCGCCAGCCATATCCTCTTCGATGCGCTTAACGACCCGTTCGCTTGTCGCCTAGCTGTCTCCCGAATTATTTAGAATATATATTCTTATCTTAAGAAGCCAATAGCTGTTAAAATTGCGCTAAATTTTATTGTAAAGGATTTAACGATGTTTTCAGGTATGCCAGCACTTAATCACCAAGAGCAACAGGAAGCGGTTGAGCGCATCCATCAACTTATTGCCGATGGCATGAGTAGTGGGGAAGCTATTGCCCTTGTCGCGCAAGAAATTCGTCAAAAGCACAAAGACAAAGAACAGATCCACGCACGTTTTGAAGAA
>NZ_JBEEUL010000249.1:0-537 GCF_040139345.1 Proteus sp. fly-1067 | reverse complement strand
ATCAAATTTTAGCATTAGATAACCCAACCAGTTCAGAGACCGCTAAAAACGTAGGTATTCGTATTTATAACACCAAAGATATGAGTAAGGCATTGGTTATTAATGGAAGCAAAACGGAATCCATTGACGTTGAAGGTGCTGATACAACTTGGAATGCAGAGTTTGTCGCTAAATATATCAGCACGGCAGACACCGTTAGCCCTGGTCAAGCAGACGCGACACTAAACTATACCATTACTTATCAATAATAATTAAGCGCAGGTTAATACTTTAGTCTGCGCGCTTACATTAAGGTTGTTATCGTTATGTCTTTCAAAAATGTATTTTTAGGGTTAGGACTACTATTAGGTACCATAGCACCAAGCTTTGCTGGTTTTGGCCTAGAAACGACACGAGTCATTTATAATCAACAAAGCAATAACGAAGGCTTTGTCGCATTTAATACCGACAAAGACACAAATTATTTATTACAATCTTGGATTGAAGATCTTAACGGTAAAGTGACCCAAAATTTTGTTATTACCCCTCCTTTATTAA
>NZ_JBEEUL010000248.1:0-537 GCF_040139345.1 Proteus sp. fly-1067 | reverse complement strand
GTTGGTCTTTTTTCATTACTCGACATTTGGGGAAGAGAAAGTAATATTCCTCAATTAAATAGAGATATTTATCGAATGTGGGGGCTACTTGATAATAAGCTTAATTGCCACCCTACTCATAACGGGAACGTTAAAACAATGCTTAATGATTTTGAACAGTTTAAAAGAGGCAACTGTTCAAGAGAAATTGAATGGGAGTATCGATCTTTAGCTGAAATATAAACATCATTTTATTTCTATAACATTATATATACTGAACGAACGCGTACTACAAAAGGGACAAAACAACAACATTACTATCGTTATGGGCTAATTTTACCGTTCACCGGTTTCAAAGATATTCACATTATTAGCGATGGAAAAACGCCCTGCAAAACTCACTATTCATTAGCATCAGCAGAATTTAATAAACATTTTAAACTCGGTGCTAAAGATCCCTTACTATTGAGTAAATTTTTAAAACCAATGGTCATCGAAGCGCTGTTTAATGCGACAAAAGAACTTGATAGCTTAAATGTGGAAATTACTGCAAATGAG
>NZ_JBEEUL010000247.1:0-537 GCF_040139345.1 Proteus sp. fly-1067 | reverse complement strand
ATAGGCTTTCGGTGGGTGCTTGATCCTTTTTGGTTCAAGCATGCAGTCTGAGTCAAAAATGAGAAAGCCCCGTTAATGAATATGTTCAACCAACGGGGCACAGATCTCAAACTCGACACTTGAGATTGTGCCTCTTAGCCAATAAGAGGTCAAGGAGAAATGACTAAGTATGCCTTTATGGCACTGCTGGCAGTATGCATCACTATTTTGAGTTTATCATCGATGTTACGCGACAAGCTCTGCTCGTTGCATATCACCAGTGGTCACACTGTAGTCCAAGCAACCCTCGATTACGAACCGAGGTAGTTGCTGAGCAGAGGGAGTTTTCCCTCTGCTGTTTCTCTTTCAAATGTTAAAGTTAGGCTTCAAGCACCCTGTCTTTAGATTTCAATCAACCTAGTATTAGGTATAAAAATAACGCGTAAAATGAAAGAAAATAGGGGCGGCAAAACATAATGAGTCAATGCGGTCTAACATTCCGCCATGTCCTTCAATAATGGCTCCAAAATCTTTAATGCCACTGTCTCGTTTGATCGC
>NZ_JBEEUL010000246.1:0-537 GCF_040139345.1 Proteus sp. fly-1067 | reverse complement strand
CCTGAAGCGGTAATGAACCGCCAACGTTTAAAAATCAAACAACTGGAACAAGATATACGTTTTATGGTCGAACAGGCACATGAAAATGGCCAGTTATTTGATGAGCTTTTATACTTAGTGATTGAAATGTCGATGGCTGAAAGCCTTAATGGGATGCTCACAGCGCTCAATCGTTGGGCGAAAAGGTTAGGCTTATCGGGGGCTTCAGTGCGTTTATTTAGTGAATGCTGGCGGCTTTCTGCCCCTTTGGATGCACAGGCACTGGTAGTATCACGCAGCGCATTCGAATCTATTCGTATTCAACGTTTTGGTGATAGAACCAATTACTTAGGCCGTTTAAATGGTCCAGAAATACAACTTTTGTTACCTGATGCGCTAAATGTTGGTTCAGTCGCTGTCTCTCTGTTTGGGCATCATGGCGAGTCAGGCATGGTTATTTTTACTAGCCGCGATCGTGACCATTACCAGTCAGGCATGGGCACAGTGATGTTAGAGAAAGTCGCACAAATCTTGCCGAGGTTACTATGTCGATGGATA
>NZ_JBEEUL010000245.1:0-538 GCF_040139345.1 Proteus sp. fly-1067 | reverse complement strand
TAAGCATATCTATCACCAAACCACGCAAGTTGGTGATGTAGTGCAGCGACTTCTCCCACAATTAATAAAGCGGGAGTCGGTGCTTTTTCAGCTAACTGCGCTAATTGTGTTAGGTTTCCCGTGAAGACTTGCTGATCACGACGAGTGCCACAACTAATCACCGCGATAGGCGTTAATGGAGAACGTCCGAGTTTGATTAAACGCTGGCTAATAAGCTCTGCTTTTGCTGTTCCCATATAAATAGCGAGTGTGTGATTAGCTTGCGCTAACGATGCCCAATCCGGCTCGATCCCATCGGCTTTACAATGCCCTGTCATAAAGGTGACACTTTGAGCATATTGTCGGTGGGTTAATGGGATCCCCGCATAGGCACTCGCTCCGCTCGCTGCAGTGATCCCCGGTACAACTTGAAAAGAGATCCCATGTGCAATAGCAACTTCAATTTCTTCACCACCACGTCCAAAAATAAAGGGATCACCACCTTTTAATCGAACAACACGTTTACCAAGTTGCGCATATTTCACGATAAGTGCATTGG
>NZ_JBEEUL010000244.1:0-538 GCF_040139345.1 Proteus sp. fly-1067 | reverse complement strand
TTCTGAATCACTATCAAATAACCAGCTCATTGTTATATTTCTTATCATTATCTCCTTTTTTATATACCCAACTTATTATCTTAGTAACATTAGTAATTTTGTGGATTATTTGTTAATCAATTTATTATCCTCAATTAATTTTCCCCATGCTATGAATGAAAAATAAGCATATTTTTAGTCTGTGGCTATATAACAATCGTAGTGAAATATTTTGCATTTAGGCTAAAAAACCAAGGAAATGACTAGCTTGGAAAGCTTTTTTTTGACTTAATACCATTAAATAATCGATAAAAAACAATGTGATGATAATTTTCTTTTTTTATATAAGTAAATAAAATAGTACGAATTTTGATGAAAAAAACAGAGAAAATAATTTACAAACACTTTACCAATACTTTACAAATGAAATGAAATGGCGTTACTATTTCAATGCTAATAATTCATATAGTAAAAGGAAAGTGTAAATGGCGATATCTAGAAGAAAATTTATCATTGGTGGAACAGTCGTTGCTGTGGCAGCTGGGGCCGGAATTTTAAC
>NZ_JBEEUL010000243.1:0-538 GCF_040139345.1 Proteus sp. fly-1067 | reverse complement strand
GGCTTGTAAGGCTGCACGGCCTCCTTGCTCGTTAATGGTAGCGTTTTTTGTTTTGGCGTATTCTAAATTAACAAACGGCTCTAATTGTGTGTCCGAAAGAGTTATTGGATAAGCCACTTCGATAAATATCTGGTTGGTGTTCCCATTGTAATTAGCCGTATTTTTATCTGATTGCGCGACGTAATTGAGCGTTTTTGAGGTATGGACACGATGAAACGTATTCGATACACCTGCACGTAGCGTGATACGGTTAAAATCATAACCACTATAGAGTGATAAGTGGTAGTTTTCGCTATTTGCGTGACTGTTATAACCTGAAAGAGAGGTTTTGGTGACCCCCCCTGCTACACCAAGTAGCATTTTATCGTTGTTAAAACGCTGATCCGCACCTAATAGTACACCATAGGCAGAAGCATCATAGCTATTCGCATTACCATCACTTGAGCTATCTTCCCAATTATAAAGGACTTTAGCCCAGACATTGCCTTTATTGTCTGTACTTTCTTTTTCGCTATTAAGTATTTCTGCGTTTTTAACC
>NZ_JBEEUL010000242.1:0-540 GCF_040139345.1 Proteus sp. fly-1067 | reverse complement strand
CTAGATTTCCGCCATAACGAAATTAGAAAATAAACACAATATTCCCAGTAGTAATCCTTTCGCACTTCCAGTCATTAGACATGAAGGGAGGCGGCATTTTGTTATATTCATGTCGCATTCCTACTTACTCATACAGCATTTCAAAAGCAATTAAGGCTGAATATGCACCTGGCTGTAACTGCCCCGTTCGGACAGGAGTCACATAATAAGTCAGCTTACTTTGTCCTGAAGGCAATAACTGAGGTTCACTTTCTTGCCCTAGGGGTAATAAAACTCCGCTTGGTGTCGTAATCGCGAGTCCCAAGCCTTTTACACCGCTTACGCGAACAAAATCGTTGTAAAAAGGTACCGAAGGCGCAACAAATCGAATTTTCACCGCTGGCTGAGATGAGCTCCAAGCCGTCATTCCAGTTTGGACATTTTCAAGTCGAGTTGCGGTTTCTAAGCAATCCACTAACTCAATCTGAAGTGGTACCGGTGCTCCCTTACCATTATGTTGTAAAGTCGCTATGTCTATATTTCCCATGTCTATCGACTGAT
>NZ_JBEEUL010000241.1:0-540 GCF_040139345.1 Proteus sp. fly-1067 | reverse complement strand
CATCGCTGACCAACTCTATTCGTAAGAGCGATTGACTTTCGATGTCCCTGATTTCGAATTAAGGGTATGTTCTCTTAACCTAGCGATAAAATGAGTAAAACGTGCTGTCATTCAATCTATAGTACAAGATCCAATCACAATGCTTCACGCAAATAATCATGTTCTAAATTTATTAAGACATAAATCTATCTTTTACACCGTTTCTTAGTCTCTTTTGCGCCGTAAAAATTCGCGACAAAAATCCGCAGTCCCCAATATTGGTTAGATTATGATTGCTGTAACCACGGTTTTTAGTTAAAATGCTGCCCGCTTCAGTGTTTTCGCAATAGCGACTTTATGTCACGAAGCCAAATATCGAACCTGCTGCTGGGTCGCCTGTAGCAGGATTTTATTTTTTCTTGTATAGAGAAATAGTAATGTTAACTATCAATGCAATTGCACGTACAGAGCAGGGTAAGGGTGCGAGCCGCCGCCTGCGCAGAGCTAACCAGTTCCCAGCTATCGTTTACGGTGGTAATCAAGAGCCTATCTCTGTAACTC
>NZ_JBEEUL010000240.1:0-540 GCF_040139345.1 Proteus sp. fly-1067 | reverse complement strand
TTTGAACAATTATTAGAGCAAGAAACAGATCCCGGCCTCGGCAATGGAGGCCTAGGGCGACTTGCTGCGTGTTTTTTAGATTCTCTAGCAACCATGAACCTACCTGGCTGTGGTTATGGTATACGCTACGAATATGGCATGTTCCGACAAACCATACGTAACGGTCAACAAATCGAATGTCCTGATGACTGGCTAGCACATGGTAATCCTTGGGAGTTTCCACGTACAGAAAGCCGTTATCAAATACAATTTGAAGGTCATGTTATTGAAGAGGATGGGTGCCAGCAATGGATAAAAACTAACGATATTATTGCTGTCGCTTACGATCAAATTATTCCTGGCTATAAAACCGAAGCAACAAACACATTACGATTGTGGAGTGCTAAAGCCAGTGACGAATTTGATCTACAAATTTTCAATGATGGGGAGTATTACTCCGCCGTTAAGAAAAAAAATGAGTCTGAAAACGTCTCACGAGTTCTGTACCCTAATGACTCAACCTATTCAGGAAAAGAATTACGCCTCAAACAAGAATATTTC
>NZ_JBEEUL010000239.1:0-540 GCF_040139345.1 Proteus sp. fly-1067 | reverse complement strand
ATTTGTGCCATACCAACAGAAATCCCACCAATTAAGTTAACAAAAATAATCACAATACCAGCAATCGCATCACCTTTAATAAATTTCATTGCACCATCAAAGGAGCCATATAATTGACTTTCTTGTCCTAATTCTTTTCTTCTGATTTTCACTTCTTCATTGTTAATAATGCCGGATTTTAAATCTGCATCAATACTCATTTGCTTTCCTGGCATTCCATCCAGAGAAAAGCGAGCTGCAACTTCTGCAACCCGTTCAGAACCTTTAGTAATAACTAAAAACTGTACTATCGTAACAATAGAAAAAACAACAAAACCAACAACTAAGTTTTCACCGATAACAAATTCACCAAATGAAGTAATGATTTCACCCGCATCAGCATCTAATAATATTAATCGACTCGTACTAATAGAAAGGGCAAGTCGAAAAAGTGTCGTAATCAGTAATAATGCAGGAAATGTCATAAAGTTCAATATTCGAGTTATGTAAAATGAACTCATAAAAATAAGTAAAGAAATAGTAATATTGAGCCCAATAAGA
>NZ_JBEEUL010000238.1:0-541 GCF_040139345.1 Proteus sp. fly-1067 | reverse complement strand
TTGTGGCTGAGCAAATTCAATAAATGGAAATTTAAGTGCAAGCTGTTCACAATAAACCATTAGTTTCTGACTAAAGAGAGTAAAGCTTTCCTCAATTTGAGGCTGACAAATCATTAATTGCCCCGCATTTAAGCTGACATCAATAATACTTTCATCATTAATTTGTCGTTGCCAAGTTTCACCTGTTGCCAATTTTTTGAGCGTTGCTTGTGTCAGAAATTCGAATGCCATCAAGACACCTTAATTAAAAATAAGACAATAGTTAGTACTTTGGTTTGAGTGGCATTTAAAATCAAGTTTTAGACATAATAAAAAAGTGGCTTTATTCTAAAAGCCACTGTCACATCAAAGGGGGAGATGTTGAAATATAGGTCTATCTATAAAATTATCAATCAAAGTCAAATCAATTACAGAAAATTAGCTGCTTTAAACTTCGCTAAAGCATCAGCTTTTTGCTCTGCCGTCATTGGACGTAATGGGCGACGAGGGTCACCAACATCAATACCATGCAGTTGCATTGCCACTTTTCCTGCAGCAACAC
>NZ_JBEEUL010000237.1:0-541 GCF_040139345.1 Proteus sp. fly-1067 | reverse complement strand
GTGAGCTACCCATGAGCCATCATGACCATTACTCGCCTCAAGCTCTTTATCCGCCTTAACCTTAGCTAATATCGCTTTATTCTCTTCTTCATCTTTACTTGGAATAAACGCAGACATTCCCCCCATAGCAAAAGCGCCCCTACGATGACATGTTTTGATCAACAAGCGAGAGTATGCACTTAAGAATGATTGGGTCATCGTCACGACCTGCCGGTCAGGTAGAACCTTATCTGAATGCTCTTTTAACGTTTTAAAAATATAATCCCAACGGCCACAATTTAGTCCAACGATATGGTGGCGCATGTAATACAAAATCTCATCCATTTGAAAAACAGCCGGCAATGTTTCTATCAAAACGGTTGCTTTAATCGTTCCACGTGGTAGACCCATAGTATCTTCTGCGGTACTAAATACATCGCTCCACCACTTAGCTTCCTGCCAAGATTCAAGTTTAGGTATATAAAAATAAGGACCACTACCTTTCTCTAATAAGGTGGGGTAATTGTGAAAAAAGTAGAGAGCAAAGTCAAATAATCCACCT
>NZ_JBEEUL010000236.1:0-542 GCF_040139345.1 Proteus sp. fly-1067 | reverse complement strand
CTGTTGAGTCAGTTCAAAAACGGATTTACCACCTTCGAAGTTGTGACGGGTCACAATGCCAGCATCGTCAAATTGGTTTAATACGCGGTATACTGTGGCCAGACCGATCTCTTCACCCATATCAATCAATTTTTTGTAGAGATCTTCCGCACTGACGTGATGGCACTCAGGCTCCTGAAGTACTTCCAATATTTTTAATCTTGGAAGAGTGACTTTGAGTCCAGCATTTTTCAATGCTTTATTGTTGTCTGTCATGCGGGTTTGTCCTGTATCTTAAATCAGAAATTTAACAATAATGAGACATTTTTAACATATATTCAGTTGTCTTCGAAACTGATTTACAATTATAGGCATGGAAACAAAAAATAGAAACCATGCATTGTCTCATTATTATAATAATATCAGCAATCCTACGCTGATTTGTTCGTTAGCCGAGGATCTCAGATAGAGACATCTCTGTTGAAATTTGTTGTACCCATGCATCAACACGCTCTTCGGTTAGCTCAGGCTGGCGATCTTCATCGATGGCTAATCCAATAAAA
>NZ_JBEEUL010000235.1:0-543 GCF_040139345.1 Proteus sp. fly-1067 | reverse complement strand
CTGGGCTTGACGATCCCTGTTGGTAAAGATTCCATGTCAATGAAAACACGTTGGCAAGAAAATGGCGAAGAGCGTGAAATGACATCACCATTATCATTGGTGATCAGTGCATTTGGCCGTGTTGAAGATGTGCGTTTAACCGTGACACCTGAATTAAAAACGGATGTAGATTCTGCTTTAATGTTAGTTGATTTAGGGCAGGGTCATAATGCATTGGGTGGCTCAGCATTGGCACAGGTGTATCGCCAACTAGGCAATAAAGCCCCTGATGTTCGTGACCCTCGGTTGCTATCAGGTTTCTTTACTGTGATCCAAAACTTACTATCAGAACAAAAATTGTTAGCGTATCACGACCGCTCTGATGGTGGCCTATTTGTCACATTAGCTGAAATGGCATTTGCTGGTGATTGTGGTGTGAATGTTGATATCAGCGAATTTGATGAAGATATTTTAGCGGCTCTATTCAATGAAGAGTTAGGTGCGGTCATTCAAATTAAGCAACAAGATAGACAATATGTTGAAGCTTGTTTTGCTGACGTCGGG
>NZ_JBEEUL010000234.1:0-543 GCF_040139345.1 Proteus sp. fly-1067 | reverse complement strand
ACCACGGCGGAAATAAATGGAGTTAGGAAGTTTATGCCATAACATATTTTCAGCTCTTTTCGCCGTGGTTGTCTTCCAATTGCACTTGAAGAAATTGCGACTGACGGTGCAAAACGTGCATTTATTGTCACGGATGGCTATTTATTCAATAATGGCTATGTTGATGAAGTCATCAACGTTCTAAAACAACACCATATAGAAACGGATGTGTTCTTTGAAGTTGAAGCAGATCCAACACTCAGCGTAGTGCGTAAAGGTGCCGCACAAATGAATGCCTTCAAACCTGATGTTATTATTGCATTAGGTGGTGGTTCACCTATGGACGCAGCGAAAATTATGTGGGTGATGTATGAGCACCCTGAAACCCACTTTGAAGAACTTGCACTCCGCTTTATGGATATTCGTAAACGTATCCATCGTTTCCCTAAAATGGGCGTGAAGGCTAAATTAGTCGCTATTACTACAACATCGGGTACGGGTTCTGAAGTGACGCCATTTGCTGTTGTGACAGATGATAAAACGGGCCAAAAATACCCATTAGCT
>NZ_JBEEUL010000233.1:0-543 GCF_040139345.1 Proteus sp. fly-1067 | reverse complement strand
GTGGTTAATACCACTGCATTAGCAGAAATTGCACTTTCACCTTGGTGCACACCTAACGCCAAACCTAAACGAGTTGAGAGTTGCTCAACCAGCATACTTTCAGCACCATGTTGCAATAGCAACAAAGCTGTTTGAATACATAATTTTGTAATTTCACGCTGTTTATCTTCTGAAATGGCCGAACATTCAGCCATTATCTCATTGTCCATACCATGCCTTAGTTTTAATCAAAAACGAGCCATTGCTAATATAAAGTTTATCAACATCGCCTATTTTTCGCTTTATTATCTTTCAAGACTATTATGAACAAATAAAATATTTAAGGCTGTAGATAGATCAATGTTTGTTTACTCATAAACTTATTAGGGAAATGTGTCTTTTTAGAAAAACCGTTACATAATATGTACTTTAAATAATTTAAGACACCGTTAAGCAACAAATGAATGAGTATCTAAGAGCATACAATAGTATATAACTCGAGCAAATAGACGCCGTCAACAACGCTGAAAATTTAAGAATGACGTACATATAAAATAATAAAGG
>NZ_JBEEUL010000232.1:0-545 GCF_040139345.1 Proteus sp. fly-1067 | reverse complement strand
GTTTAACACACCGTATGGTGATGAATATTGGTAGCTACCACTAAGATTCGGCTCCATACGACCTAACTCACGCTTATCTCCACCAACACGCACACTCCAATAGTTGTTATTAAGGTTCTCACTATAATAGGCAACAGATTGGCCTAAGCTTTTACCACCATCTGCATATTGCATGTCATAGCTTACTGAACCACCACTCTCTAGAGGAATAGAGAATGATAAATAGGCTTGGTTATCATCCGTTTCCTGATATTTAATTTTATTCAGCGACAATGTAGCCGAAATATTTTTCAGTTTACCTAAACTGAAAATCTTGCTCAGACTCATGCCAAATGTTGTTGTCGACTCACTGTTCCAAAATTGATGATGAGAGGCATTGAAATACAAAGTCACATCAAGTGGGCTGATATATTGATTAAAAGGTGCGGTATAAACGTTTTTATCGCGTCTAAAATGGAGCACACCGTTAGGCACATCAATATAATGCGGCATGGTTAAAAATTCTTTATCCGAGAATTTATAGGCAGCAAGAGTAAGTTGTGAAT
>NZ_JBEEUL010000231.1:0-545 GCF_040139345.1 Proteus sp. fly-1067 | reverse complement strand
ATGCCATACGGCAAGCTGAAAAGCTAATTTTGCGGCTAAGTAAGCACTTAGCGTGTAGCGTTGTTCAGGGCTAGTGGGAGGTTCGAAAGCCATAAAAACGATTTGCCTACTGGCGAGCTCATCGCTTAATTTTAATGTCCAACTTTCACCTAACCGCGGATAGATTTGGCTAAATAAGTACAGGGTATAGTCAGCGGTATCACGGACATGGGAAATATCAATAAAACCACTTTTATTTGTGTATAAAAGCCCAATTTTTTCATTGCTCATTCCCATTAACGCTGCGGTTGCGCCTAAAAAACTATCGTTATAATGGTGTTCACCCAGTTTATCGGCTTCAACGATATTATCGATAGTATAGAAAGGGACAGGTAAACCCCATAATTGCGCTTGTAAATCATAACCGAAAGCACAGCATGCCCTTAAACCCTGTGGTGGATTTAAAGTTTCAATAACAGGCCATACTTGAGAGGCGGATTCGTGGCTATCACTGCTTAATTGAGGAGATACCGAAGGTAAATGAGCGACTGGATTGCTTTGACATG
>NZ_JBEEUL010000230.1:0-545 GCF_040139345.1 Proteus sp. fly-1067 | reverse complement strand
GGGTTCTAGGGCCCCAACGTTCTTCTTTGCGGACTCGACCAAGCTCTAATTCGATGCGCTGAGTGTGATCCAACAACGCCTCTGGTTCAAGCTCAGTTTCAAGTAACACGGCCATATTAAGGAAATCATTTTGATCTTGTGGCCCTAGAGGCTTAGAGCGATATACAGCAGAAGTTTTGGTCACTCGGCAGTGTGGGATAGCACTTAATGCATCAATAGCTTGCTGAGCCTGCTTTAATGGTTCACCAAGGTTACTGCCAATGATTATATAGACCAACTCCATTTTATCACTCCTAGTATTTGTACTCGTTATGCACCAAGTTGTCGCACTTTTCGTTGAGGTATAGAGGCTAAATTAGCCTCTATTTTTAGCAACTTGTTCGTTGGTTGCTTAACGACATCTCGAATTATTTAGAGCGTATTCGATTTACGCGAACCATTTGAAGGCTTACGTGGGCGGTGACGTTTACGAACAGGTGCACTTCCCAGCTCGGCGATCATTTCACGCTGCTTAGTGTTATTAGAACGTTGGTAATCATCCCACC
>NZ_JBEEUL010000229.1:0-545 GCF_040139345.1 Proteus sp. fly-1067 | reverse complement strand
CTTGCACCACCAATTAAATTGATGCAAGACGGCATTCTTACACCTTCTTGCGCCATTTTATGTAAACGTTCAGCTATTTGAGCCACTCGAGGTAAAATATCGCTTTTACGTAGAATAACAATAGAAGTTTCAGGTAATAAGCTTACCGCACGTCCTTTTTCTGGAGACGAAAATAAAACAATCCCACCAGATTCAGTTAGGCCCGCTTCCGCAAATACAATTCCAATTTGAGAACGTTCAGCATGAATAATATTTTCATGGCCAAGTTCTGGGGTCCAAATATAGGTTTCGTATTTTTCACTGATAGCTTTAGTTACACCCAGTGCATCTAGGCGCTCATCTCCACTTATTACCACCGAGCCTTTACAATCATAACTTTCGCAGAGTTCAATTAGGCTATTGATAACGTCATCAGGTTTGCTAACAACACATTTCACCATTTGAGTCTGTGCAAAGTCAGTAAATTCTTTACATAGTTCATCCTGAGTCAAATTAGTTAAGCGAGTTTTCGCTAAATCATTAATCGGTGTAGGCTGTGGCTGTGG
>NZ_JBEEUL010000228.1:0-546 GCF_040139345.1 Proteus sp. fly-1067 | reverse complement strand
CACCACCTGACAGTGCCAATATAACGTGATCATCACCGATTTGTTCTTTTAGACGAGCTACGGTGTCATCGATAATGGCAGCTGGCGTCCATAGCGCTTCACAATGGCAAATTTCTTGCACAAAGCGTTTTAGAATATTCAGGCCTTGATAAGTATGAGTTACTTCAGGATGGAATTGCACACCATAGAATTTTTTCTCTTCATTTGCCATGATAGCGAACGGGCAGCTTGGCGTACTGGCAATAGTTTTAAAGTCAGCTGGAATTGCTGTCACTTTATCACCATGGCTCATCCAAACATCCAGTACTGGAGTACCATTTTCGCTTAGAGAGTCTTGAATGTCACGGAACAGATCACATGGCTCAGTCACTTCAACTTTGGCATAACCAAATTCGCGCTCGCCAGAAACTTCAACTGCACCACCTAGCTGCATTGACATGGTTTGCATGCCATAGCAGATACCTAAAACGGGTACACCTGCTTTAAAGACATATTCAGGTGCACGTGGGCTATCATTTTCAGTCGTGCTTTCTGGGCCACCTGAAA
>NZ_JBEEUL010000227.1:0-548 GCF_040139345.1 Proteus sp. fly-1067 | reverse complement strand
ATTGCTTCTAATAAAGCTTTTTTACTGAGCAGTGATATTTCAGAAGCACTGCAATCCAGATAACGTTTTTGCATACCTAACCCCCTTAAAGATAAGTATTCAAAATGGTGATAAATTAATTACAACCAATCTATCACGACCAGAGATTTCTCCGATAAATATTTTTGGCTGATAAAGATAATTTGCTAAAAATAATAACTTCTCTACATTAACTATTTTTTTAAAACTTTTCATATATTTGGCGATAAATGAAATTTTCAAGCTTAAAGTTTAACTTGAACAGCTGGAATAATAATGATTATCATTGGCGTTCCTATAATAAATAATGGTAAGGACAAAATAATGAGACTCGTTTATAAGGCTGCTGTTTCGAGTTTAGCTTTGTTTTCAATCACGGCTTTTGCTCAAGAATATCCACTGGGTCAACCCATCATTAAAAATGGAATGGAAATCCAAGGTGTTTATCTACAACCTATCACAATGGATACCGAAGAAGGACATCACGCAATATCACATCTTTCTGCCGATAAAGCTGACATCCATTTAGA
>NZ_JBEEUL010000226.1:0-548 GCF_040139345.1 Proteus sp. fly-1067 | reverse complement strand
CTTACTTTTATTATTACATGAAAAGCTAGAGTTAACCCTCTGGCTTTTTTTATTGAAAAATTTGCACCTATCCTCGTTTCGTTTCCAACTCAAACACACTCTTTTCTATTTATTTTCAAAAAGCATATTCGTCTGTGTACTGACCAATAAACCAGTTATTAAGTAAAATTACTTACTTTGTGAAAAAGAAGGTCATTACATAGACAATATCAATTTTTTATTTTGTGTAATTGTGCGGTGTGTTTTGCTGGTTTTGTAAACAATTATTTACAAGACGACATGCGGATTTGTATCAAAATGTTAATAAAATAAACAATTATATTTTTCATCGGTAATCATATTATTTATTATAATATCCTTATTTATCATTAACTAATATCAATTATATCAAAAAATAACTATCTCTAAGTGGCCGTTTTTTATGAAAAAAAACGATTAAAGTAACCATATTGTATTCATGGATATTATTGCTGAAGTAAATGATTAACAAATAATTATATTTATTAACAATATAATGAACTATGGTAATATTCAGTTTTAAAGCAATA
>NZ_JBEEUL010000225.1:0-548 GCF_040139345.1 Proteus sp. fly-1067 | reverse complement strand
AAGCAAAAGCAACAAACTAAGCTTAATGATTTAGCGGGATACTCATGTATCCCGCAATAATATTATTTTTTCTTCGCAATCAATGTCGCAAAATTAAGTTTAATACGGTTACCATCCGCATCAGTGCGATGCAAATGTCCAGGATCTTCGTTGTACTTTAAAATTTCCCAATCTTGATAATACTCTTGAAGCTCACCGGCTTTGAGGAAACATTTGAATGGGATCAAATCAAGTGGTGCATCTGGTGTTTCAACTGGGCAAACAATTAAATTAATACCGCCAGATAATGTGTGCGCCTGCATATCGGCAATAACATTAGCAATGTTCTCTCTCTGTAAAAACATTAGAACAACCGTCGATATAATCAGGTCATAGTCACCTTTTATTTGATGGCTATTAATATCATAAACGGCGGTCTTGATATTTTCGATCTCTGCTTGTCTTTTTACAAACTCAATTGCTTGAATGTGTTGTGGGTTAATATCCACAGCAGTGACATCATAGCCTTGCAGAGCAAGATAAAAACTATTACGTCCGCGTCCTGAGCC
>NZ_JBEEUL010000224.1:0-549 GCF_040139345.1 Proteus sp. fly-1067 | reverse complement strand
GATGTCAAATTATAAGCTTTGTTCCACTTATGTAATAGTTGAACATATCCGACAAGTTGTTGTAATTGCTTCTCTGTCAGTTCAATAGTAGCTTGTTTTGCTAAACGACTTAGTTGTACTAATAAACTCATCGTTAAGCGCTCCTACGCAACATACCTTGTTTTTTCAACCAGACAAGCAAAATAGAAATAGCCGCTGGTGTGATCCCTGAAATTCGAGATGCTTGGCCAACCGATGTTGGTTTATGATCATTCAATTTAGCCATAACTTCATTCGATAAACCTTTCACTTGCTTATAATCAAGGTCAACAGGCAGTAACGTATTTTCATTGCGTAATTGACGCTCGATCTCTTCTTGCTGACGAGCGATATAACCTTCATATTTGACTTGGATTTCTACTTGATCGGCAGCTTGAGGATCGGTAATACCAGGAGCAAAACGACTGAGCGATATTAGTGTTTGGTAATCCATCTCAGGGCGACGCAATAAATCTTCCCCATTTGCTTCCTTAGACAAAGGAACTGACAATATTTGGTCAATTTCATCAT
>NZ_JBEEUL010000223.1:0-549 GCF_040139345.1 Proteus sp. fly-1067 | reverse complement strand
GCTCTTTCAGGCTAAGATAACCAGAAAGAGCCAATGATATCATTTAAATCACTTGAAACGGCTTTCAACAGCTTGAACTAAGATATCGAGTAGTTCTTCAGTATCATCCCATCCTAAGCATGGATCAGTGATTGATTGTCCATAGGTAAGGGGCTGCCCAGAGACAATTTTTTGTGTACCTTCAAGCAAGAAACTTTCAGCCATGACGCCACTAATTGCTGTTGAACCCCCTTTAATTTGCTCAGCAATGTCTCTAGCAACATCTAACTGGCGGCGATGGATTTTCTGGCAATTTCCATGACTAAAGTCGATGACTAAATGCTCTGCTAACTCAAACTCACGGAGTTTGTCACAGGCAGCGGCGATATCACCAATCGCATAATTAGGTTGTTTACCACCACGCATAATAATATGACCATGTGGGTTACCGCTGGTTTGGTAGATAGTCATTTGGCCGCTTTTATCTGGTGATAAAAACATATGCTGAGCTTTCGCAGCACGGATCGCATCAATTGCGATACGGATATTGCCATCAGTACCATTTTTGAA
>NZ_JBEEUL010000222.1:0-550 GCF_040139345.1 Proteus sp. fly-1067 | reverse complement strand
AGAAAAAGCCAAACACCCCGAAAAAGTGATTGGATTACATTATTTTAGCCCTGTAGATAAAATGCCTTTAGTGGAGGTGATCCCTCATCAGCAGACAGATGCTCAAACTATTGCAACGGCGGTCGCTTTAGCTAAAAAGCAGGGTAAAACAGCAATAGTCGTTGGTGATGACGCGGGGTTCTATGTTAACCGCATTTTAGCGCCTTATCTATGTGAAGCGGCTGAGTGTTTAATGCATGGCGAGTCAATTGAACATATTGATAGCGCGTTAGTCGATTTTGGGTTTCCTGTAGGGCCATTCAATCTGTTAGACGAAGTGGGTATTGATGTAGGGACAAAAATTCTTCCTATACTCGTCGAGCGTTTTGGAGAGCGTTTTATGGCTCCTGAACTTTTAGATAAAGTGAATAAAGATGGTCGTAAAGGTAAGAAAAATGGTAAAGGTTTTTATTTGTATGAGCATCAAGCGTCATCTAAGTTATTCTTTTGGAAAAAGGCTCATAAGCGCCAAGTTGATAAGAGCCTTTATTCATTAGTGGGTATTCATCCA
>NZ_JBEEUL010000221.1:0-551 GCF_040139345.1 Proteus sp. fly-1067 | reverse complement strand
CTACCAGACATTACGAAGTTACCACAAGATAGAGAAAGCGTGTTCTATTTTAATTTACGTGAAATACCCCCTAAAAGCAGCCAACCTAATGTCCTGCAAATCGCACTACAAACGCGTATTAAGTTGTTCTATCGCCCAAAAGCACTCTACGCTTCACGCAGTGATCTCGATAACCCATGGCAAGAAAAAATCACTCTACAGCGTGTAGGGGATAGTTACCAAATCCATAATCCACCCGCTTACTTTGTAACGATTGTTGACGCCGCTAAAGATCTGAAGAGTGACACAGTAGGTAATTTTGAGCCCGTAATGATTTCACCGAAGGGGAATGCCACCCTGCGCGGTAGCGCTAGTATGCTAGGAACCTCACCTGTACTGACTTATATCAATGATTATGGGGGTCGACCTAAGCTGACATTCAAATGCAGTGGTACCAGCTGTATCGTTGCCTCTTCTTCAGATAATTAATGGTGGATTTTCATGAAAAAGGCTCTCTTATTCTGTAGCACCATGCTCTGTGTAGCTCCGCCACTATTGGCAGCCAATAGTGA
>NZ_JBEEUL010000220.1:0-552 GCF_040139345.1 Proteus sp. fly-1067 | reverse complement strand
ATGAGGGTTACATGCGTCATTGGAAAATGAAGACAATTTTGTCTTTTGGAGTAAGTGAGCAATGAAATTACCGATTTATCTTGATTATTCAGCAACGACACCGGTTGATCCTCGTGTTGCTGAAAAAATGATGCAATGTCTAACTATGGACGGCAATTTTGGTAACCCCGCTTCGCGTTCCCACCGTTTTGGTTGGCAAGCAGAAGAAGCCGTTGATATTGCACGTAATCAAATCGCTGAGCTAGTGAATGCTGATCCACGTGAAATTGTATTTACTTCAGGTGCGACCGAGTCAGATAACTTAGCTATTAAAGGTGCAGCGAACTTCTATCAGAAGAAGGGTAAGCATGTTGTCACGTGTAAAACTGAGCATAAAGCAGTTTTAGATACTTGTCGCCAATTAGAACGTGAAGGTTTTGAGGTTACTTATCTCTCCCCGCAACGTAATGGTTTGATTGATCTGAAAGAACTCGAAGCGGCTTTACGTGATGATACTGTCCTTGTCTCTATCATGCATGTGAATAATGAAATTGGTGTCGTACAAGATATCGC
>NZ_JBEEUL010000219.1:0-552 GCF_040139345.1 Proteus sp. fly-1067 | reverse complement strand
TTAGATATCAATATCATTAATCACACTAAGTATGTTGATTGTCAATTGATAATCTTAAAATATGAAACATTAAATTGAATAGTTTTAACCACTTATCGTGGATGATTAAACAGGGTGCCTTTCAAGCTTTGGCTTGGAGTTTCACCAAATCGAGCTTTATATTCAGCACTAAAGCGCCCCATATGAGCAAATCCCCAACGTAAAGCAATTCCAGTGATATTATTAACATCTCCAGATAAAAGCTCTGAACGAACTTTATCTAATCTTAATGTTTTAAGGTATTGCATTGGGCTGACATTTAAAAAATGGCGAAAGCCACTGTATAAGCTGCGTGAGCTGACACCTGCGACCAGAGCAAGCTGCTCCATCGTAATATTTTCATGAGCATGAATATGCAGAAAATCTTGTGCTTTTTTTACATGTCTAGGACAAACATTGCTGATCCTTTGGTTGTTGCCTGCGCTGTGATTATGAGGAAATGTTGACAGGATAGAACTGACAATGAGCTTTTCCAATTGGCTCACAACGTACTTTTGCTGTCGTAATACTTCG
>NZ_JBEEUL010000218.1:0-555 GCF_040139345.1 Proteus sp. fly-1067 | reverse complement strand
CTGCATTATTTCACGATATTGCCAAAGGGCGCTCAGGAGATCACTCTGATTTAGGTTCTGAATTTGTCTATGAATTTGCGATGCAACATAATTATCCCATCAAAGAAGCTGAGCTGGCCTCTTGGTTGGTAAAAAGTCATTTACTCATGTCAGTCACCGCACAGCGCAGAGATATCCAAGATCCCGATGTGATCAAACAGTTTGCCCTCGAAGTGAAAACCGTTCCTCGCTTAAATTATTTAATGTGCCTAACTGTTGCTGATATTTGTGCCACCAATAGCACGCTGTGGAATAGTTGGAAGCAGAGTTTGATCCGTGAGCTATTCCTCTCAACAGAGCATCAACTCAATCAAGGTATACAGAACACACCGGACTTACGTGAGCGCATCCGCCATCACCGCCATCAAGCGCTGGTCCTACTGCGACAATCCCCTATTAATGAAGAAAAGCTCAACAAATTATGGTCTCGCTGCCATGCTGATTATTTCCTGAGACATACGCCATCACAACTCGCTTGGCACGCTTGTAATTTACTCAAGCACGACCTCGAACGAC
>NZ_JBEEUL010000217.1:0-555 GCF_040139345.1 Proteus sp. fly-1067 | reverse complement strand
AGCATAATTGATAACACCAATACCTAACGTACGACGACCCATTGCACCTTTTTTCGCAGCAATGATCGGGTAGTCTTGATAATCTAATAACGCATCCAGAGCACGTACAGCCAATACTGCCAGCTCTTCTAATTCGTCAAGGCTATCAATCGCGCCTAAGTTAAAGGCAGATAGCGTACAGAGCGCAATTTCGCCTTCTTCATCATTGATGTTATTCAATGGCTTAGTTGGTAATGCAATTTCTAAACAAAGGTTAGATTGACGTACCGGTGCCACTTGAGGATCAAATGGGCTATGCGTATTACAATGGTCTACGTTTTGAATATAGATACGGCCAGTTGAGGCGCGTTCTTGCATCATCAATGAAAACAGTTCAACCGCTTTGACGCTAGTTTTACGGATAGTTTCATCTTGCTCATAAGTCACATATAAGCGCTCAAATTCATCTTGATCAGCAAAGAATGCATCATATAGTCCCGGTACATCTGATGGGCTAAACAGAGTGATGTCTTGGTTTTTGATCAAACGCTCATACATTAGCTTGTTGATTTGAAC
>NZ_JBEEUL010000216.1:0-556 GCF_040139345.1 Proteus sp. fly-1067 | reverse complement strand
GGGAAGCCACCTAATAAAATATCATGGTCAGGTATATCTTTTGCTGAGATTTGAGTAATATCTCCGTTCGGCATTTCTCCATAATTCGTTAAATACGTTTTTTGAGAAAATTTATCCCATTCGGATGAAAATACACAGTGCCCATTAAGATTTTGGAATGGTAACCGTATCCCACCGATCCCTGCGAATAAATCAATAAAAGTAAAATCAGCTTCTTCTAAAGATTTTTGTTTGAATGGTGCATTTTTTGAATGTTTGGCTAAGGATTTTTCTAAATCAAGTATGCTCTGCCATTTTGCAGGTGTTGGAGTATGTTCACCATTTTCCCAACCACGTATAGTTCTTTCTCCTGTTGCATTCATGCCTAGAAGATTTGCCATTTCTGTTGGGCCTAATCCAAGTTTTTTTCTCAATAGTCTGATATATTCTGCTTTATCTAGGATTTCAATTGTCATAGGTGTCTACTTATCCGGTTTTACTCCCGGTGATACTAGCACTGTATATCTAAACAGGCAAGGTGAATTGTGCTAAAAAATTTAAATGATGTAATCCATCA
>NZ_JBEEUL010000215.1:0-556 GCF_040139345.1 Proteus sp. fly-1067 | reverse complement strand
ATTTCAAGGTGTTGAGCCGCTAAACCAAGTAATTGGTTACGTGCTGCCATTAAAGCGTCATGCCCCAAGTTACCTTGGTCTACCAATTCAAAGTCGAAACCGTTCGCTGTACCTAGCTCGACAATGGCTGGCAGGTTAAAGGCATATATCATTGCCTCTTGTTTTTGTGACAAAGCGATATTGGCACGTTGAACAATTGCCTCAACGTGGTTTTCATCGCCTTTACGTTCGCTCCAGTTTTTCAACACGACGAACGCCAGACCCATGTTTTGGCCTTGACCTGCGAAGCTAAAGCCACCAACGGTAAATACTGATTCTACATTACGTTTTTCGTCTGTATGGAAGTAAGTGTTAACTTCATCCAATACGGCTTGTGTTTGCTCTTGCGTTGATCCCGGTGGTAATTGAACCATCGCTAAGAATACCCCTTGGTCTTCTTCGGGTAAGAAGGAAGAGGGGAGACGAATAAACATTAATGCCATGCCAGCCACTAAGATCAAATAGATGATCAAGTAACGGCCTGTACCATTCAGCATACGGCTAACACTATCAGTAT
>NZ_JBEEUL010000214.1:0-556 GCF_040139345.1 Proteus sp. fly-1067 | reverse complement strand
AAAGTTCTAATTGATTATTGTTGATGTAGAAAACACCATTTTGTTTTTCTCTTATTGCAGGATTATCACACCCGGTTACTAAAGAGATTGTATATAGCACAGTTATCAAATAAAAATAACGATACATATTATTTTGAATACCTTATCGTTAAATATAAAATTATTAACAAATACGTTCTAATAGAATAATTATCATAAATAGATTTATAATAAAAAGAAAGTAGTCAAAAAAAAAGCGCCCTACTTTAATAGGGCACTTCTTTTTTAAAATGATATTTTAATTTAAATTAATAAATAATTATTCGAAACTTATTTATTATTTCCTGCCGATTGACGACGACTAGACGCTCTTTTTGCAGGTGACGTAGACGTACGTGCCGATATTTTAGTATGACGCTTAACCGCACGACGAATTTGATTTGCTTTAATTCGGCGTTGATCTTTTTCTACAGCAACTTTTGTCACTGTTTCGTCATTTAATTCGACAAGTTGACGCAAGTAATTAATTTGCTCTAATCCAAGTTCAACCCAACCACCACGTGGCAAACCTTTAGGT
>NZ_JBEEUL010000213.1:0-557 GCF_040139345.1 Proteus sp. fly-1067 | reverse complement strand
CCTGCGCAATTTCAGCTCGAATAGAAAGCAGAGCTTCAATAAAGCGATCAATTTCAACTTTACTTTCAGACTCTGTAGGTTCAATCATTAATGTACCCGCAACAGGGAATGACATCGTCGGTGCGTGGAACCCATAGTCAATTAAACGCTTAGCCACATCCATCTCACTAATACCGTAATTCGCTTTTAATGGGCGAATGTCGATAATACATTCATGGGCAACATAGCCATCGGCCCCTGCGTAAAGAATGTCATAATCATCTTTCAAGCGCTGAGCAATATAATTCGCATTTAAGGTTGCCACTTGACTTGCTTTTTAAAGCCCTTGCGCACCCATCATACGAATATACATCCAACTAATGGGTAATATTGAAGCACTACCAAACTGGGCCGCAGAAACAGCGCCTTGTGTAGTGACATTCTCCATTTCAACAACAGAATGACCTGGTACAAACGGCGCTAAGTGTGATTTCACACCAATAGGTCCCATACCTGGCCCACCACCACCATGAGGAATACAGAAGGTTTTATGTAAATTTAAGTGAGAGACATCAGAA
>NZ_JBEEUL010000212.1:0-557 GCF_040139345.1 Proteus sp. fly-1067 | reverse complement strand
CGTTGTGGTGTTTTATTATTATCAACTAACTCCAAAAGTTGATCATGTAAGAAAGGCAAATAACCTCTTCCCATATAATGGTCTGTTACACTCGCTCCACCATTACTTTCTGGATTTTTTTGTTTAGGAAAAAGATTATTTTTATCATTTTCATTTAAGTTATTCATAAATTCTTGTTGCAGATTCATTGAGTCATTCAATGCCAATTTATCTATCTCAGGAACAATATAAAGTTTTGTCCTGTTATTTTTGTCATTATAATAACTAAATTTCCATGTATGTTTCGCGGTAGGCACCTTTTCTTCATAATATTCAATTAAGTTATATGCTTCATAAAAAATAACAGGGCTTCCATGATGTAAATAAAATTCCCCATATTCAGTAATCGCTTTTTGTCCCAATAAATCAATAATTGATGCAACACCACCTATGATATTGCCAAAAATGCCATAGATATTAAATAACCAATTATCTAGACTTGCTTCTGGTGGAACTCTGGGCACAATATCGTTATTATTAATATGGCGATAATGAGTAAACTTAGGTAACTGCTCAAG
>NZ_JBEEUL010000211.1:0-558 GCF_040139345.1 Proteus sp. fly-1067 | reverse complement strand
GCTACATAGCGCGTTTTCATTTCTCGAAAATATTCGTCTATGGGATGTTACCTCAACCGTTAATGGTGTGGATACCGTCCAGCCAATCACGATGGGGTCAATTTTCATTGCCATATTGATCATTATTGTCACTACGCAGTTAGTTCGTAATTTACCCGCATTGCTTGAGCTTGCGGTATTACAACATTTAGATTTAACACCGGGTACTGGCTATGCTATCAGCACATTAACCAAATATTCACTGACTATCATCGGTACCATTGTTGGTTTCTCAATGTTAGGGATTGATTGGTCTAAATTGCAATGGTTAATCGCTGCAATGGGGGTCGGTTTAGGGTTTGGTTTACAAGAGATTTTTGCCAATATTATTTCAGGTCTGATGATTTTATTCGAAAAACCGATTCGTATTGGTGATACGGTGACTATCCGCAATCTGACGGGGAGTATTACAAAAATTAATACCCGAGCAACAACGCTGACAGATTGGGATAGAAAAGAGATCATTGTGCCAAATAAAGCCTTTATTACTGAGCAGTTTATTAACTGGTCTTTGAGTGA
>NZ_JBEEUL010000210.1:0-558 GCF_040139345.1 Proteus sp. fly-1067 | reverse complement strand
CAACACGAGATAAAGGCGGTTTTATCGCCGATGAATGGTGTGTTTTAGGGCGTTTAGACAATCTTTTTTTCAGTGCTGGTGAAGGTATTCAACCAGAAGATATAGAAAAAATTCTTAAAACACATCCCAATGTTAGCCAGTCTTTTGTTGTCCCTATTGATGATGCTGAATTTGGGCAACGCCCTGTTGCTGTTGTCGATGCTAGTATTGAAATAATCAACCAATTACCACAGTGGTATCACTCTCGATTAGCGGGATTTCAACGACCCGTTGCTTGTTTACAACTCCCTGAAAGCCTTAAAAATGGCGGAATTAAAATTTCCCGTAAGCAAGTGCAAGTGTGGGTACAAACACAATTAGGGTAAGAAATTACCCTAACTTACTATAGTTCGCAGTTAATATTATTTATTTTGCTAATAAATCCATCTTCTTATATTTGTATTTTTTTTAAAATATTATTTTATTTTAATTTGTAAAATAAGACTTTCAGTTAATTATTAAAGAAGGTTATTATATTATGAATATAAATGATAAAAAAAAGACCGTAGGATTTGATAC
>NZ_JBEEUL010000209.1:0-560 GCF_040139345.1 Proteus sp. fly-1067 | reverse complement strand
CTAATCCTGTTCCAACAGGAATTTTTGCCATTGCCTGATTATATTGCCATTCAAAATCAGCTGGCACCGGTTCTGTAAAATCCAAGTCTAAAGTGTAATCAGTCAAAATACAGACATTACTGCATGTTGATAAAGTTAAAACTCCCATTAAACGATCAGTCTGAACAGAGGATAGCTCAATAGGAAAAACAACTTGTTTGTCATAGCCTTGAGTATGAATACCCGCCACATCAAAAGCTGAAGGTGATGGCCAATGCCAAGTTATTGCGCTTACATCTTGCGACCAATTAATTTCAGGGGCAACGCCACCTTCTCCTGGAGAACGCCAATAGGTTTTCCACCCATCTTGCAGCTGAACATCCAATAATAAAGTAACTTTCCCATCTTTTTGGGAAGCACTTAATAAACGCACTTGTGGGTGATCATTATGTTGATCAGTTAACCAGCCTGTATCAGCAGCGAATACACTGCCCACAAACAAAGCAATTAACATAATGAAAGAATTAATTACAAAACGCATGTTTCCTCCAGAATAATATACACCAATAAGCTAAACGCGC
>NZ_JBEEUL010000208.1:0-560 GCF_040139345.1 Proteus sp. fly-1067 | reverse complement strand
TTCATCATGATTAAAACCCGTTAATAACATGGGTTGATAGGTTTTTACTCGGGTTTGAATACCAACCAGTTTGTGTTCGTCAAAAGCTTGTTGCATCGATGAGAAGATGTTTTTCATCTCTCCCGTTAATAGCAAATCTATACCAATCTCAACGGGGTTAATGATCACATGATCACTGCGAGTTTCACCACTTTCAACTTGAAATTGCGTCGCCTTATGTTCATCTCTCACATTGACTTGAATCGGACTCACACTATCAAACAGTGTAGAAAACGACTCTAAATCAAAGATTTTGACTTCTGTAAGCACTTTAACCTCCCAAGCCACTAGAATGTTGTTGATTAACATTAGCTATTTCATCTTGTAGCGCATTGCTAAGTCCACTTGCGACACCTTGTGCATCGGTTGCTTGAGTTTCAATCTTGATTTCCCCAATGCTTACGTTACTTTCATTCTTCACATTGGATTGATTACTAATAGCTTGGCTTGTAATCGGGTTCATCGCATTGTTGGCTATCGCATCTAACTGTGCATTGGCTTGAGCAATAGAGTATCTAACC
>NZ_JBEEUL010000207.1:0-561 GCF_040139345.1 Proteus sp. fly-1067 | reverse complement strand
CGTAAGAATATTGCTGAAAAATAAATATTGCTCGCATATTACACAAATAAAAAAAAGCTTCGAGGTTAAATCGAAGCTTTTTTTATTTGATAGTCTATTTAATATTAACTGCGTTAAACATACTTTAATTAGAATGTATAAGTTACACCTGTCCATACAATCGCAGTGACAGACTTATTCACCATTGGGCTATCTTTCACTTCGCTTGGTAAGTGGTCAACTCGCCCCATCGCAAAGAAGTTCCATTTTTCGGTAAATTTGTAGTTAGCAGAAACCTCAACATAAGGTCTCCAACTATCATTCGGACGGTACTCAGCTAAACCGCTACGTTGCGATTCTGCATGGGTAATACCATAAGCATAACGGTTTTGCTTTTTGTTCTCCCACACAACACCCGCCCCAGGTTGAAAAGACCAATTACCTAATTCGAAAGGATATAAATAGGCTGCATCAGCGATAATACCGTTACTTTTACCCAGCATATCACCCGACACAATCGCTCTTAAGCTACCCCATGATTCATGATGTTTATAAGTAAAGCCTCCCATCATAGTATCACGA
>NZ_JBEEUL010000206.1:0-561 GCF_040139345.1 Proteus sp. fly-1067 | reverse complement strand
AACTGCTAGACTGGGTACGCCAGTTCAATCAAGATTATGCCGATATTGCTTCACTTCTCATGGTGCTAGGTTTGATCATCGTCGTCGCGCTGATCTTGCATTTCATCTTACATAAAATCATTTTACCTCGCATAGAAAAGCAAGGTCAGAAAAAAGGCCAAGGTTGGCAACGCCAATTAACTCAATTTAGCTTATTTAACCGAATCGCCTTTGTTATTCAAGGTGTTGTGGTTAATATCCAAGCGGTATTGTGGTTGCATGCAGGCTCTACTCCTCAACAGATTTTAACTGTTGCTTCGCAAGCTTGGTGTATGCTTTTCGGTTTGCTGACTTTTTACTCTGTTCTCGATATATTGCATAGCGTATTACAACGTGCAGCGAAAACAGCTCACTTGCCATTACGTGGTATTTTTCAAAGTGTCAAACTGATTGCAACAGTACTGGTTGCGATTATGATCATTGCATTGCTGATTGGTAAATCCCCTCTGATTTTACTCAGCGGTTTAGGTGCAATGACCGCCGTCATGATGTTGGTGTTTAAGGACCCAATCATGGGGCTGG
>NZ_JBEEUL010000205.1:0-562 GCF_040139345.1 Proteus sp. fly-1067 | reverse complement strand
AAATAAAGGAAGTATAAACAGCCCCAAACTACCTAAAATAATCTGACTAAACAAAGAGATACTAAATGCTCGGTACGAATTTGGTAACAATGCCATACTTGAATTGGTAATAATAAAAATTGTAGAGCCTGATATTGCGGCTAAAATCCTTACTGCTATATATAAATTAAAATGATCTTTAATTAGAAAACCAGAAATTATATTCAATATTGCTGTCAAGTAAATCATCGCAACAAATATATGATACCAATTAATCTTAGTTTTTAACCAGAAGAAAGCCAATATATTCGCTGTCATACCTGTTAATATTTCAATCATATAAATAAAGCCCACCTTTTCAGGCGAAAATCCAAGTTCTTTATCCATCTGTATAGATATTAAAGGCGCCCATAAAAACATCATAGGTATAAATACACCACCAATTATAGGTGCTAAATATATTTTCCATGTTACTAATGGTAATCTGTGTGACTTTATAGATCCGACTGATTCGCTCATATAAAACCCTTGGTTAATTTTTATTTTCATTAATATATATATGAATTTTTTCTTTATTTAATAG
>NZ_JBEEUL010000204.1:0-563 GCF_040139345.1 Proteus sp. fly-1067 | reverse complement strand
GCTGATAACGCCGAGATTATTACGACCATCGTGGATCATTTCGCCATTTTCTTCATAAACACCTAAGAAGCTACGGCAACCCATTGGGGTTTTAAATGATCCCGTTACTTTAACGACTTGATCGTAATTCAATATATCGGGATACATGCGTTTACTTGCACATTCCAATGCAAGTTGTTTAATATCGTAATTAGGATCACCAAACTTATGGTTTAAACCATCTTTAATAGCAAAAACAAGTTTAGGGAAAACCGCTGTTTTACGATTTTTACCTAAACCAGCCATACGATTTTCAAGAATAGCGCGTTGAATTAACCGTGCTTCTTTTGACGTACCAAGGCCAAAGCCGAAAGTGACAAAGGGGGTTTGTCCATTAGCCGTATGCAGTGTATTGACTTCATACTCTAAAGATTGGAATGCGTCATAACACTCTTTTTCAGTGCGTGCATTGGCATAGGCTTCTTTATCTGCGATTTGCCACTCTTGTGCAACTTTGTAGTGTTTGTCGTAGCTTGCTTTAACAAAAGGAGCTAAGACTTCATCAATACGATTTATTGTTGTAC
>NZ_JBEEUL010000203.1:0-563 GCF_040139345.1 Proteus sp. fly-1067 | reverse complement strand
ATGCGGTTTGTGCGGTGTAGTTACCTGATAGTGCTGGTGCACGTAATCCATTAAGTTGGTTTTTATTATAGAGTAATTGAATTTGTCCTTGCTGACTGATTTGCGCGACAGAAGTCGCAAGTGGTTGTTCTGGTAGTGTAAATGTAACCTCTTGCGCTATTGCTGATTGGCAAACTATTGCAGTACTGGCTGCAACCAATAATGCAAGAGGCTTAAGCCGTTGGTGTGTGAATCGAATTGACATGAGTATCCCTTATTCCTAAGCGGCACAAATCGTGTGCTGAAAAATTGCTAAATCAATAACAACTGCTTAGGAAGAGGGTTAAATGAGAATTATCCTCACCTACAAATCGAAATAATTTTCATTTATTTTTTTTGTTTTGAATAATCAATACGTTATTTTTGTCTTGATAAACGACTTGGACAGGTAATAGCATCGGGAGCGCTTGGAAGAATTGATCGGGTTGGTGTAAATTGATGCGCCCTGAAATCTTACTTTGTGCGAGTGTTGGAGGGGAAAGCTCAACGTTGATAGGGGAATAGGTTTTCAGTTGTGCAAGTAC
>NZ_JBEEUL010000202.1:0-564 GCF_040139345.1 Proteus sp. fly-1067 | reverse complement strand
TCTCTGCGAGTGCCCACACAGATTGTCTGATAAATTGTTAAAGAGCGTTGCGACTTTATCTTTCGATATTAACCGTTTAGGTTGTTGTCGCGAGGTGTCGTATACTACGTTTTTCTATCAGAAAGTCAAGTGATTATTTTTAACTTTTTCTTTCTTTTTCACCTCTGTCATCACTAGGTTTCTTTTCTAACCTTACCACCGGAGCGGTTTGTCGTGACAACGGATGCGCATTATAGGGAGTCAGAAAATTCTAGGAAGTGTTTTTTTAAAAAAATTTTTCAGTTGCTGATATATCACCCAAAACGCCTATTTTTTGATATTTTTAACCGCTTTAGGCAGTTCTGCGATGCTTTCTATGACTAAATCAGCAGCTGCGATAGCTTCATCAGTTACTGTTTCACCTCTTTTAACGAGAATAGTTGTACCAACATTTGCCGCTTTACCCGCTTGCATGTCTGCGAGCTTATCGCCAACCATAATAGAAGATGCCATATCAATATTCAGAAATGCTTGCGCGTCTAATAACATTCCTGGTTTTGGTTTACGGCAATTACAGTCTTGTCG
>NZ_JBEEUL010000201.1:0-564 GCF_040139345.1 Proteus sp. fly-1067 | reverse complement strand
ACGAAATCGGCGAAAACGGAGGTTCCTGCTCACTGGCTTTTAATACTGCATCACCGATAGGAACATTATTATCAATAACCTGATCGGCACAATCACGTAAATGCTGACCTGACGTATGCTTAGACTGAAAAGTGTCAGCGTATACAGAGCTAGTAATGGCAACGGTATAAGCGCCATGCTGCCGTCCCCACTGTGCGACATCAATTGGCACAGGATTGATCCCCGATGTTGAAATAACAATTAATGCATCTTTTTCAGTAATTTTATAATCAACTAAATAAGGTAAAATATAATTATTTTGTTTTTCTAATTTAGATGAGCGAGCAGCGCCTTCATGAAGCATTAATGGCTCAATTAAAATTGGTCTAACAGGTGCTAACCCACCCGCCCGATAAAATACATCTTCACCGAAAATATGTGAGTGTCCACAACCAAAGAAATAAATAATACCACCTTGACGGATAACATCAGCAAGTTTATTGGCAACTTGATTTATATTTTGTTGTTGGTCTTCAGCTAAAAATGTCAGTTTATCTTTTACAATATTTAAATAGTTATTAATAT
>NZ_JBEEUL010000200.1:0-565 GCF_040139345.1 Proteus sp. fly-1067 | reverse complement strand
TTCACATATTCATCGTATCGAATCATCACTTACTCATGGTGAATCGGTGATTATTACTACTCTAAAGGAATCAATATGAGTTTATCAATTAAAGAGATCATTAATGCACAAATTCTGCCACAGGCAGCGGCAGCACAACGCCGTGATCTGAGTATGGTGGCTATTTTTACTTCTGAGGTCGGTAATGCATTTACGGATGCCACATCACGTTATCTATTTGTTTCTAATGAGCAAGACGTCGCTAATTTGTTTGGCTCTCATTCATCGACATATAAAGCTGCTCAAGCGCTGTTTTCTGCTCGCCCAAAATTAAAACGTGCGATGATTGCTCGTTTTGCAAAAGAAAAACAAGAAATTGCAGCTACAGCAAATGCGCTTAAAGGTTCTACATTGTCGATTGGTGTTAATACACTGAAGCAGATCACTGATGGAACCATGACATTAAATATTGCGGGTCAAGAAGCGGTGCTGGCAGATCTTGATTTTAGTAAAGCGATCGATTTTAGCGATATTGCGCAAGTGATTGATGCTCAATTGCCTGAAGGTAGCAATCTACAAGCTAAGT
>NZ_JBEEUL010000199.1:0-567 GCF_040139345.1 Proteus sp. fly-1067 | reverse complement strand
AGAAACCAATTAACCCTGTCATACCTACACTATATGGGTTATCCCATTCAATATGCTCTTTACCACGTAATGCGTGTACAACTGGGGCTTTCAATGTTTCCGCTAGTTTGATCACTTCATCGTGTGCGCCTGCACAGCCAGCACCACAGAACAGCGTGATATTTGTTGATTGATTTAGTGCATCTGCCAATTTTGCAATTTCAGAGTGCTGAGGCATGATCAATGGAGCCTGTGGCTGATACCATGTATCAACCGCATTCTCAGGCGCGTCGCGTAATGCGATATCACCCGGTAATACGATCACAGAAACGCCTCTTTCTAGGATGGCTTTGCGCATTGCAATACCGAGAACTTGTGGCAATTGCTCTGGGTTAGAAATCATTTCACAATAATGACTGCACTCACGGAATAGCTCTGTTGGGTGAGTTTCTTGGAAGTAATTGCTACCAATCTCACTTGATGGGATATGTGCAGCAATGGCCAATACTGGCACGCGGTTACGATGGCAATCATATAACCCATTAATAAGGTGCATGTTACCTGGACCACAAGAACCCGCACAAACCG
>NZ_JBEEUL010000198.1:0-568 GCF_040139345.1 Proteus sp. fly-1067 | reverse complement strand
CTAAGTTAATCTTAGGAGCACCTCCACAACATGGTAAGTCTGATATTGTTTCGCGTTACCTTCCAGCCTATTTCTTTGGTAAATACCCAAATATGCGTGTCGGTGCGCTGTCGTATTCCTCAGATTTAGCCGGTGATATGAATACCGATGTTCAGCGAATTATGATGTCCGATGAATATCGTGTGCTATTTCCTAAAACTTGGTTAGGCAACAGGCCTGAGAATGGCATTGCAGTTAAACGTAATTCTGATGAGTTTGGTCTTGCTAACCACAAAGGAGGCTATGTTTGTGCGGGGGTAGGTGGCCCATTAACGGGTAAAAAAGTTGATCTCGGTATTATTCATGACCCGATAAAGAACTCAAAAGAAGCACTTAGCCAGACTGTTAAAAAATCAATTTGGAACTGGTACGTTTCGACATTTAAGACCCGTTTATCAAAAAATAGCGGTGAAATTATCATGGCCACTCGGTGGGCAACTGATGATTTGTCTGGCCAATTAAAAGAAAAAGCGCCTGAAACCAAGGTGCTTGCATTCCCCGCTATCAATGAACGAGGGGAAGCACTGGT
>NZ_JBEEUL010000197.1:0-569 GCF_040139345.1 Proteus sp. fly-1067 | reverse complement strand
GCATTACATGTTGGCAAGTGGGGCGGTGGTAAAGGAAAGCTGTTATTCAGTTATATCGTGCTACTTGGTGCAACGGTGGCGGCCTTATTTGGTAACGATGGTGCAGCATTGATATTAACGCCCATTGTGATTGCGATGTTATTGGCACTTGGTTTCAACAAAGGCACCACATTAGCATTTGTTATGGTTGCTGGGTTTATTGCAGATACGGGGAGGTTGCCGCTGATTGTTTCGATCCTCGTGAATATCGTTTCTGCGGACCTCTTTAATATTGGATTTACGGAATATGCATCAATTATGGTGCCAGTAGATATTGCTGCAATTATCGCAACACTCGTGATGCTGCATTGGTTTTTCCGCAAAGATATTCCTAAACAATATGATGTTACCAAACTGAGTGAACCGACTTTAGCCATTAAGGACATGACAACGTTTAAAGCTGGTTGGCTGGTATTGGTACTGCTACTTATTGGTTTCTTTGTCTTAGAACCATTAGGTATTCCAGTGAGAGCAATTGCAGCTATTGGTGCCTTAATTCTTTGGGTGATTGCAGCCAGAGGCCATACGAT
>NZ_JBEEUL010000196.1:0-569 GCF_040139345.1 Proteus sp. fly-1067 | reverse complement strand
CATCGCCTATTAGCAACAGCAGGGCTGTCTGCTAGCTGGAGCCTAACTATGCAGAACAGATTAGAACATCGGCGAATTGAAGAGTTCAGCCATCGGCTGTTTGGCAAACGGGGTTGATATAAAGAGGTAAGTAATGCGATATGATTTAAATGACCTCTACTATTACGTTAAAGTTGTTGAACATGGCGGGTTTTCACAAGCGGGTCTTGCTTTGGGGATCCCGAAATCTAAGCTGAGCCGTCGCATTGCTGATCTTGAGCAAAAACTCAATGTTTCTTTAATTTACCGCTCAACTCGCCAATTTCATGTGACTGAAATCGGTCAAACCTTTTATCAGCAATGTAAAAACGTGGTTGAGGAAGCGGAGTTAGCTGAAGAGTTGATTTGTTCTGTACAAACTCAACCTAAAGGAACCATTAAACTATCTTGTCCTATCGCGTTATTACAGGTGTATATGCAAGATCTGCTCATCGATTTTATGGTTAAGTGTCCTGAAATCAATAGTCAGATTTTAGCGGTTAATCGTCCTGTGGATGTCATCAGTGAGGGGTTAGATTTAGCGCTTCGAC
>NZ_JBEEUL010000195.1:0-571 GCF_040139345.1 Proteus sp. fly-1067 | reverse complement strand
TATTAAAAATTCATCGCTGCTATGCGTGATATATAAAAATCATTTGATCACGATATGAATATTGCTAAGCATATAATAATGCTAATTGATACCATGCTTTACTATGAATACTAAATGAAAAAATGAGTAATACTGACAAAATTATTATGGTAATGAAAGGGTTTCTATCACTTTCATCGTTATGCGGCGTTCTTTTTTAAGGAAGAAGTAGGTTCGTATTTATTTTAGGTCAAAATAAGCGTTACTGAAGATAGCAGATTCATAAAATCAGGTTATATCCTCTACGAATCCCTAGTTCATCGTGAAGCAACCTGCATAGTAGTGTATACAGCCGTTGAGATTATCTTTTAGTGTTTATTCAAGATGTATTAAATATTATGTTTACTTATCCATAATATTTGGATTAGAAATAATTTCAGTAAATTGGGCCGTTTAGCCCAATTTACTGAATAAAATCAAATTATCCCCTCTTCCTGTAGCACATCATGAAAATGCTGAACTTCTTCAGGCGTAGCCTGAATGCGTTGCATCGGGAAATCAAGCACATAAGGAATATTTTGTTGCGCACTGG
>NZ_JBEEUL010000194.1:0-575 GCF_040139345.1 Proteus sp. fly-1067 | reverse complement strand
GCAATGTGCCGTTTGCATCAGTGGATAATTGGGTAACAATACCTTCAACATCGAATGGAGTATTCACCAGCAAGCCAGCTATTCGTTTCAGCTCCAACCAACGTTGTAAGGGAGTCAAATCATTAAAGACGCTCCCTACGATAGAATCTACTAATGCTTTATTTTCATCACTAATGAATAACACCCCCCCAGGAGGAGGACTATTCAATTTAGCGGCCTCTTTTTCAACTTCGCCTTTGATAAATTCATATGTGGTGGCTTCAACGAGCTTTTCCAAGGCCTCTGCACTTCCTGCGCGTAATAAAACATGCGCACCACTCAATTTACCTGTAGAGGCCTTCGCAACCAATGCGTCCCAATCATCGGTACTACCTAAATTAATTAACGCATTTTTTAATTTTGGACAGGCCTTTTCTTCGTAGCATAATTCATTGGTTTTCAATATGATCTCAGAGAAATCAAAAATAATATTCATGCCTGACTTCATGATATCGCGTTGCAATCGAGGGTTAACGCCAACACCGCTTTTTTCAGGATGTAATTGACTTTGTACTGCATTTAATAAATTTGTCGCA
>NZ_JBEEUL010000193.1:0-576 GCF_040139345.1 Proteus sp. fly-1067 | reverse complement strand
ATTTATATTATCTGCAAATATATTATATTTTAAAAGCGTATCATCATCTATGGCAGTATAAACATAGACACTTCCAAAAGGAGTAAATAGTTTTTGATTATAATTAGTCTTATCTAATATTTTACCATGTTTATATTTTATATCGTTATGTTTATTATTTCGAAGTTGATAATATTGGGTTGCATTATTTGAAATGCTAAAGGGTTTATAATTTGAATTACCCATATCTTTTATATCATAATTAGCATGGGAATTAATTGGAAATATATATATTGAGTATGTTATCAATAATATTGATTTATGTTTTATTTTCATAGCAGGAGCCCATAAAGAGATTTTCTAAATGAGATTATCTTCTGAGTTAATTAAAGTCAAATAGATAAAATTATATAATTATTGCATCCAATAGGAGTAAGTTATTATATATTAATAAACATTTGGTATTTTAATTGAATTAATGTTTCTAGCTTTAAATTCATTCGTTAAAATAATAACTTCTTGTTGAGAAGCTGCACGCCAATTGCTGGCTTCTCCATAAACACCATGTTGATGGAATGCATTAATACGGATCAATAC
>NZ_JBEEUL010000192.1:0-576 GCF_040139345.1 Proteus sp. fly-1067 | reverse complement strand
AATAAACATCGGTCACTGATTCATCAGCAGTAAAACTTGGGTTAAGGTCTTTAACTAATAAAACCATACGTTCCATACCCATTGCAAAACCAACAGCTGGTGTTGCACGGCCACCCAACTGTTCAACTAGGCCATCATAACGACCACCGGCACATACTGTACCTTGTGAACCTAATGCCGTTGTTACCCATTCAAACACGGTGCGGTTATAATAATCAAGACCACGAACTAAGCGCTGATTGACACGATATCCAATACCCGCCGCATCCAATAATTTACATAAACCATCGAAATGCTCTCGCGATTCATCATCTAAATATTCAAACAATTCAGGTGCGTCATTAAGTAATGTCTGCACATCTTTATTTTTCGAATCCAAAACACGCATTGGGTTAGTGTACATACGACGCTTGCAATCTTCATCGAGTTTATCTTTATGTTGCTCAAGGAACTCAACTAATGCTTCGCGATAACGTGCACGAGCTTCTAAAGAGCCAATCGAGTTCAACTCTAACGTGACATGTCCACTGATGCCTAAAGCACGCCACCAACGCGCAGTCATCATAATCATTTCAG
>NZ_JBEEUL010000191.1:0-576 GCF_040139345.1 Proteus sp. fly-1067 | reverse complement strand
CTATATTTATAAAATATCGCGATATGATTAATAATATTCTAGCACCGTCCTTATTTAATCAAAAATAGATTTATTTATGGGTGAAAATCGAGTAAATCGAATGATATTTGAAATTATTAACTATTTATATAGTCACATTGGAAAATAATAATTTTCACATGAATGTATAATGGCATCTGTCAAAAAACGTCATGATGTTTAACACTATTGCACGGATTTTAATTTTCTTGGAGTTGGTATGTTGTTTTCAGATGAAGAAAATACTTTGCTAATGGCTGAAGATGCTTGGTTATTGAAAGGGTATCTATTAGGGAATGGGCAAGAACTGCTCGCTGCATTAGAGCAGGTAATACAACAGTCTCCATTTCGACATATGCTAACACCCGGTGGTTATTCAATGTCAGCATCAATGACTAATTGTGGATCTTGGGGCTGGGTGAGCGATCTCAATGGGTATCGCTATCAAATGGATGATCCTATCACTCAATCACCATGGCCAAAAATGCCGGCTATTTTCTTTGAATTGGCACAACAAGCCGCTAATAGTGTTGGATTTGAGCATTTCTCTCCTGATGC
>NZ_JBEEUL010000190.1:0-576 GCF_040139345.1 Proteus sp. fly-1067 | reverse complement strand
ACAGAAAGTGTGCTAGTACCAATTGAACCTGTAGAACCTAGAATAGTAAGACGTTTCATAATGCAGATACTCTGTATTTATTCAATACTGAGATTATATCAGCTTGATCGCTAAGAAAGGATGATTATTAGATCATTTGATATGAGAGAATAAAACCACCAAAGTTGCTCCTTTGATGGCTTTATTGGATGGATTAAAACTCCATCAGCTCAGCTTCTTTTTGAGCTAAAGCATCATCAACTTTTTTGATGAAGTTATCAGTCAATTTTTGAATGTCATCTTGTGAGCGACGCTCATCATCTTCACTGATTTCTTTGTCTTTCAACAATGCTTTTACTTTATCGTTAGCATCGCGACGCACGTTACGAACAGCAATACGACCTTGTTCAGCTTCAGCACGAACCACTTTGATCAGGTCTTTACGACGCTCTTCTGTGAATGGTGGAAGTGGAACACGAATCACTGTACCCGCTGATGATGGGTTTAGGCCCAGATCTGAAGCCATGATTGCTTTTTCGATCGCAGGTGACATAGAACGGTCAAATACAGAGATAGCTAATGTGCGAGCGACTTCAA
>NZ_JBEEUL010000189.1:0-576 GCF_040139345.1 Proteus sp. fly-1067 | reverse complement strand
GTTGAATCAAAATCTGCTGGCGGCATTGTTCTGACTGGCACAGCAGCAGGTAAATCTACGCGTGGTGAAGTCCTTGCCGTTGGTAACGGTCGCATCCTCGAAAATGGCGAAATTAAAGCGCTGGATGTGAAAGTTGGCGACATCGTTATTTTTAACGACGGTTATGGCGTGAAAGCTGAGAAAATCGACAACGAAGAAGTGTTGATCATGTCAGAAAGTGACATTCTAGCGATTGTTGAAGCGTAATTTTCACTTAGATCTTCTCAACTAACGAAAAGAATTTAAAGGAAAGAAATAATGGCAGCTAAAGACGTTAAATTTGGTAGTGATGCACGCGTAAAAATGCTTCGTGGTGTGAATATTCTTGCGGATGCAGTTAAAGTAACTTTAGGTCCTAAAGGACGCAACGTAGTTCTGGATAAATCATTCGGCTCTCCAGTTATCACCAAAGATGGTGTTTCTGTTGCACGTGAAATCGAATTAGAAGATAAATTCGAAAACATGGGCGCACAGATGGTAAAAGAAGTTGCCTCTAAAGCGAATGATGCAGCGGGTGACGGTACTACAACTGCAACA
>NZ_JBEEUL010000188.1:0-577 GCF_040139345.1 Proteus sp. fly-1067 | reverse complement strand
CTGTTAGCTCATTAAGCTGGTGGCTTTTACCTGTACCAGGTGCTCCATAATAGATATAGTTACATCCTATTTTAGCAGGTTTAGTAGGAGCCAAATGTATTATGCTTGAAGTATCTTCGTCTAAGTATTTTACTGGCTCTTTACTCAGAGTTTCAAAATAACGCCTTAAATCTCCAGATGCTGTAAAAGCCTTAACAATAGTTAAAAGCCGTGATGAATTGGCAACAATAACTCGAGCAGCTAAATCAAAAGATGATTGAAATACATCACCTCTATCCAATGTTTTACCATTCATTTGATCTGTTTTTTTAAGAGGTTGAAACCACCAGTCTCGATCCGTTAAAAACCGTTCAAATAATATAGCATCACTAGGCTCCATAGCCCTCAAGAATAATTTAGTATCGTTAGCAATTTCAGATGTATTATTAAGTTCTTCAGATGGCAACTTATTTAAGAACTCTTTGATCGAGACACTACTATGCTCTTTATTTTTTAAAAACTCTCTGAGTTCTTTAATTTTTTGCTGATATTCACACAACGCTTCATCTAATTCCCAGAAGGTTGCTCCATACCAAAG
>NZ_JBEEUL010000187.1:0-578 GCF_040139345.1 Proteus sp. fly-1067 | reverse complement strand
ACAATATACGCTCTTTCACAGACATCTAATGTTTCACGCACGTTATGATCTGTGATCAAAACACCTAAACCGTAATCACGTAAGTGTTGGATAATTTTTTTGATATCCAACACTGAAATAGGGTCAACACCAGCAAACGGCTCATCAAGTAAGATAAATTTGGGGTTTGCGGCGAGCGCGCGAGCTATTTCAACACGGCGACGCTCACCACCAGACAACGACTGACCAAGGCTATCACGCAAATGGGTAATGCTAAACTCTTCCATCAACTCTTCAGCACGTTCTTTACGTTGTTCTGAGTTTAAGTCATGACGAATTTCTAGCACGGCCATTAGGTTATCATAAACGCTGAGACGGCGGAAAATAGAGGCTTCTTGTGGAAGGTAGCCAATACCACGACGTGCACGTTCATGTAACGGTAGAAGGCTAATATCTTCCCCATCGATCGTAATTTTGCCTGCATCCCGCTGGACTATTCCGACCACCATATAAAAGGTGGTGGTTTTACCGGCGCCATTAGGGCCCAGTAGGCCGACAATTTCACCTGATTTCACCTCAAGGCTGACGTCTTCAACCAC
>NZ_JBEEUL010000186.1:0-578 GCF_040139345.1 Proteus sp. fly-1067 | reverse complement strand
GCGTTAGGATCTGGCACATCACGCCAGCTTGGGCAGATCCATAAACGTTGTCCAAAGCGCATTGGGTGGAAATTATCCATCCACTCTCTTTCCCAATCTTTATCTTCAAGTTGTTCGATCTTGTGGATAAAGCCTGTTTCAAGCAGTGGGCTATTCTCTAATTGCGCTACGACTATTGCCATATCTGTTTCGGCATCATAGAGACCAATCACATCGGTATCACCCCATAAACGTGTCTCGCCCGGTAAAGGTTCGAATACTGGGGTATCATGGCTGTCTTGAAAAGTGACTGAAACCGCGCCACTTTCAATCAATTCATCACCAAGTGCTTCAGCCTGCTGGCCAGTAGAGTTAAGTCGTAGTTGTATCCAAGGCATAGTTAATCTCTTTTACTTAATTGCTTGCGGGCGTAGCCTGCTCATTGGCTGCCGATTGTACTGGATTTTTACCGAAAAGATTACCAATTATAAAGGCAATCAGGCTAAATAGCAGTGAAGGAACAATTGCATGGAAGCCCATTAATTCAATTTTGAATGAGGCTAATAATGCATAGCTCACACCACCGATGACCATACCAC
>NZ_JBEEUL010000185.1:0-578 GCF_040139345.1 Proteus sp. fly-1067 | reverse complement strand
ATATTTAAGCCACGTAATAGTGAATCTTGGGATGCATTAGGCTTTAAAATAAGCCGTACATAGCGGCCCTGTATGTCACCGTCTGTTGTTTCAGGTAGTACCAAGGCATTTTGTAGTGTAGTGCGTTTATGGGCAGCAGGAACTTCCAATAAAAATGAGCGTCCTACCATTTTTTTTGTGAGATCTTGTGGCTGTCCTGAGTAGAGAAGTTTTCCTTGATTGAGTAATAATACCTCTTTGCATTGCTGAGCTTCATCCAGATAAGAAGTACTCCAAAGGATCAGCATGCCTTCATCAGCCAAAGTATGCACCATTTGCCACAATTCACGACGCGCAATAGGGTCAACACCCACTCCGGGTTCATCTAAAAGTAAGACTTTGGGTTTTCCAAGCAGGGTACAGGCCAACCCTAATTTTTGTTTCATACCACCTGATAATTTACCCGCCAACCGCTGTGTGAAATGTGTTAGATCGGTAAATGTGAGCAGTTGTTGGTAGGTTTTTTTTCTGTCTTCACCCACAACGCCGCGCAAATCAGCATACAGGTCGAGGTTTTCTTGAACGGTCAAATCTTCATA
>NZ_JBEEUL010000184.1:0-579 GCF_040139345.1 Proteus sp. fly-1067 | reverse complement strand
AAATCTGACTTCGGTGAACGGCACCAAGGGTTAGCCAATGCACACAAACCGATGATTTTAGAAATGGGGTTGAAGTGGCAACAAATCAGTTTATCGGCTGAAGATGCGCAATTTCTTGAAACGCGAAAATTTCAGTTAGAGGAAATTTGCCGTATTTTTCGTGTTCCTCTTCACATGGTGCAAAACACAGATCGCGCCACATTCAATAACATTGAAAACTTGGGTATTGGTTTTATTAACTACTCACTTGTTCCTTACCTTATTCGTATAGAGCAACGCATTAATGCAGGACTGGTAAAAGCCAGTAAACAAGGCGCTTTTTATGCCAAATTTAATACTGGCGCTTTATTACGTGGTGACATGAAATCGCGATTTGAAGCCTATTCAACAGGCATTAACTGGGGAATTTATTCGCCCAATGAGTGCCGTGAACTTGAAGAGTTAAATCCTCGTGAGGGTGGTGATATTTATCTCACACCGATGAACATGACCACTAAGCCAGAAACCCAAAAACAAGAGGAGAAAGCGCATGCCGATGACGACCAAACAACGGCTTGATGTGCCATTGAAAATTAAGTC
>NZ_JBEEUL010000183.1:0-581 GCF_040139345.1 Proteus sp. fly-1067 | reverse complement strand
AGTGGTTCATCAACTAATTTCCCCCCTATCGCCTTACCATCACGTCGAATACCAACAACGTTTAGACCATAACGAGTACGAAATTTAATATCTCGGAGGCTTTTGCCCAATAGTTCGGAATCCGGGTTCATCGATACTTCAGCCATCCCCACATCACGCGACTGGTCGGAAAAATAATCGCCACGTAAGATCATCGGTTCAAGCTTTTGCTCAAAACAAAACTGTCGCAGAGCATCATCACTCACCGCAATATCCACTAATAAAACATCTTGCTCTCTTAATTCCGTCCCTCCCGTTGCACTCACCATAACACGCCGAAATTTACGCCAACGTTCAATACCAACCACGTTAGCTTCATAACGCGAACGTAAATGTAATTCATCGAGGGAGTGTCCAATTAATGGTGAACCTTTACGAATAGCAAGACGACGAGCCCTACCCGTTAATTTATAATCACGAATTAAATCACGGAAAGTACGCTGATAGCGCTCAGGTAATTTATTAGGCTCACTACTCCCTAGCCAACGACGAGCAACCCACATGTAAGCGATCCCTGCCAGTAAGATCACAATACCTATTGG
>NZ_JBEEUL010000182.1:0-581 GCF_040139345.1 Proteus sp. fly-1067 | reverse complement strand
CCGTCCAAGGAATTTGGTAGCGCTGATCTTTACCATCATTCCATTGCAGTTGATCTGCATATTGTTTCCAAATCGCTGATTTTGGCTGATAGCTATCGCCTTTTACTGATTTCATTGCGATATCGATAGAGCCTTGCATTTGTGCATTAGCATCTTGCAGAATGGACACCATTTCACCGTCCTGAACCGCAAAAATCGCATCAGAAACGCCATCAACACCAGCAATGGCAAAGCTGTTTACTTCAAGGCCCGCACCTTTAATGGCTTCGATAGCACCTAAGGCCATTTCGTCATTTTGTGCAATAACACCGTTAATTTTTCCACGGTGTTTTTGTAGCCAGTTTTCCATCAGTGGCATCGCTTCTGCCCGTGACCAGTTTGCGGTTTTGCGCTCTAATACTTTGATTTTTCCTGGGCCACATTCGGCAATGGCTTTATCGTTACCTTCACCACGTTGGATTTCACCGCTTCCCCCTTTAGGGCCTTCGATGATCACTACATTGCCTTCACAGTTCATTTTTTCCAGCACTGCTTTAGCTTCCATGTAGCCACCTAGAACGTCATCAGAGACAACTTCAGCG
>NZ_JBEEUL010000181.1:0-583 GCF_040139345.1 Proteus sp. fly-1067 | reverse complement strand
AAGAACCTGTCGCATCAGTACCTTCTCATCGCGCGTTGGCTATGTTTCGTGGGCGCAATGAAGGCATTTTACAACTTTCACTTAATTGTGACCCTCAGTTCGAAGAACCACCAAAAGAAAGTTACTGTGAAGAAATTATTACCCGCCACCTTGATGTTCGATTAAATAATCAACCAGCAGACCAATGGCGCAAAGCTGTCATTAGTTGGACATGGCGTGTGAAAGTTTTGTTGCATCTCGAAACAGGAATTATGAGCGCATTGCGTGAAAAAGCCGAAGAAGAAGCAATCAATGTATTTGCTCGTAACCTCAATGACCTACTGATGGCCGCGCCAGCAGGTATGCGCTCAACGATGGGACTCGATCCCGGCCTACGTACCGGTGTTAAAGTTGCGGTTGTTGATGCAACAGGAAAACTGATTGCGACTGATACTATCTACCCACATACCGGCCAAGCGGCAAAAGCAGCAGCCATTGTTGCAGCATTATGTCAAAAACATCAGGTCGAACTGGTGGCAATTGGTAATGGTACCGCATCAAGAGAAACAGAACGTTTCTTTGCTGAAGTACAAAAACAATATCC
>NZ_JBEEUL010000180.1:0-584 GCF_040139345.1 Proteus sp. fly-1067 | reverse complement strand
GCAAGATATCCCATTAACTATTCGCCCAATAGTGACTAATGGATTACTTATGGGAATTATTATTTCAATCATTTTAGAAAATATTTTTAGGTGGGATAAAGTAAAATAATTTGAGAGGCAATCGTACCGCGGGATGTAAGCCATCAAGCATATCCTGCTTTGCCTAAATGTAAATCGCTATGACTTTGAGGTATGACGAGCGAGTAAACATTGTTATGATTAAAGTATGAGAACAATATGTGACGGAGCTAACAATGTCAGTACAGCGCGAAGAGATTTTAAGCCACGCTCTTAACCAATTAGAAAAACAAGGTTTATCCGCATCGACAGAGCGCCTTCTCCATGAAATTGAACCTAACTTTAGTGTGATCCGCCAGTTTTGGCCTGATGATGAAGCTTTGGTTTATGACTGCCTACGTTATCACGGACAACAAATTGGAATTTGGCAGCGCCAAACTCGCTTAGATGAAACGTTGAGCCCACAACAGAAGCTTACCGCTCGCTATCAACAACTTTATAGTCGTGTCAGTGAAGGCCGTTTCCCTGGGTGCTTATTTGTCTCCGCTTGCAACCACTATCCCGAT
>NZ_JBEEUL010000179.1:0-586 GCF_040139345.1 Proteus sp. fly-1067 | reverse complement strand
ATACCGCATCATTTAATTCCACATTCCCTGTTGTGGTATCAATATTAAATCCTTTCTTGCCCGCTAAATAATTAGTGGATGTGATTTTTTTACCTACTGATAATTTATCAATAGTTGCCTTGCTAAATAACGCATCATTGAAAAAAGCTTGTCCATTTTGGATCACAAACGGCGTCACCACTTTACCGTTTAATGACGATATCACTGCAAAGTTTTGGGCATTGACCAGAAATTGGCTATTTCCTTGTGCATTAAACCCTAAGCCAATGCCGGTAATGACTTTATTCCCTTTGCTATCTTGTTGGACTTTCATTGTCCATGATGCTGAAATTTTGCCATTTATGTCTGTGACCACTTTCGAAGTTTGTTCGATTTTGGCTGAACTTGAACCCACTAGGCTTTCAAGGCGAGTGACTTGCTGAGCGGTAGAGGTCACTTTACCTGAAACCTCAGTCACTTTAGTTTCAAGTTGGCTTACCGCATTCGCCATTGCATTGGCTTTCTGTTCGCTCGACTTAGGTACTTCATTCCCCACAAACCCCTTTGGTGTCACCGATTGCTTGTTGTTGGTATAAGTGCTGGTGAT
>NZ_JBEEUL010000178.1:0-586 GCF_040139345.1 Proteus sp. fly-1067 | reverse complement strand
GCAGATCAATTTAAATTAGGGATCCCCTTAGGGAAAATTGCTAAACCAGATGAAATTGCCAGCACCATTTTGTTTTTAGCTTCAGATGATGCAAGTCATATCACCTTGCAAGATATTGTGGTCGATGGAGGCTCAACATTGGGGGTATAGCCCCTAGTGTTGTATATCGATACACGATTTTATAATGTCTCTATTCCGTCTTAATCTTTATTGACCTTGTGTTTTTTGTTATCAATTGATTACTAATAAAATCAATTGGTTATAATGATAAGAAAAAAGAAGGTGTTTTACGAAAAAATACAGTAATGAATTGTTGTCTAAGACATTTTATCTGGTAAGTTATAGTTCACTGCCGTACAGGCAGCTTAGAAAAAGTACCACCGGATTTAAATAATGACTTATTAGTTCATTGCCACATAGGTACCTTTTGCTGTACTACCTAGTTTACCTAACCCACAAACAACCCAAACATCAGTGACAATTGCTCAAAGGCTTGATGAATCAAACGCTCACTATAACGTGGTAAGATCGAGATAATTAACCCTAACATACTGATACCAATGGTTAATGTCAGAGGGAAGCCAAC
>NZ_JBEEUL010000177.1:0-587 GCF_040139345.1 Proteus sp. fly-1067 | reverse complement strand
CGTCATTGTCTCTGCTGCAAAAATAAGGTCGCCTTCGTTTTCGCGGTCTTCATCATCGAGTACGAGTACACCTTTACCTTGACGTAATGCTTCAAGGGCGCGTTCAACACGTTCGATTGGATTACCGAATTCGGAAAGTAGCGTCTGATTCATGGTAAAAACCTCTTAAGTAATAATTTATTAGTTACCAGAATCAGGGCAGTCTTAGGAGTACGAGAACTGAATAAACAAAAAACACGAATGCGCCTTTTGCAGACTCAGATATGCAACGCAGTACTGTGCTATAAAGCACAAAATGCTGATACAGTTAATTCTCTCCCATCCGGACTATAACCGTCGGCTCCAGAGTCACACTGGATCTGCTGACCTTTACTCATGACAAGTAAAGCGCTCGCGGGCTTCATGCATAGCATGTTACCGCCGGTGGGGACTTTCACCCCGCCCTGAGATAAACGTATTCAATATAGCGCTAATAATTTTAACGTGCAATCAGCAAAGCCAAAATTGATGCTCAACTCACACTTATAGTCAAAAAAGTTAATAAAAAACGCATAGTTAGATTTAAATTGGCAAATATCTATCAATCT
>NZ_JBEEUL010000176.1:0-589 GCF_040139345.1 Proteus sp. fly-1067 | reverse complement strand
ATGACAAAATAGCAGGACGGTAACGATGATTAAAAATCACATAACGATAACGCCTTGCCGTTGCACTAAAACGCGCATGAAAATCATCAGACACCGTTTTTACCCAACGGACTGCAATATCCGCAGGTAAATGCGTATTAACGCCCATTGTCCATGCCGGATCTTTGCGGTGTGCCGTTGTTTCAAAATGAACAACTTGCCCTGTCGCATGTACACCAGCATCAGTTCTTCCTGCACAAAAAACCGATATAGGTTCATTAGCCACCTGTGAGAGCGCTTTTTCTAATCGTTCTTGTACACTACGTACTTCATTTTGGCGTTGCCAGCCATAATAGCGACTACCGTTATATTCAATGCCTAACGCAATGCGAGACAACTGGGTTGACTCGGACATCAGTAAGATAGCTCCTGAGCCAGTTTTTCTGCGGTTTCAACTGCCATCAATGCACCACCAAAACGCACATTATCGGCAACAGACCAAAACTGTAAGATTTCAGGAATACCGTAATCATTACGGATACAACCAATACTCAAATAATCGTTACCAGAGGCATCAGTCACTTGAGTTGGATAATCGCCTTCTTCTGAG
>NZ_JBEEUL010000175.1:0-590 GCF_040139345.1 Proteus sp. fly-1067 | reverse complement strand
GCTTTGATAACTTTGCGCCTTCGGCATAACCAAGGCCACAGACTAAAACAGCAGCGAGCATATATAAGTCACCGATTAATGTGCTGTTTCCTCCCTGAAAATAGGCAAATCCCATAACAAACAGACTACCTAATACAGAAAAGAACCAAAATGCTTTATGGGGTCTTTCACCACCACGCAACACACCAAAAATAGCGGTAGATAAAGGCAGTAGCCCTAAAAAGACCATAGAATGCGCAGAAGTTACCTGTTTTAAGGCGAGGGCGGTTAAAAATGGAAAACCAACGACGACACCTAATGCAACAACAGACAATCCAATAATTTGTTGTCTATTTGGTAATTTTTGACGAAACAGTATTAAAATCAGCACAGAGAGTAACCCTGCGATAGCGGCTCGGCTGGCAGTTAAAAAGTCAGGAGAAAAGCCAATTAAAGCTGCTTTAGTTGCGGGCAGTGAACCACTGAAAATAGCGACTCCAATAAAGCCGTTTATCCAACCGCGAGTAGTATGAGAATACGATTTCATTTTAATTACCTAATAATTTATGCCTATATTGCGACTTGTATTCAGCTAAACTAATCGAGATAAT
>NZ_JBEEUL010000174.1:0-590 GCF_040139345.1 Proteus sp. fly-1067 | reverse complement strand
TCAAAAAAATCATTTTTAGGTCTATCTTCTACAATGCGTCCTTCATCCATAAAAATAATCCGCTCAGCAACTTTTTTAGCAAATCCCATTTCATGGGTTACTACCATCATGGTCATACCTTCATTAGCTAGCTCAACCATAACATCCAGTACTTCATTTATCATTTCAGGGTCAAGTGCGGAAGTCGGTTCATCAAACAACATTGCGATAGGATCCATACACAAAGCACGAGCAATTGCGACACGTTGTTGTTGGCCACCAGAAAGTTGAGCAGGATATTTATTCGCATGACTTGATAAGCCAACACGTTCTAATAACTTTAAGCCTTTTTCTTTTGCCGCATCTTTATTTCTATTGAGTACTTTGACTTGTGCCAGTGTAAGATTTTCAATAATAGAGAGGTGAGGGAAGAGCTCAAAATGTTGAAACACCATACCAACTTTTGCGCGTAATTTGGCAAGATCCGTATGCTTATCATTAACTAGGGTTCCATTAACGAGGATCTCGCCTTGTTGTATGGGTTCTAAGCCATTAACAGCTTTGATCAGTGTTGATTTACCTGAACCTGAAGGCCCACAGACAACAACAAC
>NZ_JBEEUL010000173.1:0-591 GCF_040139345.1 Proteus sp. fly-1067 | reverse complement strand
ACAAATTGGGGCAAATGATAAAGAACAAATTAGTGTTAATCTGAAAAAGATGGATGCCACTACTTTAGGGATTGATACACTAGATTTGACTGCAGATGTAGAGAAACTGCATGGTGGTTCAACAAACAGCGTTTCTGTTTCAAATGGGGCAACAACACCTACATCAAAAGATATTGATATCGATACTGCATCATTAAAAACCGCTTTGGCGGCAACTAATGAAACCTTATCTGGGGTTTATTATGCAGTTGACCAAACAACAGGTAAAGAAGATAGAACTAAACTTGCAATAGAAGTTAAAGATAAAAATGGTGATACAAAAACGTATGAGGCAACATTAGATACATCAAAAGCTGTTGACGCAACAGCTAAAGACTTTATTCCTGGTGGTAAAGTAACTTTAACAAAAGGTGCAGAAATTAAATTTACTAAACCAATCACTATCAATAATGCGCCACTAAAAGGACTTGATGATGCGTTGGCACAAGTGGATAGCCTACGTAGCTCAATGGGTGCTGTTCAAAACCGTTTAGAATCGACTGTGAATAATCTAAACAATACTGTGACTAATTTAACTGCAGCAAACAGCCG
>NZ_JBEEUL010000172.1:0-593 GCF_040139345.1 Proteus sp. fly-1067 | reverse complement strand
GGTGTATTTAACTTTTTCTTACGCCAGCCGTGGGTGCAAAAACTGAGTGAACAGACTATCGGTATGGTGGATTTACCGTTATTTTCTCAGCCTACGCTAAAACAAGAATTATCAGGACATGCGGCAATCACGGTAACACTAGAGCAATTAGAAACAATGTCACCTTCCCAGCGAGAAAAATATGTGCTGGTGGTTCAAGATCCATTTACCAGTTATTACGATGCAAAAGTGGTAGCTGATTTTGTTAAATTGATTGAAAAATTGGGTTTTAACCCTGTTTTACTGCCATTTTCACCAAATGGTAAAGCACAACATATTAAAGGTTTTCTTGCTCGTTTTGCTAAAACCGCACAGAAAACGGCAGATTTCCTGAATCGAGTGGCTAAACTTCAGTTACCGATGGTAGGGGTCGATCCTGCTTTGGTTCTATGCTATCGCGATGAATATCATGAAATATTAGGTCAGCAACACTGCCGTTTTACTGTACAACTAGCTCATGAATGGTTGAGCACATTGCCTGAACCTCAACAAATGGCTACCTTGACGTCAGATCCATGGTATTTCTTTGCTCACTGCACTGAAACAACCGCTCT
>NZ_JBEEUL010000171.1:0-595 GCF_040139345.1 Proteus sp. fly-1067 | reverse complement strand
AACAGATGTTTTCTTGAGGAGGACGTCGCATTAAGCGCAGCTTTTATATTGACCAATCATCTATCTGCTTTGCAACTGAAGATCTGATCAGCGAATTAAAAAATACCACTCCGCTACGTCAGAGTATAGAAAATATGCTAGAAGAACGAGGTGATATCGGTGATATAAATGACTGGATAATGAATAATGGCGTCACTAACCTACAGCTATTTCGAAAATATATTTTGAATTGGATAAAAATGCGCGGTGATGTCAGAACCGATATGTATTTAGTCATACGTACCATGCCACCAACACCCAATGGACTACCTGTCGAAATCTATTGTTTCACCCGTTCAACCACTTGGGTTGAATATGAAGAAGTCCAATCGGAAATTTTTGAGTATGTTAATGCGTCTGCAAACTACTTTAAACTACGGATCTATCAACACCCATCCGGAAGTGACTTAGCGGGTTTAAAATATCGGTAACAAATAACAAAAAACACCGAATAAATCGGTGTTTTTTCATCTGCTTATCAGCACTTTTTAATGCATGCTTCTAGCAAGTCGCTATCTGTAGACTATACGTCAAACGGGTCACGTAGGATCATAGT
>NZ_JBEEUL010000170.1:0-595 GCF_040139345.1 Proteus sp. fly-1067 | reverse complement strand
TCGCAATGGAATTCTTTACTGAGTCCATCTTCATCGATAATAGCTGGGGTATTTTCAATCGCGTGGTTTAGAGCCGGTTTATGTGTCTCATAGTATTGTTGTAAGTGGACAACGGCATCATGTGTTCTAGCGATATCATAACCGCTAGAGTTCATATTGACGACGAAGCCCGCAGGAGCAACACCTATTAACACAAGCATGATAAGACCAATACCTTTCTGGCCATCATTCGCACCATGGGAGAAACTTACGCCAACAGCGGAAAGGATCAACGCAGTACGAGTCCAGAATGGTGGCTTGCGCTTACCATCTTTTTTCTCCCGCTCTGCTGGCGTTAAGTGGATGCGACGACGTTTTTTAGTTCCACTCCAATAGCGGCGTAGAATAAAAATCATCAACCCAGCAATCACAAAACCAATAGCAGGAGAAAGGATAAGAGACATGAAAATGCTGATCATTTTAGGTATGTTCAACGCATCAACGATGGATGAATCTGTGACTATTGCGTTAGTTAAACCAACACCGATAATCGCCCCGATCAAGGTATGAGAACTTGATGCAGGGATACCAAAATACCAAGTTCCCAAGTTCCAAA
>NZ_JBEEUL010000169.1:0-596 GCF_040139345.1 Proteus sp. fly-1067 | reverse complement strand
CTATGAAGAAATCATATTATTCATTACATCGGCAGTGAAAAACTTCATTAATTTCCCTCCATTAGGAATAACTATCGTCGCAACGTTAGGGATCGGCATTGCTGAAAGTAGTGGCTTTATTAATACTGCTTTGAAAAAAATGCTTTCCTTTATTACCCCTAAAATGTTGACGCCAACCGTGGTTTTTGTCGGTATCGTCTCTCATATTGCGTCAGACTCCGCGTATGTGATTTTGATGCCTGTTGCAGCCATGATGTTTTACGCCAGTGGTCGCAATCCATTAGCAGGTATTGCAGCGCCTTTTGCTGGGTTAGCAGGCGGTTTTACTGCGAGCTATACGCCATCAATTATTGACCCTATCATGCAAAGTTTTACCCAAGACGCAGCTCAAATGATGGCACCAGGTTACAGTGTTAACGTTTTGTGTAACTATTTCTTTAGCCTTGGTGGTACGTTTGGCGTGATTTTTACCTGCTGGTTTATTACTGAAAAAATTGTCGAACCTTGGCTAAATAAAAACTGCCCAATTACGACCAATGAAGTGGATGTCGATTCAGAACAAGATCTCAGTAAAATTACACCAATTGAGCACAAAG
>NZ_JBEEUL010000168.1:0-596 GCF_040139345.1 Proteus sp. fly-1067 | reverse complement strand
ATACCCAATATTTATAGCTAAGTTATTTATAGGATTTAATTGTATACCCGCCCCCCAAGCTATACCTGTTGATTTGTATTTGTAATAGCTACTTTCTATATAACCATCATCAGTTCCATAGTCTCGATTGTTTAATTTAGTTTTAGCAATACCCGCTAATCCATATAAATTTGCAAAATTATTAATACGATAACTTGGTCCGGCTAATAACGAAACGTAGTTAACATCTGTCTTTGCAGAAGAAGTGAATCCATCGTTATCTTGTTCTTCGGCATAATATTTATCGCCTTTCATCCATGTGAAAGAACCAACTATCCCCCAATTATTACTCAGTTCATAATGATAATTAAGATTAACCCCATTGAGTTTAATACCTTCTATCTTAGCTTGACTATACCCTAGGGAGATCGTCTGCTCATTAGTTGCCATAACATTCACGCTAAAAAAAAGGCATGAAGAACATAAGCATCCGATAACTATTTTTTTAAACATAAAACACCTTTTATTTTGATTGTATTAATCTAATTAAATATAAAAATAGTTTTAATAAAATTAAAACCCTATAGAAAACTTGATGCCTTATATAATTAATAACA
>NZ_JBEEUL010000167.1:0-597 GCF_040139345.1 Proteus sp. fly-1067 | reverse complement strand
AGAGGCAGTTTAGTTAAACAAATACTTGTTGGTTTAATTGCGGGTATTTTATTGGCATGGTTATGGCCAACAGGAGCACAAAACGTTGCACTGTTGGGGGATTTATTTGTTAGTGCGTTAAAAGCGGTTGCGCCAGTCTTAGTTTGGGTACTGGTTATGGCATCGATTGCTAATCACCGTAAAGGGCAAAAAACTAGTATTCGTCCAATCTTAGTATTGTATATATTAGGTACCTTCTTTGCCGCATTGGTTGCGGTAATGGGATCCTTTTTATTTCCATCAAACCTTGTTTTAGCCGTTGGTGATACTCAACTTACGCCTCCAAGTAATATTGCTGAAGTGCTTAAGGGTTTATTAATCAATATTTTTGCTAATCCAGTCGATGCACTGATCAAAGGTAACTATATTGGTATTCTTGCTTGGGCAATCGGTTTAGGGATTGCTTTACGCCACGCAAGTGACGCAACTAAGAGTATGATCCAAGACTTCTCAGAAAGCGTCACTCAGCTAGTAAGAGTGGTGATCCGTTTAGCACCTCTTGGTATTTTCGGACTGGTTGCGTCGACCATTGCGACTACAGGGTTTGCTACTCTAAAA
>NZ_JBEEUL010000166.1:0-597 GCF_040139345.1 Proteus sp. fly-1067 | reverse complement strand
AAGTTAGGTGATGCTACCGCGACAAACTTAACGGCAGACATTCCTAATTATCTGCATGAAATGTTATTTATTAACGCCGATATTGCAGGCACTGGGGCTCAAATTCAGCATTATTTCACCTCGACACCCATGAAGCATTCTATTGGCGACACGCTAGATGAACTGCAAATAGGCGGTGGAATAACAGGTGATCTGTCATTGGCCATTCCGTTGTCTCAAGGTCAAGATGTTGTGGCAAAAGGCCATGTTCACTTGAATAAAAATGATTTATTTATTAAATCAATTGATAGCAAATTAACTGCGCTTAGTGGTAGTTTTCAGTTTAATAACGGTGATTTGAGCAGCGATAAATTGCAAGGTCATTGGTTTGGTCAGCCTGTTGATATCAATTTTTCAACGGCGGACACTCCGAAAAACTACCAAGTGAATGTCGATTTAGCTGGCAATTGGGATGTGGCAAAAATCGCTCAATTACCTAATTCAATCAAGCAAAAACTTTCCGGAACCAGTGACTGGAAAAGTCATGTTGAAATCAAACTTCCTAATTCAGCCGCTGAGCCAATGGCTCTGACAGTCGAATTTACCGCAGGTTTAGAC
>NZ_JBEEUL010000165.1:0-599 GCF_040139345.1 Proteus sp. fly-1067 | reverse complement strand
GGATTGTGGGATTATTAAGAAAAGCGCAATCGCGTATTCCAGCAGAGCGTTTATGGGTGAACCCAGATTGTGGATTAAAAACACGAGGCTGGGCCGAAACACGAGCAGCATTAGCGAACATGGTTGAAGCGGCTAAATATTTACGTCAGAACGTATAATAAAATAGTTAATAGCTTATTAGCCTGCTTTTTTTGAAAGATAACTTTAATAAAAAGTCATTTATTCAAAAGGGCAGGCTTATATAAAATTAGCGTGTTAATAAAAACTCAGAGCAAATCTTATTATTGATATTCTTAAGAATTGCTATACTGCGAAAACTCTCTAATTTTATGGATATAATGATTGTGCAAAATAGCATTACACTCTCGGATAAAGTATTAGATGCTTTTCCAACTCGACCTTTAAAATTGGTTCCACTAAGAGGAGATGGTGGACTATTTCGCACCTTATTCTTAGTTATTGTAATGTTAGTATTGACCGTATTTAGTGCTTATCGAATTCCTAATATTCTTTATGATTATAAAATCAGTGAGAATGCAGTTCCTGTTGATGCTACTGTTGAAGGCTCTTGTCGATCTCAACTCTTCGTTTTAACTAAC
>NZ_JBEEUL010000164.1:0-601 GCF_040139345.1 Proteus sp. fly-1067 | reverse complement strand
CAATGTCTAAGAGCTATCATATTGCCGTATTGCCTGGAGATGGCATTGGTCCAGAAGTTATGGGGCAAGCAAATAAAGTATTAGATGCTATCCGTCAGCGCTTTGGGTTATCGATTACCACTAAAGAATATGATGTTGGCGGCATCGCTATTGATCGTCATGGTAAACCATTGCCTGAAGAAACAGTGGCTGGTTGTGAAAATGCGGATGCGGTGCTGTTTGGCTCTGTCGGTGGCCCTAAATGGGAAAACTTACCGCCTGATAGTCAACCTGAGCGTGGTGCTTTATTACCACTACGTAAGCATTTTAAATTATTCAGTAATTTGCGCCCAGCGCGTTTATATCAAGCTTTAGAAGCGTTTTGCCCATTAAGAGCTGATATTGCTGCTCAAGGTTTCGATATTTTGTGCGTGCGTGAATTAACGGGTGGTATCTATTTCGGTCAACCTAAAGGCCGTAAAGGCGAAGGTAAAGAAGAGTATGCATTTGATACTGAAGTCTACCATCGTTATGATATCGAATGTATTGCCCGTATTGCCTTTGAATCCGCGAAAAAGCGTAATCATAAAGTAACCTCAATTGATAAAGCTAATGTGTTACA
>NZ_JBEEUL010000163.1:0-601 GCF_040139345.1 Proteus sp. fly-1067 | reverse complement strand
AGATAACTTCCGCGCCTCGGCGGTACAAGGTGTGATGAAACGCATCAAAGCGAAAGGCATTGAAGTGATTGTGTATGAGCCGGTGCTTAAAGAGGACGAATTCTTCCGCTCCAAAGTGTATCGTGATCTTGAAGCATTCAAAGCCGATAGCGATATTATTTTAGCCAACCGGATGGTGCCTGAACTCGAAGATGTCGCAGAGAAAGTGTATACACGTGATCTGTTTGGCAATGATTAACTGACGATAAACCAGTCAATACCGTCAATATATTGAGGCGATAAATGTCGCCTCAATCCTCTAAATTTTAAATAAGCTATCCTTTTCACATTATTTAACTTGGTAGTCATCAAATAAAACTGAGTTATTAATTAATTATAAAATTATTTAAATTCGGTAACTCAATGTGTATTTCACTACGCATGAATTACTACTGTTTATTGTCTGTAACTAGCATCGTAATCATATACTATGAATATAACTTATTGATATTTAAGTTATTATATTTAGAGTTAATGTGTTTTTTAAAATTATCGCTAAATATCCCGAAGAGATTATTTTTGAAAAATAATGCTATTTTTATCAAAAATAGTGATTTGCAAG
>NZ_JBEEUL010000162.1:0-601 GCF_040139345.1 Proteus sp. fly-1067 | reverse complement strand
AAGCCGGTGCTGCCGGTTTACATTTGGAAGATCAAGTTGGTGCTAAACGTTGTGGTCATCGTCCCAATAAAGAAATTGTTTCAACACAAGAGATGGTTGATCGGATCAAAGCCGCGGTTGATGCACGCGTTGATGAAAATTTTGTGATCATGGCACGTACCGACGCGTTGGCTGTTGAAGGGTTAGAAGCCGCGTTAGACAGAGCACATGCTTATATTGAGGCGGGGGCAGATATGTTATTTCCTGAAGCCATCACGCAACTGAACATGTACCAACAATTTGTAGAGCAAACTAAAGTGCCAGTTCTTGCCAATCTTACCGAATTTGGTCAAACCCCTTTATTTACCCTTGATGAGTTACGCAGTGTTGGTATTGCGATTGCCCTTTACCCTCTCTCTGCTTTTAGAGCGATGAACAAAGCCGCTGAGCAGGTTTACACCACACTACGCAAAGAAGGCACACAAAAAAATGTCGTTCCACTGATGCAAACTCGTGACGAACTTTATCAAAGCATTAATTACTATGACTATGAACAAAAATTAGATGCTCTATTTTCACAACAAAAATAATACTTATATTCTAAATAATTCAAGTTGTCCCC
>NZ_JBEEUL010000161.1:0-601 GCF_040139345.1 Proteus sp. fly-1067 | reverse complement strand
GCCACTTTCTTGCAATGGATGCGAAAAAACATCAGTGAATAAATGACAATCAGCCTAGTTACTTGAGCAATTTTGTATGAAACATAAACGCAAATTACTATATGTACTATTTTCACTCTTAATCATCATGACAGCTGTTATCTTAACTGGGCAATTCGATGATTTTGATTTAGACAACAGACAAACAACTGATATTAGTTTTACAGCCGATGGTAATAAATTATCTGGCACACTTGTGCTACCTAGCTCTGAGCAACCTAGCGCAATTGCTATATTCATTCATGGTGATGGCCCGCAAGATCGTTTTTCAAATTCAGGTTATTTACCGTTAATAAATACCTTAGTTGATAACGGTATCGCTGTGTTCAGTTGGGATAAAGCAGGTATTGGCAATAGCCAAGGTAACTGGCTGAATCAAACTATGGCAGGTCGTGCAGATGAGGCAAAAACCGCTTTAGCACTATTACGTGAAAAATACCCTTCTCCTTCAGTTTCTATTGGTTATTTTGGCTTTTCTCAGGCTGGATGGGTTATTCCTATTGCTGCGTCACAAAGCTCACCTGATTTTTCAGTCATTGTCGGTGGGGCAATAAATTGGCGA
>NZ_JBEEUL010000160.1:0-604 GCF_040139345.1 Proteus sp. fly-1067 | reverse complement strand
GCACCAGAAAAATTTAGTGTTTTGATCATGTAGGCGCCGAGTGTGACTAGCCAGCTTCCCCAGACAAAATACTGTAAAAATAACATAACTTTTAAGCGGGTTTTAATATTCATACGAAGCTCCATTGGGAGTGATAGCCCTTATACTTCAAGTTGCAATCTCACTATACTCGTCATACTTCAAGATGCAGGGTTGTTGACTGCGCTTAGCTAACCGAGTCACATAGTTATCTATGCTCCTTGGCTATCTTTGCTTGTTGCCTACCTGCATCTTGAACTATTTAGAGTATATATAATCGACAGTTAAATTATGAAATTCATCTTAATCCTACCTGAAAGTGGAGGTCGACATGATTACTGGTATTCAAATTACTAAAACTGATAATGCAGCGCTATTAAACTCGTTCTGGTTACTGGATGAAGAAAAAAATGAAGCACGCTGTGTGTGTGCAAAAGCTGATTATAATGAAGGGCAAATTGTTGCTAAAGATGAACTTGGTACGTTTGAGTATCGTGAAGTTCCTTTAGAAGTTAAGCCGACTGTACGGACCTGCGTGCTTCATTGGGCCAATAAAGGCTAAGTTCATCAATTGCGTTAAAATTAG
>NZ_JBEEUL010000159.1:0-605 GCF_040139345.1 Proteus sp. fly-1067 | reverse complement strand
AGCCATCACGACCAGTATACAAAATGTCATAGTGACCTTGCAGACGCTTAGCAATATAGTTCGCATTTAAAATCGCCACTTGGCTAGCTCTTCTTAAACCATACGAGCCCATCATGCGAATATACATCCAGCTAATTGGCAGGATTGATGCGCTACCAAATGGTGCGGCTGAAACAGCACCTTGGTCTGTCACCATCTCTTGCTCAACGACTGAGTGCCCCGGAACAAATGGTGCTAAATGTTTTTTAACACCAATTGGTCCCATACCCGGACCGCCACCGCCATGTGGAATACAGAAAGTTTTATGTAAGTTTAAGTGGGAAACATCTGCACCAATATAGCCAGGTGTCGTCAAGCCCACTTGTGCGTTCATATTAGCGCCATCAAGATACACTTGGCCGCCAAACTGATGGATGATTTCACAAACTTCTTTGATGCTTTCTTCATACACACCATGAGTTGATGGATAAGTTACCATCACACAAGAAAGATCGGCGCTGTGTTTCTCCGCTTGTTGACGTAGATCAGCAAGGTCAATGTTACCTTCGTCATCACAACGTACCACAACCACTTCCATACCTGCCATATGAGCTGATGCAGGGTTG
>NZ_JBEEUL010000158.1:0-606 GCF_040139345.1 Proteus sp. fly-1067 | reverse complement strand
GTCGTATTTTATGCAATATGTTAGGTACATGGGCAGTAAATGGTGAAGTGCCTAATGATGAAGAGATGTTAGGTCAGCTTGTGCAAGATATCTGCTTTAATAATGCAGTTAATTATTTTTCAGATAAATGAATTTAAGAACACTTTGTTATTCAGCCTGATACGTATCTGTGTCAGGCTTTTTACTATCAGTCTGTAACCCTCTCTTTAAAAGAGGCTGATTGACTGTTTATTTCAAAAACCTTAACGACTGCCGCCAAACAGAATACGTTTGGCGGTAGTCTGTGCATCCTTTAAGAGACGGCTTTTTGCTTATTCTGTTTTATTACTGAGAGCTTTACGATGCTTCCAATAGACCATAATCAACCCTATTAAACCACCAATAAGTAACAATACAGGTAAAATCATCAGCACACTGATGACGACCTGTTCATGCTGTTTGATAAATGGAATTTGGTTTAGCGCATAGCCCAGTGTGACGATAATCCCGACTCACAACAGCCCGCTTAACCAATTGAATAACTGAAAACGGCGATGGCTCAGTTCAGAGAGTCCTGCAAGAACAGGCAATAATGTTCGCACAAAGGCTAAAAAGCGGCCTATCAAC
>NZ_JBEEUL010000157.1:0-606 GCF_040139345.1 Proteus sp. fly-1067 | reverse complement strand
ACCATTACCGTTTAATCAATCCTTATTTAATAGTTTATTTGAGGCTGGCTACGCACATATTATTACCTATACCCCTTTATTGGGGTTCCAATGGGTGGTTAACCCAGCCAAACATGTTGAGGCAGGGATGGCTCTCATGCAAAAATTGGGGTTAACACCCACTGAAGGATATTCAGCAGGAGGAATAGATATCCTCAATCAAGTGCTGGATAAATGGGTAAATTGCACTGAACAGCCGATAGCACTTTGCATTGATTTCGCCTCATGTTTAATTTCCCACCGCGCTAATTTGACGCCAGCAGAGCACAGTTTATTTACTCGAGCCTTAGTGGTGTCCCATCAAGCAAAAGCACGTCCAGCAGGTGAAAAAAATCAACCTTATTTTAATAGCTTATTTTGGATTGTAGAAAAGGAAACGGATTTACCTGATTGGTTCTTAGTCAACAATCCACGAGTGCGCGCTATTTCAGTGGCTAAGCCGGATAGCCAAGTTCGCCGACAACTCGCGCCAAGTTTATTGTCTTCGCTAGCAAACTTTAGCGATATAGAGGAAAGCGAAAAACAACGTTTACTTAATGATTTTATTGATGAAACTGAAGGTCTACT
>NZ_JBEEUL010000156.1:0-607 GCF_040139345.1 Proteus sp. fly-1067 | reverse complement strand
GAAAAAATACCCATTATTTATTTCCTCTTGATGGATTATATCATTCAGTAGAGCCTCAACCCGATTTTGGCTTCCCACCAATACGTGATGCTCCGTTTGACTATTACATAAAACATATTGCAAGCAGCATGCCAACTTTTAATAAAAATCATTAACCATATGAATAAAAAGAAATAAATTATTTTTATATCATTTTCTCGTACAGTAAACTATAGTTAATATCAGGTCAATAAAACCAACTATTGGTGAAAATAACCATGAAAAATACTAACGATACCATTATTGGTAATTCATCTAATTTCTTAGATGTCCTTGAACGTACCTCTGAGTTAGCCAAACTTAACAAACCTATTTTAGTAATTGGTGAACGAGGTACAGGTAAAGAGTTGATTGCCGACCGCTTACACTTTCTATCCCCCCGCTGGCAAGAGCCTTTTATCTCTCTTAATTGCAGTGGACTCAATGAGAATTTACTTGATTCTGAGTTATTTGGTCATGAGGCAGGTTCTTTTACTGGTGCCCAAAAACGCCATCAAGGCCGTTTTGAACGGGCAGATAAAGGTACTTTATTTCTAGATGAACTTGCCACAGCCCCCATGTCTGTACA
>NZ_JBEEUL010000155.1:0-607 GCF_040139345.1 Proteus sp. fly-1067 | reverse complement strand
CAACCCTATTGTGCGGGTACAATTGCGGGTATACACTAGTTCGATAGAATTTTGTACCCGCTTTATCTCTCAGGAAGCTCACTATGGCACTGACTGACGCTAAAATTCGGGCGGCTAAACCCGATGTGAAATCCTATAAATTAACCGATGATGCAGGTCTGCACTTATTGATTCACACCAATGGTTCTAAATACTGGCGATTACGCTATCGCCACTTAGGTAAAGAGAAAACCTTAGCCTTGGGTTTATACCCTGATGTGCCTTTATCTGAAGCAAGGCTTAAACGCGATGAAGCCAGAAAACTGATTGCTGATGGCATTGATCCCTGTGAGCAAAAACGTGTGGCTAAAACAGCTTCTGATGCTAATCTCTCTTTTGAAACCATCGCAAGACAATGGCATGCCAGCAATAAAAAATGGTCTGAATCACACAGTGAAAAGGTTTTAAAGAGTTTGGAGTCGCATGTATTCCCATACATTGGTCTACGTGATATCACTACCCTCAAAACACCTGATCTACTGATCCCTATCCGTGCAGCAGAAAGTAAAGAGATTTATGAAATAGCGGCGCGTTTACAGCAACGTATCGCTGCTGTCATGCGTTATGC
>NZ_JBEEUL010000154.1:0-608 GCF_040139345.1 Proteus sp. fly-1067 | reverse complement strand
CTACGTTTCAGTGCAGCCAGAACCGATTATCAGCATGATGAAAAAGAAGGTCATGAAGTCAGTACCCAATTTAAAAACAAAGGAGATGAATTAAGGTTTTCTTTCACTCATCAACCTATTTTAGGTTGGCATGGTGTTATTGGCGGGCAATTTAATCAACGTGATTTTAGTGCTGACGGTCAAGAGGCTTATGTCCCCGCAACAAAAACAAAAAATCACTCACTCTTTTTATTAGAAGAATATCAATTAGGTGATTTTCGCTATGAATTAGGATTTCGCCAAGAGTGGCAATCACTGTTAAATAGAGAAACTCAAAAAACCAATAAACAAAGTGCATCTTCCATTTCTACTGGATTAGCCTGGAATTTTACACAAGACTATTTTTTAAATTTATCACTATCACACACAAAAAGATTACCGGTCGCAGAAGAGCTCTATGCGAATGGTGTTCATGCCGCAAGTAGAACCATTGAAAAAGGCGATCCTAATTTAACTGCAGAAACCGCAAATAATATTGATATTGGAGTAACTAAAGTAACAGGCGATATTCAATTTAATATGAGTGCCTATTACAATCGTATCAATAATTATATTTACGGTAAGTTTAC
>NZ_JBEEUL010000153.1:0-608 GCF_040139345.1 Proteus sp. fly-1067 | reverse complement strand
CACCACTGTTTGCAGAAGAGGCCGCTGATGTGAGCACCACAAAGTTAACCACACTGGCGGCAGCAGGCAAGCTAATGAGTACAAACATTTCAACAAACGGGCTCTTGTCCGCTAAAATCGTGCGCCATGGTGTGACCGCCATAATTACAATCAGTGATAATACATAAAATGCAATGATCCTAAATGGGATGGCGTTAATTGCTCTTGGCAATGATTTTTCAGGATCACGAGTTTCAGCTGCTGCGGTGCCCACGAGTTCTATCCCTACAAAGGCAAAGATAGCGATTTGGAAGCCAGCAAAGAAACCACTGATCCCCATAGGGAACATCCCACCATCATTCCAGATATTGCTCAAAGAAGCGGTATGACCTGCGGGTGATTGGAAATTCATGGCAATTAATGTTCCACCAACAGCGATCAAGGCAACAATGGCAACAATTTTGATCATGGCAAACCAGAACTCAAGCTCACCAAATAATCTGACTGAGACTAAATTCAGGGTCAATAATGTTACTACACAAATAAATGAGGTAACCCATTCAGGGAAATCGGGTACCCAGAAACTGACATACGATGTGATAGCAACAATATCGGCAATTCCTGTGATC
>NZ_JBEEUL010000152.1:0-612 GCF_040139345.1 Proteus sp. fly-1067 | reverse complement strand
GATGAAATAAGCGCTGAGTTATCTACTTATTCATTACCAAAACAAATTGAGAGTTCATTTGCATATGAATTGAATGGATATCTATTCGAAAACAAACTCATTGTATGTAATACAATATTACAACATGATTTATTGTATGAGTTATCATTTTATGAAAATAAATATGTGAGAATTTATGTAGATAGAATTAATGTTTCATTTTTAAATTGATTTTTTAATGTATTTTTTAAAGTTTATGTATTTATTTAATTTATAGCCACTTCATTTATAGATTAGATTAGAAAAATAATGAAATATCAGTATCTAAATGACCTAATCTCATCAACTTCCTTCGATATTAATTATCTTTATCACTTTTAAATATACTATTAGCTACCCTCTCCGATTCAATTTCTCGAATTGCTTTTTTATCTAAGTTGCACTTGGCAATTGAATTCATTGCATCTACTAGCAATAGCGGCATATCTTTCCAATTCATTTTTTCTGGAATATCAGGCTGCTCACAATCAGCGGTTAGATGTGGGGGCAATGGAACTGGCTGAACGGGAATCAATTTCTCTTTTGTAGTTCCGCAGCCTGTTAGTAACATCATCAGGCACAGCAGTATTAGCG
>NZ_JBEEUL010000151.1:0-613 GCF_040139345.1 Proteus sp. fly-1067 | reverse complement strand
AAGGAACACTGGCTGTATTCACCGTAAACGTTTGAATTGAGCCATCTTGTTCTTTAACTTCAACATTAATCTCACCGGATAGTGCATCATTTAAGTCTTGAATACGAAAAGGGCCAGCGGCAACTTGTGTTTGATAAATAATACGGCCTTGCTGGCTCACAATAACGGTAGCATTACTTTTAGCTACACCTGTTATTTCGGGGGCATATCCCCGTAAATTAGGTGGTAACATATTGATGTCGGTGATCAGGCTGAGTCCCGTAAATCGAAAACTGTCAAAAATATCTGAGGCTAAATAATCTTCACCTAAAGTGAGTTTTGCCCCGAGAGATTTAATTGCACGGTAGACATAGTATCGAGACCAATCTAATGAACTAGAAGTATCTTGTCCTTGCTGTTTGTCTAAACGCATTTGCCAATCAGCACGCATACGCCATACACCTAAGTTAACACCCGCAACACCATTACCGCTGGCACTGACATTTGTTCGTTGTCCACCTCGAGTTTGCTGACCAACCTGTGCATTGAGGTTATAATCAAAAAGAGCGCCAGGTAATCCATCTTCCCAACGAGCAGGTGGATCCCAGTTTTCGGCTGTATATTCCAATTACGC
>NZ_JBEEUL010000150.1:255-620 GCF_040139345.1 Proteus sp. fly-1067 | reverse complement strand
ATTTATGATCATAATCTTGATTATTTCAAATTGTAACAAAAATCTAATTTTCTTTAATCTAATTGAATTTATAGGTAAGGGGAGTCGATTAAATTAAACTTTTGTTGAAATAGAACTAATAGCGATAATTAATTATTAGGCTAAACAATAAATTTTACAAATTTCTCACATTATAGACTATAGTGAAAGTAACGGAATGTAATGTATAGCTATAACTCTTCAACTAAAGAGGTTCCCATAATGAAACTCTATATTTATGATCATTGCCCATTTTGTGTTAGAGCCAGAATGATTTTTGGACTTAAAAACATTGACGTTGAGCAGATCTTTTTGATGGAAGATGATAAAGCAACGCCAACGAAAAT
>NZ_JBEEUL010000150.1:0-245 GCF_040139345.1 Proteus sp. fly-1067 | reverse complement strand
AACGAAAATGATTGGCCGCAAGATGCTACCCATTCTACAAAAAGAGGATGGAAGTTACTTACCAGAAAGCTTAGATATTGTTCATTATGTTGATCAGTTAGCAGAGCCTAAAATCATTCAGTCCGAGGTTTCACCTGAAATTGATAGATGGTATCAAGCTGTTTCTGAAACGGTATATAAATTAGTTGTTCCTCGTTTTACTCAGGCTGAATTTCCTGAATTAAGTACGAAAGAGGCTAGAGCCG
>NZ_JBEEUL010000149.1:0-620 GCF_040139345.1 Proteus sp. fly-1067 | reverse complement strand
TTTGCACGTTATTTAGAAATAATTTTTTCTTGTTGATATCTGTGATACCAGAGGATACCTTAGAAAAAACTGAAATCGCATTCAGCCCTGTTTCACAACTATAATTAAGTGTAGTTGATTTAGTGCCATAGGTGGTTCCTTGAACGGGTTTAATTGCAGCATTTTTCCATTCTACGACGGCTGGAGTATTGATAGTGCATGCAGGGCGAACTAAAAAACTAGGAATTATTCTTGTAGATTTAATCGTCGACCATCCGCTAGCAGCTCCACCTGGATGAAATGCATTAGCAAAACTTTTGAAAGTCAAGCTATTATCAGATGAAATCGAATAAAGGCCTGGTTTTACATATGCTGACCCACTATTATATATTCTATATTTTAAACCTGATGCTTTTTGAGTTGAGCTTACCCCACTAAAAATAGAGTTACTGTAGTATTTATTGAAAGTATCACTAGGAGGCTTATTTGCTGTTATTACTTTATTCTGATTATTCCCGTCAATATTTAGAGAGATGCTACCAGAAACAATAACCAAATATAATGTAGTAGGAGAACTGGGTGACTCCATATTAATGAGTGGGACACCATAATATTGACTAGGTGAACCTATGTATTTAGAG
>NZ_JBEEUL010000148.1:0-620 GCF_040139345.1 Proteus sp. fly-1067 | reverse complement strand
GAAGAATTAGCAGAAATTTTAATAATCAGTTCACGCAGTTTTGCCATTTTATCCTCGCAAAAATAATTAATTTTCTGAAATAGACTGAAAGAAATTCTCTAACCCATTAGAACTATCATCACTTTCTTGGGTTGCTTTGGGATCCCAGCGTAAAAGCACATCAGAAAGCGTGCATTTACCGCCTTGAGAGTGATAAATAGAAGAAACGATATGCGCGGTTTGAATATCACTACGAATATCACCGATGGGATTAATGCGATCAAAAGCCATCCACATCCGAAGTTCACTCAAGCTCATTTGGCGAGTGAGTTCATCAAGAGTGCGCCCCATTCGGAGCGCCAATGTCATTAAAAAGAAAGTATCAGGCTGGGCTACTTTTTTTCTGCATCATCAACCGAAATAGTTAAATCGAGCGCTTGTTTTAATAAACGAGAATGCACTGGACCATAAATGGCCATTACATCGTCGATGTCTGATTCATCAAAAACAACATCCCCGTTTTCATCACGCAACACATCAATAAACATCACAACATCGGCACGTAAATTACGTTGTGCAATTTCAATGTCAGATAACGAATGTTCATCTTCAGCATTATCATGATGAATAATTTCACGCCA
>NZ_JBEEUL010000147.1:0-623 GCF_040139345.1 Proteus sp. fly-1067 | reverse complement strand
CGCGCAGGTGAAGTATATATTTCAACGTCATCCCCCACACGATTAGCAGGGAACAACCCAAAAATTCCTCGCGGTACCAAAGATTGGCTTTCAGAAAGCTGATCTAACATAGCATTAGCGTCACGCAGTAATTTACGTGCTTCTTCCCCCACCACTTCATCCTCTAAGATACGTGGGTACTTGCCCGCCAAAGACCATGTCATAAAAAATGGTGTCCAATCAATATAATGACGCAATGTTTCGATTGATGCTTGTACTTCTTTGACACCTAAAAAACGCGGTACTGGTGGCTGGTAATTTTGCCAATCAATCTTCACTGCATTTGCGCGAGCGGCTTCTAATGATACTGGCGGTGTTTTGGGTTTTTTACGCCCATGTTGTTCACGAACCACTTCATATTCACGGCGTGTTCGTGCAACAAACTCTTCTTTTTGTGTTGGGGAAAGTAGCGCTGAGACCACACCTACCGTGCGGGATGCATTCTGTACATAAGTCACCGAATGATTATAGTTTGGCTCTATTTTGACTGCCGTGTGCGCTTTTGATGTCGTCGCTCCGCCAATCATCAGAGGGATGGTAAAACCTTGTCGCTCCATTTCTTTTGCAACATGCACCATTTCATC
>NZ_JBEEUL010000146.1:0-623 GCF_040139345.1 Proteus sp. fly-1067 | reverse complement strand
TGGGGATATAACGGTGATCTGCTTGGCCCTGCACTTAGTCTGAAAAATGGGCAGAACGTCAATATTAATATCGCTAACCAACTTTCTGATGAAACTACCGTGCATTGGCATGGCCTTGAAATCTCGGGTGAACAAGATGGCGGGCCACAAGCTATTATCGCTTCAGGCGCTAACCGTCAGGTAAATTTTACGGTCAATCAACCTGAAGCAACCTGCTGGTTCCATCCTCATACACATGGAAAAACAGGTTACCAAGTTGCCATGGGATTGGCTGGGTTAGTCATTATTAAAGATGATGAAAGTAATAAGCATGGTTTACCAAGTGATTGGGGAATTAATGATATCCCAGTGATCTTACAAGATAAACGCCTTAAAGATGATGGGCAGATTGATTATCAGTTAGATGTAATGAGTGCTGCTGTTGGTTGGTTTGGGGATCTCATGCTGACCAATGGGGCAGTATTTCCAAAACACGTTGCGCCTAAAGGTTGGTTACGCTTAAGACTACTTAATGGCTGTAACGCACGTAGCCTCAATATTTCTACCAGCGATGGGCGAAAAATGTATGTTGTCGCAAGTGATGGTGGGTTATTAGCAGAGCCAATAGCTGTTACTGAGCTACC
>NZ_JBEEUL010000145.1:0-624 GCF_040139345.1 Proteus sp. fly-1067 | reverse complement strand
AAGCGACGCAGGCTGGGAATAAAACGGTCATCATGGGCAGCAAACTCGTCGGTGAAACCGATGCCGTTTTCCGCCACATGCGTGCAGCCAGTGATGACCATGCCCACACCTTGGGCGCGGCGGCGGTAGTAGTCCAGCTCTGCATCCGAGATGCTGCCGTCGGGGTTGGCCGACCAAGTGGTCATTGGTGCCATCACCACGCGGTTGCGTAGCGTCAGGCCGTTATCAAAAGCAAAAGGTTGAAACAAGGTAGTGTGTTCGGTTGTCATGGAGAAACCTCTGCGCCATGCTGGCGCTTTAAAAAACAAAATCACAAGGCTTGTAAGTTTGCGGCAAAGCCAGAGGAAATCCAAGATTGCCAATTTATACAATAGTATTCATTGTAAATTGACAATAAGGCGTGAACCGCCCAGGGCTTGCTCTTGCTCCTTGGTGGTGAGCTTGTGCGGGCCGTCATGCACTCGCGCTTCTCGACCAGAAAATCAATCCACGCCCGCTCCTTGGCCGGCATCTGTGCACGAGATGGCAGATAGATGTAGAAGCCTGCAAAGGGGTTGCACCAGGGCTGTAACACACGCACCAGTTCCCCTGCATCCAATCTCGCCTGCACAGCGAAGTCGATGA
>NZ_JBEEUL010000144.1:0-624 GCF_040139345.1 Proteus sp. fly-1067 | reverse complement strand
GGCTCTAAACAGTAACCACAAACCACGCCTGGATGTAAATTAAGCGACATTAAAGCGCCCTGCCCTGTTCCACAACCTGCAACAACAAAATCCAGCGCTTTCGAGTTAAGTAATAAACTTGCTATGATCGCAAGATGGATATAAGTCAAATGGTGGTCATGTTCATCTTTCATGCCCACGTTGAATGCTTGGTGGCCTAATGAGGAGCTAACGGTATTCAGCTCGTTAAAAATAACCGCGTTTTTTGCCGCTTGGCTATTTTCCATCATTAATGCAATTTTCATTGTGACTCCTATCGTCATTTATTGTGCCAGTTTATTTACTGGCAAATGCTACATACTGATTCAATTTTTAGTTAAATTAAAAATCTAAAAATAATCGACCGCTCAATAGTTTTACTAAATATCCTTCACCTCACTTCCCTCTAAATAATTCGAGTTATATCTAGGCGGCAAATGAGGATATCCGAATGCAGCCAACAACGAGATAACTCGAAGTATGACGAGGGAATTAGCGAGCCAACCACCCACCATCCACCGCTATCGTATAACCGTGAATGTAATTGGCGGCTTCTGAAGCTAAAAATACACATGGCCCCGCTAAATCATCCGGTGTTCCCCAACG
>NZ_JBEEUL010000143.1:0-625 GCF_040139345.1 Proteus sp. fly-1067 | reverse complement strand
AAATGAAACACAAACTCGCCAAATAGCCCAGATCATTAATGATGCTGTACAACAGATAGAGCAAGTCAATACTCTGCTCACCGACCATGATGTTGAATAGCTATATTATTACCCTGACTATCAGCCTTGTATCTACCATATAGCAATACAAGGCTGGTCATTTCTATTTATAGCTTAGAGGCTTCGCAGCCCAATAACCCATTCTCTTTTACAGTTTCATTCATTAACTCAGGTGAGCTAATTTTTTGTATAAAATCAAATGTGTTCTTCTTCGAAGCATCAATCACCGAGCGATGAGTCTGCCCTGCATATTCTTTATATAATACGTTATTGCCGCTGTTGCACAGTGCCTGCATCATCTGTTTCGTTGTTTCTGGTGTGACTGTTGTTTTATCTTCTGAGCCTTGGATGAGTAAAACCGGCACATTTAATTTTAAGGAGGATGGATCTTGTGCTAATAAAAACCGTTTAACCTTATCCAAATCCGCACCCTCTTTTAAGTATTTACCCTGAGGCAATGGTTTTAATGCAGCCAACTCCCCTACACACATGTGTTGCGCCGCATCAAACTGAGGCAATATCGAGTTATCTGCAAGCTTATTAATGTCTATTGATGGGTCTGTCG
>NZ_JBEEUL010000142.1:0-628 GCF_040139345.1 Proteus sp. fly-1067 | reverse complement strand
ATCTCGTTTACGTGCGACATTTTTAGGTATTGAAGGGACATGGGCTGGTACAAAGTTTGATCAATCAGCAAGTGAGTATCTGATCAAGTTGGGGGTTAATGAACGTGATCTACAGGCTAGGCTGCCGTTTAGAGAATCAGATGGACGAGATCATGCTGGAAATAAAGAAGATCTTTGCCGAGCTGTTATTGATATTAGCAAACACTTTGATTGGCGTGATGATGCACGTAGAGCAATTTTTGTTTTAGGTGATGAGGGAATGGAGGGAGGTGGTGGAATTTTGACTCGCGCTGCGATAGCGAAAAACAATGAGGCAATATCTGTGGCTCAAGAAGCAGGGGTTAAGGTTTATACTTATCAAGGGACGCCAGATGATAGCCCAACAAACCTTGATCGTTTTCCCACCCTTGCGGATAGAGACAATGTGACAAGGGAATATGAACGTTTGGCAAAAGAAACCGATGGGCGTGCATATATTTACACGACAGGTATCGCCAATTTTGTGTTAGTACTGGAAGAAGTACTGTGTGATAGCCTGACACCACCAGTTTTACCGCATAAAGACTCTGTAGATTGCAATTCTGTGTGTGAACAACTGCCAAATATCATTGCAGCTGTGAATAAAATG
>NZ_JBEEUL010000141.1:0-631 GCF_040139345.1 Proteus sp. fly-1067 | reverse complement strand
CCATCTAGAAATTGAAGATGAAAACCTGATCCTCGTGAAAGCACGTTATGAAGGCATTGGTGGCTTTCCTATCGGTACACAAGAAGATGTATTGTCTCTCATTTCAGGGGGCTTTGACTCAGGCGTTTCCAGCTATATGTTAATGCGCCGAGGTTGTCGAGTTCACTATTGTTTCTTCAACTTAGGTGGTGCGGCTCATGAAATTGGCGTAAAACAAATCGCTCATTATTTATGGAACCGTTTTGGCAGCTCACATAAGGTACGCTTTATTGCGGTTAACTTCGAACCCGTTGTGGCTGAAATTCTAGAAAAAGTCGATGATGGCCAAATGGGCGTTGTGTTAAAACGTATGATGGTACGTGCTGCCTCAAAAGTGGCTGAGCGTTATGGCGTTCAAGCGATAGTCACGGGTGAGGCATTAGGACAGGTATCAAGCCAAACCTTAACTAACTTGCGTTTGATTGATAATGCTTCAGATACATTGGTACTGCGTCCACTAATTTCTCATGATAAAGAACACATCATTAAAGTCGCGCGCCAAATTGGTACAGAAGACTTTGCGAAAACCATGCCTGAATACTGTGGTGTGATTTCTAAAAGCCCTACGGTAAAAGCAGTCAAAGCACGTATC
>NZ_JBEEUL010000140.1:0-634 GCF_040139345.1 Proteus sp. fly-1067 | reverse complement strand
GCCGCAGGGCTTGCCGTATTACAAAATAGATTACAGCCAACAGAAAAAGAACATAGTGATTATTTTGTTGCAAGGCATTTACGCCCTCAGCCTCGTTTATTGCAAGGCCAAGCATTGCGTCATTTAGCGACATCTGCAATTGATATTTCTGATGGGTTGATTTCGGATTTGAATCATATTCTCACAGCTAGTGGCTGTGGTGCGCGTTTAAATTTAGACTCATTACCTTATTCACCTGCGATGAAAGCCGAAGTCAGTGAAGAACAAGCGGAGATTTGGGCATTAAGTGGTGGTGAAGATTATGAATTATGTTTTACAGCACCAGAGATCAATCGAGGTGCGTTAGAGATCGCATTGGCGCATACAGGGGCTGACTTTCATTGTATAGGGCAAATTATGCCGATTGCTGAAGGGATCCGTTACTTACGTGATGGTAAAGATGTACACCCTAATCTTAAAGGGTTTGATCACTTTAGTGATGCTAATGAGTAACCTTACTTTAATCAAAAGGCGCTTTATTCGCGCCTTTAAGAATATTGGTAATATCTAACTTTATGTTTAAATAGATTATTAATAATCTTCTATCTTAGCTTTTCTTCACAAATTCAGATTTTAATTTCATTGAGCCAAAGCC
>NZ_JBEEUL010000139.1:0-635 GCF_040139345.1 Proteus sp. fly-1067 | reverse complement strand
AATCATTATTAAATCTATCTCTAAGTAAGAATAAATTAAAAATAGTTATTCTTATCTTGGCTGGTTTTAACAACACCTAATAAAACCAAAATATATTTTGATTAGGGAGTTAATGATAATGCTTCTTATATGCTTCTTATATAAAGTATGAGAGGATTAAAGTAGATAATTTAAATATTGAAAAGATTTAAATTATTAAATACACTCGTAAAGAGTATTTTTGGAGGGGTTATGAGTGAAATACAGCAAGTTATTTTTGATGGAATGATTCTTTATGACAAAGAAGCAGCCAAGATTACAAACTTATTAGATACAAAAAAAGTCGCAACATTGACTGTACCTGCAAATGAATGTTTAGCGATTGTATTGAAAAATTCACCTGATGTAACAACTCAGAAACAATTATTTCATGAAGTTTGGGAAGTTCATGGTATTCCAATAAATTCGAATACTTTTTATCAGAATATCTCAATCATAAGAAAGGCGTTTAAACAAATAGATTATACACCTGATGTTTTGATTACAATACCACGTCGTGGCATTGTAATATCAAAAACGATAGAGCTTCAAAAAGTTATAAATCATCATTTTGAAGAAGATGAGTCATTATCAGTTTCTAAACCACCTACTGTTCA
>NZ_JBEEUL010000138.1:0-636 GCF_040139345.1 Proteus sp. fly-1067 | reverse complement strand
ATAAAGAGTATCACTCTCAATATAGACCTATAATCCATCCTATCACAAACCCATTACCCCTCAAAAAGTCACGAATAAAGAGGATCTATACTCGGTTTAGCTAAAATTTAGCCCATAATATTTGATTTAATGATACTAATTAGCGAGATAAGCGATACAATCAATTATACTCTAGATCATTCTAGGTGCGGCTAGGCGATAAGTAAGCGTAGTCACTTCGACTTCAACGAAAAGCGCTACAGCATGAAGTATGGCGGGTATAGATTAAAAAATAATGGCGGCGAAACCATAGCTAACCTGTCATGTTAAATCACAGTGTAGCCTTTTGGTTTATCACTGTTTATTTTGTAAGATTCAGAATTGGGCACTGGTAACCATACCTATCAGATGAAATAATTAGCTATCGTATTTATTCGAGGTTTTCTATCAGAATGGCCAATATATATAACCGGATGAAAATAACCTTTATTCGTCAGGCTATTACCTCAGCACTGTTTGCTTGTGGATTAATAGCGCTATCGCCAACTCAGGTGATGGCGGCCAATCAGATCACCCAAAATAAAGATCAGCTACAAAATTTACTGCAAAATATCGCTGAAAAAGAGAAAAGCGTCAAAGATCAACAAGCAAAACGAG
>NZ_JBEEUL010000137.1:0-638 GCF_040139345.1 Proteus sp. fly-1067 | reverse complement strand
CCGGTACACAGATAATTTCTGCGCCTTGCTCACGCATGGCTTGGAATAGGCCTGGGAAGCGTAAATCGTAGCAAATGGTCATGCCTAAGCGACCTACAGGCGTATCCACGACAGTAATATGTTCGCCGCGCTGATAAATAACGGATTCATTGTATGTGCCTTGCTCATCTTCAATATTCACATCAAACATATGAATTTTGTCATAACGCGCCTGAATATTTCCTTTGGAATCAATTAAAATACTGCTACTTGTGATCCGCTCTGGATCTTCACGGCTAATGAGTGGCATAGAACCAATTAAAATCCAAACATTGTAGCGTTTTGCCATATTGGCAATCGCTTCTTGGAGCGGCCCCTGCCCTTCCTGTTCGGCTTGTTTACGGTAAGTTGCTGCATCGGCAAACAACAATGCATTTTCTGGTGTTAATACTAGCTCAACAGTATCTGGCAACTGTTTAATCTGCTGCTCAATCTGTGCCAAATTATGTTTAGTATTTTTACCACTGCATAACTGCAAAAGTGCAACATTGCCATTTTTCATTACTCTTGAGTCTCCTTTAGCTGACGCAATACTTCATCAATTTTTGGTTCATCCAAACTTCCTGACACACGATAGCGTATGACAGAAATTTTACTCC
>NZ_JBEEUL010000136.1:0-640 GCF_040139345.1 Proteus sp. fly-1067 | reverse complement strand
TGAATGGATGTTAGCTGATACGGGTGAGGTTGCTCCTGCACGAACGTTGGCCCCTGAGCGGGCAATAGCTGCTGTTGCTGTGATCCCACCAAAAAATGGTGCAGCGATATTACCAAAACCTTGGCCGATCAGTTCACTATTTGAATGATGTTTTTTACCTGTCATATTATCAAGTACGACAGCGCAAAGTAGTGATTCAATAGCCCCTAAAACGGCCATAGAAAAAGCGGCTGGCATTAAAGCCGTAATCATTGACCAGCTAATTGGTGCACTACCAGGAAGCTCCCACGGTAGAACAAATTGAGGTAAAATGGGAGGGATACCGTTACCCTCAGTGCCATCAGGTAATAAATAACTAAATTCCGAACCAATAGTAGCCACTTGCTTATCAAACAGTGATAAACACCACATGACTAAAGTACCTGCGACCAACGCTGGTAAGTGACCGGGTAACTTTAAGCCAAGTTTTGGCCAATAAATTAGGATTAATAAGGTAACAAGACCAATTAATGTATCGCTATATTGTAAGGTTGGTAAGGCATTAGCTAATGCAATGACTTTATCAACATAGTTTTCGGGCACGTGCGCCAATTGCAGGCCAAAAAAATCTTTAATCTGCATTGTGGCAATGGTGATAGCG
>NZ_JBEEUL010000135.1:0-640 GCF_040139345.1 Proteus sp. fly-1067 | reverse complement strand
TAAAAACTCAAGATGTTTACCATTAAAAGTGACGTCACCTAGCATTGCCACTAAGGTTACAACCGCAACAGACACGGGGCTTGCAATAATTCCCATTTGTGAACCAATAGTACTTGCAGCCATTGGCCTTTCTGGTCGAATATTATTTTTAATCGATACATCATAGATAATAGGTAAGATGGTATAAACAACATGCCCTGTGCCACATAATATTGTCAATGTACAAGTAACGAGTGGGGCAACGATAGAAATGTATTTCGGATTTTTACGTAATAGTTTTTCTGCTATTTGTAGCATAACATCCAATCCACCAGATGCTTGTAATGTTGCTGACGCAGAAACAACTGCAATAATAACGAGCATTACATCAACAGGTGGCTTTCCCGGAGGAAGATTAAAAATAAAAACTAAAATAACAAGACCTACACCACCTAATAGACCTAATGCAATTCCCCCTTTCCTAGCTCCATAGAATAGACACACTAATATAATGGCGAGTTGTATTAAAAAATCCATAAGTTACCCCTTGGAAAATACATCGGAATATAAAAATAATACAATTGGTTTTTTAGCATTTCTTTCAAGAAAAACAGCTTATGAAATATAATCTACGATAACTGTTATATCTATTTTTTTGATC
>NZ_JBEEUL010000134.1:0-641 GCF_040139345.1 Proteus sp. fly-1067 | reverse complement strand
ATGCCTAACAACATTATCGCACTACAAGCAAAACAAGCATTAATGATGGCTACCGAATTCGAAGGTCGATTGGTGAAATGTGACTTTGCAGATTTGCAACCAATGAAAGCCGAAGGCATGCCTTTTAATATTAATCATGGATAGGACATGGAAAATGAATGAATATAGCAAACTAAATGATTGGCAGATTAATCAATTGGTGCATAACTATTACGTTTGCAATGGAGAGTTTAATCTTGAGTTTACTCGTCACTCTGTGAGATGGATAAATAATAATTACGATATTACATATAAAAGAAATGAAGCAATAACTAAAATTGATCGTGATTATTTTGAGGATAAAATAATATTTCACATAATTAGAAAATTTAAAATTAACATTCAATGGAGAGATTCAGTAAATCTATCACCGCTAGCTATTCATGAGAAGTTAATAGCAGAAAGTGCAGATATATCTAGAGCTGTTCTAGAGTGCTATTTAATGATTAAAGAAGAAGGTAATTTAAAATGGATATTATCGACTCAGCAAACGAACTAGAGCAATTACATATTAAAGCCGCATTATCAAATCGCAAGGTAGCAATCAAATCATATAACGGAATGTGCATCTGGTGCGAAGAAATACCAGCAGCACCAAATAG
>NZ_JBEEUL010000133.1:0-646 GCF_040139345.1 Proteus sp. fly-1067 | reverse complement strand
CGATAATTTCAAACCTGATAGTGATTATTTATTAACCATTTCTAATGATGCATGGTTTGGTAAATCTATTGGTCCATGGCAGCATTTCCAAATGGCTAGGATGAGGGCGCTAGAGCTCGGACGTCCGCTACTCCGCGCTACCAATAATGGCGTTACTGCTATTATTCGTGCTGATGGAACCGTTCAAGCTGAATTACCTCAATTCACTGCGGCAACTTTATCAGCCTCTATCACTCCGACGACTGGTTTAACCCCCTATGCACGTTGGAGTCATTGGCCAATGTGGGGAACCGTTGTGCTATTTGGGCTTTTAGCGCTATTCTTTGGCCGCCGTAAAAAAATTAGCTAATTCTAAGCTCCCTATAAAATTAGGGAGCTATTTAGCTGATAAGTAAGTTAGCCAATAAGCTGTCCTTGTGTTTTTGCAATTCCTATTGATGCAATACATCCCGCATTAAAGCGAATAAAATCATCTTCAATACCATCAGAAAAAATCACACCATTTTCAGGCATTAAAGATTCAAGTTGTAACGGCAATTGTTCATCAATAGTCCCAAAAACTAATTTAACGCCAGTTGTGTTACTCGGAAATGGTTCACGAACGGTAAATTGTAATAGTCTATCTCCCCACGCAAATCCTTTTGTT
>NZ_JBEEUL010000132.1:0-648 GCF_040139345.1 Proteus sp. fly-1067 | reverse complement strand
GCGACAGTGCTAAACGAGACGCAGAGGTTTTATTGCAACACGTCACTAGGCAAACGCGAACATTTAATTTTGCATTTGCGGAGACAGAGTTAAAACTCGTAGAGCAAGATCACTTAGAATCTTTGTTGCAACGCCGAGAGCAAGGTGAACCCATTGCTTACATCATTGGTGAACGTGAATTTTGGTCTTTGCCATTATTTGTCTCACCTGCAACACTTATCCCTCGTCCTGACACTGAATGTCTTGTTGAACAAGCCTTAATACGTTTGCCAGCACAGCCTTGTCACATTTTAGATTTAGGGACAGGGACAGGGGCAATTGCATTGGCTCTTGCTTCTGAACGTTTGGATAGCACAGTTGTCGGTATCGATTTCAATCCTGAAGCAGTTTCTCTGGCACAAAGCAATCAACAGCGTTTAGCTATAAATAATGTGCAGTTTTTGCAAAGTGATTGGTATAAGGCTCTTTTCAATCAACATTTTGATATGATTGTTAGTAATCCACCTTATATTGATGGAAATGACGTTCATTTACACCAAGGCGATGTAAGGTTTGAGCCTTTGACTGCAATAGTGGCATATAATCAAGGATTGTCATATTTAGACCATATTGTTTCCAAGTCGAAAGGATATCTTAAACCGAAGGGTT
>NZ_JBEEUL010000131.1:0-652 GCF_040139345.1 Proteus sp. fly-1067 | reverse complement strand
AGAAATGGCTTGGCGTGCCATGGTTGTCAATAAAGTACGTACCTTATTGACAATGCTCGGCATTATTATAGGGATCGCTTCTGTTGTGACCATTATTGTGATTGGTGATGCCGCAAAAAGTATGGTGCTTTCTGATATAAAAGCGATTGGCTCTAATACTATTGATATCTATCCTGGGAAAGATTTTGGTAGTGACTCCCCCGAAGACAGGCAATCATTAACGCTACAAGATGTTTTTGCCTTAAAACAGCAGTCTTATGTGCAAGCGGTAACGCCACAAGTGCAATTTAGTACGCGATTACGCCGAGGGAATCAAGATTCGCCCGCTTCTGTTGCGGGGGTGAGTGATGACTATTTTACTGTGTATGCGATGAAATTTTCGCAAGGTCGCTCATTTACGCACGATATGATCCAACGGCAAGCTCAGGTTGTTGTGATTGATGAAAATACTCGCCATCGCTTTTTTCCTAATAAGAAAAACGTAATTGGTGAACAAATTATTATTCGGAATATTCCTTCTACGATTATTGGAGTTATAGCAGATAAAAAATCGGTTTTTGGTAATGGACAATCATTACGCGTTTGGGTGCCTTATAGTACGTTAAATAGTCGTATTTTAAATCGCTCATATCTTGATAGCATTACGGTAAGA
>NZ_JBEEUL010000130.1:0-660 GCF_040139345.1 Proteus sp. fly-1067 | reverse complement strand
CACGTCCTTCATCGCCTCTGATTGCCTAGGCATCCACCGTGTACGCTTATTCGCTTAACCTCACAACCCGAAGATGTTTCTCTCGAAGACGACTTTAAAGGTCATGGCTACACAAGCATCAATTCGTTGTTGGGCAGTGCTCGTAATGCTCACATACTTGAGTATGCTCCGCTTACTGCGCGCTGTCCGCCTAGAATTGCTGTTGTTCGCTCATGACACTCGCCTTGGAGTATCACAAATTCAAGGTCTGAGATTTTGAGAGACTCATCAATATACCTCGGTGATATATTGATTTGTTTTCAATTTTTCAGCTTGTTCCAGATTGTTAAAGAGCATAATAGTTAAAATAACTTGCTAAAATTATCTTAACTATTCTCTGATTTGCATCAGACTATAGTGTGGTACGCCTTTCACTCATACCGCGCAATTGGCGTCCCCTAGGGGATTCGAACCCCTGTTACCGCCGTGAAAGGGCGGTGTCCTAGGCCTCTAGACGAAGGGGACTCTTGTCAGCTTCGCAGACGCGCTTTTGCTCGTTCTTCATCAGACAATCTGTGTGAGCACTACACATAACACGTATCTTTTAGGTAAGGAGGTGATCCAACCGCAGGTTCCCCTACGGTTACCTTGTTACGACTTCACCCCAGTCATGAATCACAA
>NZ_JBEEUL010000129.1:0-661 GCF_040139345.1 Proteus sp. fly-1067 | reverse complement strand
CCTGTTTTAGCTCTGCTTGCACTTTCTTTAATTTTTGCAAATATGAATAACGGTACCGAAAGCGGTATTAAATTTATACCTCTCTTTAACCTGATGGATCTCATGGGAATTATGGGAATATGGGTAGGCTATAAATATATTTCAGTAATAAAACAATCTCCTAAATATCAACAGTTGTTACAAAATAACTTACCATTATACAATTATATCATTCCCGCAATGATCTTTTGGTGGGCTAATGGGATTTTATTAAGGGGATTAGTCTTTGTCACGGATATTGACTGGACAATGTATGAAATTATTAATTCTAAAGTGATCCAAACCGTATTAGCGATTATTTGGGCCATTACTGCATTAGTAACAATGATGATGGCAACTCGCAAAAAATCACGTTCAAGTTGGTTTATTGGTGGGGGGCTATTAGCCGTTGTTATCGCTAAACTCTTCTTGATTGATACATCATTAAGTAGCGGGTTACTTAGAGCATTGGCCTTTATTGGTGTTGCCATACTGATTTTGTTAATTGGTTATTTCTCACCATTACCACCCAAAAAGCAAAGTAAGAATACAACAGTGTAAGAAATATCTACATTTAAAAAATTCTTATTTGGGAAATAAAATCATGCATATAATCTTAAAAGATTTATGCATGATCTAAAGA
>NZ_JBEEUL010000128.1:0-663 GCF_040139345.1 Proteus sp. fly-1067 | reverse complement strand
CCTGTCAAACAAAATCAAAGAACACATAACTCAATGGTACAAAGGGTTATCATTACAAATTGACGGGTTCGTTTCCCGCGCTCCTCAGCGCCAGATGATAGCAGAAGTTGCAAAAAACTTAGCGGATGAAGAGGGGCGCCATCTAGTTATTGAAGCGCCTACTGGCGTAGGAAAAACGTTGTCTTATTTGATCCCAGGGATTGCCGTTGCCCGTGAAGAAGGCAAAACATTAGTTGTGAGTACGGCTAACGTTGCGTTACAAGATCAAATTTTTAGTAAGGATTTGCCACTACTCAGTAAAATTATTCCGGATCTTAAATTTACAGGGGCATTTGGCCGTGCACGCTATGTGTGCCCTAGAAATCTTGAAGCTATTTGTGCAGCTGAAGGTGAGCAAATAGACTTAATGCTATTGGTTGAAGATAAAGCTGAGATTGCGAATAGTGAGGAAAGGGCACAATGCCAACAGCTGCGTAATGATTTTCATAGCTTTGCGTGGGATGGTTTACGAGATCATCATAAATGTTCTTTCAGTGATAGTTTATGGCGCAAAGTAAGCACAGATAAAATGAATTGCTTAGGGCGCAATTGCCAATTTTATCAGCGTTGTCCATTTTTTATTGCCCGCCGTGAAATTGAAGATGCTGATGTGGTTGTCGCTAA
>NZ_JBEEUL010000127.1:0-670 GCF_040139345.1 Proteus sp. fly-1067 | reverse complement strand
TAATGCTTCTGGTATTCAGATGATACGCGAAAAGATCACCATCAAAACCGGGCATCAGCCGTACACCAAGCAGGATGTGTATACCAGTAATCTGTATCCCCTGACCATTGGTAACCTGATGGTTGCGGCAATGAATACCGTGGCTGAAATGGGCGTCCTCGTCATTAATGGTGATATCATCAAAATTGTCACATCACAAACACGCTGACCGCCTGATACCTGGGCATATTCCCATGCGAAATCGTTTCATTACACTAGGTGAAAACTGAAAGAGGCGGTCGTACAATACACCAATCGATATGACTATCACCGGGGTTAAGTACGAAAGCATGGCAAGCTCTGAGATTTACGTGTTTCTGCGGTTCAGATTGTCAGAACAGGGTTAAGACGTCCCCATAATGAACCCAGGGTGTCCGACAATAAAATTGGTGAGTAAATGTTTCTTACACATACTGAAAATTAATTACAGTAACTTATTCGTTATAACCCGCTTAAACCCACTCCAAATCGTTATTTATCTCACGTCTCTGTTTTAAATATCTAGCGTCTGATCACTATCAAATTTATAAAACCATATTAGCTTAAGTGACTATAATATAATGTATTGAATTTAATTTTTACTTTTTTATAATCAAAAAAAAAAGGGAGCTCGTCGGGGTCCGATTTTTTA
>NZ_JBEEUL010000126.1:0-672 GCF_040139345.1 Proteus sp. fly-1067 | reverse complement strand
AGCACGACTTGAATCTATTTCTTCTATGATAGTCTTAAAGGCGATTAATAATCCTGCGTTATTAATACCAAAGACACTGAAATTTAATCAAAATACTATTGATCAATGTATCTATGTTCCAGATTATTCTGCATGAAAAATTTATGATGAGACACAACGTCTCTTCAATTGATGATGTTTTGAAAACAGATACCAGAGAGATATCATTTCTTATTGAAATAATCCCCCCTTAATCGAATGGCAAGAAAATTTAGGGAGCGTTCATTTGTTGTCAATCTGATGGCACAGGATTGTTACAAAAAGACCCTTTAGTAACTTTTAGATCAGTGTTTTGACGCTATTATCTACACTATAATGGGGTTACGTATTCTATATCTGGATCTGGTTGCTGTTTTAGGATATGGCAATATGATGGAGTGCTGTTTTATTCGCTATTAACAACGATTCAATTACCTTGCTAATTAGCTGAACACGACGTTCTGTCAAAATTATGTTTTATCATCGAGATAGCACTAGTATTTTTTTAAGTAGTCGATGCTATTTAACCGCGACTATTTACCTGATAACAACGTTACTTCACCACTCATAGCAAAAAGGTAAAAAACATGTGTCTTGTGGTGAAAAGACAATTACACATTCCTTTTCTTGATTAATGGAGAAGAAATCCAGGCA
>NZ_JBEEUL010000125.1:0-673 GCF_040139345.1 Proteus sp. fly-1067 | reverse complement strand
TTAGCTGTATTGACAGCAATACGATACAACCATGTATAAAATGCACTATCATCACGAAACGAGCCAATCGCACGATAAGCTTTGATGAAAGACTCCTGAGCAACATCAGGCACATCAGCTTGAGGTACGTAACGGGAAACTAAACTTGCAACTTTGTGCTGATATTTAATCACCAACAAGTTGAAAGCTTTTTGGTCCCCCTTTTGGACTTTTTCGACCAACATCTGGTCTGTCAGTTGCTCGCTCATTCCTGGGAAAATCTCCCGAACTCAGGCTGTAAATTTGTTAAATTGATCATCACTCCCTTCCTAAAGCAAGCATAACTTTGAGTAATAAAAATAGATGAAGTTCAATTTAATGCATAAAATTAGTAAAAAACTTACAATAAAAGTCGTTTCTCACTGATAAAGGATCCTTGCGATCCGCAGAAAATCACTTTAAAACCATTTAGGTAGCATACCGCTTTATCAATATATACTCAAAATAATTCGAGAGGTAGATAGATGACGCGTAGCCGTAATCACTATGCCTTTAATGAAAAGCCCTGCAATGTGAATTATCGTGAGTATAAGTACATCAGCAATATTAATTAAGCATCAACGTACCCGCCCCAAAAATCGCCTGAGTCTGCTGCATAAACTCAGCATACTTGCGTTTATCAAGCAATGAACGT
>NZ_JBEEUL010000124.1:0-673 GCF_040139345.1 Proteus sp. fly-1067 | reverse complement strand
AATTTCAATCGCAAGGCGACGCTCAAGCTGCTTGATATTGTCATCGAATGGCCCGCAAAGGCTCATTAAGCGTTGGTTATCTGCGGGCTCTAGAAAGATCTCTTGTGTTGCGATTTGCAACGGTTTTTTATCGGTCACTGAGTATCCTATCGTTAAGGTTGGTAACGACCAACGCCAAGCTCATCTTCTTTACGTGTACGTGCAATGACGGAAGCTGGTGATTCGTTAACGCGTAAGCCCATTTGGTCTTCGGTGCGGATCACTTTACCGCGTAGAGAGTTGGCATAAACATCAACAATCTCAACGTCGACAAACTTACCAATCATATCTGGTGAACCTTCAAAGTTCACAACACGGTTATTTTCGGTACGTCCAGAAAGCTCCATAACGTTTTTACGTGAAGGGCCTTCAACTAAAATTCGTTGTACTGTACCTAACATAGCACGGCTAAAGCTCATTGCTTGTTGGTTAATGCGTTGCTGTAGCAGATAAAGGCGCTGTTTTTTCTCTTCTTCGCTAACATCATCAGGTAGATCAGCGGCTGGTGTACCTGGGCGAGCGGAATAGACAAAACTAAAGCTCATATCAAAATTAACATCGGCAATTAGCTTCATGGTATTTTCGAAATCTTCATTGGTTTCACCAGGGAAGCCAACGATGAAATCAGAGCTAA
>NZ_JBEEUL010000123.1:0-674 GCF_040139345.1 Proteus sp. fly-1067 | reverse complement strand
GCATCACCATCAAGTGTTCAACCGTACCATGTTCCCGTTCTCTGATTAGCGCAGCACCAGTTAATACAATCGATAGCATCGTGATGTTGTTAATAATCGCCATCACTGAGCCAAACCATGATTGTGTTAAATTTGGGTTAAAGGGCATACGAACTTCAAGATCTACCGGTAAACTTGTATTACTACGATATTTGGCAAGAAACTCATTCACCTCACCAAGAGTAATATTTTGAATATAGCTATTGCCCAAAAAAGCTTGGCTCATACGTGTTGCATCAATATTGACCTGAATTTCAGGATGACGCCCCGCGAGCACATCTCGTTGAAAATTAGGTGGAATATCTAATGCAAAGGTATAAGTTCCCCTATCAAGCAAACCATCAATTTGTTCAGGAATGATATCAGCAGGCGTCTTAAAATAAGGAGCATAGAAGCTATTAATAATACGATTAGATAACTGTGATTTATCTTGATCGGCCACAGCAATCGGGGCATTGTGCAGTGAGCCCGGCGTCACCGTGGCCGATGAATAGATTGATACAGTAAAAGCAAATACAATCAATGCCATCATCGCTTTATCACGCCCCAAGCTGCGCAGCTCTTTAACCCCCAAATGAAATATATTCTGTAACTTACGTATCATCAGTTAAGACTCCTGTTTTTTCAGGAAAATG
>NZ_JBEEUL010000122.1:0-674 GCF_040139345.1 Proteus sp. fly-1067 | reverse complement strand
AGCTTGTTCTCGGTATTGCTCGATTTCTTTTTTAACGTAATTGTCCAGTTCTTGACCGGTTAAGTTATATTCAAATAACCCGCGTAGTTCGCGTTGTTTTTTGAATTCATCGGTTTGTTGTAGTTTTTGGAAGGCTTCGACCCATTGGTTATAGTCTTCATCTGAAACTTTGGGTCCCATATAGAAACCACGAATAATTGGCCAGACAATTTCATAACCTTGCTCTTTCGCCGTTGGGATATTTACAAGCCCACCACTGAGGCGTTTATCAGCATAAGCCGCCAGTAGGCGTACTTTGCCATCGTTAAGGTAAGGTGCCATTTCACTCATATCACCAGACATGACTTGAATGTGGTTACCGAGTAATGCTGTTAATGTTTCACCACCCCCTTCAAAGGCGACATAACGCATTTTGCGCGGGTCGACATCGATTTGTTTAGCGAGCAGAGCAGTTTTCATCCAATTTTGGCTGCCGATTGAACCACCAGCACCGAAAACGATACTGTTAGGATCTTTTTTGAACGCTTCCATTAAATCTTGCAAATTTTTATAGGGTGAATCTTCTCGAACCGCGATCATGCCGTAATCGCTACCAACACTGGCTAACCAACGCACATCATTTTCGTTATAACGGCCAAATTTTCGTTGTGCGAGATTAAGTAAAGAACCGCCAG
>NZ_JBEEUL010000121.1:0-674 GCF_040139345.1 Proteus sp. fly-1067 | reverse complement strand
CACCATTAGCATTCGATTTTGCAAGGTAGCGTCTAACACTGCTCAAAAAGGTTTCAATATTGTACTTTTTATTAATTGGCACAATATCATCACGGACATCGTCGGTCGGTGCATGCAATGAAATCGCTAAAGCCACATCAATCATATCGCCAAGCTTGTCTAAAGCGGGTACAACCCCCGAGGTTGATAAAGTCACACGACGTTTAGATAAGCCAAAACCGAAATCATCCATCATGATTTCCATTGCTGGCACGACATTATTTAAGTTCAATAATGGCTCGCCCATTCCCATCATCACTACATTGGTGATTGGACGACGACCACTGGATTTCAACGAACCAATAATTTTTGCAGCACGCCAAACTTGCCCAATAATTTCTGAGACACGTAAGTTACGGTTAAACCCTTGCTGTGCGGTTGAGCAGAATTTACATTCCAGAGCACAACCTACTTGTGAAGAAACACATAAGGTTGCACGATCATCTTCTGGGATATAAACCGTTTCGACCTGTTGGTCACCCACAGTGATCGCCCATTTAATTGTGCCATCCGCAGAACGCTGTTCTTCGGCAACTTCCGGTGCACGGATTTCAGCGACTTCCTTCAGTTTCGCTCTTAGAACTTTGTTGATATCTGTCATTTGATCAAAATCGTCATAACAGTAGTGATAAATC
>NZ_JBEEUL010000120.1:0-676 GCF_040139345.1 Proteus sp. fly-1067 | reverse complement strand
AGATCTTCATGATCTGTACTCGCAATAAAACTTAAGTTGTTGATAGTAAACAACTGTAAAAAGGAGTATCGAGTGAGTTAACGCTGGATACTGCCTACCCTATTAGTCACTAGTGGCAAGCAGTTAATAGAATAGATAATTAATAACTTGCCAGTAAATTTAAATTTTTATTACAACTCTGACTGTCCAAGTAATTATCTCCTAAGAAAATTTGCAAGAAGTATAGATTGCTAAATTTATGAAGTAAAGCCTTAATATTATTTTTATACTCTAAATAATTTGAGGTGCAGCTTGTTGTGAGCTTGCACCAATCGCTCAACGCTAGAAGACAATTAACATGAAATACTTAGTTACTGGCAGTGCAGGGTTTATTGGTTTTAGGCTATGTCAGCGTTTATTGGAGAGTGGGCATGAAGTTGTTGGGATCGACAACATGAATGCTTATTACGATCAGGGGCTTAAACAATCTCGTTTACATCTCCTTGAGCAATACCCGCATTTTCGCTTTATTCCTCTCGATATTACTGAGCGTGAAAAAGTGGTGGTACTGTGTACTCAAGAAGGGTTTGATAGAGTGATCCATCTTGCTGCTCAGGCAGGCGTTCGTTACTCACTGCAAAACCCGTTTGCCTATGCAGACAGTAATCTTAATGGCCATCTTGCTATCTTAGAAGGC
>NZ_JBEEUL010000119.1:0-677 GCF_040139345.1 Proteus sp. fly-1067 | reverse complement strand
GATCTATTTGCTTTTGGTGCACTTTCTGTAGATATCACTCAATCTATTGCTCATTTAACACATGAAACATTACAAGGTCGTTCATATAGACTGAATTATGCTAAATCATTTGATGAGATCCGTACTGATATTACTTTTGCTGGATATCGCTTTGCAGATCGAAACTATCGTACGTTAAGCCAATTTATGGAGCAGGAGCGAACGGGATATCAGCCACGGACAGCAAAAGAAAACTATCAAATTTATCTTAATAAGTATTTTGATGATTTTAATCTTTCATTGAATTATCAATACAGTACTTATTGGCAAGATAAGCCACAGACACAGTATGGATTATATGCCAGCACGAATATCAGTATTCCTGTGCTATCGCAACAAGATGCCAATATTTCATTATCGGCAACGCGTACTGAGCGTGATAACGGCTATAAAGATGATGCGATCAACCTGTATTTAACGATCCCTTTGTATAGCGGGCACAATATTACCTTTTCCGAGCTGTATTCGCGCGCCGGAGGTAATAACCAATATAACCATAGTGTTGGGTATAGCGGCTATAGCGACCGTGATAATTACAGCCTGAATGTTGGCTATAACCATGGACAAAATATGGAAAGTCAATCGAGTATCAGTGGCTATTATTCACGTGACTTATCGCAAGCTAACTTATCGGCGAA
>NZ_JBEEUL010000118.1:0-679 GCF_040139345.1 Proteus sp. fly-1067 | reverse complement strand
GCGATATTGAATAGCACAAGGATCAGCGTTAATGCCATGGCTTTCAATGAAATACGCGGTTTGGATGCAGGTGGTGTGTAGTTTGGTTGTTCAGACATATTAAGTCCTTATAATAATATTTATACTTGCCATACTTTAAGCTACAAGAGTTTTGACTCAATTCATTAGTTAGTGGTGCTGGATCTTTAGAGTATAAAATGTGCCAAAATTTTAGTTTATATCCAATATCTGAAAAATGAGGTCAAAAACTAAAAAGGGCGCTAGATAGCGCCCTGAGGTTGCTGACGAAGCGAGATAGAGCGTGGTTTTCCCGCTCAGTGCTATCAGCCGAAAATCAATAAATTGATTTTCCTCGTTTATTTCAGAACCCCTAACGACTGCCGCCAAACATGATATGTTTGTCAACAGACTGAAGGGCCTTACGGCCCTTATCTCAATTTAAAGGGGATCAACTTTTAAACAAGACACCGCATGTTTAAAGCTACCTTCAAGTAATGGTTTAGTTTTAGCGCACCCTTCATCAGCCAGTGGACAACGAGTTCTGAATACACAACCTGACGGTGGATTAATGGGTGATGGTAATTCCCCTTCTAATAATTCAATAGTCTTGGTTTTTTCTTTATCAGGATCAGGGACTGGAACTGCTGACATCAGTGCCTTAGTATAAGGATGAAGTGGA
>NZ_JBEEUL010000117.1:0-679 GCF_040139345.1 Proteus sp. fly-1067 | reverse complement strand
GTAACGCCTGTATTAATTGCTCTGCTAATTCAGTGAGTTGAAAACCTTCTGCCGCAGAAACTGTCATCACAGGGTGGTGCGGCTTGAATGATGTTATCACGGCTTGCTGCTTCAAAACTAAATTAGCTGCTTGCTCAGAGGATGGTTGCTGGCACACTTCATCCCACTGGCGACAGGGCTCTATCTTGTCGGCTTGGTTCAGCACAAATAGAAATCTCTTAGGTTGATAACCGCATTGCTCAGTGAGAAAGCGATAACACTGTTCATCTGAAGACCATGCTCTGTCATCGGCTTTGAGTACCCAAATGATTAAATCCAGTTCTGGCAATAAATTACGATAGAGCTGGTGGTATTCTTTATCTCGCTCAAGGCTTTCCCCCACGCCGGGTAAATCAATAAAGGTGAGCGTATGGTTGTTCATCTTCATACTGAAGCGTTGGGCTTGGCGCGTACAACCTGAAACATTATTCACAGGCGATAAGGTCGATTGGAATAGTGCGTTGATAAGACTGGATTTTCCAACCCCTGTTTTACCCATTAAGCCTATTGTGGAGGAGTAATTGATAAGTTTATTCAAATGGGATAAAAACACATCCTTAGCCCCTTTAGGGAGGAAAAGAAAATGATTCTCGAGTTTATTCATCGTTGCAACCTTAATATATGTTAAGTTCGCATAGAT
>NZ_JBEEUL010000116.1:0-680 GCF_040139345.1 Proteus sp. fly-1067 | reverse complement strand
GCTCGATTTGTTGGGATAATGGTATATTTTCATCAAGAGCTAAATCATTGAGAATGGGAATTCCATTTTTTCCAAAGTTAATATTTATCATTGTCTATTATTTTCCGTTGTGAAAGGGTTAACAATAAATAAAACCATCATAATTATATTTTTTATGGCTTTTTAATGTCAGTATGTAATTTAGGGCAATGATTGCAGTGTAGCCTGTTTCTATTACAGCTCCAAGTTTTTGTCAGCTGTTGTATTATAGGATAGTAAAGGACTAGTTTATATGGAGCTTAAACAATGAATTACTCATACATTCCATATCTTGCTTAAGTGTCATCCCCCCCTCATTTGGAGGGGATCACTAATCGATACCATTTTTTACACCTTTATGTTCAAATTCTCAGCACTGGCTAAGAGTCCTTGCATCTGCCGAATTTTTTACCATCCCGTTTCACGGTGAGGAAAGAGATACAGCCCAATCTCGTTTGAAAATCCACATTCGGCAGTGAACTGACCGCCACAATGGGAAAGGTAAACAGTTCAGTGCTCTCTTCTTGTAAATCAAATGGTGTGACTTGAAAATGTGCCCTTAGGAAGCCCTTTAATCTGGCAAGAGGACACTGAGCCTGAATTGAGCTCAATAGCTTCAATCTAGCTTTATGCAAAGCAATAAGGCGTTGTTGCTTATTAAA
>NZ_JBEEUL010000115.1:0-681 GCF_040139345.1 Proteus sp. fly-1067 | reverse complement strand
GGGACGATAGCTTAGTTCATAATTCAGATGAGCAAGTGATCATTCAACATAACTGGCATGAATTACGATTATTTATGTGGGATTACATGGGGATCGTCAGGACGACTAAACGGCTGGAAAGGGCTTTACGGCGGATCCATATGTTACAACAAGAAATTCATGAATATTATGCAAACTTCCGTATTTCAAATAACTTACTGGAATTAAGAAACCTTGTTCAAGTCGCTGAATTGATGGTTCGCTGTGCTCTAGAACGTAAAGAAAGTAGAGGGTTACACTATACACTAGACTACCCTGAACAACTTGAGCACTCAGGCCCCACTATTCTCAAACCTTAAATCGATTAGTAGCCAGCGACTGTTGGCTACTAATATTTTAAATAAAACTCGCGGATCAATTGCTGAAAATCTTCGGTATAAACCTGACTATCAACCTCCTTCAATGCCAATGTTGACACATTAGGCTCTACAAAGGTCAACTTCAGGCCTAGTAGCATGCGATGAAACGCCGTGGTTGATTTATCTTGGATATTGATTCGATACGCGGTGAACCACCCTTCCTTATTTGCCATTATTTCAACTTTTTCACCGACTTCATAAGGTAAAACAAGGCATAACACCCCATCAGCGACTAAGCATTGCTTAGCACAATCAAGTAATGTTTCATGAGTCAGTGTCGCAG
>NZ_JBEEUL010000114.1:430-681 GCF_040139345.1 Proteus sp. fly-1067 | reverse complement strand
TGCACAAACATTAGAATTTACGATTGAAGAGGTGGGAGCAGATCGTAACGTATCAAACAATGCGAAAAACAAGCAAGTTGTACTCAACCTGTACGAAAAAGGTATTTTTGATATTAAAGATGCCATCAACCAAGTGGCAGATCGTTTAAATATCTCTAAACATACGGTTTATCTTTATATTCGCCAATTTAAGAGTGAGGAATGAGTCAACAACCTCTCACATACTGCTTGTTAGTAACGGGGCCTGCTTA
>NZ_JBEEUL010000114.1:0-420 GCF_040139345.1 Proteus sp. fly-1067 | reverse complement strand
CAATTTGCTTGTGCTCTTCTGAAAGAAGGGCACCGCTTAAAAACACTCTTTTTTTATAGTGAAGGAGTGGCAAATGCGAACGAATTAACCTCCCCCGCCAATGATGAGTTCAATTTAGTTAAAGCATGGCAGCAACTGGCAGAAACAGCGGGCTGTGAAATGCACATTTGCGTTTCTGCGGCACTTCGTCGAGGAGTTGTTGATGATGAGCAAGCTAAACTATTAAGATTGCCATCAAACAACTTAGGTGCCGGTTTTACCATGAGTGGGCTAGGAAGTTTAGCTGAGGCAATGATGATAGCAGACCGAACCATCCGTTTCTGAGGCTGACATGAAAAAATTTGCCTTTGTTTTTACATCAATGCCCCATGGAAATAACAGTGGTCGTGAAGGGCTGGATGCGCTATTAGCCACATCCGC
>NZ_JBEEUL010000113.1:0-685 GCF_040139345.1 Proteus sp. fly-1067 | reverse complement strand
GGTTTTTCCGGACGCGGCTGTGGTTTTGCTGTCGAAGCAGGTAAATCAACTTTGATATCAACCGTTGCTAATGGAGCAGCAACCATAAAAATGATCAGAAGGACTAACATAACATCAATAAAAGGTGTTACGTTAATTTCATGCATTTCACCGCTATCATCTTGTTCATCGCCTAAACGCATTGCCATAATCGTTGTTACCTTGCTTTACTATTTGCCAGATCGAGGTCACGACCTAATAGTAGCGCAGCCTGTGCTGCAACATCACCAATCTGACCACGATAGTTATTAATCATACGAGCAAAAATGTTATAAATAACCACAGCTGGAATTGCCGCAATCAGACCGATCGCCGTTGCTAATAGTGCTTCGGCAATCCCAGGAGCCACAACAGCTAAGTTAGTTGTTTGTGAGTGAGCAATACCAATGAAGCTATTCATGATCCCCCAAACGGTACCAAATAGCCCCACAAATGGCGAAATTGCGCCAATAGTCGCTAAATACCCATTACCGCGCCCCATATAGCGGCTAATTGCAGCAATCGCTCTCTCTAAGCGGAAGCCAGTTCGTTCTTTAATACCCGCTAAATCAGTACTTTGTGCAGACAGTGTCCTTTCAGCAACCGCTTCATTAAGCAACAAACTAGTCACACTATTTGCTTTGAAATTGCTCGGGATACTAACCGC
>NZ_JBEEUL010000112.1:0-687 GCF_040139345.1 Proteus sp. fly-1067 | reverse complement strand
CTCGAGTGGCTGCATTGAGAATTTTGGTTCTTTGAATAATGATGGCCCATGAAGCAATAGAAAAGCCGATCAAAACGAACATAATGATCTGAACCAATAGGCTCGCTTTTAGGAATAAATCCAGGATATTCATGTCAGTCACTGTTTAAACTCCGCGACAATAGACTTAGGAAGCGCTGTTGGCTTCATTTTTGATGTGTCCACACAAGCTATCAGGGCCGTAGCCCCACAAAGCAGGTTACCTTGTGAATCAACCAACCTTTGTTGAAAGGTTAAAGAGGCACGTTTCATATCAACGATTTGTGTCTCAATTTCCAATAAATCATCCAGCCGAGCCGCTCTCACAAAATCAGTTGTCATACTTCGTACAACAAATCCGATATTCTCAGCCAGTAAGCTTTGTTGATTGATACCTTTATCCCGTAGCATTTCGGTCCTAGCTCGTTCAAAAAATGCCAAATAACGTGCATGATAAACCACTCCGCCCGCATCAGTATCTTCATAATAGACGCGAACAGGCCAACGAAATAACATAACAACCACCCCAATCCTAGGTTAAATTAATTAACCGTGCCACTATACTCAAGACGATGCCGCTTTGGAATGACTTGGGGGTAAAGTTATCAAAAAAAAATTATGGATCCGTAGATCCATAATCGACATTTTGGATTAACTGAAGACTTTTAC
>NZ_JBEEUL010000111.1:0-689 GCF_040139345.1 Proteus sp. fly-1067 | reverse complement strand
GAATTAGTTAAAGAACTATTTTTTGCCCTTTGGCATCAAGACTATGCAACCCTATCCAATCCTGCGTTGGTCTGGGCGATTTACTTTATGTTATTTGCAATTCTTTTTCTTGAGAATGGGGTTCTCCCTGCCGCATTCCTACCAGGTGACAGTTTACTGATCCTTGTTGGTGTTCTCATTGCAAAAGGTACACTGAGTTACCCATTGACGATTGTTATTTTGACAGCTGGCGCAAGTCTAGGGTGCTGGGTTGGCTATATTCAAGGACGATGGCTGGGTAATACTAAGTTGGTAAAAGGTTGGTTAGCACACCTCCCTGAACACTACCACCAACGCGCTTACGGCCTGTTTCATCGTCATGGCCTAGCAGCACTATTGATAGGTCGTTTCTTAGCTTTTGTTAGGACATTATTACCGACAATCGCAGGGCTCGCAGGCCTACAAAATGGTCGTTTTCAAGTGTTTAATTGGCTAAGTGGCCTACTTTGGGTGCTGATCCTAACTGCAATTGGTTTTGGCTTTGGTAAAAGCCCGATATTTCTGCAATATGAACACCACATTATGAATGTGCTGATGTTGATCCCTGTAGGACTATTGATCCTTGGTCTTATCGGCAGTATCGCAGTGGTCGTCAAGAAAAAGCTATCAACCAAGAAATAAGTTCACTATTAAGCGAGAGGGCAACCCAC
>NZ_JBEEUL010000110.1:0-692 GCF_040139345.1 Proteus sp. fly-1067 | reverse complement strand
GTTAGAAGATAGTTCATGAATGAGGATCTCATCTTCATGTCCATTTTGATATTTATTTCCAATTGAATCTATTGTTGAGCACCCCTTTGAGATTAGTCCTTGCTTGTTTCCTTTTAACGTAAGATAGATAATATTCGCCATTTGAGTATTCCTATTATAAAAATTTAATATAAGTTTAGATAATACAACAGCGCAACCCTAAGTTAAATATATAATTAGATTATCGAGCTTAAGAATATTAAATAAAAATGGGGTATATACTCTAAATAATTCGAGATGCAGATAGGCGACAAGTGAAGATAGGCGGGGAGCATAGATAAACTCTATGACTCGACTAGCTGAATGTAGTCAACAACCCTGGAAGTTGAAGTATAACGAGTATTTAACGCTCTTACCACAATGAGAGCATTGCCCCTTTCACACTATAAAGTTCTACAATAACGGTATCAACAATATATAATGTAATGCCCTATTTTATTAATTTAATATAAATGAAATAGGGCATCAATAAAAACATACTGCTATAAACATTCGAAATTTACTTTTATAAACCATCGAGAAAAGATGGTTTTAAATGAAAATTTAAAGTATAGAAATAAAATAAACTGCTCCTAAGAAAAATAGCAATAAAATAATGGGGAAGTATTTCATGGCATTCCTTACTATTATTGAATAATAATGACCTTTTCATT
>NZ_JBEEUL010000109.1:0-692 GCF_040139345.1 Proteus sp. fly-1067 | reverse complement strand
AGCCGTGTTGTTCTGGTATAGAGAGGCAACCTTCTTCAATACCTGTTTCACCTGATTTATCTAATAATTCAGGGTTAATAAGTACGAGGCGCTGATCGCGAGTCTCAGAAACATCAATAACGATAATACGCTGGTGGATGTTTACTTGGGTCGCAGCAAGACCAATACCTTCTTCTTCGTACATCGTTTCGAACATATCATCGATAATACGTTGAATTTCGGCATTAACTATTTCTACTGGCTTAGCGATTGTGCGTAAGCGTTCGTCTGGATAATGTAATACATTTAATACTGACATAAGTTTTTCGAGCAGCGTCCAAAAAGTGAATAGGAATTAATGCCTATTCTAGACATTTCTTGGCCATATTGACAGTATTGGTTATGAATTGTTCACTGATGAACATATTTGCCATAAAGTCAGGGAGATACCATGGAAACCCAAGAAATTTGGTTAAGGATGTCTCAGGTCAGTCGGCTTTCGCCGAGTAGTGCATCAAAAATTATTAATGAACTCATACTATTGGGTAATATAAATATAGCTACCTTGCAGCGGTGTGGGTTGAGTGAGCTGCAAAGTCTACAGTTCATACATTTCCCATCAGTAAAGATAACTCAAGCACGAAAGTGGTTAGAGAAAGAAGAAAATCAATTGATTACTTTTAGTAGTGGCTTATATCCATTTCTTCTAGCCC
>NZ_JBEEUL010000108.1:0-693 GCF_040139345.1 Proteus sp. fly-1067 | reverse complement strand
AATACTTGAGTAGCCTTCCAAAGCAGTATATGTCCTTTTGCCCTATCTCATAAAAAAGTGTAACTATAGTAACCTGATCAAGTTGAGAGGTTTCCGTTATACGGCCGACCAAATTCACTTTTATTTACGCGACTTTGTTGATAAGAGCTCCCACACAGAGCAAGACAGACTATTCATATCGACTCAAGATATGCTCAAATCATTCTTTATGATTTGTAAAGGAAAGAAACCTAATAGATCAAAACTAGCGCCTGATATCAGTTTAAAAGCGGATAAAAAAACACGACTGTGTGCCTTGTGTGGGAACCCAACAGAGTTTTCACAGTTCATGCACACATGGACAAAACACGGATATATTGAGAGAGAAAACAATGATCATGACAATGCTAAAGACAATGATGAAAAAGAAGGAAAGAAAAAGCGACCAGATCTGAGTACGAATTACTGTCTAAACCATCGTCCCAAGCTTCATGGCCGATGCAACTCTCTATATTAAGCAAGCCAAGCGCTCTGCAGAACAATTTGAGAAAGAAGTCTTGAGATTACGACGCCAAATCCCTCATCCAGACCGTCATAACGCTAAGTCCGGAGATAGATTAATTGATGAGTACTTTTATCACTTCATGCTGAACTCTTCACTGGCCCCAACTAATGTACCCGAACTGCGCAATTTAGCGCGCAAGATGGTAGATT
>NZ_JBEEUL010000107.1:0-693 GCF_040139345.1 Proteus sp. fly-1067 | reverse complement strand
CATGGGGTTGATTTATGGCCTCGGCGCATTCTTTAACCTGTTATCTAAAGCGCACGTTCCGCATCATCATACCGAGAACAATAAATAGTTCTTCCTCCATTTAAGCTCGCCTGTTTTTGTTAGAGAACAGGCTGCTCTTTTCTTTTATTGATGCTCTTTTATATTTGGTTGACTTGTGCTTTCCCGAATAAGTGTAAAAAGAGTTTGTAAACTCAACAATTCACTTCGAAACAAATCGCTATATTGAAGGTTGTAAGACCTAATGTAACGATAGGGATTTATCGTGTATACCCGTCATCCTTCAAATTGCAGGGTTGTTGACTACACTCAGCTAGTCGCCTGCCTGCATCTCGAATTATTTAGAGTATATACCTCAGTAAAATCTTATAAGTATCTTATTAGTTACAACAAACCTCCTATTTAGAGCCAAAAAGAGAACTGGCGTTCCTCAAATATAAGTGGTTGTCCATCTTCGAGTAATTTACGTATACTCGGGCCAAGTAAGTCCTGCTCTCCATCCAGAGGAGTAAGCAAGGGGTCTGGAAAACGCAATTTATTGTGAGTAACCTTCTCTAGCATCAGGCGATCTTGGCGCAGGATCACGCGAAATAGCTTACTTAATATGTAACGTTTGATGATTGCTGGAAGCCAGCCACGCTTGGTGGCTATTCGAGCAAACAGTTGTAGCTGACC
>NZ_JBEEUL010000106.1:0-695 GCF_040139345.1 Proteus sp. fly-1067 | reverse complement strand
CTAGATGATGGACGGACGGTTAATGGGATTGATTATTTAGGTGAGCCGAGAGCAGGTAAAGTGATTGCTATTTTTGGTGATACTGAGCCAACGGAGCAGGCGCGGTTACTGGCTCAAAATGCTGATGTAATGGTGCATGAAACAACGTTAGAAAATGCGTTTCATGAAAAAGCCAATGAGCGTGGACATAGTACGACTGGGCAAGCTGCGCAGTTAGCACGTGATGCTGGAGTGAAACGGTTTATCGCAACGCATATTAGTGGCCGTTATAGTGCAGAGGACGTACCTATGTTACTGGCTGAGTGCCAGGCTATTTTCCCAAATACCGAAATAGCCGCCGACTATTTGACGATTAAAATTTAAAATTAAACCACCTAAAGCTCAGGCTAGGTGGTTTTTTACTTATTCGCTTTGGTTGGGATAGGGTTCAAATTGATGTTGATCGTCACTCATTAAACTCATCAATCTATAGTTAACGAATAATTTTTCCCTTCCAACCTGCATTTCATGTAATACATTAATATCACAAAGCTTTTTTAGATACTCTGATGCAGTTTGTCGTTGTGCGATTTTTTTATCAACTAAATTTTTGATCCGGCAGTAAGGTTGTTCGAAAATGCACTGTAATAATTCATAGCTATAAACATCATTATGATGTGTTTTAATATATGAAGATGTCAGTTCCATTAAATCAC
>NZ_JBEEUL010000105.1:0-696 GCF_040139345.1 Proteus sp. fly-1067 | reverse complement strand
CTTGAATTACTAACATAAGCATTTATTAATCAATATCTTAGGTTATATAGATTCTGTGTGAAACAGGTGCAATTTTTAGAATTATCAATAATTATATCTGTAATATTCAAATACGGGCTAGCAGCGCTAACTGTTTTCGCTGTGCTAATAATATAGCACTTTTATTACATAAGTCACCACCTGACCAGCAAATTTTTTCAAAATTAATAGTTGATAAGGGTTTTATAGTGCTATTTATAGCAATTAAACACAATTTTAAGGAGGTTTTATATCGAATTAGAGCTACTTTGCGTTTATTTACAAAAAATAACGATGGTTTTAACTTAAAAAGCGGTGTGTTAAATAATTTGAATGCGATTTTTTAACATAATAGTGAAGGAATTAACGACAATTGAATATGATTTCAATATTGATAAGCATAATTAATTTTTGTTATTCAATATGTAATACCTACCGATTAATCGATAGGTATTACATGTGGGTAATTATAAGTAGAGGTTTAATGTAACGCCAGGTTTTAGATCTGCCATTTTGACACCTGAATTCCAACTCATTAGATCATTTAGCTTGATACCATGTCTTTTAGCAATACTGTAATAAGAGTCGCCTTTCTTAACCCGGTAAGTTTTAGATTTCCGGCTATTAGCGACTGGAGCAACCCCTTTAATTTTTAACATTTGCCCTGGACGGATATTA
>NZ_JBEEUL010000104.1:0-699 GCF_040139345.1 Proteus sp. fly-1067 | reverse complement strand
ATATAACCAATTCAGGGAAATAGGAATTAGATATACTCAACTTTAAGAATTTCGAACTCTACATCGCCGCCTGGTGTTTTGATAACAACAACGTCATCAACTTCTTTACCTACCAAACCACGAGCAATCGGAGAGTTAACAGAAATCAGATTAACCTTAATATCTGCTTCATCATCCCCAACAATACGATAAGTCAATTCTTCATCGGTATCGACATTCAAAACGCTGACTGTTGCACCAAAAATGACACGACCGTTATTTGCCATTTTAGTCACATCAATCACTTGAGCATGCGAAAGTTTCGATTCAATTTCTTGAATTCGGCCTTCACAGAACCCCTGTTGTTCACGAGCGGCGTGATATTCTGCGTTCTCTTTCAGGTCACCGTGTTCACGTGCTTCTGCAATCGATGCAATAATTTCCGGGCGGCGGACAGATTTAAGATACTCAAGCTCTTCTCTAAGTTTATCTGCACCAAATACCGTCATTGGAATCTGTTTCATTGATAAATACCTCTGTTTCAATCCTATCTAAAAATAAGTATCTTCCTGATTTTTGTAACAACAGTACACTAAACACCCTACAACATAAGGGGGTGTCCAAACAATACACAGGCCGTAAATGCGTTTTGAAAATGCATTCACACACTTATCTTATCACAATGGTAACCATTCTAACGTAGACTTAATAGTCGGTCAT
>NZ_JBEEUL010000103.1:0-701 GCF_040139345.1 Proteus sp. fly-1067 | reverse complement strand
TGAGTAACCAATAATTTCGGAGAGCGGTGTCAGTAGGTCGGGCGGTGGTTGCATAAGCCAAGCTGGTGGCGGAAGTGGTTTTGCTTTTTGGGCACTCGGCTTTGATATACACCCGCTCAGGATGACGCTCGCTAATATCACGCAAGCGACTAATTTCATTCTTAGCATTCGCTAGCTCCTGCGTATATTGAATATCCAACTAATTTAATCGCATTATGCGTGCTTGATAATTAGTGTTAATAGACTTCTGTTCTTCGAGTGCAATCGTTAGTTCTTTGTTTTTTTCTATCAACAGATTAATCCTGTTAGCTTGCCTGTTAATCACCCAATAGCCACCCACAATGATGCCTACCATCGCGATGATGGCATAGAGTTTCCCGTATCTCATAATTAATACCGATGATGTGAGAATGCAATCTGACAACGTTTTTCTAAACTAACTTGGTCTTTAGTACATGAGTTATCAATCAAGAGATAAATACCACCAGCGATGATGATGATTAAAGGTTTCCATAACATAGTGCTGACTCCGCTTCTCGACGAGTCATAAAGTAAGTAGCTAAACCAAGAACCATGCTAAACGCCATCCCAATAACAAATCCCCATTCATATAAAGAGAGACTGGCAAAAAAGGCCGTTAGGCCTGCTGTTCCATAAGTTACATTGGTTAATTTTTCCATACGCATAGTCACCCCCAGAGG
>NZ_JBEEUL010000102.1:0-704 GCF_040139345.1 Proteus sp. fly-1067 | reverse complement strand
ATTGGGGTATCAGTCATTTTTTTAGTTCGCGCATTTTGCACTTCAAGTAGTGAAATAGCAATAGTTATCGTCAAAAAAGTGGACAATATTTGATGAGAATTTCTGATATGTTTATTATTTTCACGGCAAGAGCTAATAACCTGTTTTATTCAATAATTTTTCGCCATTAAATATGTCTTTTTAGACTTTTTTGCACTATAAACAAAAATGCCTTCTGGCAATAGCGAGAAGGCTTTGATCAAGTTATTTATACTTTACATAATGCAAAGTGCAGGTAGGTGGAGAACATAGATAAACTATGTAACTCGGCTAGCTGAGCGCAGTCAACAACCTCTGCAACTTGAAGTATGACGAGTATATATGGCTATTTATCTATAGTCATATAGGTGGTGCCTCACTCAACGTGTCGCCCTGTGTTTGATATGGCCCGAAGGCGAATATCTGTGCTATTGGACGGTAGGCACCTTACTTTGGCATCATTCTTGCTTTATGTGGTATGTTCCCACCCTAGTTGTGGACCGACATAATAATGTTGAATGAGCAACTGAATATTATTATGCACACATCATGCCAACTTTCCAAGTTATTTTTTAATTCATTGTTATTTAAAGATTTATATTTTCAACATCAAAATAACTCCCTATCTATAACACCTTTTGTTTCTCCCTCACGAGAAATTTGTCTCTATTTAAAGACACCTCTTT
>NZ_JBEEUL010000101.1:0-704 GCF_040139345.1 Proteus sp. fly-1067 | reverse complement strand
CCGGATGTACTTTCTTGTATATCAAAGATATCTTCTAACAAGCTAGCCGCACGCTCTTCACCTAATGCTTTGATCAGCACTGAACGTAGATAATCATTGGTATTAATATTGAGTGCTGCAAATTGAATGGCGGATTCTTCAAACTCAGTGAGTACCTCAGCCAGTTCATTATTTGAGATTTGGCGCATGTTAGAAACCGCCATACTCAGTTGTTGAACTTCTTTGGGATTCAGGTGTTTAAAGACCTCTGCGGCTTGATCTTCGCCGAGTGTCATTAGCATCACGGCACTTTTTTCGGTTCCTGTTAATATCATTGTGCTTTTCCTAACCACTGACGAATGACCATGGCAACCACTTGTGGGTCTTTCTCTGCCATTTCACGAATACGTTGACTTTGAATTTCAGCACTGACACGTTGGCGAGTCAGGCGACGACGTGTTTGTTCGTCCATATCTTCATTAATTTCTTCATCAACCACGAGCGGGGTTTTAGGTTGAGTCGTAACAAAGGTTTCGGCGGTCACTTGCGCTTGCTGTGATTGGCGGTATTTCACCCATTGTGGCTTGATACCGAAACGCCACATAAACCAAGCGATAATGGCGATTAAGAGGATCTTACCGTAATCCAATATTTGGGCGATAAGCTGTGGGTTTTCCACCATCGAAGGTTGTTCTTCAACAACGGTTTCGTTGGTAAATAATGAG
>NZ_JBEEUL010000100.1:0-707 GCF_040139345.1 Proteus sp. fly-1067 | reverse complement strand
GTCAGCTGTGAAGCTCTTTCTCATCCTGTACCTTGTTTTGGTTATCGCTTAGAAGAAGAAAACAGACCGGGTAAATTAGATGCCATAAAATTGAAAGCTGACAATATTCCTGCTGGCCCTTGGCTACAAGAGTTAAAACAAGGTAAAACCATTACATTGCCAGATGGAAGGGTCGTTGACGGCAAAGAGTATATTGGCCCTGAAACAGAAGGCCGTCGTATTGCTATTTTTGGTGATACGCAACCCACACCAAATGCATTAAATCTTGCCAATAATGCAGATGTCATTGTGCATGAAGCAACGTTCAAGCATGAAATGGCAGAGCAAGCAAATAGCCGTGGGCATTCAACAACAGTACAAGCAGCAACGTTAGCAAAAAACGCGAATGTCAAAAAGTTGATTCTTACGCATATTAGTAGCCGTTATTTACCAGAAGATTATGTTGAGTTACTCAAAGAAAGCCAACACGTTTTTAGCCATACGGAAATTGCGTCTGATTTTGCCATTTTTAGGTTGTAGCTTTACAATCACACAGTAACAATAGCGACATGATGTTGCCGTTGTTACTCTACACAAAGCACAGGAGCATCGCTTGTATTTTCGTTAATGCTCCTGCAGTGATGCGGTACGTTTTATCTTGCCATCTTGCAAAATAAAGTTCACTTTTCCATCCCAAAACTCAGCTAAAAAAACATCTTCAGGTTTAT
>NZ_JBEEUL010000099.1:0-713 GCF_040139345.1 Proteus sp. fly-1067 | reverse complement strand
AATATGCGGTATCAAGGAACATACACATCTCCAGAAAATAGTTTTCTAGCAGTGCGTATAATCGAGGCTTGTAACCCTAAAGGAAACTCACCTTGCTGGCTCAATGAGACATCAAAATTACCACTGAGGTGCTCAATCGAAATATGCTGCATATCAACATGTTTAGTGAGATAACGTTTGACTACTGAGTTATTGATGAGTGTGCCAGTTGCAATAGCAATGGCCCCCGTCACCGCCAATGCACCGTGGCATTTATGTGGCATAAAATAGCGCACATTCACAGTCCCACCATGAATGGCTGGGGAAACCAATACCGGTTTGGGGATCACTTTTTGGCTGACATCGCCCAATCCCATTGCGAGCCCTGCTTGGCAACGAATACTTTCCAAGCGCTGCATAAATTCTTTATCTGATTCAAGCTGAGCTGCGGTTTCATAACCGGTTTTATTTAATTGCGGAGCATCAATCAAGACAACTGGCATTGCCATATCAATACAGCTCACTTCTACCCCATCAAATATATCAATGGCACGCCCTGTTGGCAGTAATTTGCCGGTTTTTGTACCACATGCATTTAGAAAGGTAAGCGAAATAGGTGCTGCATGGCCAGGAACACTCGCAATTGTAGTATCCCCCTCATAGCGTACTTGCCCATTTGGTGTTTGTATTGTGGAGTTAACAAAAGTATCAGTATTGATGTTGCGAATACGTAC
>NZ_JBEEUL010000098.1:0-715 GCF_040139345.1 Proteus sp. fly-1067 | reverse complement strand
CTCGTGATTTAACTCATCTAATGCCAGGCGTTAATCGTCATATGCGTCGCATTGGTAAAATTACAGGACGTTCTGATGACATGATGATTATACGAGGCGTGAATGTTTTTCCATCGCAGATTGAAGAACAAATCATGCAGTTCAAGGAGCTTTCTCCACATTATCAATTGGAAATCAGCCGTAAAGGGAATATGGATAGCTTATCAATTCGTGTTGAATTAAAGCAGCCCGATGCTCTAACTTATGATGAGCGTTGTAACATCTGTCATAACCTTAAGCATCGCATAAAATCAATGGTTGGGGTTAGTACACGTATCAGCATTGTAAACTGTGGCGATATTCCTCGCTCACAAGGTAAAGCTGAGCGCGTTATTGATACAAGAATTGCAATATAAGCTCTATACTCTAAACAATTCAAGATGCATCTAAGCGACCAGTGAATGAGTCACTCGTCGCGAAAAATACTCGGTGACTGACGCAGGTCAGTGTCGTCACCTACCTCAACCTAAAACGCTGCAACTTGCAGTACCTATGAGTCATTAACGTCATTATTGATATACGCATTCTACTTCGGATAAGCCGCCGTAACTTGCAGTCTGTAAATAGTTATTGTCTACTGTTCGCATAGGTTTTTGATACAAAAATTTGCCGGATAATCAAAAAATGGACACTAAACTTAGTCAATTTATACAGCATGCACTGACTAGCCAGCCTA
>NZ_JBEEUL010000097.1:0-715 GCF_040139345.1 Proteus sp. fly-1067 | reverse complement strand
TGTCAGGATTGTTTTAGATGCATCTTTATCAATGGCTACCAAATAGGAGTGGATGCCGCATCATAGAACTCTATATCTATGCGACGGTCAAGAAATCTATCTGCGTTTGCCATTACTTCTCGGTTTAAGTCGTGGTTCTCATCTCCAAAGATACTGATGAAGACTTTGTTTACTCTACTACGATTAATCTGATCGAATATATGTCTGTCGTTATGAGCTAGTGAGTCACCATGAATGTAGAGAGTGCCTCTCAGTTCACCCAATGCTTGGTAGCAAGCATTTAGATATGGATTATGTTTGATTTTCTCAAGCTTCTTTTGGTAGGTTGGTTCAGACACAAAAAGGGGAAACTCTCCTGCATCTAACCATCGTCTTACTTGGTCAACGATCGCATCCCAATCTTCTTGGTCATAAACCCGTTTATAAATACCTTGCTCAGTATTGTAGAGATGGAGGCCCCCGTGTAGAAAGTGCAAGTTTTGAGTACGTTGTTGCCATTCATCGCCATTAAAACCATCTTTCATACCACACCATCGATCTGGTCTAAAGGGAGGTAGATTCCATTTGTTTACAGCCCAATACAAAAGTAAGTCGTAATTGAGAGAAAATATATTGTTGAAGCGAGTGAGGAATCTTCTAGTTAAGGTGAAACTATCATCCGCAATGGCTCCGGGGCGGTGAGGATGAGTATTAGCAATTACCTCAATAAGTGAGT
>NZ_JBEEUL010000096.1:0-717 GCF_040139345.1 Proteus sp. fly-1067 | reverse complement strand
ATATGACAAAATTAAAAGTACTTAAACAAGCCTATTTACCTAGCCAGCTCACTGAAAAACTTAAAGAGATCTATGATATTTATGAATATAACGAGCTCACTTCTGAGGCGTTTTCTACACTAGCAAAAGAATTCAGTATTATGATTGCTAATGGTGAATCAACCGTGACTCGTGAGCTAATTAAAAGCCTACCGTCATTAGAACTTATCGCAGTTTTTGGTGTTGGCTATGATGGTGTTGATATTCACGCAGCAGCTGAACATCATGTTGCAGTCAGCCATACACCAGGCGTATTAACCGATGATGTTGCCGATCTTGCTATGGGGCTTATGCTATCAACTTCACGGAAAATTGTTGCCGCACAGAAATTTATCGAAGCAGGCCATTGGCAAGCAGGTAATTTCCCATGGACACGAAAAGTTTCGGGGTCTCGAATCGGAATTGTTGGTATGGGCAGAATAGGTAGAGCCATTGCTCAACGCTGTGAAGGTTTTTCTATGCAAATTACTTATAGTGACCACAAAGTGATTCCCGATGTGAATTATCCTTGGGTCAAAGATATTGCTGATTTAGCCTCTCAAAGCGATTTTTTAATGGTCTGCACACCAGGAAACTCAGAAAACAAAGCGCTTATTGACGAAAAAATTCTAAAAGCGCTCGGCTCTGATGGTATTTTAATCAACATATCACGGGGCAGCGTGATTGATGAATCTGCAT
>NZ_JBEEUL010000095.1:0-720 GCF_040139345.1 Proteus sp. fly-1067 | reverse complement strand
ATTGAAAACGAAGTAAAAACACTTAAATGGTCATTAAAGAATGGCAATATAGTGATTACTAACAATACGCCTTTTTTCATCAATATTGGAAAGATATTTCTTAATCATAGTGAAGTTGAAGATAATCCAGGTTATTTATCTCCAAAGTCCGAAACAATTATAAAAGTCAATAAAATACAAAGTAATCAAAATAAAATTCAGCTTATTTATATTGATGACTTTGGTAAGGGTGTTCCAGTTGATTTTAAATTATAACTAAGAGATTTATTTCAACATGAAAATAGAAAAGGATCATTATTTAAATAAATCTCCACTCCATTTATTAATGTTTGGAGGTTTATTTTTCTCATTTAATACTTCAGCGGATGATTATTACCCACCTAATCTATTGAATATTGAAGGTCATTCACAACAGGTAACAAATGAAGACCTTAGTGTATTTAGAGAATCTTCTATTGCACCAGGTTATTACCATATTGATTTTTTTATTAATAAAAATCGTATTTTTAATCGTGAAGTTGAATTTTCGTTAATGGATAACGCAGAAAATAAAAAAAACCTAGTACCTTTACTAACAGCTGATGAGTGGTATCAAGCTGGTGTTGATATTCCTAGTGAATTAATTAAAAAAGATGAAAAATTTATTAATATTAGCCTTATTGAACACACTGTTAGCACGCTAGATTTAAATAGAAACCAGTATGTACTAACTTTACCGCA
>NZ_JBEEUL010000094.1:0-722 GCF_040139345.1 Proteus sp. fly-1067 | reverse complement strand
CCGTTGACAAGATGGGGTTAGATCAAAGGTCGCGCGAGTTAATGGTGCAGATTGATGGCAACCATTTTTAGTAATAAAGAAGCGCCAATTAGTGGTTGAGTGCTGCATAGTCAGAAACCAAGTAAAAGTATTATTACCTGTTTTCATATCAATTTTGTTCCAACGTGTGGGGCTTTGTTCATCTAAGGGAAGAAAACGTTCTATCCCTCCACTGGCTATTTTTCCATCGGGAGGACCAAATTCAGGAAAACCGTTATGGACTTCAATACTTTGTGGTTCATATTCAGCACCAAGTCCACAGTTAAAATTGGTGGGGGTTTTTTGACCTTTATTAAAATCATCATTATAACTACATTGATATGAGCGGCTTTGCGGTACTCTGACATAGCCATGAGCGTTAACCTGAAATGAAGAGACGGCGAATAGTACTCCTAACACACTAGCGTATATTGATGATGCAATTAGATATCTCATAATAACCTCGAATGAAAAGATAAAAAGAAGATTACTTACTGGCGATTAACAAATGTGATGTCATAGCAATGATCTATAACGCCAGTAATCATATTTTTATCATTTTGGGTGACAAAGATATTGAATAGAACTATGCAATATTAATTAAATCTTTATTCAATAATACTTGTATATGAATTGTGCTCATTCAATAGAGGAAATATTTATCTTGTTGTGGCTTTGATTGATAATCTTGATAGAATCATCAG
>NZ_JBEEUL010000093.1:0-727 GCF_040139345.1 Proteus sp. fly-1067 | reverse complement strand
ATTAGAGCGTCAGTTTATAGCAAAAGCTTTGGATATTTAAATTGGTTCAAAAATTATAATTTAAGGCTCTGCTTTATTATTGCTTGTTTATATGGTTTTTTAATGTTGCCTAACTCTTTGTTTATACCATCCTTTTTAAGTATTGTGGCAGGTTTAAAAGCTCAGCAAATAGGTGATGTGAGTAATATAGCTTTTATTATTTATCTTCTTTTCAGCCCTTTTGCCATAATGATTGCTCGTCGATTAGAGCCTCGATTAGTGATGATAATAGGGATAACGATTATTGGAATTGCTTGCTTAATCGGACATCAAATGACTTATCAGTGGCGTGCAGATGATTTCTTTGTGTTAATGATGTTACAGGCTATTGGTGAATGTATTTTATTAATTGGGTTGATTGCATCATTTGTCACAAACATTAAGCCTAGTGAAGCATTACATCTTGGTGCATATATTTCGATTGCTAGAGTATTAATGCCTGCATTAGCTGGGGCTTTAATGAATACCTATTTACGAATATCTTATGATACGCATCACAACTCATTGAGGGGTTATATTCAAACGGGAGAGCAGAAATTATCTAGTGATTTATTAGAAAATGTTCAATATATAGTGTCATTAATAGCAAGGGGATCTCATGTCGCCTCTTTTATAGATGGATTTCATTTAATAACGTGGTTTGTTATTTTAGGGCTAATTTGTATGATTTTTTTAAAGCCTTCACCTG
>NZ_JBEEUL010000092.1:0-731 GCF_040139345.1 Proteus sp. fly-1067 | reverse complement strand
ACCAAAGAATTCGCCTAATGAGGGTTTAAAGTCTCTGTATTGTATATCGTTTCAGTAGAATTTCATTAGCAAACATAGATGTTTGGTTAAAATTTAGGAACAGCTTCGCAGAAATCAAATGTACTTAGCTGTAAGTTAGGTCGTTGGGCAGTATGATAGGACGTTAGGCTACACAGATGTTATTGCAACCTCAGCTAATAAAGTGAAACATTCTGCCGAGAACATTGAAATCTCTGTCGTTTAGTGTGTAATTTTCTGGTTTTAACTCACTTATTTTTTATGAGGGGGCATGCGAACTAAATGGAAAATGGATAAATATTCCGTATATGTTTCAGTTAACACATTAATTGTACTTAATTCTGCTATACTACAGCCATTGCTTTAATCTAAGCATAACTATTAGCAGCATAATCCGTATTTAATTCATTACAATTACCAACCCAACGTATTTAATATTATTAAAAGGAAATGAATAGTTGCTATAACATAAAAATATCATCAATCCCTAACTTATCTCATTTTGATAATAAATATTATATAACAGCTAACTTCATTCTTTTATCAATGTAATCTTTAATTAAATTATCTTTTGTAGATGACCTTATTTTGATTTAATAGATTGATGCATAAAAATCTTTAAAATTAAACTTATTAAAACTGAAAATGAAATAATAAATATTCCCTTGTTTATTAATAAGTAAGGGCTGCTCTGTGGTTTGATTTTTTATACT
>NZ_JBEEUL010000091.1:0-739 GCF_040139345.1 Proteus sp. fly-1067 | reverse complement strand
CGGTGAAATTTATTTTTCTGTTAATGATGTCTTTAAATATAAAGATCTCACCTATTCTGATTATTTCGGCGATGATAGCAGCAAAATTAAGCTAAGAAGTGGTGATGGGATCCATTTCAGTCCTAAAGGACAACAAGCGATTGCTGAAAAAGTGTTTTCACTCATCCATTATGATGTAGAAGAAGAAAAGGTCCCTCATGAAGCGGAACAAATTGCGTCAGGCCAGATCCAAAGTAGCGGCAGCTAGCGTTATCGCGTTGCTGTCTCTAGGCCTGTTGTCCTGCCAGCAAGGCGTAGAGCGAACACAGAAAAGCTCAACACGGATGCTGGCTGAAGCCGATGTTCAAGGTCAATTAATCAACAATGCTGAGCCAAATCTAAGTCGCCTTGATAACAAGCTAAAGCAAGGCAACCAGCAAATCCATATAGTACAAATTGGCGATTCACACACTGCGGCAGATTTTTTCAGTGGTGAGCTAAGAACCTTGTTCCAGCAGCGCTATGGCGATGCGGGACCTGGCTTCGTACCTACCATTTCAATACCGGGGCAACGCACTGCGACTATCAATCGTAAAAGTGATAAGCAACAATGGGAACTGTTTAGCAGCCGTAAAGATGAGCGTTTTGATTACCCTCTGGGAGGGCTAGTCGCATTGCCAATGAAACCAACAAGCCGCGTACAATTGGTCCCATTGCAAGCCGCAGCAGGCACTTATCAATTACAAGCGCTGTACCAAAA
>NZ_JBEEUL010000090.1:0-740 GCF_040139345.1 Proteus sp. fly-1067 | reverse complement strand
GAATTTGCTTTGGTGCACTGCTGAGATAAATATCTTTGACGATAGTCGCTGATGATTGGAGTAACTGTGCGTTAATCGTCGACATAATTGCCGCCATGGGGGCGGCTAAGAAAATACCAGCAGCAAATGGGGGTAATACTTGCACCATTAAGGTTGGGATCACTTGGTCAGGGATCGTAAGGTCAGGTAGGATGGCACGGCCTAGCGCTCCCGCAAAGTGCATACCAAACATGAGCACAGCCATCACGATGGTGCCAAGAATAATTCCACGATGAAGGGCTTTGCTGTCTTTATAGGAAATACAACGCACTGCGGTATGCGGTAAGCCAATTACCCCAAAGCAGACTAAAATCCAAAAAGAGGCAAGGAATGGGCCACTTAAAATATCATCAGCACCTTCAACAGAAACTAATTTAGGGTCGATAGTGTGAATTTTTTCCACGGCAGCGCCCAGTCCTCCTGCATGATAGATAATAGCTACCAGTAAAATGACAGTGCCTAGTAGCATCACTAACCCTTGCAGTGCATCATTAAGCACACTAGCTCGGAAACCCCCTATCGCGGTATATAACGCAATTGAGACACCAAAAATCAGCAGACCATAGGTATACGGAATACCCGCGGCGGTTTCCAGTAATCTCGCTCCACCAATAAATTGTACTGTCATTGCGCCAAAGAAAGCGATTAGTAAGCTAATACTGGCAAACCAAACGAGAAAGCGGCTTTGATAACGTGCATAC
>NZ_JBEEUL010000089.1:0-740 GCF_040139345.1 Proteus sp. fly-1067 | reverse complement strand
GAGTCAGCGATTTGCCTATTCCATCAGCGTTTTTCAACCAATACCGTACCACGCTGGCCTCTTGCACAGCCATTTCGTTACTTAGCACATAATGGCGAAATCAATACCATCACAGGTAACCGCCAATGGGCACGGGCGCGTTCATACAAATTTCGCACGCCACTGATCCCTGATTTACAAACAGCTGCGCCTTTTGTTAACGAAACTGGTTCGGACTCCAGCTCTCTCGATAACATGCTAGAGCTACTACTCAACGGCGGAATGGATCTGATCCGTGCTATTCGCTTATTAGTTCCACCCGCTTGGCAAAATAACCCTGATATGGATGATGATCTCAAAGCTTTCTTTGATTTTAATTCAATGCATATGGAGCCTTGGGATGGCCCTGCGGGTCTTGTTATGTCCGATGGGCGCTATGCTGCTTGTAACCTCGACCGAAATGGCTTACGTCCAGCACGCTATGTGATCACCAAAGATAGACTCATCACTTGTGCTTCTGAAGTCGGGATTTGGGATTACCAACCGGATGAGGTGGTTGAAAAAGGCCGAGTTGGCCCCGGTGAACTCATGCTGATCGATACCCAAGAAGGACGGATCCTTCATAGTGCAGACACAGATAATGATCTAAAAAGCCGCCATCCATATAAGTTATGGCTAGAAAAAAACGTTATCCGTTTAACGCCATATGAATCAATGAAACAAGAGCAAAATGCGGTAGGGCAACGTTCGATGGATAACCA
>NZ_JBEEUL010000088.1:0-744 GCF_040139345.1 Proteus sp. fly-1067 | reverse complement strand
CATAAGGAATAAAGCCGACTTTGTGAGGATCAACGGTGATGGAATCGGCTTCCTGCAAAGCTCTAAAACTTTGGTAGACATCCCGCTTAGGCCAAACAATATCTGGGGGGAAAATACCTTCATTATGATAACGCTGGATCAACATCTCATATTCAATAAATTGATTGTTTTCATCTCTGAACATGGCACATGCGTAACCTGCATAAGCAGCATCAATATGTATATAAAAAGAGATGCCAAAACGCGACTCACATTCTTTACGTAAAGCAATCAGTTCAGCTACATTGTCAATTGCACCGGTTTCCGTTGTTCCAACCACAGCGACAACGGCTAAAATAGGCTCACCTTGCTCAATTAATGAAAACACAATTTGCCTCATTTGAGCTGTATCGGTGCGGTAGCTATCATCAACAGGCAGTTGAACGATATTTTGCTGCCCTAATCCCAAGATATCCATCGCTTTTAGCCATGAGTAGTGCTTCGACTGTGGAACAAGCAATTTACCTAATTTGCCTTGTTCAACCCCCTCACCTCGGCACGTCATATCTCTAACTTCTTCGAAGATACCTTTTTTCTTTAATTCATCAATCAAATCTAAAACAGCATTAGTTGGCATATTTAATAATGCCCTTTCTGTTTTATCTTTTAACAAATGCTGTGCCTGTGGGTGTTTAGACATTGCTAATGGTAACGTTTTAATATTACGAGCAACCCATAGCCCCTCATAATTAGCAACGGTCCCCC
>NZ_JBEEUL010000087.1:0-745 GCF_040139345.1 Proteus sp. fly-1067 | reverse complement strand
TAATAGGGCGATAGAAATTAGCATCAGACCATCCATACATAAGGTGCGACATCACAAAGGTGGCAATAAATAGCCCTGCGAGTGGTTTACCAAAGGTTTGTCTATTCAAACTGCGTAGCTTTTGCCAACTCCAAGTTGCAAAAAGCATTTGAATAAGAAAGATGATAGGGATCGCGATAAACATCAATTGCCACTCGCGTGCCATCTCCCCTTTTTCAGGGTTGATCACTAGATCCCAAACCTGTGGCGTCAGGTGTAAACCAAATTGGCTAAAGACTCGAATATCAAAGATTAATAAGGTTGTACCCGCGGTGGCGAGCGCAACACAAATAAGCCTCAGCAGCCGCTGAGACATAACAATAAAGGTCAGTGGAAAAACAATCAGTAAGTAGCAGGCAAAAACGACAAAACTAAAATGGCCAATCCAACTGACGAAGGCAAAAATGCGCCCGGCGAGCGTGTCGGGCCAATCAAAAATAAACAGATAGCTACTACTTAGCCCTAGGCTGAGCAGGATATTAAAAAGTGCAAACCAGTGCCCCCAACTTATCATTTGGGAGACTTTATCACGGTAGCGCTGATGGGTGACCATACTGTTTATTTCGTTAATCGATTAGTGAGACTGATCTTCTTTGACAGAAGACAGTAACGCGTTGGCAAAAGAGTCGGCAATCATTTTACGTTGCGCTGGTGCGACAGATGTATTAAGTAGATTGGTGACCATGTTCCCCAACACCATTAGAAG
>NZ_JBEEUL010000086.1:0-750 GCF_040139345.1 Proteus sp. fly-1067 | reverse complement strand
GCTTCAGAACTAATTATCCCACCGCCTAAATATAAAACAGGTTTTTTAGCCTGATTAATCATTTGTGCCGCTTGTATTACTAAATCAGTATTAAATATGGGTACAGGATCTTTTTGTGGAATAGGCGGTAATGTTTCTAACGTAATAGTGGCTTGTTGGATATCTTTTGGTACGTCAACCCAAACAGGACCAGGTCTTCCTGACATCGCTAAACGAAACGCATCACAAATAATTTCAGGTAACTCAGCAATATCACGAACTAAATAGTTATGTTTAGTGACTGGAATCGAAATACCATAGGTATCGACTTCCTGAAATGCATCCGTCCCAATCATTGAAGAGGGTACTTGCCCTGTTATACAAACCAATGGGATAGAATCGAGCTTAGCATCAGCAATAGCGGTCACAAGGTTAGTTGCTCCCGGACCACTGGAAGAGATACATACCGCAGCTTTACCCGTGGTACGCGCAATGCCTTGGGCAATAAAACCGGCACCTTGCTCGTGGCGAGCAAGAATATGGCGGATTTGTTTACTTTTCCCTAAAGCATCGTAAAAAGGCAGTGCTGCTCCACCGGGGATCCCCGATACAATGGTGATACCCTGTTTTTCCAACAGGTGAACTATCAGTTCAGCGCCTGTAAAACAGGTTTTGTTTGATGATGTTGCGCCCGACTTGCTCATAATTTTTATCCTTCACACTAGGCGGCGGATCCGAGCGGTTGGTCATAAAAAAACCCCGCTCGGTTCG
>NZ_JBEEUL010000085.1:0-750 GCF_040139345.1 Proteus sp. fly-1067 | reverse complement strand
GGTGTAGTCAACTCATATTGATTGACTCGCTTCACTTCAGACCAAAAATCATCCCCTGCAATGATAAAACCTAAATCACGAATATGGGCGGTACTACAAGAAGGCCAATAGACTTCATTTAAAATACCATACCCTACAGTAAACCATACGCGACCTTGCCCTATCGCCGTTCCGACCATATCTTTTGCACTGCTGGTCCATGTTGCTGTGCTACCCGGTTCTCCGGGGGCGTGTTGCTGATTCATTCGCTGTTCTCCTGCTCGAAGAGAGAACGCCATTGATGCCCAGAACGCATAATTCTTGATTGTGTATCAGGCCCTTGAGTTCCCGCTTTATACAAATCAGGCATGCCTTGTTGCCAAGCTTTTAATGCAGGATCAATGATCCGCCATGCCCATTCCACTTCATCAAAACGTAAAAAGTGAGCCCCCTCACCATTCAATGCATCAATCAGTAACTGCTCATAGGCGGATACCTCATATTGGCCAGGCTGAGTATAAGGTGCACTCAGTGTGATCCCATGTGTATTCAAATGCATACCGGGTAATTTTGCCGTCATGTGCATATCCATACCCATGGTTGGGGATAACCTAAAGACGAGCCAATTATTATCGACTTCAACGTCCCCCGGCAGCGCGCCCGCTGGAGCTTTAAACTGCACCGCAATTTCTGCGTAGTTATTGGCTAACCGCTTACCACTACGCAGATAAAATGGCACGCCTTTCCAACGCCAGTTATCAATCTCAATTC
>NZ_JBEEUL010000084.1:0-751 GCF_040139345.1 Proteus sp. fly-1067 | reverse complement strand
ATATAGAAAGAACCGTATTTATTATTGCTTGACACATTCAATTTATCATCAATAGCAACTGTTAATTTAAAACCTGCAATATTACTCTTACTGATATCTTTTTTAATTTCAACTAACATTTTCCTTTGTGCTCTACTTAAATTATAATCATTATGTCCTTGAACAAAAGATATATTTGCTAGACCAGTATGCTTACTTATATTTCCAATATAATCTTTTTGAGCTTCACTTGGTTCACCACTTTTTGGTGTTGCATTTGGCCCAAACTTATCCTTCATCGTTGTTTTGATTTCAAACGTCACCCACTCAGGTGGCGGTGGCTCAATTTTACAAATTAAATCAATACCTTGTCCTTTTGCGTTTTGCAATGCTAACATTTTTTCGGGAACAAAGCGTTTACCCAATAAAGGATTTAATTCATTTCCATCTTTATCAAGACGGGAGGATTTGTTGGCTAATGGGGCTTTACCATAACGCGTTTTCATGAACAACTTATCAAATAGCGTGCCTTTTTTAATCTCATTAACAACGTGCTGCTCGCCGAGATACCCCACAAACTGCGCCATTTTCAAGGAAGCAAGCCCATCATAAAATAAATCAGAAGTTAATACCTTTTGTAACTCATGTTCAGACTTTAAGTTGATTTCAATGTGCCCAGTAACTCGACGTTCAGCACCATTCGGCTTACCTTGTATCCGTAACACACAACTTCCATCGGGTTTTGGGCCAAAACACGTCACAATTATGTCAT
>NZ_JBEEUL010000083.1:0-752 GCF_040139345.1 Proteus sp. fly-1067 | reverse complement strand
CAAAGAAGGCATTGATCCCTTCTTGGCGGTCATCGGTACCAGCTAACCCGACAAAATATTGGCGTTCGAGCTGCAAGCCATCAGTAAGTGACATTTCTTGAGCTGCATTAATCGCCGCTTTAGCGGCTTTCACTGCTAAGGGAGCGTGTGTTGCGATGCGTTGCGCAATTTTTTGTGCATATTCAACCACCAGACCATCAACACAAACTTGGCTTACAAGCCCTGCTTGTAAGGCTTGTTGCGCATCAATTGCGTTGCCAGTGAGGATCATTTGCATGGCAAGAGATTTCCCAACTCCACGCACTAGACGTTGTGTGCCACCCGCTCTCGGTATCAAACCTAATGTGATTTCAGGTAACCCAAAACGTGCAGATTCGCCTGCAATAGTGATATCGCTGGCGAGTACTAGCTCACAGCCAGCGCCTAATGCATAGCCATTCACAGCGCTAATGATCGGTTTTGTGATCTGATTAAAGCGGCGCCAAATAGCAGGGCGTTTATCTGTGATAGCGGAAGCAACGGTTTGTTGCTGTAGCTCTTTTAGGTCAGCTCCTGCTGCGAAAAAGCGTGAGTTACCCGTGATCAATATTGCACCAATCTCTGGATTGTTATCAGCCCGCTCAAGGTGCTCGACGAGTTGTTTTAGGCAATCCGTACTTAATGCGTTACGCACTTCTGGGCGGTTTAACGTTAATGTCAGTACGCGGTTGTTTGTGTGTGTGAGGATCCAATCTGTGTGCATATTGCCTCCT
>NZ_JBEEUL010000082.1:0-752 GCF_040139345.1 Proteus sp. fly-1067 | reverse complement strand
ATCTTGATATTGTTTTTGTAGAAAGTGGTGGCGATAATTTGAGTGCAACGTTTAGTCCAGAACTGGCGGATTTAACCATTTATGTGATTGATGTAGCTGAAGGGGAAAAAATCCCACGTAAAGGTGGTCCTGGTATTACACATTCGGATTTATTAGTAATTAATAAAATCGATCTGGCACCTTATGTTGGCGCATCATTAGAAGTAATGGAAGCGGATACGGCTAGAATGCGTCCTGTGAAACCTTATGTTTTCACCAACTTAAAAGAAAAAGTAGGCTTGAAAACTATTATCGATTTTATTATTGATAAAGGGATGTTAAGACGCTAACGACATGTTTTAATGCAGCCCGATTTAGTTAAGCGAGACACTGTCAGTATCGGCCGTTATTCACAAGGGCCGATACTGACAGGATAATACAGAAACAATATCAAAATGTGGGGTTAATTAAGGTAAGTAAATGCGGTTGTTACTTTCACAACCCCTTTGGTTTCACTGGCGATTTTCGCAACAGCCGCGCCTTCTTGGCGGGTTAAAATGCCAAATAAGAACACTTCACCATTTTCAGTGATCACTTTGACTGAAGACGATTTGACTGAATCACTGCCTAAAATTTGAGAGCGAACTTTAGTTGTTAACCAGGTATCTGAGGAGGCTGTGCCTAATGTCACTGGTTCGCCTTGGCGGACTTCGTTATAGACGTTATTTACACCTTCAACTTTACTTGCGACTTGTTTTGCCGTATTAGCCACA
>NZ_JBEEUL010000081.1:0-753 GCF_040139345.1 Proteus sp. fly-1067 | reverse complement strand
CCGTATGTACCAGTTCCTAAAGAGGGTGTGAAAACATCGTCACATTAATCTTTAGTCGATATTGATAATAGGGTGCCCTGTATTGCTATCAACGCGATGCAGGGCATTTGTCTTGGAGTGATATGATGTTTGGAAATTTAGGCAAGACAGGTAAATACCTTGGGCAAGCGGCTCGTATGTTGGTCGGGATCCCAGACTATGATACCTATGTACAACATATGAAAGGTAACCATCCAGATAAACCTGTGATGACGTATAAAGAATTTTTTCCTGAGCGCCAAGATGCACGTTATGGTGGAAGTGGTAAAGGCGGATTTCGCTGTTGTTAACAAATAATGTAAGAGGACGATATGAAACCGATCTCAGTAACGATCTTAACGGGATTTCTCGGTGCGGGGAAAACCACTTTATTGCGTCATATCTTGCAGGCGGATCACGGCCATAAAATCGCGGTGATTGAAAATGAATTTGGCGAAGTGCCGATTGATAATGCATTAATTGGTGATCGTGCAACGCAAATTACCACTCTCAGTAACGGTTGTATTTGTTGCAGTCGTTCAAATGAGTTGGAAAATGCGTTGTTAGATTTACTTGATGGTTTAGATAGCGGCAATATCAATTTTGACCGCTTGGTGATTGAATGCACAGGAATGGCTGATCCAGGGCCGATCACTCAAACTTTTTTCTCACACGAAGTCCTTTGCGAACGCTTTTTATTAGATGGCATTATCACCTTAGTAGACGCAGTACATG
>NZ_JBEEUL010000080.1:0-760 GCF_040139345.1 Proteus sp. fly-1067 | reverse complement strand
GTTGTACTGTTGCTCGTTTATCAGGGCATTTTCTGCAATTTCAGCAGGAACGGGATGCTTAGTTATTTGAGTCATATTTTTATCTCCTTGCAGATGTTAATACTATGTCAAAAAATGGTTAACTAAAGCAGGAAATATAAATTTGTTTTTCTTTTGCGCGGAAGATCACGTATTAATTGTAATGGATTTAACAGGATTATCATTTGATGCGAAATGTCTAAATGGAATAATTATCTAATTATGTTATTAAAGGTAATATTAAAGAAAATCAAAGGGTGCTAATGTTGGTATTAGTTGCTAAATAAATAGCCAATGCTAGTTAATGAGAAAGACCACATAAACACCATGGGTTTGATAATGATTTTCATTAACAGTAAAATCACTATAATAAAAGTTATTTTCACAAGGTGTGAAGTATGCTCGTGATACTTCAAGTTGCAGCGTTTTTCGCTAAAGCATAGTGAGTTTTTTCACTCGCCACTCATTATATTGTGGCTTATGCTACTAGTGGTTTATTCGCTGGTCGCTGATATGTAATTTAAATTCTTTAGAGCATAGATTCCAGGTGTTAAGACGTTTATTCAAGCCTTTTATTATTTTTTATTTTCAATGCTAATTGATACCATTGTTTATTATAGCTTTTTGCTGATTTTGGTAAAAGATTATACTCTTTGATGACTTCATCAATGAGAGGCATTGCTTCATTTTGACGTTGATTTTCGAATAAAAACTCGGCATAAATAGCTTTGTATTCAATGCG
>NZ_JBEEUL010000079.1:0-761 GCF_040139345.1 Proteus sp. fly-1067 | reverse complement strand
AGTTATAGCGTGACAAATTGTGTAATAGAGTAAAAAAGCATCTTTTATGGAAAAAACACGCAAAAGAAAGAATACTGGGCGAGTGACCCTACAAGATGTTGCTAAATATGCAGGCGTTGGTTCAATGACTGTCTCAAGGGCGCTGCGCACTCCAGACTTAGTATCAGATAAACTGCGAGAAAAAATCAATGAAGCAGTCGCAGAGCTTGGGTATATACCAAACTCTGCGGCGGGTATACTCGCCTCCGGTCAAAGCCGAACGATCGCAGTACTTGTGCCATCATTACGAGACTATGCGAGTTCGGCATTTTTGCAATCACTACAGGATGTACTTAACAAAAACAGCTATCAAGTTGTTATTGGCAGCCATGATTATCAACAGAAAAAAGAATCTGAAGTTTTCTTTACTTTATTGCAAAGTAGTCCAGCAGCGATGGTTATTTTTGGCGCGATTAATTCTGAAAGCGTGCTTAGCTATCTTAAAAATATTGATATTCCCGTTATTAGTGTTGCAGGGGAAGCAACACACTCACTTTCGCTTAACATCCGAAGCAATATTGGTGAGGCCGTATATTTTCTAACTAATCATATGCTACAAAAAGGTTATCGAAAAATTGGTTATATTGGCGCACAAATGGATAGTAAGGTACAAAGTCAACAGCTAAGTGGCTGGACAAAGGCAATGTTAAGCCATAATCACAGTGCAGAACAAAGCATAACCACCCCTTATGTGGCCACTATGGATTTTGGACGGCAAGCCA
>NZ_JBEEUL010000078.1:0-765 GCF_040139345.1 Proteus sp. fly-1067 | reverse complement strand
ATTCGTGAGTTTCTAACGGGGAGCTTTTTTACATTATGTGTTGGTGTACTATTTCTGTTTGTATTTATCTATGTGATGAGCCTACTTTCTTCAACGCTCACTCTGATCTTTCTCTGCTCTATTCCGCTTTATTTACTCGTTGCTTGGTGGCTAACCCCTAAAATTGAAGCCGCTGCTCATGAACAGTTTGCGAATATTGCAATCAATACATCTTTTTTAACAGAAAGCATTAATGGTATTGAAACAGCAAAAAGCTTATCTGTAGAGCCAAATTTTACTCGCCGATGGGATAAGCAAACTTCAGATATGAGCCACACCACTTTTGTTGCAGGGCAAGTGAGTTCTCGATCAGAACACCTTGTGATGGTAATTGAGAAATTAACCAGTGCGGTTATTTTATGGGTTGGTGCATCGGAAGTATTGGCTTTACAACTGACCATTGGGCAATTTATTGCTTTCCACATGATGGTCAACCATGCCAGCCAACCACTAGTAAAATTGGTCAAACTTTGGGGAGATTACATAAGAACAAAAGTGGCTATTGAGAAGTTAGCTCAAATAATTAATTTACCAACAGAGCAGACTAAACATGGAGAGCGTAAATCCTTAAAAGGATATATCCAGTTACGTAATATCTGTTTTCGCTATCAACCCAATATGCCGTATATTCTTCAAGATTTTAATTTATCCATTCGTTCAGGTGAAACATTAGGGATTGTTGGGACATCGGGTTCAGGGAAAAGCACCTTAGCACGTTTATTACTC
>NZ_JBEEUL010000077.1:0-770 GCF_040139345.1 Proteus sp. fly-1067 | reverse complement strand
CAATTCAGTATTGTGACTACCCGTTTGATAACCATCGTGTTGGCTTTAACGATATGAAACAAGCGTTGTCAAAAGACCGTATGAATAATATTCAATTTGGCGGTGCAGTTAGCGTATTGATGATGATCCCAATCCTTAACTTGCTGATCATGCCTGTCGCTGTATGTGGCGCAACCTTAATGTGGGTTGACCGTTATCGCGCTCGCTACGCACGTTACTAATCTCTCTACAATAAAACGCGATGTTATTGATAAATAGCTCGCGTTTTTACTCATTCCTCCCTTTGTTCTCTTGCTATATTCGCCATTTTTGTCATAACCTTTTACTAAAATATATCTGTTCAAAATAACTTAAAGATATAAGTATATAGGTAATTCATATTTGCAATAAAGGTTTGTTCGCGTATTTTGGGATCAACCTTACATCCAATTCTCGGCCCTAATTGACTATTATAAGGATATCCCATGAGTAAAATTTATGATGATAATTCGCTAACCATTGGTCATACCCCATTAGTACGCTTAAAACATTTCGGAAATGGCAATATTTTAGCGAAAGTTGAATCGCGCAATCCAAGTTTTAGCGTCAAATGTCGTATTGGTGCGAATATGATTTGGGATGCTGAGAAAAAAGGAATTCTAACTCAAGATAAAGAACTCGTTGAACCAACTAGTGGTAATACAGGTATTGCATTAGCTTATGTTGCAGCTGCAAGAGGTTATAAATTAACCCTAACCATGCCTGAAACGATGAGTATTGAACGACGCAAA
>NZ_JBEEUL010000076.1:0-771 GCF_040139345.1 Proteus sp. fly-1067 | reverse complement strand
CAACACGTGAAATTCCGCCTACTTCATTGATAATACGGTTAGAAACACGTCCTAAGAAGTCATACGGTAAATGTGCCCAATGTGCCGTCATAAAGTCTACCGTCTCAACTGCGCGTAATGAAACGACCCAATCATATTTACGGCCATCACCCATTACACCGACTGAACGTACAGGTAAGAACACAGTAAACGCCTGACTGACCTTGTTATATAAATCAGCTTTATGCAGTTCTTCAATAAAAATTGCATCCGCACGGCGTAGGAGATCGCAGTACTCTTTCTTCACTTCGCCAAGAACACGAACACCAAGGCCCGGACCTGGGAATGGATGGCGATATAACATGTCGTATGGCAGTCCAAGTTCAAGACCAATTTTACGCACTTCGTCTTTGAACAGCTCTTTCAATGGTTCAACAAGACCCAGTTTCATGTCTTCTGGTAAGCCGCCTACGTTATGGTGAGATTTAATAACGTGTGCTTTACCTGTTGCTGATGCGGCAGATTCAATGATGTCTGGGTAAATTGTACCTTGTGCCAGCCACTTAACTTGAGTTTGTTTTGATGCTTCCTCATCGAATACATCAATAAACACGTGACCAATCGCCTTACGTTTTGCTTCGGGATCATTAATACCCGCTAATGCATTCAAAAAGCGATCTTCTGGTGTAACGTGGATAATGTTCAGGTCGAATTTGCCAGCAAACATTTCCATTACTTGGTCGGCTTCGTTTAAACGTAGTAAGCCGTTATCAACAAATACACAGGTTAAAC
>NZ_JBEEUL010000075.1:0-772 GCF_040139345.1 Proteus sp. fly-1067 | reverse complement strand
GGATCTTGCTCTAGCAAATGCAATAATTGATCTTGCAATACTTCCACTTCACGTTGTGGGCTATGACTTGCATGAAAGGTCAGAGAGTGATCATCAGGCGAAATAACACGTTTTTTCTCACTACATTCATAAGTTTTAAGAGTTGTGCCTAATTGTGAAAAATCGTCTAAATCAAGGATATCTGCTTGTAATTGATGAAGTAAGCAATCTCTTGGAATATCAACAAAAGCATCCAACACATCAGTATATTCAAGCTCAGAAAGAAAATAGAGGTTATCTTTACCCAGCTTTCCCCATGAGGCTAATAGCGGATTACCGATATTTTGCTCTCCCTCTTCATTAAATAATAAAGAGGCATTTTTTTCATCTTTAAACCAAGGCGATTCATGTAATTGCTGATAATGACGAGGTTTTGGACTATTAAGACGAGCAAGAAATTTAGGATCTTGAATATCACCCCAATAGTAACGGCAAGGGTTTGTAAAAAGTAAATAGATCTCTGTATGATGCCCAATTGCTTGCAGTGCCTGCAAATAGACTTGAGGTAATGCAGAAATTCCACAAATAAAGATACGAGGTGGAAAACAGTGCTGAAGTTCTCCTTCTTTTGCACCATTTAATGTCGAAATAAATTGTTGATAAAGATTAGAACGATGCCATTGAGGCTGATTGAGATCTTTTGTGTATTGCTGTAATGCTACCCACAATATTTTTTGCCAGTGCTGATTTTCACTCAACCCTTCTATCAATTCATCGTTTTCCCATGCGGCCA
>NZ_JBEEUL010000074.1:0-779 GCF_040139345.1 Proteus sp. fly-1067 | reverse complement strand
CCTTTAAAGCATCCGTATGTGCATTAACGGTATCTTTAGCCTTATTGCCAGCCGCATTGGCAAATGCTTGGGAAAAAGATAAAACCTATAATATTACGATTTTGCACACCAATGACCATCATGGCCATTTTTGGCATAACGATCATGGCGAATACGGTTTAGCGGCACAAAAAACGGTGGTTGATGAAATTCGTGATGAAGTGGCTAAACAAGGTGGCAGCCTTTTACTACTTTCTGGAGGTGATATTAATACGGGTGTTCCAGAGTCAGATTTACAAGATGCTGAGCCTGATTTTAAGGGCATGAATTTAGGGGGTTACGATGCGATGGCATTGATGTATTACGCACCCAAGAAAAATGGGCTAATTTCCCGTTCTTATCTGCGAATATATATCAAACCAGTACGGGTAAACGCCTATTTAAACCGTATCAAATTTTCGATAAGCAAGGGGTAAAAATTGCGGTATTAGGTCTAACGACGGATGACACTGCAAAATTAGGTAATCCTGCAAACTTCCCTGATGTTGAGTTTAGAACGCCAGCCCTCGAAGCCAAAAAAGTGGTTGAAGAGCTACGTGAAACCGAGAAGCCAGACATTATTATCGCGGCAACCCACATGGGCCACTATGATGATGGCCAACACGGTTCATATGCACCGGGTGATGTGGAAATGGCACGTAGTTTGCCTGAAGGTTACTTAGATATGATTGTTGGTGGACATTCACAAGACCCCGTTTGTATGTCCGCAGAGAATAAAAATTACAAACAGGTTGATTATG
>NZ_JBEEUL010000073.1:0-785 GCF_040139345.1 Proteus sp. fly-1067 | reverse complement strand
GTCATATAATAGGCTGAATCTATTGGATTCGGCCTTTTTCTTGAGTGATTGATGAAATCTTATTTATTACTTTGTTTATTTCTTATATTTGGAAATTCTTTTATGGCCTCAGCAAAAGGAATGACCTCTTTTTACTCATATCTTGATAAAGAAACTCAGCTTGAGGGAAAAATATTTATCGATGGACAGTTGATGGCAACACTGGATCCTACTAATCAATCATCTCACGTTAATACGAGTCCTGCTTCTATCGCTATGTTTTCAATTCCTGAAAATGCGCAAACTTTGAAAATAACTGGCTCTTTAATTAATTCAGAAGGGAAAAAGCGCCATTTTGACCATCAATGTAAGATTGTTGATATTGGCGTGGAGACAGCGGCATTACACGATGATAATCGTACGGTGATACAACGGTTACAAGCGCTTTTCAATTTACTGGATGATGATAATTATTTCGAAGAAAATACAGGTAATACATTAGCCCTAAAAGCGAATCTACCAACAAAAGAATTTTATCAAGAGATTGAAAAACGTTTAAATGTCACCCTGCCTGAAGTGATTAAAGTGATTGATCAATATGATATTGAAATGAGTAATGAGGGTTATTTTGTTGATGTTAAAGACATGGGCAATGTACTTGATTTTTTAGCAGAACGCTCATTTCCCGAAGACTTTATTGACGCACTATCTGCTGATAGTAGGGTCGGAAAGCTTTATCAATGTAGCTTAGTGGTTTATATTTTTGATGGAGATGGCTATGATATGTTAGGTTGGGATCCTGAGGT
>NZ_JBEEUL010000072.1:0-799 GCF_040139345.1 Proteus sp. fly-1067 | reverse complement strand
ACTCCATTTTGTTTGTGAGAATGGAATCATAGGCGATGAAGTTGATTATGTAACTAGTTGATAGTTAATCATGTTTATTAAAATTTGCTAATTTTTATCACAAAAGCCGCCAAGCATTTTAGCGACTTTAATGATAGTAATCACTGTCACTATTTATACTCGTCATTTTTCAAGTTGCAGGGCTTTCGTTGAGGTATAAGTGACTACGCTACGCTCGCCAAGTCACAGAGTTTATCTATGCTCCCCATCTATCTTCGCTTGTCGCCTACCTGCATCTTGAATTATTTAGAGTCTATCTAGCCAATTTTTTTTAGTGACTAAAAAATCACTGTATAACTTAGCTTCGGGGCTATTAGGTTCAGGATGATAATCATATTCCCAACGTACGAGTGGCGGCATGGACATTAAAATAGATTCAGTGCGTCCACCGCTTTGCAGACCAAATAATGTGCCTCTATCCCACACTAGGTTAAATTCTACATAGCGCCCGCGTCGATAGAGTTGGAATTGACGTTCTCTGTCTCCCCAAGAATGATGTCGGCGCTTTTCGACAATAGGAACGTAGGCCTCTAAGAAGCCATTACCGACGGCTTGTGTAAATGCAAAACAAGTCTCGAAATCAGGTTTGTTCAAATCATCATAAAACAATCCACCAACACCTCTTGGTTCATCGCGATGTTTTAAATAGAAATATTCATCACACCAATCTTTATAGGTTTGATAAGTGTCAGTGCCAAATGGCTTACACAGATCGCGAGCAACACGGTGCCAATGAATAACGTCTTCTTCAAAACCATAG
>NZ_JBEEUL010000071.1:0-808 GCF_040139345.1 Proteus sp. fly-1067 | reverse complement strand
ATGGAGTTTATAGGTAATAACCCTAATGCGTTTAGGTTATTATTACGTGAACGCTCTGGAACCTCTGCTGAGTTTCGTGCAGCGGTGGCACGGGAAATCCAACACTTTATCGCAGAACTTGCCGATTACCTTGAACAAGAAAGCCGTATGCCACGACATTTTACTGAGCTACAAGCAGAATCCATGGTCACCATCGTTTTTAGCGCAGGTGCTGAAGCTCTAGATATCGATGAGGAAAAAAGGCAGCATCTGGAAGAACGGTTAGTGTTACAGCTACGTATGATCGCGAAAGGCGCATATTACTGGTACCGCCGTGAACAAGAAAAACAAAATCAAACTGACCCCGATCTCACTAAATAATATAAAGGAGAATCAATGACGGAACACAATCGCTATGAGAAAAGCACATTACTACTCGCACTAGTGGTTGGCTTATCGACTCACGGAACTTTCTCTGCTCTGTTTAACTCCTTAGTAGAGTTTTCTATATTTCCGATTATTACTTTAATATTAGCAGTTTATAGCCTACACCAGCGTTACTTACATCATGCAATGCCAATGGGGTTACCTAAATTTGTCGTGGGTAACTTCTTTTTAGGTTTATTTGCGTACGCTGCGATCCTGCGCGTGCAGCACCCAGAAGTGGGTACTAACTTTATTCCTGCAACCATTATTGTTGCACTAGCTTTGTGGTTATATACAAGCTGGAAAACACGCAAATTGCGGCTAGCATGGCCGGTTTATTACCAAAAGAAGGAGCGCCGGTTGATACAAACACGTTAATTATTTCGATCACCACGCTTTCAAT
>NZ_JBEEUL010000070.1:0-811 GCF_040139345.1 Proteus sp. fly-1067 | reverse complement strand
AACTCTCTTTTTGAAGAAGGCACGATAGAATTAAGTGGTGAAGCAAGAGGTGACAATGAAACACCCGCGATTGCAGTGAGTGAACTTTCATTTCGCGAAACCACATCAGCCGGATCATGGGATTGGCACAAAGATCCTGTTCCACGTTATGTGCTGACGCTGACGGGTACGCTAGAATTTGAAACCAAAGATGGTTCAACATTTATCATCAAACCCGGTGATGTTTTATTAGCACAAGATAATACAGGCACTGGCCACAAATGGCGTTTAATCGGTGATGACCCATGGCGCCGTGCTTATGTTGTGTATCAAGAAGGCACTGAACTGTGTTTTAAGCCCACTAAGCAGTAGGAGTTTTTAATGAGTAAGCCTATTTCTGAACAAGTCGATATCGGGCTAATTGGTGCCGGTATCATGAGTGCAACATTGGGAACTTTTTTAAAAGAGCTCGAGCCATCACTCAACATCGCCGTATTTGAAAGACTCAATGATTGCGCACAAGAAAGTTCTCATCCATGGAACAACGCAGGTACAGGCCACGCCGCTAACTGTGAAATGAATTACACGCCACCGAATCCAGATGGTACGGTAGATATCAGTAAAGCACTTGAAGTCAATACTGAATTTGACCTCTCTCGCCAGCTTTGGTCTTATCTCGTCACCAAAGGTAAAATTAAAGATCCACGTGACTTTATTCATCCATGCCCACATATGAGCTTTGTTTGGGACGAAGACAACGTAAAATTCTTAAAGCAACGCTACCAGCAGATGTCTGCTCACCACTGTTACCACAATATGGAATTCAGTGATG
>NZ_JBEEUL010000069.1:0-825 GCF_040139345.1 Proteus sp. fly-1067 | reverse complement strand
CTCGAATTTTGCCGGGAGCCTTACGGATAGTCTCCCTCGAAACACTCAGAGGATAACCAACACGTGATGATACGTATGAAATATCTGGTGGCTGCCGCCACGTTGAGCCTGGTACTCACCGGATGCTCCAGCAATAATGAAATCAGCCCTGATAGCACCCCGGCTGAAATGTACAGTGTTGGCCAGCAAAAGTTGCAGGATGGTAACTACAAAGCGGCCATCAAGCAATTGGAAGCGTTGGATAACCGCTATCCATTTGGCCCATATGCCCAGCAGGTACAATTAGACCTGATTTATGCTTATTATAAATCAGCTGAACTACCAATGGCGATAGCTGCAATTGACCGCTTTATGCGTCTAAACCCAACCCACCCAAATATTGACTATGTGCTCTATATGCGTGGTTTGACTGCGATGGCACTTGATGATAGTGCATTGCAAGGTTTCTTTGGTATTGACCGCTCAGATAGAGATCCTCAACACGCACGAGTCGCCTTTAAGGACTTTAGCCAATTGGTTCGTTACTATCCTAACAGCCTCTATGCTAACGATTCCAGCAAACGTCTTATCTATTTAAAAGATCGTTTAGCGCGATTTGACCTCTCCGTCGTTGAATATTACAACAAACGTGGTGCCTATGTCGCGGTTGTCAATCGAGTTCAACAAATGTTAAGAGACTACCCAGATACTGATGCCACAAGAAAAGCATTAAAATACATGGAGATAGCTTACAATCAAATGGGGCTTAACGCGGAAGCAAATAAAGTTGCAAACTTGATTGCCGCTAATAGTAATTAATCAAACTGTAGAATTGAGAAACGGCAG
>NZ_JBEEUL010000068.1:0-828 GCF_040139345.1 Proteus sp. fly-1067 | reverse complement strand
TGAAGATTATTTTCTTCACCTTATTAAGTGCTTGTACTGTTGCGGCATTGCAAACCGTTGGCGCTATCTTAGTGATTGCGATGGTTGTGACTCCAGGGGCAACCGCTTATTTATTAACAGATCAGTTTAAGCGCTTATTAATTATTGCGGTTGCTATTGGTACCGCGACGAGTGCAATTGGTGCTTACGCCAGTTATTTCCTAAATGGTGCAACTGGTGGGCTAATCGTTACGTTACAAACAGTTATTTTCTTACTGGCATTCTTCTTTGCACCAAAACATGGTGTTTTTGCATCACGCCGTAAAGCAAAACGCGAAGTTGAAAACCTGCATAAAATAAAGCAGCAGGAGGCCGCAAATGAGTGATTTTATTGATTTACTAACCGCGCCTTTTATCTTTCCTTTTATGCAAAAAGCAATTATCACGGCGATTGTTACTGGTGCGGTATGCGCTATTTTATCCTGCTTTTTAGTATTAAAGGGTTGGTCTCTAATGGGGGATGCCATTTCCCATGCCGTACTGCCGGGTATCGTTATCGCTTCAGTTGCAGGGATCCCTCTAGCTATAGGGGCGTTTTTATCTGGGTTATTTTGTGCCTTTGCAACAGGGTATTTAAAAGAAAATAGCCGTATCAAAGAAGATACCGTGATGGGGATTGTGTTCTCAGGGATGTTTGCCCTTGGTTTAGTCATGTTCGCTAAAATCGATACCGAACAACACCTCACCCATATCTTATTTGGTGATATTTTAGGGATCACTGACGCTGAATTTACACAAAACTTGTGGTTTGCAGGCATTACTATTGCTGTTATCTTACTAAAACGTAAA
>NZ_JBEEUL010000067.1:0-834 GCF_040139345.1 Proteus sp. fly-1067 | reverse complement strand
CAAAAATTGTTACTATTATAGTTTATCTTCTCATGTTCTACTTATCCATACATTCACCTGACTTTTTTTAACTATAAGCACAAAACATTTTTACTCCGTTTGCCTTTTCGGCAAATAGCCGCTGCTATTGTTTTTTTGCTAAGGAACAGCACTACACACCTATCAGCGGCAAAAGTGAAATTGTGATGTGCGTACTATCAATTCCAATCAGGGGTCAATATGTTTGGACTAACTGCGCTGGAACTGGCTCGTATACAATTTGCGTTTACGGTCTCGTTCCATATTATTTTCCCGGCAATCACTATCGGTCTTGCCAGTTTTTTGGCAGTGCTAGAAGGCCTATGGCTGAAAACTCGGGATGATGACTATATAAAATTGTTTCATTTCTGGTCAAAAGTCTTCGCTGTCAATTTTGGTATGGGCGTTGTTTCAGGCTTAGTGATGGCATATCAATTTGGCACAAACTGGAGTTTTTTCTCAGATTTTGCGGGCGGTATTACTGGCCCATTGCTCACTTATGAAGTACTGACAGCATTCTTCCTCGAAGCAGGTTTCCTTGGTGTGATGCTTTTTGGTATGCAACGAGTGGGTGAAAAACTCCACTTTTTTGCGACATGTATGGTCGCACTAGGCACAATTATTTCCACTTTTTGGATCCTCGCGTCTAATAGCTTTATGCAAACTCCGCAAGGATTTGAAATCGTTGATAATCGCATCGTGCCTGTTGATTGGCTAGCGGTTATTTTCAATCCATCCTTCCCATATCGCTTGCTTCATATGACAACAGCAGCATTCCTTGCGGCTGCATTTTTTATTGGAGCTTCTGGCGCATGG
>NZ_JBEEUL010000066.1:291-844 GCF_040139345.1 Proteus sp. fly-1067 | reverse complement strand
CCAGTAATGACAAAGTTGAACAGAAAACGATGTTCGAGCTTTGGAAAGCCAATGATCCTGACTCGAATGCAGAATTTCATTGGCGTTTAACCATCGTATTCTCTGTGGTGGTAATGGCACTGATGGTTGTACCTCTTAGTGAAGTCAACCCTCGTCAGGGGAGAGTGCTTAGTATGCTCCCTGCGATGTTGTTGTATCTTATATTCTTTCTGTTACAAAGTACGCTACGCAACAGTGCAGAAAAAGGTGATGTCGACCCGAAATATGCCTTATGGGCGGTTAACTTAGGTTACCTTGCTCTTGCGGTAATTCTTAACTTATGGAATACCGTACCAATGCGCCGTTTACGTGTCAGATTTAATAGAGGGGCTGCCTAATGTTTGGTGTTTTAGACAGATATATTGGACGCACGATCCTCAACTCTATTTTAATGACCTTGTTCCTACTGGTATCCCTTTCAGGGATCATTAAGTTTGTTGAGCAGCTGCGTAAGGTAGGCGATGGCGACTATACTGCGTTAGGTGCAGGGGTATTTACATTGTTAAGTATCCCC
>NZ_JBEEUL010000066.1:0-281 GCF_040139345.1 Proteus sp. fly-1067 | reverse complement strand
TATTGATATCTTCTTCCCGATGGCCGCTTTGTTAGGTGCTTTGCTAGGACTAGGTGCATTAGCGTCGCGCAGTGAATTGGTCGTGATGCAAGCTTCTGGCTTCACACGTTTACAAATTGCGCTTTCGGTGATGAAAACCGCGATCCCTCTGGTGATTGTTGCGATGTTTATCGGGGAGTGGGTTGCTCCTGCTGGTGATCAATGGGCTAGAAATTATCGTGCAGAGAAAATTGTGGGTAATTCATTAGTTGTCACCAATGAAGGTATGTGGGCGAAAGACG
>NZ_JBEEUL010000065.1:0-847 GCF_040139345.1 Proteus sp. fly-1067 | reverse complement strand
GGACTTTAGGTGCATTAGTCAGAATTAGCGAAGAACGTCCATTACGCTACAGAGTAACTAAAGAGGCAGAAAGAGTTCATTCAGTAATAACAGAATCACGTAAATCAGGTGAGTCAGTCTACATTGAAAAGCTGAATACTCAGAAAGCTAAAAAATGCGCATTACCCACAATCAAATGGGTAAAACACGCCACCTCTAATTTTGCTCTCATGGGTAAATTGCCAACCGAGCCGTATGACTCATTAGTAAGAGCAGCAAGAGGTAATCACTCATGAACAGTGCTCACTGCCCATTCTGTAATTCTAAAAAACTAGAAGTCATGCAAGTGATGTTCAATACATTTACTCGCTGTCAGAAATGTGGAGCAAGAGGCCCTATTGCTAATAATGCGGATGAAGCTCTGAAGGCTTGGGATAAAAGGAGTGTAAACGATGCTAACTAAATACATGTTGTTCGTTGGTTTTTGGTTCGTTGTGACATTACTGATTGGGTTGTGGGGTACTTATGCCTGAATTAACCCTAACACTACCATTTCCACCTAGTGTAAATACTTATTGGAGAAATACCCAAAGAGGAACCCTAGTCAGTGTAAAAGGGCGAGTATTTAGAGCAAATGCGATTGCAGCAGTCTATGAACAATTAAAGCGTAGACCTAAGGCTATTGAGAGTGATGTGTTTGTTTCTGTGAAATTATATCCCCCAACTAAGCAGGCTAGAGATATTGATAATTTCTTAAAAGCACCTTTTGATGCCCTTACTCATGCCGGTGTATGGGTGGATGATAAGCAGATTAAAAAAATGGATGTTGAATGGATGGACGTTATTAAAGGCGGGAAGCTTGAAATAA
>NZ_JBEEUL010000064.1:0-850 GCF_040139345.1 Proteus sp. fly-1067 | reverse complement strand
ATGAATGGTGTGAGTGAGCATATTATCTTAATGAGTGGTCGTGCGATGGTAGGGCCTTTAGATAATCCAACTGAGCTGTCCCCCGGTGACTATATTCATTATCCGGGAGATATACCCCATATTATGAGAGCCCTTGAGCCAAACACAATGGCAGTGATGATTATTGATAGACAGAATTAAAACGAAGCCAAGCATAAATATATTTATGATTGGCTTCGAAGTGCAACTAAACATAATTTAGGTCAGTATTTTCAATTATTCCCAAAAATAGTACCTTTTTTCTTGCCATCCCTTACGTTTCATACACTTGCTATATTCTTGGTAGCGGCTATCTTTATTCACATCCAATACGTAGCTTTCTGTCGCCGGAACTTTTTCTTCGTAAGTTTCCGCTTTGCCACATTCATCACTTTTCTTACATCTTTTTGTAATCGTTTCATACACAGTGCGTTGTGCGACTTCGTTACGTACTGGAAATCGCTTAAAAGCATCAAATTCACACTGTGAATCAGCCTCTTGGTAAGTCCATTCAGGTGATCCTATAGGCTCCCATTTTGTCGATGAACAAGCAAAAAGTAATAAACTCATCACGATGACAATCAATTTCAAGATCTTATTCCTATGTATAATATAAAAAATAAACCACTTCCAGTATCAATAATAACCTTCATATCCCTGTGTTATAATCTGTTGATCACCACGATTAGGAGGTATGCATGCAGCATTATGAAGATATCGTAAAACAAGTTGATTCCCTACTCACTGAGAACTCAATTGTAAATATGAATATATTATTAGCTCAGCTTTCTCATGACGAATTATTAACCCAAGAACAACGTTTTGAGTTACA
>NZ_JBEEUL010000063.1:0-863 GCF_040139345.1 Proteus sp. fly-1067 | reverse complement strand
ATTTTCTATGCTAGAAAAAATAGTAATAAATAGCCACCATTTAATTTATTTCAGCTCATTATCTTCTGCAAGCTCATTATCAATCACATATTAAATTTAATATGACTCTGCCATGAAAAAATTAAGTAATTACCTAGGTTAAATTGCTTATTATCAAAAATGATGCTGATGAGAGTACATGCAACGCTGGTATAAGCTAACGAAATTAGCAGCAAACGATTATTTGAATGTTCAAGCCAAAGGTGATGCCATGAAAAATTTAACGATTGCTCTTATAATAAGTTGTTCAACAATAATGCAACCTGTTTTTAGCGCTCAAGCCACCCAAAGAGCCATTAGCTATCTAACCTCTTGGGGGATCCCATCACTGGCAGAGGTAGAAATAGCACGCTCTAATGTTGATACCTTGATATTATCTTTTGGGCAATGGGATGCGCAAGGAAATATTCAGGTCTCTGACGGTATGACCACGCCAAGTTTTGATAGCTATTGGATCAGCTCATCTTATTTAACGTGGACACAATTCAAATTTGACAATCCAAATAAAAAAGTGATGGTTGCCTTTGGTGGACAAACCTATGAAGGTATTTGGGAGAAAATTAACACCGCAGCAAGTCGTGAATTGGTTGCTACTGGTTTAGTCAAACTCTTAAATCAAACGTTTCCTGTATACAAAAAAGTTAATGGCCTATATCAACAAGTCGGCACTATTCAATTGGTTGGAATCGATTTTGACTTTGAAAAAGCCGCACGTTTAACAGCAGATGAAAATGCGAATTTATTAGCACTCGCTCAACTGGTACGTCAAAAGCTAGGAAGTGCGTCAAGCACAAAATTATTAAGTTTAACCACCTATCATGTAG
>NZ_JBEEUL010000062.1:0-865 GCF_040139345.1 Proteus sp. fly-1067 | reverse complement strand
ATAACTGCACTAGGTAACTAAAATATTGTTTATACATTGGGTCATTTAAGTGGTATTTGGCTTCAATATTTGCCATTACCTCCGGTGGTAGTTTACGCTCCCCAGTAAATGGACTTCCTGGTGCTAACCGCATCATAAAAAATGAAATAGTAATAAGAATAAAAAGTGTCGGAATCGCTTCAAGTAAACGACGTAAAATAAATTTTAACATTGCCCTTTCCTACTTTGTTGCTTAGTCGGACCAATAATCATATTAGTGTCCGGCTCCGTAGAGCCGGACTGAGGTTGCTGACGAAGCGGGATAAAAGCGTGTTTTTTCCCGCTCCGTGTTATCAGCCGAAAATCAATAATTTGATTTTCCTAATTTAGGTCAAATAACCTCAACGACTACCGCCAAACAAAATACGTTTGTCAGCAGTCAGTCAGAGGCTTACCGCCAAAAACTTGAGATACATCTCTCAATTACACAATTTGTTTCATTAATTTCATAGAAAAAGAGATATTAATCACATATTAAGTGATAATTTATTACATATACTCTAAACACTTGAGATGCAGCTGAACGGGAACCCCATAACTCACGAAGAGCGTAGAAAGTATCCCCCAATGCAAAACGCTGCAATTGAGTATAAAAAATGTAAGTAAGTCACTAGGAGAACTACTCATGCATTCAAGATTTAAGTCCGCTTGGTCTCAACTCCCAGAAAAGTTACAAGTTGCGCTCAGACCCATTATTGATACACCTGATTTTCAAGCGATGCTGAGTGCCGAACAAGTTAATCAGATTAAGGCTGATTGCGGTTATAGTGACAGCGAGCTGGCATTTTTATTATTACCTTTCGCGGCGGCCTATGCTGTTACCCCA
>NZ_JBEEUL010000061.1:0-865 GCF_040139345.1 Proteus sp. fly-1067 | reverse complement strand
GTTCTTTTACTTCAACTGAGCGATCGTAAATATCCTTGATAACTAGAGGCCTCAGTTGAAGTAAAAGAACTAAAAACAGCGGCAAACGAAAAAATCAGCATTCTTTTGGATTTGTCTAGAATATTGCTGTTTGTGGATAAGGACGAAGCTAGGGAAGTATTTAAAATAGCAGTTGATATCGCTAGTGACGTTGATGTCGATGCTATGCATGACGTGGCTCTTTTTTCAGCGTTATCCAAAAATATTAAAAACCACTTTTCGCTCACAGATTCACAGCAAATAGCAAGTCAAATGGCAGCGATAATAACAGAGTACGGTACTCTTCTTGATGGCTATGAGCATTTTCCTTGGAGTGATGCAATTTCTGCTGTTGCTATATTGGATATGCCTAAAGCAATCAGCCTTATTGGTTATTGGGAAGATTGTGATTTAATTCAAGCCAACGAAACGCTTCCTGCGTTGATGTCTACTGGAATTGCAGAAGGAACTCTAAGCTCTGCGCAGGCTGCATCTTTGCTCAATTTCTGTGATGATTTGGATGAGGAAATTGTGGCTAAACTAGCTTCAGTTACAAGCGTTCAAAATGCTAGTAACTTAGTAGAGGAAATTGCAAAAGCTGAGTTATTGAGATTCAACAGAAGTGGTAGCTCCAAAATATGTCAGGAATTAAATAGGTTAGTTCCATATTCCGATAATAGTGAATACTGGCATTCAGCACTTAATCAATTAGTTGAATTTAAATCACATACCCAAAAAAGTACTGAGTCCAAAACTAGCAATGACGAACTTGATTCAACAACTAGGGCGCTAAAAAAACGCGAGTTCCTTGAAGGTATAAAATTAGCAGAGATTTCCTTTAAATCAC
>NZ_JBEEUL010000060.1:0-867 GCF_040139345.1 Proteus sp. fly-1067 | reverse complement strand
GATAGCTCAAAAAAGCAGACTTTGCTGAAGGGTATAACTCTCCCAAATAGCCTGATTGTCCAGCTCGAACAGTGAGTTTATCCGCTGCTAGTGCTGGAAATTGTGTAGCAAATAGCAATGTGAATAGCAAGCTTGATGCTACACTGGATGAAAATGGAAAATAGGATTTTATTTTTTTCATGGTTATTCTCTTATCCATCATTTGGCTTTAATGCTCTTTATTTACATTCAGCTATTAGCGTTCTAACTGGTGAATCAGCAGTTACCGCTATACTTTCTAATGATGTGTAACTAATTGAACATTGATCACCTTGATTACCCCATTTAATGTTTAGTTTTCCGGAATTAGGTAATCCACTCATGTACAACTGATTATTAGAACCAACGATACCTGTATTAATATCATCATCTTTATCGGCAGAAATAAGCGTTGCAATGGCACCGAATGGTGGTATTTTACCTGCTGTACTAATATGAATGATGGCTTGGTAGCCAATTTTGGTTTTAAAGTTACGTTTGATAATTGCACCTTCAGTTGGGTACACCATCATTGATGTATCTTTAAAAGTAATATCATCTGGTAACGTATTGACGTTGACAGAAATTTGGTTTGCTGTATTGCTCGCTAATTGTGGAATAATCGCATTACCAAAGCGGTCAAACTTGGCACCCATTGTTAGCTCTGCGCCTTTAGCACCATCAGCGGTAATAATAGCGACGGTATCTCCAATATTCGGGGACAATGAAATCCCATCAGAGTGAGCGATCATTCCACCACTCATACTTACGTTCATTGTGCGGTTTGTGTCAGAGTAACTGTAACCAGCTGAGAGCGTTGAATTATCTGCTGAATATGTACCATTTAAG
>NZ_JBEEUL010000059.1:0-868 GCF_040139345.1 Proteus sp. fly-1067 | reverse complement strand
GAGAGCACTACACCATCACAAATATTAGAACCATTTAGATTTACTGGATTATCATTATTTACAAATGATTCAATGTTACCACCACGGCTAAGAGGATATGCGCCTGAAATTACAGGGATAGCTAAAACCAATTCTCGCGTGGTTGTCACTCAATTGGGCAGTGTATTATATGATGGCAATGTGCCTGCTGGCCCATTTAAAATTCAGTCATTAAATAGTGGTACTCGTGGTGAATTACATGTAAAAATTATTGAGCAGGATGGCTCTGAACAACAATTTATTGTTAACAGCTCTAATGTACCTTATTTAACTCGTCCAGGGACGACTCGATACAACGCCTCTATAGGCCAACCAATTAAACGAGATCATTCAGTCTATGGGGGTGTGTTTTTCTTCAGGGGAGAAGCTTCTCATGGCTTAAATAATAATTGGTCATTAAACGCGGCTTCCGACATCAGCCAAGGTTATCAGCAAGTTTCACTTGGTGTTGGGCGATTTATGAATCAATTTGGTGCGTTATCTGTAAATATTGCTCGTTCTTTTGCACAGCTAGACCATGATAGTCCATCGGGTAACTCATATAGTATTAATTACTCTAAAACTTTTGATGAGTATGACATGGATCTAACGTTTGCGGGATATCGTTTTACAGATAGAAAATATTATACGATGTCTCAGTATTTAGATCTAAGAAACGACAAAATCATTGATAATGAAAAGGAACGCTATCAAATAAGCCTTTCAAAACGTATAGGCGAATTTAATATCAATTTAAATTATCAATTACAACAATATTGGGATAGAGGGCAAACCCACCAATATGGGCTAAATGTAGGTAAGAGTATTAATATTCCTTATCTAAATTTAC
>NZ_JBEEUL010000058.1:0-871 GCF_040139345.1 Proteus sp. fly-1067 | reverse complement strand
AGAGCTTTCCGATCGAGTTTATGTTGCCACTCGAATTGGCAAAGAATATCAATATCTCATTCGTGACAACACTCAATTTTGGTTATCGTCTGGCTATAATTTATCCTTTGGCCTTACTGGTGGCATGATTAAAAGTGGTACATTTAAACAGTTTGTACGCGGTGGCACATCACTTGCAACCCCACCAAGCGTGCCTCTTTCGCCAAAAGCTAAACCTGAACAGCATTTCATTCTAAAATTAGAGCCACCAAAAGACTGGTTGGATTGGGGTACATCTATCCCGAAACAATAATCACTAGAAAGGTGCGTATTTAAACAATATTGCACCTTCTATCTTTTTTCTTGAAAAAAAATTTTTGGAAATGAATTCCATTTATACTATGCTTAGTTTTGTTGAGTCGATAATACCTACTCCAAAACTACATTAGAGGTAACATTATGAGCATAGTTAATTTGAAAATATCTTCCTATGAAATCAATGATGCAATTATGGCTGATCATAAAAGCGATACCGTCAGTATTCCATGCGATTCTGATACAGAGTTCTGCATGCAATTGGATGGCTGGGATGAAAACACCAGTATCCCTGCGTTAATCAATGAGAAACCCGTTTTGTTATATCGCCAGCGCTATGACAAAGATAATCATCATTGGATAATGCGAGTGGCTTAATTGATGAAGCCGCTAAGTAATCAGCAGCATATAATAGGCAAAAAAAGAGGCCTGGTAGATTCCGATTACCAGGCCTTGGGAAATGGCTCTGGCAGAGCCGTGCGCTAAAAATTGCCATTGAGACGTAACAAAGTACAATTTAATACTAGCTCGCTAAACGTACTCTTACCATACTAATTATCAATTTTTTCACATATTA
>NZ_JBEEUL010000057.1:0-879 GCF_040139345.1 Proteus sp. fly-1067 | reverse complement strand
AAAAGCGGGTGATCAACTACATCTGGATATTCAGTTTCGCCGACAACGACGCACTATTGTTAGCTTTTTTGGTATTGTTCGTATTGGTGAAAAAATTGTATGTACATCTGAATTTATGTGTGCAAGGCAATAAAAAAAGGATTGGATAGACCAAACCAATCCTTCACTTCATCATCTTATTGACGTTATTTTTAACTTAATTAGTGTTTTCTTCAATACGCAATAATTGTGTAATCTCAGAAAGAGTGACATTCTCAAAATCCAACGTTTTTTCAACGAGTTGAGTCAATTGTTTATCTTGCATCACTAATGAAGCATTATCGTAAAATTTACTGATCACATCCTTATCAGTCATTGGATTTTGTGGATTACCATATTGAATATCTAATCTCTCGGTGATCTTTTCACCATTTTTTAATGTCACAAAAATTAATCCTGGAAAATATGTTGGGAATGGTATTTCAGCTTTTTCAGGATAACGATAACTTACACGCTTCGCTAACGATTGAATATCTTCACGTTGTAAGTTTTCGGGTAATAATGAAGATAACGTTAATGCATTATCTAAAAAGCCCACAGCAAATAGCCACGGCAAACTAAATTTTGCTCCATAAGCTGTTTGAGGTGCCCATTTTGTTTCAAGTGGTTCACAAATTAAAGCGGCTGCGACAGGATCAACCACGCACTCCACGCTCTCAATATCATCAGCCGTGACCCCTTTTTTCAGCAGATTACGTCCACAGTCAACAGTCGCATGAGCAAAGTGGCACACCGGATAAGGCTTAATCGAAACATTTAAAAATTCCCATCGTTTACCTAATCCCAATGCCACTTGTTCGGGTTGTGCTTGTTCTCGAATACCGTGAGTTTGGTAGAGAC
>NZ_JBEEUL010000056.1:0-898 GCF_040139345.1 Proteus sp. fly-1067 | reverse complement strand
CATTCACTCAAACAAAATAAATTGGGAGATCTTGGCGATATTGAATCTATACGTGAACAAGTAGAAGTAAACCGCATTGAGCTATCAGAAACAACGACTGATCGTCGTTTTAATGGACGTCAATTCAGAATTGATGATAAAAAAGACTAACTATCACCTTTATTGTGTTACGCTTTTTTGATAACAATTAGCGTAAAATTACAGCCAGAGGAAACGATTATGTCTCAAGGCCAATGTTTGTGTGGTGCAGTAAAAATAGCAACTCAACAGCCAGTCGATAAAATTAGTGTTTGTCATTGTGAGATGTGCCAACGTTGGAACGGTGGGCCGAGTTTTACTATTGATTGCCATAGTGATGTTAGTATTGATGGGGAAGAGTTTATTACCCGTTTTGCATCATCGGAATGGGCAGAGCGTGCTTTTTGTAAGCAATGTGGCACTCATCTATTTTACCATCTTCATACTCCCTCTTCTTATTATGTTTCTTCAACATTGTTTGGAGAAACTAAAAGTGCAACTCTAGCAATGCAGATTTTCGTTGATAGTAAACCTGCTTACTACAATTTTGTTGAAAAAACGCCGATGCTGACAGAGCAAGATATCATCAGTTTGATGAGTAAATAAAGATCATGAGCTGGTTTTTAATGACTCGTCTTTATCGTTCGTAATGCGAATGTCTCGAATATGGATTATAATAACTTAAAAGCCTAGTTGCTTATTATAGAGAATTATTTAATTCTAATAATTTAATAAGATAAGGCAAATTAAACTTTACCGCAGATTGTATAAATAACCATTAATGTTTAGGGATGTTCGCTGATGAACAGTATGAGAAATATGCGGCATGCTAGTAATATCGCATGGGTATTGCAGTGGGTATTGAATATTGGGTTGATTG
>NZ_JBEEUL010000055.1:0-903 GCF_040139345.1 Proteus sp. fly-1067 | reverse complement strand
GCCATAATTAAAAATCGGTTGTTTGACGGTAATGTCAATGCAGAACGTATCGGATTACAGGCGATGTATCATGATGCCAGGGAAGTGATCACCGGTGATATGCCAACACCGATTAAGTACCATAATCCACAAATTGCTCATGAATATAAAAAAATAGAAAAATACGCACAGCAAAAATTGATTGAAATGTTACCCGAAGAGTTACAAGACGATTTTCGTCCTCTTATCGATGAGCAACGACATAGTGAGGAAGAAACCTTTATTGTAAAACAAGCCGATAGCTTATGTGCTTATTTAAAATGCCTTGAAGAATTAGCTGCGGGCAATAGCGAATTTAATTTAGCTAAAAATCGCTTAGAAAAAACCTTAGCGGAGAGAAATAGCCCTGAAATGGACTATTTTATCGAAATATTTGTTCCTGGTTTTAAACTTTCCCTTGATGAAATTAGCAACTAATTTACAAGAAGGAATAACATTTTTATTCCTTCCTTGCTGAATTTAATTTATTTCGTTCAATTCGGTATTACATCCTGATGATACCGGAAATGCGACATAAAAAGTTTTAGCATCACCATTGACACCTAATATTACCCTACCATCATCCTGTTCACCTTATGAACAATAAAATCGTCTTTTGCTTTGATACATTTTACCACTTTTTGTGTGTATTTTAATGGTCCAATAATCATAGCGATCCCAAGGCCCCACAGCGTATCGAAACACAAATGCATCCGTTATTTTTGTTTTATCAGGAACACTATAGATTATTTTACTTGTTCCATAGACTTCAGATTGGTCAATAAGTCCCGATACAAAATGAGTAAACTCAACCTCTATCAATTCCTCTCCCCAATAATTTTCGAAGTCACAATAACCTGTAAGATATTCATATTCACCAAAACT
>NZ_JBEEUL010000054.1:0-943 GCF_040139345.1 Proteus sp. fly-1067 | reverse complement strand
ATCCGTTTTTGGTACATCATCGAATGTGAAACCCGCGGTGAGTTTGAAAGTTATGGTGCAACACCATACCGCTATCAAACTAACTATGGCATTAAAGTTGACGGTGAAGCTATTAAAAAATCACTCACTGATGCAATCAAAAAAGCCCTATCAATGCTTGGCTTTAGCTCTGATGTCTTTATGGGTATGCATGATAACCCTGAATATTTAGCAAGTAATAAGCTTGAATTTGAAATTAAAAACGCGAGTGAAAAAGCTGAAGATATTACTCGCATTCGTAAAGAATTAGACGAGAAATTTACTAAACATACGGAAGTGATGCGTAGTGCTGTTACTGAGAATGAATTACGAGGCATTGCATCCACATTAACGCGCGAAATTTCTGCGCATATCAAATCAGCTCAAGAGCGTCGTGACAACGATTATGAGAAATATTTGTCCGGCCGTTTACGTCGATTAAACCAAATCGAAAAAGAGTGTTTAGACCAACTGAAACATAAAGAAGAGGCAATCTAATGACCAATACTACTGCTATCGCACTGGCGACCAATTACGAAAAATTACAACAACTCGTTGAAACAGGAGAATTCTCTCCTGAAGATATCGCAGATACATTGGAAGGTATCGAGGGCGAGCTAGGTGATAAATTGGATGCGATTATGCACCACGTTCGCAATATCGAAGGTCAAGCTAAAACACTTGATGAGGAATCTAAACGTTTATCTGATCGTAAAAAATCATTCGAAAACCAAGCTAAAAACCTAAAGAAATATGCTCTCAACTGCTTATTAGCTTCAGGATTAGATAAATTAAAAACAACAAAAAATACATTCACTGCTAGAGCTGGTGTTGTTCGAGTCATTATCGACAATGAGGCTTTATTACCGGATGAGTTGGTTGATGTTCAAACCATCACCGCGCCTGATAAAAAAGGCATCAAAGA
>NZ_JBEEUL010000053.1:0-953 GCF_040139345.1 Proteus sp. fly-1067 | reverse complement strand
GCACTACGTGAATCACCAGAAAAAGCCAATGAACTAGCTGCCAAAATTCGAGCTATCAGGGCTGATGAGCGTCATGTTTATGACAAACTGAAAGATTGCTTCAAAGAAAGTGCTTCTGATTATGATAGTAGATCTCAAGAAGTTAGAAATTTCTACTCAAAGATGCAAGATAAGTTTCACTATGCAATAACAGGAATGGTTAGCGCTAGGTTGATCCTAGATAGAGCCAACCATGAAGATGATAATATGGGTCTAAGTACCTTTGCTGGAGTTTCACCAACACAAAAAGAAGTAACCGTTGGTAAGAACTACCTCAAAGAAACTGAGTTATATAGAATGAACCTCCTATCAGAGCAATTCCTTTTACATGCTGAATCAACAGCTCTAAAGGGAAAGATGATGACTATGAGGTCATTGAATGACCATGTAGATAAATTACTGTTATTTAATGAATATGAATTGCTTCCTGATAGCAGAAATGGAGCAGCTCTGCGTGACGAAGCCAATGAACATGCTCAGCGTCAATATAAACTATTCAAGAAAAAACGGATTATAGAAAAAGCAGGATATGTGTATGACCCAGAATTAATGGCATATGGTGAATATAACGACCTGTTTGATGATGAAGATTAAATTATTACTTTAGCCCTCCCCGCGAGGGCTTTTTTGTGCCCTATCCGCCCATCAAATCTATAGCTATCCCGTATATAGCAATTGACTGCTTATCCCGTTCACTTTCTCTTTGTTCTTTTAGTATTGCGGATATACGCTCACTAGTGACGTTATGCTTTGATTCGTTCAACAGCATTACAGCTCTGCCTACCATTTGACATATACGCATATAGATTACATCTTGCTCAGTATCCATAATTACCTCTGTGTTTTTCCCCCACAATAACACCTCGAATTAAGTATACCCACATAAGATTTGTATGTTTTTGCCTGCTTAGCAT
>NZ_JBEEUL010000052.1:0-959 GCF_040139345.1 Proteus sp. fly-1067 | reverse complement strand
AATAATTATTGTGATATTAGTCACAAAAAAATGTTTGTGCATGTCGAGTCATTAACTATTTATTAATTATTATTGCGACATTTCTGCGCTATCTCGAAAAAATTAAATATTTATTCACCTTTTCGCTACTTACTGATTGAATTCATTTCGCCTGCCCGTATAATTTGCTCGTTTTTGTCTCTTGACACATTTAAGCAAAGGCAGTTTTATACAACACTTAGCGTTTCTGAGGCTGAGAACAGCTGGGAGTACAAAAAGTTATGTCTGTATCCCTTTATGACAACAAGCACGCGGTAAAGCTGTTGTCTCTTCAGCTAATAACTTTTGTTATCCTCAGTGGGGCTTTCTGTGCAAATAGTATAGAATGGGGGGCCTCTGCTCTTGCGGGTGGTTTAGCATGCTGGTTACCAAATATCGTATTTATGCTGCTAACCCACTTCCAGAAAGCAAAAGAAGAGGATGAACCTGTCCGCATTGCCTGGTTCTTTGCATTAGGAGCAGGGTTAAAGGTTGTGACAACCATAACTGTGTTAGTTGTTGCTTTCGGTGTGTTTAAAGCGTCATTAACACCACTGGGTTTGACCTATTTAGCGGTGCTAATTGTTCAGATTGTTGCACCAGCCGTTTTTAAACGGTAAGTATTTTTAAACTACAAAAGGGTAAGAGGCATCATGTCTGCATCAGGAGAAGTGATGACTACAAATGAGTACATAGGTCACCACCTGAGAAACCTTCAGTTGGATCTAAGTACCTTTAAGTTGGTCGATCCCCACGCTAGTCCAACGTTCTGGACGTTGAACATTGACTCGCTTTTTTTCTCGGTAGTTCTCGGGGCATTGTTCCTGTGGCTATTTAGAAAAGTTGCTGTCAATGCGACTAGTGGCGTACCCGGTAAGTTACAGACTGCAATAGAACTGATCATTGGTTTCGTTGATAACTCAGTCCGTGATATGTATCAC
>NZ_JBEEUL010000051.1:0-967 GCF_040139345.1 Proteus sp. fly-1067 | reverse complement strand
CTTGTTGGCTCAGCAAGTGCTAATAACTTCGCTAATGGAAAACCAACCCAAGGGATCACCATCGACCAAGCCTCAACACAACGCATACGGTAAATACGTTCTTCTAAAGTGAATTTATTTTGAATATCATCTAGATTTAACGTCATTGGTCGGTTCACTTCTCCTTCAACAGTCACCGTCCATTCATCTGTTTTCATCGTATGTGCATATTCAGCAGGATCTGATTTATTCAATCCAAACTCATAGAAATTATTATAACCAGTCACTTTATCTTCTGGTGTCAATATCAAGGATGATTGATATTCTTCAGGTTGAATAAATGTTAAGACCTTTCTATCTACCTGCGGAACCGTAGATTTATCATCACTAAACCATGAAAATAAATCCGCTTTAACTGCGGATGATAATGCAATTCCCGACACTCCAACCCCTAACAATTTAAGTAGTTTTCTACGTTTCATAAAAAATACAGATTCAGGGGTAATTTGTGACGAAGAAATTTTATCTCGTTTTTTCATGGTGCTCTCCATTACTCAAAAACATGGGCCGTGGTTTAAAAAGAAAAAATGTTCTTTCTATATCATGCCTGTTATACCTGAAGAAAAAGAGAAAACACTGACATTAAGATGACAAATTTGTCATCTTAATCATTATCATAAGGAAAATTCAAAATGAGCGTACTTTGCCCTGCCTGATGCCTAAAAGCGACGCAACCACCATGCAACTCAATAATCGCTTTAACAATTGATAGCCCTAACCCGCTACCTTCAGAAGTTCGTGAATTATCTCCTCGCCAAAAACGTGTAAAAATTTCTTCGCTATCTGGCAGCACTTCGCCATGATTCACAATACTAATAGATAGCGTATTGTGCTTTGCTGAGATATTAGTGATTACCTGAGTATGAGGCTGGGCATATTTAACTGCATTCGAAATGACATTTATTAATACTCGAACCAACAACACGCG
>NZ_JBEEUL010000050.1:0-990 GCF_040139345.1 Proteus sp. fly-1067 | reverse complement strand
CATATCGACCAAGAAGGTCTTTAATTTTGTTTTCCATACCCGTTACTTGGGTACCGTTATACAGCTCACCCGGAGTAATGGTAATGAGTTCTTGAATTTCTGTGAGATGATCTGCCGTATTACCATTAACCTCAACGCCGGAGATCTTATATTGATCGCCTTCCGTCACATTAATCGTAATGTAGATATCTTTTTTATCTGGCGTCAAACTGACCTGAGTGGAATCAATATTGAAGCGAGCATAACCTCGGTCAAGATAGAAGCTGCGGAGGGTTTCTAAATCACCAGCCAGTTTTTGTTTCTGATATTTTTGGTCTGCTGCTAAGTTCCACCATGGCACATCATCGCGTAATTGGAATTTATTGACCAATTCCGCTGTCGTGTAATTTTTATTTCCGACCACGTTGATCTGCTGGATTTTTGCAGAAACGCCTTCAGAGAATACAAATTTTAAATCAACACGATTACGAGGCAGTGGTGTAGCAACGGCTTTTACTGTCACGTTGTATTTACCAACACTATAGTAAAAGTCTTCTAGACCTTTCTCTATGTTCGGGATTGTCGTGCGGTCAAGGGCTTCACCAACACGAATATTTGATGCTTCCAAGTTTTGTTTGAGCATATCGTCTTTAACAGATTTGTTACCTGTAAAAGTGATACTCGCGATGGTTGGCCGCTCTTTAACTTGAACGATCAGCGTGTTTCCATCACGCAGGACCCTAACATCTTCGAAGTTACCGGTAGAGAATAGAGATCGAATTGAACGACTAATATCATCGTTATCAATCGAGTCACCTACCCTTACAGGCATGTTCAATAATGCTGCACCAACGGCGACGCGTTGTAGACCTTCGAAACGAATGTCTTTAACTACGAATCCGTCTGAACCGTATGCAGTGGCGCTGCCGAAAAGCAGCGACGCTATGAGCAACTTTTTCATCGCCATCGTTGTTATGCGTATTCCTTACTGGTCCCCGGCTTACTTGTTAG
>NZ_JBEEUL010000049.1:0-992 GCF_040139345.1 Proteus sp. fly-1067 | reverse complement strand
ATCACACAGTATTACCGGAGGCGAGATGAGACTTGCAGATTTACCAAAATATTTTTCACCAAAAAGCATTATGTTTAGTGACTCTCCATCTGCAACAGCGACTGATAATCTAACAATCACTGATGTAATGGCTTCGCTTGGTTTGGCGACCTCTAAAGCGAGAATGGGGATTGAGTTGTTTTTGGCGAAACAAGGGATCAATCAACCAACTGAAGCAGTGGAGAGTATTCATCAATATGCAATAACTCAGGCTCACAAATATAGTGCTATTGGAAAACTTAGTGAGAATGATAGAGGAACACTTCTGCAAATACTCGCAAATTATGCATTTCAGGATTATGCAAGAAGCGCAGCCAGTAAAAAAGCATGCCCTGATTGTGACAGTGGGTTTGTTGAAGTAGAGGTATTTACCACTAAACAGCACACTCACTTTGCTGCTAAAGAGATTATTAAATTCAACAAGAAAATGGGAGTGAAGATAACTCCATCTGACTATTCAAAATACAGGGAGGTTAGAGAGAAAACTAAGGTGATCTGTAAAACCTGTAACGGGAAAGGTGAAGTGAGTCATTCGTGCCGATGTAATGGCAGAGGTGAAACTTTGGATAAGGTGGAAACGAAAAAACAAGGAATTCCAGTTTTTAAAACTTGCCCTAAGTGTTCAGGTCGTGGCTATTCAAGATTGCCGGCAGAAGACGTTAGGCGAGAGATATGCTCACAATTGTTTGAACTGCCAGAAACAACTTGGCGTAGAAACTTTAAACCATTTTACGAAATGTTAATTCAGGAATGCTTTAAGGAGGAGGCTAATGCAGAAAAAGTTCTACAAAATGTGACAAAAAGAGAAATCGAATACATAAATTAGCTAATAAATAGAAATAAGTTGATCTTTTGGCGGGGATGGGCTATCGTGATTCTAACGGTGGGTTATTGCCATTTCGTTAACGTTAAAAGAATTCAAGACCTCGCTTCGGCGGGGTTTTTTGTTATCT
>NZ_JBEEUL010000048.1:0-1008 GCF_040139345.1 Proteus sp. fly-1067 | reverse complement strand
ATCATTCAGAGAATTACTTAACCATCTCTTTTTCAATTAGCTGGATCAGGATATGGATCACTTTAATGTGAATTTCCTGAATACGATCAGCGTAACCAAAATGTGGCACACGAATTTCAATATCTGCCGTGCCCGCCATTTTACCGCCATCTTTGCCGGTCAATGTGATCACTTTCATGCCTTTTTCACGAGCAGCGCTGATAGCTTTAATAATATTACCTGAATTACCTGAAGTCGAAATGCCAAGCAATACATCGCCTTCTTTCCCAACAGCTTCAATAAAACGAGAGAAGACAAATTCATAACCAAAATCGTTGCTCACACAAGAAAGGTGGCTGACATCTGAAATCGCGATAGCAGGGTAACCTGGACGGTTTTCACGGTAACGCCCTGTGAGTTCTTCAGCAAAGTGCATAGCATCACAATGGGAACCACCATTACCACATGACAGTACTTTTCCTCCAGCCTTAAAAGAGTCAGCCAGTAACACTGCCGCTTGCTCAATTGCCTTAATATTTGCTTCGTCGTTTAGGAATTGCGCCAACGTATCGGCTGCTTCTGAAAGTTCACCACGGATCAGGTCTTGATACATGAGATAACCCCTTAGATTGAATAATTTAGAGTAATAACCATTACCCTTTAACTATTCAGATTGTTACACAGGGTTAATTTTCTTTCTACACCTGATTCAGTGCAAATTTAGGCATTTAAGGCTAATCAGTGCTTTTTCGATACTTAAGTTATTACAGATCCCCCATAAATCCATTTTTGAAATTATCACAAGGAGGTATTTGACGATTTTGTGAGCCAAGTTGTAATTAAGATGTAAATTTGTTGCTAATTGTTTATTAATGGATATAGATTAAAGGAAACAACAGGTCAGACCTCTTACAAGTAGACAGGAGTTTCCCTATGACCCTACTCAGCGTTATTCTCTTTCTCGCATTAATCGGTGTTCTTTGTTATCACAAAACATCATTGGTTCTAAGTACCGTTCTGTTACTTGCC
>NZ_JBEEUL010000047.1:0-1099 GCF_040139345.1 Proteus sp. fly-1067 | reverse complement strand
CTCTGATGTCTATTATGGAGTACAAAGGTAGCGCTGATCCTGAAGCAAAACCTATTGTATTACTCGGTAAAGGGCTGACATTCGACTCAGGTGGTATTTCTATCAAGCCAGCCGATGGCATGGATGAGATGAAATATGACATGTGTGGTGCTGCAACCGTTTATGGTGTAATGCGCTTTATTACCGAACTACAGCTACCGATTAACGTGGTTGGTGTTCTAGCCGGCTGTGAAAACATGCCCGGTGGTCGTGCTTATCGTCCGGGTGATATCCTTACCACGATGTCAGGCCAAACGGTTGAAGTATTAAATACAGATGCAGAAGGCCGCTTAGTATTGTGTGATGCGCTAACTTATGTTGAACGCTTTGATCCTGAATTAGTTATTGATATTGCAACGCTAACAGGGGCTTGTGTCATCGCATTAGGTAGCCACTATACTGGTTTGATGTCTAATCACAACCCGCTAGCTCACGAGCTATTGAATGCGTCGGAGCAATCTGGTGACCGAGCATGGCGCTTACCATTAGCTGACGAATATTTTGATCAAATTACACCTAATTTTGCAGATTTAGCGAATACAGGCGGGCGTCCTGCTGGTGCAATCACCGCAGGCTGTTTCCTATCGCGCTTCGCAACTAAGTATAGTTGGGCACACTTGGACATCGCAGGTACAGCATGGCGTTCAGGTAAAGCAAAAGGAGCAACGGGTCGCCCAGTCTCCTTGCTGTCACAATTTTTACTGAACCGCGTCGGTTTGAATGGTGACGATTAATCTAAATTGATTATTGTTCCTGAAAAATAAGCGTGCTCCCGAATCATGGCTATCCGTGATTCGGGATGTTATTTTTTAGGACAGTCAATTAAGCTCAACATAATCGATATAACTACCAACCGATTTTGAACCAGCAGCAAAACCAGTTATAATTCAGAAAGATTTCTGTAAATACAACATTTACGAAAGGATACTGAGTCGCTAGGCGCATACATAAGTATGTGATGAGTAGTGAATGAACGTAGTCAACAATGCTACGGCGCGAAGTATGACGGAATACATCCCCTAAATAATTCGTGTTGTAACTAGGCGACAAGTGAATGAGT
>NZ_JBEEUL010000046.1:0-1178 GCF_040139345.1 Proteus sp. fly-1067 | reverse complement strand
TAGCCAAAGGCATGAAACCCGTCTGTGTTGAATCATGCCCACAACGTGCATTAGATTTTGATGATATTAATGTGCTACGTGAATTGCATGGCACTGAGTGTGGTATTGCTCCAATGCCAGACCCGAGTATCACAAACCCTAATATTGTCATCAAGCCACATAAAGATGCGAAACCATCTGGCGATAAAAGTGGCGAACTGAAAAACCCTGCGGAGGTGTAAAATGCATGAACTACCACTCGTTTTTTTCACCGTGCTGGGTCAGTCCGCTGCGGGTTTATTTTTGCTGGCTTATCTAAGCAAAAAAATGGGTTCAATTGATGAAAAACAATTGAAAAATGCCAATATCCTAGCCTTCATTGTCGTTGTGATTGGTTTAGGTATTGGTGGCCTACACGTTGGGCAGCCATTACGTTTCTTCAATATGCTGCTCGGTGTTGGTCGCTCACCAATGAGTAACGAAGCATTTTTGAGCGGTATATTTGTTGGTTGTGCAGCAGCGACACTGTTCTTTACTCTATTTTATAAAAAACCACTACTGCGTGAGCTAGCCAATATTGCTACCGTAGTAACTGGTGTGGCTTTTGTTTGGTCAATTCCACAAGTTTATAATATTGCCTCAATTGCTAATTGGAACACCGGTTACACAACACTCCAGATGTGGATGACGATGTTAGTTGGTGGTGGTGCTTTAGCAATTGCTATTGGTGCTCGTGGTTTGGGGATTGCTTCTTTCTTAATTGGTGCTGTGGTTATTTTCGCTAGCCGTGCGGGATATCAAGCATTTCTTTCTGAAAGTGGACCGGCCCTAAGTGCAGAACAAACTGGTTTTTGGGGATTCCAAGTCGTTGTTTTGGTTATTGCATTAGCAGGTTTTGTCGGCATGGCATTAAAACAACGTGCGCCAAAAGCCACTTTAGCCACTTGTGCCGCCGCAGTACTACTTGCTGAACTAGCAGGCCGTATTGCCTTCTATAATTTGTGGCAAATCACCATGTAACCCCTCTTTTAATTTCATGTTAAACCAAAGAGCCTGCTGTTGCAGGCTCTTTACTGTAGATACCCCATTGATTCACCTATTTACTCTTAAAAAGACGAATTGGGTTGTTGGAGAAATGCGATCTCCTCTTTAGTCGATAAACGTCCAACTATCTCATTACGATGTGGATAACGACCAAA
>NZ_JBEEUL010000045.1:0-1185 GCF_040139345.1 Proteus sp. fly-1067 | reverse complement strand
ATTAACCTAATACTTTAGCAACAACGCCCGCACCTACTGTACGGCCACCTTCGCGGATAGCGAAACGTAAACCGTCGTCCATCGCGATTGGGTGAATCAGTTCAACGATCATGTTGATGTTGTCACCTGGCATTACCATTTCTACGCCTTCTGGTAATTCGATAGTACCAGTTACGTCAGTTGTACGGAAGTAGAACTGTGGACGGTAGCCTTTGAAGAATGGAGTGTGACGACCACCTTCATCTTTGCTCAGAATATAAACTTCTGATTCGAATTTAGTGTGTGGCTTGATTGAACCTGGTTTAGCCAGTACTTGTCCACGTTCGATTTCTTCACGTTTAGTACCACGCAGCAGAACACCAACGTTCTCACCTGCACGACCTTCGTCAAGTAATTTACGGAACATTTCAACGCCAGTACAAGTTGTTTTAACTGTTGGTTTGATACCAACGATTTCAACTTCTTCACCAACTTTAACAACACCACGCTCAACACGACCTGTTACTACTGTACCACGGCCTGAGATTGAGAATACGTCTTCGATTGGTAACAGGAATGGCTTGTCAATTGCACGCTCTGGTTCTGGGATGTATGAATCCAGTGCTTCTGCTAATTCAACAATTTTTGCTTCCCACTCAGCTTCGCCTTCCAGTGCTTTCAGCGCTGAACCACGGATTACTGGAGTGTCATCACCTGGGAAATCGTACTGAGACAGAAGTTCACGAACTTCCATTTCTACTAATTCCAGTAATTCTTCATCATCTACCATGTCACATTTGTTCAGGAATACGATGATGTAAGGAACACCAACCTGACGACCTAACAGGATGTGCTCACGAGTTTGTGGCATTGGGCCATCAGTCGCAGCAACTACCAGGATAGCTCCGTCCATTTGCGCAGCACCAGTGATCATGTTTTTAACATAGTCGGCGTGACCTGGGCAGTCTACGTGTGCGTAGTGACGAGTTGGTGTGTCATATTCTACGTGTGAAGTAGAAATGGTGATACCACGAGCTTTTTCTTCTGGTGCGTTATCGATTTGATCGAATGCACGAGCAGCACCACCGTAAGTTTTAGCTAAAACTGTAGTGATTGCAGCAGTCAGAGTAGTTTTACCGTGGTCAACGTGGCCGATAGTACCAACGTTAACGTGCGGTTTTGAACGTTCAAATTTTTCTTTAGACA
>NZ_JBEEUL010000044.1:0-1297 GCF_040139345.1 Proteus sp. fly-1067 | reverse complement strand
TAAACATAATGCTTTTTGGTGAAAAATATTTTGGTAAATCTGCAAGTCTCATCTCGCCTCCGGTAATACTGTGTGATGACCATCGCCACTTACTGAGTAGACAATAGATTTCTTCCTACGCTTTGCATCGCTAGTAACCAATACTGATAAGATGCCCATTGGTAGCTGAACAACGCTAAAACTTTGCCTTTTCAATGACTCTCTGGATAATCTTCTTGCCACGGTAATAGCAACTGGTAGGCTTTTGTATTTATCGCTCCTCATCTTTCAGCTCCTTTAACTTGGCTCGGTAGTGATCACGTATCCGCTCATAACCCTCGCGTTTCCACTTTGGCAATTCATGAGAACCCATCAGCCGATCGAAACGCTCCTGACCAATTTTCTCTATTAGTCGAGGTGTGTAATTTTCGATATTCCCCGATAGATGGTTATTACATGGTGCGCATTGCTTATGGCAGTTATCTTCATCAAACCTAAGCTCTGGATTAGCTCCGGTTGTTCGATAGTGTCCTGCGTGATACTGACCTTCGTGAAAACGACCACACGAGATGCAAGGCTCGTCTTTGTCTCTTTCTCTGATAAATGCGTTGAATGCGGTCTGTGCTTGTTTGGTGAAATATGAGAGGGGTTTTACTTCTAACTTGCGGGCTTTGAGTTTGTCTTTTGCTTCTCGTTCTTTTTCCTGGTTCTCCTTTTTAAGTTTTGCTAATGCTTTTTCTCTATCTTTATTCCTTTGTTGCTCGGATAATTCAAATCCATGTTCCGGGCTACACCAATTTTGAAAGCTCTGCTTTGGAATAAACCATTCTCGGCATATTTTACAGCGCCGTCGCCTTAGCTTCTGCATCTCCATCTCCTTTGATTTTATCCATCACTTCCAAATGAGCGTATTCATCAGCACACTGAGCACACACATAAATCTCATCATCTGTTAGCTGTCTATTGCATGACATGCAGTTCATTGAACGCCTCGCTTTACCGCACGTTTAGCTTCACGTCTAATTGCAACACCTAATCGCTCTAGCCACTCTCCATATTTGAGTAAAGCTTCAACTTCATCACTAATGCGAGGGAATCCATCTATTTCAATATCTACCTCAAACTTTCCAAAGTTATCTCTGGCAATAGATATTTTCTGCTCTAACTTTGTAGTCTCGCTATTGTGAGTAACGTTATATTCCTTAAGAAATAGGTTTTCGTTTCTTTCAAACTTAACCAGTTCCATTTTTGTTGACTTGGTTTTCACACCCTCACCCCACCCAATAATGAATCAAACTTCATCAGCATCGGATTACCC
>NZ_JBEEUL010000043.1:0-1472 GCF_040139345.1 Proteus sp. fly-1067 | reverse complement strand
TAAACATAATGCTTTTTGGTGAAAAATATTTTGGTAAATCTGCAAGTCTCATCTCGCCTCCGGTAATACTGTGTGATAATCATCATTCGCAGTTGTATATAAAACCCTGACACCATCCATCAGCCCGCTGACTACTTCCATATAGTTCATAATCTGCATTACACAGAAGTTAACTCGACCACCTGATTTGGATTTTAAATATCTTGCTTCTTCAATAGCTGCGATTAAGTCAGTGAACATTAAGCCACCTCCGAATATTGATCCTTTCGTCTTTTCTCATACCAACGGGCCCTACGAGTGAATATGGATTTCATTCGCTTGAGATATTCGATGTTGAATTTACGGACCGTGTTATCGTGCTCTAAACGAGTTACTCGCTCTTCGCCGATTTTATTGATGAGATTAATGCGATATGGAATGTGATTGCCTGACAGGTCCCTATTGCAGTGAACACAGCCAGCATGAATATTGAGTAGATTAAATCTTAAATGACTTGCCGAACCTCTAGACCTGTAATGACTAGCATCTACGGAACCACCTCTTACCCCATAATTTAAGGACCGCCCACAAGCAATACATGGTTGACCGTAGTCGCGCCAAAATATGTATTTATTTACTGCTGCCTGAGCCTCTTTGTTCCAGTCTGATTTTGTCTTTAGCTTTTCCTTTCGGATCCGCAATAACTTCCTTTCCTCAGACAAGCGTTTTTTACGGTCCTTTTCTTCGGTCCGTTTAATTTCATTTGAGGCGAATTTTATTGCACAAGATGTGGAACAAACTTTTTGAGTAGATAGGTAGGGAGTGAATTCTTTGTTGCAGACTTTACAGGTTTTGAGCTTCGGCTTTTTAGCCTTAGCCATACATCACCCCAAAATAACTCCAAGAATTAACATGGCGATAAACCATATTGCGATAAATTTTCCATAACGTGATAAATTGGCATTAAGCATTGGTTCAAACTCCTTTTGTGGTTTCTTTGGATGTTTATGTTTGTGTTTATATTTACTGCGATACCTCGGCATCTCCCTCTCCTTTGATTTTATCCATCACTTCCAAATGAGCGTATTCATCAGCACACTGAGCACACACATAAATTTCATCATCTGTTAACGGTCTATTGCATGATAGGCAGTTCATTGAACGCCTCGCTTTACCGCACGTTTAGCCTCACGTTTAATGGAAATACCTAGTCGCTCTAGCCACTCTCCGTATTTGAGTAGTGCTTCGGTTTCATCACTAATACGAGGGAATCCATCCATTTCAATATCTACCTCAAACTTTCCAAAGTTATCTCTGGCAATAGATATTTTCTGCTCTAACTTTGTAGTCTCGTTATTGTGAGTAACGTTATACTCCTTGAGAAATAGGTTTTCGTTTCTTTCAAACTTAACCAGCTCCATTTTTGTTGACTTGGTTTTCACACCCTCACCCCACCCAATAATGAATCAAACTTCATCAGCATCGGATTACCC
>NZ_JBEEUL010000042.1:0-1626 GCF_040139345.1 Proteus sp. fly-1067 | reverse complement strand
CAGGCACTGTTTCAGGGATTTTTCCTACAATTTTGCCAGCCACATAGCGATGGTTACCTTCAACGATAACATTACCATCAACTTTTATTGGTGGAGCTACATCACCTTTTAATAGTCGGTCAACATAACGTTGAATAGCTGGTAAGGATACAGAGCCTTGGACGGTTTGCATCGTATCACCTTTCAGTGCACCTTGAATAATCTCAGAGGTAACATCTGCACCTTTTGTTATTAGAGGGCAACACATCAACCCCAGCGGCTCAATATACCCCACCGGATTATGCACATACCCATACGGATTAAAACCTCCCAGCAATCCGATGGGATCGGGTGAAATATACTGTCCGCTGTCTTTATCATAATAGCGAAAGCGGTTGTAATACAAGCCTGTTTCGTTATCTTCGAATTGTCCGGCAAAGCGAAAATGGCAATCAATATAGTTGGGGTCGTTTTCAGCACGGCCTTCACGGGACTCCCAAAAGGCCAGTTGCCCCCATGTGTTGAGCCGTCCTGCCCAGCTGGCGACGCCGTTTTCAGTAAACATCTCCCGCGGGGTGCCTTGGTGGTCAGTAACCACATAATGCAATTTCCCGCGCTGGTAACGTGCAGCAGGGGTTATCGCCCCCGGTTGGTATACCCACTGTATACCGGCATCGTAAGCGATAGTGCCATCGGCGTAGACGGGGGTCTCTTCAACCATTTGGTCGCCAGACCACAGATAGTGCCATGCGGTGATACGTTGCTTTGACAGCGGAAAGGCGGGGCTTTCATTGATTTTTAGAATATCAACGACTTTGGTTTTCGATAGCCGTCGACCAAAAGCATCGTAGGTATAACGCCAGACATCGCCACTGGGGGTAAAGCAGCGAATAAGTTGGTTCTGGGTATAACAAGGAGTTGACTATAGCTAAGGCGCATTTTAAGTCAGGCAGCAGGATAAATAAAGCCCCGAAAACAGAGCGTTATTACACAGTGGGCTACGCCTCCCAAAGGCAGTAAAGCCACACCACCGCCGGCGATAAACTTAAAAGGGCATTGGTTAAAAGAGGCAGGATTTGAGACTGGCTTCACCTTTACCGTCAAAATCTTAAACGGGTGTTTGGTGTTGATACCGGACAGCGAAGAGACAAGAGCAATAAAACAACAAAACCAACAACAGCAAGCGCAGCTCAGTGCAATACAGCACACCATGCGCGAGCTGATGGCGGAGTATATTAGCGGCTAAAGGGTAAACTGAGCGGCTCTTAACAACAGTAAGCCTGAAAATTTGGCTTACTGTTTATGAGGGCGGTTATTTTGAAAAGTCAATAAAAGCATCATTTTTCACATAAAAAACAAATGCTTCAAATAAATGATGAATCGTATAATGTGAAAGTTGTAATTTTGCATTTTCTACAACTTCTTCGATTGAACCATTATCGAGCGCTTCAATCCAACCATCTTCTGTTGCTTGCTTTGGTATATATTCCGTAGAATCAGGAGGATAATAATACGAATCCTCAGAAAAAATGCCTAGAGTATCCAAGTTCCACTCATCAATATTTGGAGGTAAATAAAAACCACCATCAGGATTATTTTCAGTGTTAGATAATACTTCTTTTATAGAAATTAACTCCATCTTTTTTC
>NZ_JBEEUL010000040.1:0-1766 GCF_040139345.1 Proteus sp. fly-1067 | reverse complement strand
GGAGGCATCTAATGCAGGGAACTAATTGGGTTAAGGTGAGTGAGAGATTGCCTGTTATTGGTGATCCGGTACTTGCGTTATGGGATGGAACTCCGTTGGTTTTATTTTTAAATCAGGTCAATCTTAATGATGAAATAACATTATCTCTTCAGTGGGAAGCTGTTTATTTACCTAGCAAACCCATCCCATTCTTTGATGTTGAATACTGGATGCCATTCCCACCAATGCCAGAGGGTGAATGATGACTAAAAAACAACGTGAAAACCTACGAATGTTGTTCGGTGGTCGATGTGCTTACTGTGGCTGTGAATTACCAGAAAAAGGCTGGCATGCAGATCATGTAGAGCCGGTTCTTCGTGGCCCTGATTTTATTGCTAACAATGACACAACTGAAAATCTTGTCCCCGCGTGTGCTCCATGTAACTTATTCAAAAAAACATACTCAATTGAAGATTTTCGACACGAAATAAAACGGCAGGCAGATAGAGCTAGGCTGTATTCAGTAAATTTCAGAACAGCAGAACGTTTCGGAATGATTGAATTAGTCGATAAACCAGTTGTTTTCTGGTTTGAGCAATATCAGCAGGAGGCTAACAGTGAGTGAATTAAAACCTTGCCACCATTGCGAATCTGAAAATCTTGAAGTGATGCAGGTATTCAGCAATTCATTTGTTCAGTGTAATCGCTGTGGCGCAAGAGGGCCTATTGCTAAAAATATGGAATTAGCAGTCGAGTATTGGAATGCACGAGGTAATTATGGAGAACTTCTGTCTACACGAATCAACGAAAAATCTATTTGATAACAACGTAATTGAACTACTTAAATCCCACCCAAAACTCAGTGTCACCATCAAACCTTACAAACCAAAAAGAAGCCTCTCTCAAAATTCATTAAGCCATGTTTGGTACAAAGAAATCAGCGACTACTTGATTAAGTCAGGTCGTGAGTTCTGTACTGAAGCATGGGTGAAAGAAAGCTTGAAGGCAACTTACCTTGGGTTTGAAGTAACCGAGTATACCGATGTGTTAACAGGTGAAAAAACGCAACGAGAGACACTTAAGCACACCTCAAGGTTAGATAAGGGGGATATGCATCACTTCTTGCAGAGAGTTGAAGCATGGGCTTCACAGTTCGGTTTAATACTAACTACTCCAGAAGATAGTGAGTACATGAAATTGAAAAGGAAACAAGACGAATGACGCCAGAAGAAAAGCTAAAGCAATATGACGAGAAGTTAGAAGAGGCTCAGAAGTTGGTTCGATTTATCGAAGAAAGTCGCCGTGAGCACATTAACCGTTACAACTTAAACAGGAAGTGATCATGACTGAAGAACAATATAAAACTTACGCTCAAGCGATAGTTATAGGTCGAAATTACAGCGAATTCACATACAAACATGTGTCCTTGGAGTTGGGTATTCGACTAAATGACGCAGGAAGGATTCTAAGTAAATTACATGATATGGGGTGCCTGACTATTACAGGGCGAAGGAAGAATGATTACTCCAGGATGTTCAATATTTACAAAGTTAAATCTGACTCAATTACAACGTTGCGTCAGCAATATGAGCGTGAATTCTTAGAGAATATGCCTGTTAAGCCAAAGTTAGTACCAGTTAAAAAACAAAAGACACCAGAAAAACCAAAGTGCGGAATTAAGTTTGTTAAAAAGGCTAACGTCTCAGGCATGGGTAATCCGATGCTGATGAAGTTTGATTCATTATTGGGTGGGGTGAGGGTGTGAAAACCAAGTCAACAAAAATGGA
>NZ_JBEEUL010000039.1:0-1977 GCF_040139345.1 Proteus sp. fly-1067 | reverse complement strand
CTCGTATTCGGCAAATGACCCTCAATCATTGCAATAGCTTGAGCCAGAGCTTCCTCTCTGTTTTTTGCTAGTGACGGTGATGTTAATTGAGGGTATTTATCGGTAGGGTAGGAATTAGAAACGTTCATTGAAAATCTCCTGCAAAATCCTTTAACGGTATCGACAATCCTTGTCGTCCTAACACTTCCGTTTGATACATAAATTCATCGTGTTCGCGTTCCTGCGATTCTTTACGCTTCCTGCGTAATTCTTCTAGCCACTGCTGATGGTGTGTCACGCAACTCTCCTTAGCTTAGAAACACGTAATATCCTGTTAATAAAGGCTTCCTTGCCTATTGCATTGATAGTCCGTTCAAGCGATTCATCGTCACAATCGAGTACATATTCCATTGCCTCAACTGAGTCAATCTCCGTTAACTTAGCCAACTCAGCGAAACTTCCTGTCTCAATGCTAAGTTTGCTACTTTCGTCAAATTCCATGACTGTTTTTCCGTCTGTGTTAACCCCCATTCCTTGAGCATTTTTGAAGGCTATTTGCATAAACCCTCCTGATAGCTTTCTTTGAGTAATTCCATTGCTAACCACCAGATATCCTCACATTTCTGGCGAATAGCTACCTGCGCCTGAGCTTGCGCCAGACGGAAAATATCTTGGTTAATTTTCATAATTTACCTTGCGATAATTAGACTTAATGAAATGACTACGAATAGAAGTAGGGCGCTGAATATAGTGTCTATGTTCATGCGAAATTCTCACTACTGAGATAGTGATTGTTATTTAGTTTCTCTGGTGTTGGTGCGGTGGGTTACTGCTGAGGTATTTCTTTGATATCTAATTCCGTGATGTTTGCCTTAGCTCCAATTACTGCCCATAAATAAATATGCTCTGCACAATCACCTTCATCTTCTGCTTCAATATCCTTTTCCCAAGGCTCGCCATTCCATTTACAAGCCACTTTGAACATTGGCATGTCATACTCCCTCCGTTATTAACTAAATACGATGCTAGTTAAGGTGATTTTTATAGATATGGCGGCGAAAAGTAGCCATCTTCATAAAAGTTTATAAAAGCATTAACTAGATTTTCTGCGTTTTCTGTTGCTGAAATATTTCCAAGCTCTACGTTTGCAAGGAATGGATAGAAAAACTCAAGAAGTCTTTTCCTGTACTCATTTTCTTTCTCTTTATCCATCTCTATCTCCTATCTATTAATCAACTCACCACAGCCCACGGAATGGACTGTAATTAGTTAACTGTGCCCGTTTATTTATCCACTTAGGGCGTCAGTGGTTTCTCTAGTCCCCACCAAAGAAATTGATTACAATGTGTTCACCCCCACCAATGAAAAAGGAAAACAACATGCACGTTCTATCTGAGAGGCAAGAAATGATTATTCAAGCATTAAATAATAGAGAATTCTTAATGAAACCAATAACTCAGGATAAATTTAACGAGTTACTGGAAGAATTCGGAGAAGACCAACTAGCAAGAGAGTTGGACTATTTGCAAAAAAGAGGGTTAGTACAAGACGGTGCTGTGAGAATCGGTGTTGTCGATGATGAGCCCTATTCTTTTAATATTCACAAAGTGGGGTTAACCGCTGATGGTGTTGACTGCGCTAACGCCGATACTCTTGGTAACAAATTAAACGTTGTTAACATAAAAATTCACGAAAGCACCATTAAAAACTTAGAAGCAATGATCAGAGCCGTTAACCTACCTGATGAAGATAAAAAAACGCTTCTCGATATGGTAAAAGAAAAGGGCGCTGAAGCTGTTGTTAGCAGAATGGTTGATTATGCATTTGCTAACGCGAGCATTGCTACCAAGTTATTCCTTGAAGCTACCAAAACAAAACTTGGCTTTCATGACTAAGCCCATCCGTGGGCTTTATCTCGCCGTAACCCCGAACTCACTGCTCGGCTGTTTTGTTTTAACTCCTGAAAATACTGCTACATTAGGTAAGCAACAGTTATCT
>NZ_JBEEUL010000038.1:0-2119 GCF_040139345.1 Proteus sp. fly-1067 | reverse complement strand
CCGTCACTAGCAAAAAACAGAGAGGAAGCTCTGGCTCAAGCTATTGCAATGATTGAGGGTCATTTGCCGAATACGAGCGTGAAGGAAAGAGAAAAGAGACTTGCAATGGAACTGCTACACATGAACTTGGACGCATCTAAAAATCACCCTCCTCTACCACCGCATATTCAGGCCTTACGTGATACAGAAAGGAGTTCTGTATCTAGTCGCAATATCGAGGTCGATTACTACGGAAGTGATCGCCGTCAAGGTCAATATTTAGGGGATTAATATGACTGTTGTATATAAAGCGATTAGCAATGTAGCCAAGGAGATGGCTGAAACAGGAATAAAGAAAGGAAGCAAAAATCAACAGCAAGGATTTATGTTCAGAGGAATTGACGCTGTATATAACGCTCTTGCTCCAGCTTTAGTTAAGCATGGATTGCTTATTCTTCCACGGATCATTGAACGCTCAGTCACGGAAAGACAAACACAAAGAGGTGGTCAGCTATTCTACGTTGTGGTTAAGGCTGAATTTGATTTTGTTGCCACGGAAGATGGCAGTAAGCACACGGTAGTGACTTATGGTGAGGCTATGGATAGCGGAGATAAAGCCACAAATAAAGCCATGTCGATTGCATATAAATACGCGGCATTTCAAGCGTTCTGTATTCCAACAGAAGAAACAGCAATTGATGCAGATGCGGAAATTCATAACGTAGCGCCACGGACGGCAGAGCAGGTGTTAGCTGATTACACTAACTTTCTTGGCACGGCAACGAACCAATCACAAATCATGGATGAGTACAAAAAAGCATGGAATGCATTGGCTGGTACTGAATCACAAAAGGAATGTGAGCGTTTAACAGGAATTCGGATTAAAGAACTTAAGGAAGCTGCATAATGGCAAGTAAAGGCGTGAATAAATGTATTCTCATTGGTCACTTGGGGCAAGACCCTGAAATCCGCTATATGCCATCAGGTGGCGCAGTAGCAAATCTCACACTAGCCACGTCGGAATCGTGGCGTGATAAACAAACTGGCGAGATGAAGGATCGGACTGAGTGGCATCGGGTATGCATTTTCGGCAAATTAGCAGAAATTGCAGGTGAGTATCTGCGTAAAGGTTCACAAGTGTATATCGAGGGTTCTCTCCAAACTCGTAAATGGCAAGACCAAAGCGGGCAAGACCGATACACAACGGAAGTGGTGGTAAATGTCGGTGGAACAATGCAGATGCTAGGTGGTAACGGTGGCAATCAGGCAGGAAGCCAGAAGCCACAGCAGAATCAAGGATGGGGTCAACCACAACAACCGCAACAACCCAAACAACAAACTCCACAATATCCTGAGCCACCAATGGATTTCTCAGACGATATTCCATTTTGACCCTACCCGCTTAACCAAAGGATATAACCATTACTCAATGCAAGGATGCAAACAGGAGATAGATATGACAGATAAACTCAAAGAAGAAATTAACGCGCTTCAAGGTAGAGCAGCGGCGGTAAAGATTGATTCACAAATCATGAATAGGTTTTCCACCTATATTCAGGTATCCGCGTTTTTAATTAGTAAGGGTGATATCGATAGAGCTGAGAGTTGGTTGCATATAGCACTGGATAGCGGAATGGAACCAAGCATATTTGATGACCTAAAAGATAGCGATGGCAACAAAAAGGATATTGATTCTTGGGTTAGTAAGCAACTGGAAGGCGAAATTTGCTTTGAGCAATCAGTTGATTTAATTCGCAATAAGTTTCCAGAAATCGAAAAGCTACGGACCGCTTAATTTAACTCTCAGGGATGCAATGAAGAGGAATGAATATGATTGAACTACGCAGCCAATTTGAACCCAAAGCGAGAAATATATGCTCTTGTTGCGGTGAAGATATTGGAGTTAAAAACCTAGTTTCAGTTGGGAATATTAATATTTGCTTTTATTGCGCGGACTTAGCAAAGGAACTTGCTGATAAAGAGCGTAATGAGGCAGCTGAAAAGGAAATTAATCAAATTTCTAACACCCTATCCACTACTCGTGACGGTAATTTTGATGTGGATATGGCTCAAGCTCTAGTTTACGCCAATCGTTTATATAAAGCTGGATATAGAAAGGTGGAAAAATGAAAGACAGAAT
>NZ_JBEEUL010000037.1:0-2844 GCF_040139345.1 Proteus sp. fly-1067 | reverse complement strand
TAAACGCCCGAAGAAACCTCACCTTTATTGCGCATTCTGTGATTACGGGTCACTATATTTCGTGCTAATTTTCCCGTTTTTCGTGGCGCGGACGTTCTGATTTCATCACGTAATAACGTTGCGGCCGCATTGGTTGCTTTTCGCATTGCTTGATTACTTTCAGCTCGGCTTAAAACATCTAACTCTCTTGATAAGTCGAGTAGATCGGAGAAATCCAAGTTCATGATTGTTTAACTCCTTGTTTGCATAACAATTCTAATCGAGTCAATTTCTCATCAGGAATGACTGACTGAATGTCATAAATTTGCTCACGCCAGACCATTCTGCATGTACTGTTAATATCGGGTCGATAACGCATCCACACTCTAACAGTAACCTCTGACATTTCAGCATTAGCGGATATCAGCTCACGACCAGAAAGATGTTTTACTTCGCACCGCACTGAAGCGATATCAATCCACTCTTTTTTAAATTGCCCTGAAGGTAATTTAATGGGTACGTTCTGTTGAAATATGACAGTTTGGCGCAATCTTCCTGCTTTCATGATTGCCCTCGCATGGGTCTGATACGATATTCACGCAATGCATTGCATAGCGACTCGGGGAGTGATTGACCTTCACGATTCTCATACCAAAAACCAACCATTTGCATGAGCCTTATTTTTATATCTTCGGAAAGAAGTAAGCCATAATGATCATTTTCAGGTATTTCATCATCATACAATTTTCGGTTTGTTAATCTTTCCACTTCGGCTATCGCTGATGATAGATTTTGTTGAAGTAAATCATCATCCTGATCACCATCGATATAACATTGGCGTTTCAATTCATCGATAGTTGGAAATGCCATGAAACCTCCAATAAATCCTGCGACCTATCCTGATCGCAGGCACAAAAAAACCGCAATTAAGCGGTATCTATGAAACTGAGATACATAAACTCAGATTATTCAGTGGCTCCCGCTTTCAGTAACTTCACTGCATTACTGTCAACCAACATAGAGCCAACGCGTTTCGTCGTATAGAAATGTACAAACGGTTTGTTGGTGTATGGGTCACGTAACATACGAACACCAATACGATCAAGAATGGTGTAACAGCGATTGAAGTTACCAAAAGCAATCGGCACAGCATCAGCAGAGACATCATCAAATTGCTCATTTTCTGCAATGCCATACCCTAATAATGCAGAAGGTTGCCCTAATTGCAGACCGGGTTGCCACAAATAATTACCTTGAGCATCTTTCAGTGTGCGAACTTGGAATAATGTATTGTTATTCATCATAAATTTAGCACCTGTACGATACACTTTTCGCATGGTATAAATCAATTTCATGACTTCATCCGCAGTGATTTCTGTCGGTTTTTTCAATAACAAATGCTGTAACTTACCCCACTCACGCTCTTTGTCGCCTTTATCGTCACTGCCGTACGCTAATAAGCCTTTTGGCTTTTTAATACCGTCACCGTGAGTAAATACCGCTTCTTCCTGCTCTGCAAATTCTGTGGCTAATTCACTGGTAATGAATTGCTCAACATTAAAAAAGGCATCATCAAGTATGGTTTGAGTTGCGGCAGGGTTACCGTAAATTTCCCCCCAGAACGGTTCAATAGAAGCGAGTTTTGATGTGTTGGTTTCAGGGCGTTTATCCACTTCACCGACCCAACCACTATTTGTCCCACCTTGATTAATCAGGCGTTTAAACTTCTCTGTGCCAACCGTAATCACATTACACTCTTGGCGCATAACCACTTCATCACGCAATGCCGTAATGATATTACGATCCAGCTCTTCGGGTACCGCATAACCGCCGTCAGGATCTGAACCGACCTGCATTGCTTTACGCTCTAATTCCGAAAGGCCATCATCTGTACCTTTACGCACAAATAATTCAAACGCGGTTTTATGCTCAGAGACATCTTTATTCGTCACGTTACCATCGGGACGTTTTACTGAAGCGAGCTCAGCTTCTAAATTGCTTTTTAATTCATCCAGCTCTGATAATTTGCCATTTAAGGTATCGACGGTTTCTGATAGCTTACTTTTTTCAGCTTCAATCGCATCAATACGTTTATCATTCGACTTTTTAAACTCGTCAAATTGACCTTTTAGCTCCTGCGCAACTTCAGTTACATCTTTATGATCAATAGCCATAATCTTTCCTTTATTATTTAAAAATAGATTTCAATGTTTCTAATGCTTCTTGCTCAACATCACGCAGAGAAAGTGCATCGTAGCCCTTGGCCATAAAAGCCTTAGCTTGCGTTCGCGAAAGCCCAACATCGCGCAGGACTCGCTCAATACTTTTTTGTGTGGGTAATTCACCACGAGCAAATGCCGACTTCACATCACTGACTCGCGCTTCTTCATTGGAAGGAAATGTCACTAAACTGACTTCCCATAGGTCGATTTCTTTCAGTAGAAAAGCATCTTTACTGCGGTCATACTCATAATCTTTAAGAATGTAACCAATAGAAAGGCCGGATAATGATCCGGCCTTCATATGAGCATGAGCACGTTTAGATAAAGGGTCGTCGTCAATTAATAGGCGACCTTTTACATAAAGTCCGGTGCTGTCCTCTCGCATTTCGGTATAAATACCAATAGGCTCTGCCATTTGGTGTTGCCAAAGTAAAGCGGGTAACGCCCCTTTTTCTTTCCATTGATTAAGGGAATTAAGGAAAGCCCCCGGCATCACAATATCGGCATAACTGTCTTTTACCCCGAAAACGGAGCCATAGCCTTCAAACTCACCAGAGTCACTAACAGACTTAATTTTCAATGGCACATCAAGCCGTTGTTTGGTCGTCATCGGCATGCGCTTTCTCCTCTTGTTTTTGGGTTT
>NZ_JBEEUL010000036.1:0-2967 GCF_040139345.1 Proteus sp. fly-1067 | reverse complement strand
TACTTCATCTACTCTTTGTCTCTCAGACAAAACACCTTCGGTGTTGTCAGGTTAAGCCTCACGGTTCATTAGTACTGGTTAGCTCAACGTATCGCTACGCTTACACACCCAGCCTATCAACGTCTTAGTCTTAAACGTTCCTTTAGGTCACTCAAGGTGACAGGGAAGACTCATCTCGAGGCAAGTTTCCCGCTTAGATGCTTTCAGCGGTTATCTCTTCCGCACTTAGCTACCGGGCAATGCCATTGGCATGACAACCCGAACACCAGTGGTGCGTTCACTCCGGTCCTCTCGTACTAGGAGCAACCCCTCTCAATCTTCCAACGCCCACGGCAGATAGGGACCGAACTGTCTCACGACGTTCTAAACCCAGCTCGCGTACCACTTTAAATGGCGAACAGCCATACCCTTGGGACCTACTTCAGCCCCAGGATGTGATGAGCCGACATCGAGGTGCCAAACACCGCCGTCGATATGAACTCTTGGGCGGTATCAGCCTGTTATCCCCGGAGTACCTTTTATCCGTTGAGCGATGGCCCTTCCATTCAGAACCACCGGATCACTAAGACCTACTTTCGTACCTGCTCGAGCCGTCACTCTCACAGTCAAGCTGGCTTATGCCTTTGCACTAACCGCATGATGTCCGACCATGCTTAGCCAACCTTCGTGCTCCTCCGTTACTCTTTAGGAGGAGACCGCCCCAGTCAAACTACCCACCAGACACGGTCCCCGATCCAGATTATGGACCTAGGTTAGAACATCAAACGTTAAAGGGTGGTATTTCAAGGTTGACTCCATGCAGACTGGCGTCCACACTTCTAAGTCTCCCACCTATCCTACACATCAAGGCTCAATGTTCAGTGTCAAGCTATAGTAAAGGTTCACGGGGTCTTTCCGTCTTGCCGCGGGTACACTGCATCTTCACAGCGAGTTCAATTTCACTGAGTCTCGGGTGGAGACAGCCTGGCCATCATTACGCCATTCGTGCAGGTCGGAACTTACCCGACAAGGAATTTCGCTACCTTAGGACCGTTATAGTTACGGCCGCCGTTTACTGGGGCTTCGATCAAGAGCTTCTCCTTACGGATAACCCCATCAATTAACCTTCCAGCACCGGGCAGGCGTCACACCGTATACGTCCACTTTCGTGTTTGCACAGTGCTGTGTTTTTAATAAACAGTTGCAGCCAGCTGGTATCTTCGACTGGCTTCGGCTCCGTCCGCAAGGGACTTCACTTACCGCCAGCGTGCCTTCTCCCGAAGTTACGGCACCATTTTGCCTAGTTCCTTCACCCGAGTTCTCTCAAGCGCCTGAGTATTCTCTACCTGACCACCTGTGTCGGTTTGGGGTACGATTGTTGGTAACCTGAAGCTTAGAGGCTTTTCCTGGAAGCAGGGCATCAATTGCTTCACCACCTTAGTGGTTCGTCATCACACCTCAGCATTAAGTGACCGGATTTGCCTAATCACTCTGCCTACATGCTTGAACCGGGACGACCGTCGCCCGGACAACCTAGCCTTCTCCGTTCCCCCATCGCAGTTACCACCAGTACGGGAATATTAACCCGTTTCCCATCGACTACGCTTTTCAGCCTCGCCTTAGGGGTCGACTCACCCTGCCCCGATTAACGTTGGACAGGAACCCTTGGTCTTCCGGCGTGCGGGTTTTTCACCCGCATTATCGTTACTTATGTCAGCATTCGCACTTCTGATACCTCCAGCATACCTCACAGTACACCTTCGCAGGCTTACAGAACGCTCCCCTACCCAACAACACATAGTGTCGCTGCCGCAGCTTCGGTGCATGGTTTAGCCCCGTTACATCTTCCGCGCGGGCCGACTCGACCAGTGAGCTATTACGCTTTCTTTAAATGATGGCTGCTTCTAAGCCAACATCCTGGCTGTCTGAGCCTTCCCACTTCGTTTCCCACTTAACCATGACTTTGGGACCTTAGCTGGCGGTCTGGGTTGTTTCCCTCTTCACGACGGACGTTAGCACCCGCCGTGTGTCTCCCGTGATAACATTCTTCGGTATTCGCAGTTTGCATCGAGTTGGTAAGTCGGGATGACCCCCTAGTCGAAACAGTGCTCTACCCCCGAAGATGAATTCACGAGGCGCTACCTAAATAGCTTTCGGGGAGAACCAGCTATCTCCCGGTTTGATTGGCCTTTCACCCCCATCCACAAGTCATCCGCTAATTTTTCAACATTAGTCGGTTCGGTCCTCCAGTTAGTGTTACCCAACCTTCAACCTGCCCATGGATAGATCACCGGGTTTCGGGTCTATACCCTGCAACTCATTCGCCCAGTTAAGACTCGGTTTCCCTACGGCTCCCCTATACGGTTAACCTTGCTACAGAATATAAGTCGCTGACCCATTATACAAAAGGTACGCAGTCACCCCATAAAGAGGCTCCTACTGCTTGTACGTACACGGTTTCAGGTTCTTTTTCACTCCCCTCGCCGGGGTTCTTTTCGCCTTTCCCTCACGGTACTGGTTCACTATCGGTCAATCAGGAGTATTTAGCCTTGGAGGATGGTCCCCCCATATTCAGACAGGATAACACGTGTCCCGCCCTACTCGTCGAGTTCACAATAACAGCATCTTCAGATACGGGGCTATCACCCTTTACTGCCGGACTTTCCAGACCGTTCTCCTGATGCTGCTATTGATTAAGACTCTGGGCTGTTCCCCGTTCGCTCGCCGCTACTAGGGGAATCTCGGTTGATTTCTTTTCCTCGGGGTACTGAGATGTTTCAGTTCTCCCGGTTCGCTTCATGACGCTATGTATTCACGTCATGATAATATCCATTGGATATTGGGTTTCCCCATTCGGAAATCGTCGGGTATAACGGTTCATATCACCTTACCGACGCTTATCGCAGATTAGCACGTCCTTCATCGCCTCTGATTGCCTAGGCATCCACCGTGTACGCTTATTCGCTTAACCTCACAACCCGAAGATGT
>NZ_JBEEUL010000035.1:0-3157 GCF_040139345.1 Proteus sp. fly-1067 | reverse complement strand
CCGTCACTAGCAAAAAACAGAGAGGAAGCTCTGGCTCAAGCTATTGCAATGATTGAGGGTCATTTGCCGAATACGAGTGTCAAGGAGAGAGAAAAACGATTAGCAATGGAATTGTTACACATGAACTTGGACGCATCGAAAAATCACCCTCCTATTCCTCCACATATTCAGGCGTTACGTGATGCAGAAAGGGATTCTGTACCAAGTAATAAATCTGAAGTCGATTACTACGGAAGCGATCGACGCCAAGGTCAATACTTAGGAGATTAGTATGAAATTCGCTAAGGCAATGCGAAAAAAAGCAAAATTAAGGCTCGCTTTAACAGGGCCTAGTGGCTCAGGTAAAACCTATGGAGCACTGGAAATAGCCAAAGGACTTGGCGGAAAAACGGCATTGATTGATACGGAAAAAGGAAGTGCTTCTCTTTACTCTGACCGTTTTAATTTTGACGTATTGGAGTTAGATCCACCATTCACACCAGAGCGATTTATTGAAGCTATCGGGGTTGCGCAGGAAGTTGGCTACGATAATTTGATAATCGACAGCATTACTCACGAATGGAGTGGAACAGGCGGATGTCTAGAATTACTCGATGTGTTAGCAAAAGCCAAGTATCGAGGCAATACGTGGTCAGCATGGAGCGAAATAACACCACGTCACAATGCATTTCTCGACGCGATCCTACGGTCTGACCTGCATATTATCGCAACGATGAGAAGTAAAACGGAAACTGCTCAGGTCGATAAAGGCAATGGTAAGAAAGGCGTAGATAAACTTGGCATGAAATCAGAGCAGCGTGACGGGGTTGAGTATGAGTTTACGACTGTACTAGACCTAAATCACGAAACTCACACGGCAATGGCAAGCAAGGATAGAACAGGATTGTTCAGCAATTCCGAAGTTACTCAGTTAAATGAATTAACAGGTAAAAGGTTAATGGATTGGCTTAATGATGGACGCACTAAAGCAGAGATAGATTTAGCTCACTTTACGAACATTGCAACGGAAGCACAAAACATGGATGAGTTAAAAATCGCCTTTAGTGAAGCATACAAAGCACTTAGAGATACACCTGAACAAGCGGAAGCTCAAAAAGTGTATGAGCTAAGAAAAGAAGAACTAACCAAACAAGAGGCAGCTTAGCCGATGAGGTGATAATGGAGATCATAAGTAAAGAATCACTAGCAATTACCAAGGATCAGGAAATTGCTTTTTGGTCAAAAGTTGCCGTTACGAATGATAATCATGAGTGCTGGGAATGGAATGGAGCAAAAAAGACAAAAGGGTACGGAAACGTAAGAATAAATAAAAAATACCTCACCTCTCACCGAGTGGCATTTATTTTAGCAAATGGACCAATAATTAGTAATTACATCGTTTGTCATACTTGCGATAACCCTTCCTGCTGTAATCCAAATCATCTAATGCTAGGAACAATTAAAGGGAATACAAGTGACATGCTAATGAAAGGTAGGCAAAAAAAGAAAATCTATGCAGCAAGAGGTGAAAATAACGGCAACTCAAAACTCAGTTCAATGCAAGTTATAGAAATAAGAAATGCATATGAGAGAAAATTGCTAAATCAATACGAACTAGCCGCAAAATACAAAGTTTCGCAACTCGCGATAAGTTCAATTATTAGAAGAAAAACATGGAGTCACATTTAATGTCTAGAGGCGTAAATAAGGTTATTTTAATTGGAAATGCCTGTGATGACCCCACCGTCAGATACATGCCAAATGGCGGTGCTGTTACCAATTTTACATTAGCAACAAACGAATATTGGACTGATAAACAAACAGGTCAAAAGAAAGAAAAAGCTGAATTTCATCGAGTATGCATCTTCGGAAAATTAGCAGAAATTGCAGGTGAATATCTGAGAAAAGGCTCACAAGTTTATATCGAAGGTTCCCTACAAACCAGAAAATGGCAAGACCAAAGCGGACAAGACAAATACACAACGGAAGTGGTGGTTAATATCGGTGGTTCAATGCAGATGTTAGGCGGTAACGGTGGTAGTCAGGCAGGGAGCCAGAAGCCACAAAACCAAGGATGGGGTCAGCCACAGCAACCTCAACAGCCAAAACAACAAACTCCACAATATTCTGAACCACCAATGGATTTTGACGATCCTGACATTCCTTTTTAGGAGGAAGAAAATATGGATAGTACGCAATTATGCATAGAAAGTTACTCTCGACATAAAAACCTTAAGTTAGTTGGTATGGAGCTGGGTATGCCTTGGCAATCGGTATATAGCACACTAAGAAAGGCGGATTATCCAGTAACTGGCGATAAGGCTAGATATGGATCTGTCACAGATAGGGTAGCAGTTATTGGTGAACAGAGATTTAAAAAAGCAGTGCCAATCGCTTTAGATAATAATGACTTGAAGTACCAAGCCGATATTGACTTCACCATTGGAAATATAACGATAGACGTTAAAACCTCAAGAATAAGACGCCACCAGAAAGGAAAAAGAATTAAAAATGCAGCACCTAGGTGGGGTTATAGCATCAACAAGCAAAAGGACTCTGCTGACTTCTTCGTTCTATATGCTCTTGATGATAGCGATGTAACTGAGCATGTTTTTCTTATGCCAAATGAAATTGTAACCGCTGTCTCAATGATTTCAATACCTGAAACACTAGCCAGTAAATGGGCTGATTACAAAATAGAAGAAAGTGAATTATTACCATTCTTCCAATCTTTGTAATCCCCTATCCCATTCTAACCACCCTACCCGCTTAACCAAAGGATATAACCATGAAAGCTACGGACAGCTTAATTTAACTCGCAGGGATGCAATAAGAGGAATGAATATGAATACTTTTACACACCATAATCAAATTATGAAATTTACATTACCAGAACCAGACCCTAAGAATGTTTGCAATCTTTGCGGTGGCAATGTCGGAAAAGATAATTTAATCCAAGGTCAGGCGGCAAACATTTGCTTCGACTGCTCAGATTTAGCGAAAGAAATGGCAGATGAAAAGCGTAAAGGAATAGCAGAAACGGAAATTAATCAAATTGCTAACACCCTATCCACTACTCGTGACGGTAATTTTGATGTAGGTATGGCTCAAGCTCTAGTTTACGCCAATCGTTTATATAAAGCTGGATATAGAAAGGTGGAAAAATGAAAGACAGAAT
>NZ_JBEEUL010000034.1:0-3193 GCF_040139345.1 Proteus sp. fly-1067 | reverse complement strand
GTATTAATTATCTTTCGTGGTTTGATATAGGGTCGCCATATTAAAAGCATTGATCCTTTATTATTGCCGTTAACTGGCTTGTTTGTTCCTGCATTAATAAAAGATATTCTTCCTCCTGTAATTAGTCTCACTTCGTCAACTGTTTCTAATGCAGAATTAAACCAACCAACAGAGGTATCAGCAGGAATTAACATCACGATAGGTTGTAGTTGCTTTTTACATTGCTCGGCGGCTTTATTAATCCAAGGCTGAATTTCACTATATGGGGGATTTAAGAATATAGCTCCGTAACTTTCCCAATCGCAATTTAACGAGTCGTCTTTTTCGGTGAGGTAATGAGAACATAGAGCGTTATTTTTATCGGCGGCGGCATCTAAATAGAAACCAAATTCAGCGTCCAGTGCTGTGAATAAAGGTATGGGAGTTTGCCATCTGTCACGCAATTCCCTAGGTGTGTGGCTACCTCCGTAATCAGCTTTCATTCTCCGCATCCTTCATTATTAGAAAGCAAATCATAGCTGCGCGATAATATCCTTTATCGTGTATTTCAAGCTCTCCAAATTCTTCACATCGATGATACGCACCCCAACCAAGCTCATTATTATAAAAATTCATTCCTATTTTATTCTCAATAATAATCGGCATTGCGTCAGTAGGGTTATTGCATGGGTCGAAAGTCCGATAACCACTATCCATATAAGCTAATACAGATTCTTCCGTTAATAAGCATTTCTTCTTTAACCTTGTAGCAACCAATTCATTAATTTGAAGGTCGGTGTACTTATTATAGCTATTCATTGATTAACTCCCAATATTCACAAATGTTTTTCTTAATAATTCCACCTGCTTCTAAATGACCAATTACACAGCTAACCTGACTTTTAGAATATTCAGGACTGCATAAGTAATATAATTCATCTATGGTTAACTGATTATTTTTAAGTAGGCTAATTATTTTATCTTTTAATTTGCTCACTTCTTATTACCTCGCCACAAATAATATTTAAACCCCTCACTGACATTAAATATTCAGCACGTTTATTGCATTCCGATTGCGTATATAAATCCTCAGATATTGGCACTGCATGATTGTTCATAATTAACAGTATTACGAATAGCTTCATGTTTATTTTCTCTATATGCACATTTAAATATGTGAGCAATAACATCAACAGTCCAAGCATTGCCGTAGCATTTATATGACTGTGAATTCGAGACTATATTTTCACACCAGCCGTCGGGGAAAGTCTGCAACCGCGCGCATTCTGTAGGCGTTAATTTTCGATATAGCAACCTATCATTTTTATCAATATACTTGCCTTTAAATCTATCAGCTGTTTTCTTAGAAGTACACATAGGTACGTTACCACCACCTAACCCAGCAGCTGCGGTTAGAGTGGGGACTTTTCCGTTATATGTGTGTTCCGCATTCTTTTGCACTGTAGCTCTAACCACCTCCGTAGATATTGCAACTTTCGGCTCTCTATGCCCGCCTTGGCATGTTGACAATGTCGGGGCTTTTCCAGCATCAGAATAAATGCGTTTTATCTGTTCGTTGCCTTTAATGTCCGACGCATTAGCAACATGAATTAACCCGTCCTTGGATTGTTTAATATTTTCTCTTGGTTCGCATGGCCTAAATACTATTTGCCGGCGACGTTTATTAAAGTACTCATCTTCACTTGCACCGCAATCGTAATTACTCATGATGCAATATGATTTTTCTCTATCAGTAATACTGTCATCATCAATAATATCTTTCAGTAAAATTCCTTTATCATCAGGCTGGCTAACTTCAAAATTAGTCCAATAATAACGTTGTCTATTTTGTGCTGATAATAACGAGCTATTAATAAGAGTTTTATTTACATAACCTAATGCACGTTCCGTATGCAGTGTTATATATTCCTCAAACTCCTTTTTCATTTTTACATTTTCTAGCATGAATTTAGCATCTGGATTATTTTCTAATACACAGCTCATTATTTCTAATGTCGTCCAGAATAATTTACCGCGCTCATCTTTATCGCCTAATTGCTTACCTGCCAAACTCCACGACTGGCATGGAAATCCCGCAGTAACTAAACTTACACTTGACCAATCAACATCCCACTCACGCCAATTATTAACGTCACCTAATTGGATATTATCTGGATAATGAAACTCAGACACTTTATTAGCGAATTTATCTATTTCGGCTATGTAATATTTATCAAATTTAATTCCAGCGCGAGTCAGCGCTAATCGTCCAGCGGATATTCCGTTGCACAAACTTAAATATATCATTTTGGTTTCCTATAGATGTGCAGAACCCTGTATTAGCATGAGTAATACATATCCGATTATTTTCATGGTTATTTATCTAGGCGGTAGAGTGGAATGGTTTCTTTATCAAACTTCTCTTCATAAATATGTGTAAAGCCATATTCCTTAATATTATCGCCTCCTTTTAATCTCATATAACCAACAGGTTCTAAGCTATTAATTAAACTCTCGCGTGCTTGCCACGCCTCCCATGCTGTTCTGGTTACAATGTAAAAATAATTACCGCGCTTGTCTCTTATTAATTGGTCTAGATGGTTATTCTGATTTACGCTAAACCACGCTTCAAATTGCCGCCTTGATTTATCCATTACTCCACCTTTTTAAACGCTATTACCCATACCCATTGGTTATTCATCCAGCTATCTTCACCGTAAATATCTATCCATGCATCAGCGAATTTATCGTATGGTGTGGATGTCTCGCTGCCACTGTCTGGGTCACTATAAGTAGGTCGCCACCCAGTAAGCTCAAATCCTTCAGCGTGTGCATCATCTTGTGATATCTCCTGAATCTGCTGAACCCAAACATCAGTAATTTTAATTCTCCCTTTGATATTACAGTCCTTGTCTGTAATGTTAATGATGTCGCCAGTTTCACCATACGGACAATCAACATCAACAAATCCATGTCGCCATGCTGCACATACTTGCTCTGATAGTGTGTAACCTTCTTGCCATGCACCAAGTTTGCGTAACTCCTCCTCGGTTACTTTTGGTTGTGGCTCAATCGGTCTACGTGTCTGCGTTTTTCTTCCATCCATGACAGCCGCTAACATTGCATCGTTAAACTTGATTCTGTCTTTCATTTTTCCACCTTTCTATATCCAGCTTTATATAAACGATTGGCGTAAACTAGAGCTTGAGCCATA
>NZ_JBEEUL010000033.1:0-3371 GCF_040139345.1 Proteus sp. fly-1067 | reverse complement strand
AATGTTGCTCTAAACAATCCTGTATCAGGCTCGTAGCCTTGTTTTTCTGAAATTTCAACAGGGCTTAATTTTGTTAATGCATTAGCAAATAACAAGCGAAGCGTTCTCGCCTCATCAATCGTATCGGCATAAACATCAACCTGAATATTCGTCATCGTTTCGGCTTGCCCTTTCAGTACATCGCCTTTGACATCGTACAAAGAAAAGACACACCAAGGCGCTGTTATTGCAGGGTTTGATTGTGGAGCAACATACGGAAAAACTTTATCAGGTAATACAGGTGATAAAATTGCGTAGATATCCGCCTCTGTCATTTTCCTAGCGCCTCATCAATCGCTCTATTTAATTCGCTAATGGCTAAATTGGCTGCCTTATCCGATTCACGATCAAAAGTAGGACGTATAAAAGGCCTTGGCGCCATTTTAGAAGTGCCCTCTTCAAGAAAGCGCCAATAAAAGGCATTGTTAGGATGATCACTTTTCATCGAGGTATCACTGTTTGTACCTGATGCGTTACTTCCTCGAACATAAACGCCCGAAGAAACCTCACCTTTATTGCGCATTCTGTGATTACGGGTCACTATATTTCGTGCTAATTTTCCCGTCTTTCGTGGCGCGGACGTTCTGATTTCATCACGTAATAACGTTGCGGCCGCATTGGTTGCTTTTCGCATCGCTTGATGACTTTCAGCTCGACTTAAAACATCTAACTCTCTTGATAAGTCGAGTAGATCGGAGAAATCCAAATTCATGATTGTTTAACTCCTTGTTTGCATAGTAATTCTAATCGAGTCAATTTCTCATCAGGGATGACTGACTGAATATCATAAATTTGCTCATGCCAAACCATTCTGCAGGTACTGTTAATATCGGGTCGATAACGCATCCACACTCTAACAGTAACCTCTGACATTTCAGCATTAGCGGATATCAGTTCACGACCAGAAAGATGTTTTACTTCGCACCGCACGGAAGCGATATCAATCCACTCTTTTTTAAGTTGCCCTGAAGGTAACTTAATGGGTACGTTCTGTTGAAATATGACAGTTTGACGCAATCTTCCTGCTTTCATGATTGCCCTCGCATGGGTCTGATACGATATTCACGCAATGCATTACATAGCGACTCGGGGAGTGATTGACCTTCACGATTCTCATACCAAAAACCAACCATTTGCATGAGCCTTATTTTTATATCTTCGGAAAGAAGTAAGCCATAATGATCATTTTCAGGTATTTCATCATCATACAATTTTCGGTTTGTTAATCTTTCCACTTCGGCTATCGCTGATGATAGATTTTGTTGAAGTAAATCATCATCCTGATCAGCATCGATATAGCATTGGCGTTTCAATTCATCGATAGTTGGGAATGCCATGAAACCTCCAATAAATCCTGCGATCTATCCCGATCGCAGGCACAAAAAAACCGCAATTAAGCGGTATATATGAAACTGAGATACATAAACTCAGATTATTTAGTGGCTCCAGCTTTCAGTAACTTCACCGCATTACTGTCAACCAACATAGAGCCAACGCGTTTCGTCGTATAGAAATGTACAAACGGTTTGTTGGTGTACGGGTCACGTAACATACGAACACCAATACGATCAAGAATGGTGTAACAGCGATTGAAGTTACCAAAAGCAATCGGCACAGCATCAGCAGAGACATCATCAAATTGCTCATTTTCTGCAATGCCATACCCTAATAATGCAGAAGGTTGCCCTAATTGCAGACCGGGTTGCCACAAATAATTACCTTGAGCATCTTTCAGTGTGCGAACTTGGAATAATGTATTGTTATTCATCATAAATTTAGCACCTGTACGATAAACTTTTCGCATGGTGTAAATTAATTTCATGACTTCATCCGCGGTAATTTCTGTCGGTTCTTTCAATAACAAATGCTGTAACTTACCCCATTCACGCTCTTTGTCGCCTTTATCGTCACTGCCGTATGCCAACAAGCCTTTAGGTTTTTTAATACCGTCACCATGGGTAAATACCGCTTCTTCCTGCTCCGCAAATTCTGTAGCTAACTCACTAGTGATGAATTGCTCAACATTAAAAAAGGCATCATCAAGCATGGTTTGAGTGGCGGCAGGGTTACCGTAGATTTCCCCCCAGAACGGTTCAATAGAAGCGAGTTTTGATGTGTTAGTTTCGGGACGTTTGTCCACTTCACCCACCCATCCACTATTTGTGCCACCTTGGTTAATCAGGCGTTTAAACTTCTCTGTGCCAACCGTAATCACATTACACTCTTGGCGCATAACCACTTCATCACGTAATGCCGTAATGATATTACGATCCAGTTCTTCGGGTACTGCATAACCGCCGTCAGGATCTGAACCGACCTGCATTGCTTTACGCTCTAATTCCGCAAGCCCATCATCGGTGCCTTTACGCACAAACAATTCAAACGCAGTTTTATGCTCAGAGACGTCTTTATTCGTCACGTTACCATCTGGACGTTTTACCAAAGCGAGTTCAGCTTCTAAATTGCTTTTTAATTCATCCAGCTCTGATAATTTGCTATTTAAGTTATCAACGGTTGCTGATAACTTACTTTTTTCAGCTTCAATCGCATCAATACGTTTATCATTCGACTTTTTAAATTCGTCAAACTGACCTTTTAATTCCTGCGCAACTTCACTGACGTCTTTATGATCAATAGCCATAATTTTTCCTTTATTATTTAAAAATAGATTTCAATGTTTCTAATGCTTCTTGCTCAACATCACGCAGAGAAAGTGCATCGTAGCCCTTGGCCATAAAAGCCTTAGCTTGCGTTCGCGAAAGCCCAACATCGCGCAGGACTCGCTCAATACTTTTTTGTGTGGGTAATTCACCACGAGCAAATGCCGACTTCACATCACTGACTCGCGCTTCATCATTGGAAGGAAATGTCACTAAGCTGACTTCCCATAGGTCGATTTCTTTCAGTAGAAAGGCATCATTACTGCGGTCATATTCATAATCTTTAAGAATGTAACCAATAGAAAGGCCGGAGAGTGATCCGGCCTTCATATGAGCATGTGCACGTTTAGATAAAGGATCGTCATCAATTAACAGGCGCCCTTTCACATAAAGCCCAGTACTGTCCTCTCGCATCTCGGTATAAATACCAATAGGCTCAGCCATTTGATGTTGCCAAAGTAAAGCAGGTAACGCACCTTTTTCTTTCCACTGACTCAGGGAATTAAGAAAAGCCCCCGGCATCACAATATCGGCATAACTGTCTTTTACCCCGAAAACAGAGCCGTAACCTTCAAACTCACCAGAATCACTAACTGACTTAATTTTCAATGGCACATCAAGCCGTTGTTTGGTCGTCATCGGCATGCGCTTTCTCCTCTTGTTTTTGGGTTT
>NZ_JBEEUL010000032.1:0-3468 GCF_040139345.1 Proteus sp. fly-1067 | reverse complement strand
TTAAAACGTGGTATCAATTTGTTATTCGCCCAGAAATGTGGGTGATGACGCTGAACCAAGATAGCCGTATTTTCCAGAATAAAACGGTGCCACAAATTCTTCAGCAATTGCTAGATGAAGCACATATCAAATATGACAAGCAATTCTATCAACCCGAACTGCATCAAACTCGCCGCTATATCACGCAAAAGCGTGAATCTGCTTATGCATTCTGGTGTCGTTTAGCGTTTGAAGAGGGGATCAATTTTTGGTTTGAAGAAGGACCAAAACTGTTTTATAGCGACAATCATTTAGGGATGACGGCGGGGATCACGCTGACGTATAACCCACAAGCAGAAACCGATATTACCGACACCACTGCCACCACATGGCGCTATACCGAACGTTTATGCAGTGATGTGCGTATCGATAAAGATTATAACCCTATGCGTCCTTCTTACCCGCTATCACAAGAAACAACGGGTGACGTTCATCAACAACATCCTGTTTTTGAGAGCTATGGACGTTTTCAAGAAGATGCCCATGCTCAACCATTGAATCAACTGCGCTATGAACAATCGCAAAACCATCGTCAAACCGGCTCAGCAAGCACCAACTGTTTTGCATTAATGCCGGGCAAAGTGTTTACCTTAACCCATCACCCAAGTGCGAGAATGAATTCGCGTTGGCAAGTGATCAGTGTTTCGCATCACGGTGTACAGCCCTCTGCGGATAACGGGGGCGGTGAAGGTACCCAGTTAAGCAATCACGTGACATTTATTCCAGGCACACAAGAATGGCGTCCACCTTTTCATTATAAACCGCTAGCGGATGGTGATGAGTTGGCGACAGTCGTTGGTCCAGAAGGTGAGGAGATTTACACCAATGAACAAGGCGCGGTAAAAGTTTATTTTCACTGGGATAGACGCGGAAAGCCTGATCATAGTGGTTCGTGTTGGTTGCGCGTTGCACAAGGTTGGAATGGCGATGGCTACGGCTTTATGGTGATCCCCCGTATTGGGCAAGAAGTGATTGTCTCTTATTTAAATGGTGATATTGATAGACCGATTATTACGGGCTGTACTTATAACGGTCGCAATGCCCCACCACTAGATTTACCCAAAGATAAAACCCGAACCACTTTTCGTACAAAAACGCATAAAGGCACAGGATTTAATGAACTGCGATTTGAGGATGCCGGCGGACGCGAAGAAGTGTATTTGCATGCGCAGAGGGATTTAAATATTCATGTGCAACATGATAGTCATTGGCATACTCAACATGATTTCAAGCATCGCATTGATAATCAACGTGTTACTGAAATTTTAGGTGATGATCACCTTATTATGCAAGGAACACAGAAATCATTAATTGAAGGTGATGTTTCATTACAAATTAAAGGTGCTAAACATAGCAAAATTGATGATGAATTAATTGTCGAAAGTGGTATGGAAACGAGCTTTAAAAGTGGTGGAAAAATTATTCTTGAAGCAGGAACAGAAATCACACTAAAAGTAGGAAGTAGCTTTATCCGTCTTACTCCAAGTGCAATTTTTACTTCTGGTAATTTAGATATCGGCTCTAGTGGTCCGGGGAATGGGCAATCTCCAATTATTCAACTTCCAGATGGTGTTATACCTTTCGAGCAACCCCCTTATACAATTAAGAAGTATTGTGCTTTAACTGCAAACGAAACAGGTAGCTTATTAATAAAGCCACCTAAGGAAGAAGAATAATGACATCCTTAACATGGACGCAATGGGTGAATGATTTTTCAAAAGGAGATGTATATTTTTTTATTAATACACCACCTACATCCGATTCTATTAAACGGTTTTATAGTAATAATTGGGTAGAAGAAGCTATTCCTTTATATCGGGGGACAGGGCTTGATCATTTAACGGAAATAAGTCCTTGGTTAGTTAAAATTAAATCAATATCCCTTTATCATTTAGCAAAAGAGCTAGATGAATGCCCATTGGAAGATAGGCATTGGGGATGGGCATATCACAGTCACTTAAATTGGAAAGAACAAATTAAGCATTGGCAATATTATCAAATGGTTACAGTAGATAATGAGCTGGTGCATTTAAGGATCTTTGATCCTCGTATTACTGAAATATTCTTACCTAACCTAAAAAAAGAAGATTGGCTATCATTAATGTATCCAGTTAATGATATCTTTATTCCAGTTAATAAAGAGAGCTTATTTTTTGAATGTCCTAACGATATATTAAAAAGCAAAAAACACGATTTCCCATTAAAATACATACTTCCTTTCTATTTACTAGAGGCTTGGCGTAATTCACTATATGCAACTAATTTAGTTGTTGAGAACCTTATTCTTGATTTTTGGGAAGATAAAGGTGATCTCGCCTATTCGCTTTTTTCAAGAGAGAATAATATAAGGGAAATTATCTACCAATGGGTTTCTAATGAAAAGTTAAAAAATACAGATATCGCTTATTTGACTGATAAAAATTTATTAAATCATTTATTAAATATAAAATTAATTAACAAGGAAGAACTATAAATGACGGATAAAACGGACTGTATTACTTGTGGAGAAAAATGGATTGAAATTCATCTTGTGGATGAGCTTAATAAACCTCTATTGAATATCGAATATGAATTATATCAGGCTTTTGGTCCTATGAAAAAACCAAGAAAAGGAATAGTAAAAGCAAATGGGATCATTAGGGAAGAGGGATTGGCTGGTTTCCCTATTGTCTTAAAATTAGATACTCAAGCTTTAATAAAGGAAATGAGCACACGAAAGTTAAGATTACTTAGAGGAGAAAATAATTCCACTGTCAAAACTGAAGCGAAGGCAAAAAATTATCCTTACCGTTATACAACAATTGGTGCTTTATGCAGGGAGAAAATTGATATTGATAATAAAGGATATCAGGATGAATATCCTTTTTATCATTTTCCTAAAGATGAAGCTTTTCAAGGGATCCCACTTTCTAAGTTTAATACCACAACAGTCATTGAGATTTGCCCATTTAGAGCTTGGTCTTTGATTCTTCATCATACTGAACAATATTCTATGGTTAATGCCTATAATTTAGGGATCTTAAGCCAACTTTCCTATAAGGATAATAATATTGATAATGCTGATTCAATAAGTTGTTTTTTTGAACGACAATGCTTGGATTTAAGTCGTTATCCTGTTGTCAGAGAGAAAGAAATTAATGCTCAATATCCCGCTATTGTTATCGATGTCCCTTTTGAAGAACGTTATGATAAGGCGGTTTTTTTAGATACTGAAGATGAAGAACAGCATGGTTCTAATGCTGAAGGTAGTACTCAATTATTCTATGTCCAAAATAAAGAGCAATTTATTGTTGCGTGGAGAGGATCTCAGGAGGGAACTGATTGGGTTGATGATTTTACCTATCGAGCGAAAGATATTAAAACCCACGCTCCAGAATTTAATCTAAATGGCAAAATGCATAAAGGTTTTTTAGGCGCTTATCAATTAGG
>NZ_JBEEUL010000031.1:0-3476 GCF_040139345.1 Proteus sp. fly-1067 | reverse complement strand
CGGAAATGTTAGGAAAATCAACTGTTGATAATCTTTCCTCCGTCACCACCTATGATTTAGGTGTCTATAACAATCAAATGAAACAGCAAAAAGATAACACCAATAGCTATTTTTCAATCGATAGCATCTGGAGTTTTGCTGAAAACCATTTAAATCTCAGTGCCACCGCTTATGGCTTGGGTACCGCAGAGCAATCTTTCGATTTTTATCGTGCCATGTTTGAGCGTGATTTTAATGGTCGCCGTTTTGCTTTTGGTCTGTTAAATACGTGGAACTTACAATCTATTGCTTCCATGTCGGCACTCAATAGCAGTAAAGTTTACGGGATTACTTACGGCAATAATTCCTCATCCAAGGTCAATCATTCTCAGCTCTCTTTAACACCGATCACCGTCTTTTTACCCAGTGCGGGGGAAGTACGTGTCTATCGTGATGGCAAATTGTTAAGTATTCAAAACTTTCCAATGGGCAGTTTTGAAGTGGACACCGCACCACTCCCTTTTGGTATTTATCAAGTCGAAGTCGAAGTGGTTATTGACGGTAAAGTTCATTCTAAACAAGCTCAAACAGTGAATAAAACCTTCAATATGCGAGGCGCAACATTAAATGAGTTTCGTTGGGAAATATTCTCAGGCTATGTCGATTATAAAAAACGGATTAAAAATAGAGACAATGGATATAAGACATCAAACTCTGATAATACTTGGCTTGTGGGTGGAGCTGGAACGGTCACTTTAGGGGTGTTTTCAGAGTTAAATTTGCAAGCTTCAACCTATGCATTTGATGATTTAGCCGTACTTGAAACCAATGCAAATCTACAATTAAGTGAAAATATATCAACGAGTTGGCAATCTCTTTTGGCTAACGATGGTAGTGATCGCAATATCATTACTGCCTCTTATTCATTGCCCAAGGGGTTTGGCTCACTTTGGGTCAATAAAGAGAAAGGGAATATCAAAGATAATTTCCCGATGTATGACTCAGATAATTACTCTTTTGGTACCACCCTCAATTTGACTCAATTTTGGGAATATGCCGGATCATTTACCTATTCCTATACCAAAGATCTGCGCGATAAAAACAAATCGAATAACTTTGAATATTCTACCACACTCTATAACGGGCGTTACGGTAGCATGAGTTTGCGTACCGGTGTTCAACGTTATCACTACGATAATCAAAGCAGCACGAATGAAAAATACATCACACTGGACTTCTCATTACCGCTGGCAACATGGTTGAGTGCCGGGGTTTCATCCAGTAATGGGAATATGCGGGGTGAATTATCTGCATCGAAAAGCTTTGAAGATTCGGCTATTCGTCACGCAGGTTTATCCGTATCAACCTTATTACATGATAAAGATGGCACTGACAGTGATTTTTCTGTCAGTGGTTACGGTTCGTTTGATACCAAATACAGTACGGGCACGTTAACCATGAGCCGCCCTAATAATGATCGTCTAAATACCACATTAACCGCCCGAGGTTCATTGGCCTATAGTGATATGAACTTCTCCGCCAGTGGTAAACAAGAAACATCTGGGGTGATCGTGAAAACCGGCATTGATGGCGAAGGACAAATTGCCGCCAACGTCAATGGCCAACGTTTTGTCTTATCGGGCAGTAATAACTTTATTCCACTTTCTCCTTACGCGGAATATAAGGTCGAATTACTGAATGATAAAAACAGCGAAGATAGCTTTGATATCGCCTCAGGCCGAGTGAAAAATGTGGTGCTCTATCCAGGTAACGTTGCCGTGCATCAACCTGAATTAAAACAGATGGTGACTGTTTTTGGTCGAATGAAGTCGCCTGATGGCACACTGTTAGCCAGTGCGCAGGTACGTAACCATATTGGTCGTACTCAAACCGACCATCAAGGCCAATTTGCAATGGATGTTGATAAACGCTACCCAGTCATTTCATTACAACAAGATGATAAACAGATTTGTGAGGCTGAATTAGATTTGTCCTCTGCTCGGGGTGTGTTATGGGTAGGTGATGTGATTTGTGATCCGCAAACGACATTGGTAAACCGGAATTAAAGGAAAGCATATAATGTTCAAACATTATCTCTTATTAATACTCGCCCTTTTTACTACATTCACCAGCAATGCAGTAACCTACACCAATGATATTGTTTTTATCGAAAACAATATTGATAACGAGTATTTTATTACACCTCAAAAAACAGACCCTCGTTTCAGTGGTGCTAACGTTTTTACCAAATACAGTAGTAACCAACTGAGCTTAGGTTACATGGGATATACCGGCGTAGTGCCAATCAATAATTACTTCGATATTTGGTTAGAAAACTCACCAATTAAAATGCCATTTATTGGTAACCGTTGCTGGCGAACCTATAGAGATTGCCCTTCTGATGGTATACAAAGACCTGAACAGGTTTTAAGTGATGGAATATATCGTGCCTATATGAATACTCATGGTGGTGAAGCGGGTATTCCTAGGGCGATATTTTCTGATTCATTTTATCAATATATGCAAACTTTACCGGTTAGTAGTATAGAAAATTTTAGTTATTTTTTCTGCTATACCAAGGAGAATTATAACCCTGCATTAGGTCAAACATGTCGCTCTGTAAACGGCCGAGTGTCTGAACAAAGTTTTGCGATCACGAAAAAAGGGCATATAAGGCTAAAATCAACCAATGCGTTACAAGAGATTTTTGTCGATAGTGAAGGCAACGCCGTATTAGGTCTTGGCTCTAAATTTTGTGAAATTGTCGGTGATAACGTGGTTTGTAAGATGGTCGATTATGAGCTCAACGGCGAAAGCTTAAATGTTATGAGACTGGCGATGAAAGTAGATACAACGACATTATCATTTACACCAAGTGCGGGTGATATTCTTCTTTCAGCAACGCCGACATCAAGAACCTATTATTATTCTTCACCAACAATTGCCTCTTATTTAGTCACGCCTGGTGATGGGGGCGTTTATGTCCATTTCACAAAAAGCTTTTTCAAAAAATTAATTAGAAATAACGTTGATCTCTCTAAGAGCCAAGATTTATTTACCTTTAGTTTTACCAATACTGCCGTGCCTCAATCAGGCTTTTATGAATTTACCCCTTCTAATACGATAATTATCAAGCCTCGTGATTATGGGATCAGCATTATCTCTAAAGAATTAGTCAACAATCCTTATAGAGAAGGAAAAGTGGGTGATAAAGAGCCACCATTAACGTTTGACTATATCGTCACGACCAGCGCATTTCGCCAAGCTGATAAAATTACAGCCGCGGTTGAAGGGCCTAAAACGACAATCCGAGGTCAATCTTATTGCTTATTTAGCTCCAAAGATAAAAAAATGAATGTCCCCTTTTCAGCTTATCTGACATATACCGACGCCAGTGGCTCAAAAGTTAAAAATCGGGCTGCTTGCGATAATGTGCCTATCTCCATTAAAGAAGCACTCTGGACCCAGACCGCATGGCCTCATCCTTATCAGTTAGA
>NZ_JBEEUL010000030.1:0-3761 GCF_040139345.1 Proteus sp. fly-1067 | reverse complement strand
TGTATTTTTACTTATGGGAATTAATTAGAAGGAATTCACAATGAAGAGGTATCGAGGATAACGCTAAACGGGAACAACTTTAAACTTACTAACATAAATAGGTCTGTACTTCCAAACCAGTGACGCTATTAAGCCATAGAAAAATTCAGATAGCAAACTTTATTTTTTAGCGGTAAATCAGCTTAAGTATGCCCCTAAAAAACACAACCCCGCTATACTCACGAGGTTTTTAATAGATAACTCATGTAACATCAAAACCATCATCAACACAATATATTGTGTTTTGTAATTACGCAAGACTATAAATATGGTGTTTTCTAATTATTTTATCCATATCTAATTTTACGTTATCAACCGATAGACACCCTTCAATAAATCCTTCCGCTGTCTGCAATCGCTTAGCCACTTCATTATGAGAAATACCGAGTTTTGAAGCCATTGAGCGTAAAGGATAATTCTTCACATAATACATAATAATCGACTGAAACAAGTAACTATTATTTACCTTTAAATGTAATACCGCTTTATTGATTTTTAAACCATCATCATCTGAACATTGATCTCGGCTTCGTCTTGAACTTGGAATCAATCCTTTAAAACCTGCGGCAATTGATGAGTAATCGATACTATTTCCTTCATTAGCTGACCACGCTCCCCAACGCGATAAAACTTCCTGCATATCTCTCATACTTAGACTCCTTGTACCATATACACGTTAAACCAATGCACCCATTCCTAATGAACGGTTTAAAAAAGAAAATAACAATTCGAGTTGATTTCCATAATTGGCTTCCCACAATTTCGGATCACGATGCAACTCATCATGATGTTGCCGACATAATGGAATAGTGAATAAGTCATGAGCTTTCTAAAGAAGCTCAACATGCTGGCTATGTTCCGCCTGGTTACAATCCTGCGAAAGCAACTAAACAACCACGGAACAGAGTGAAAAGAGAACGCATGACATTGGACGAATGGCGCACTATTTATCAGCAAGCTAAAAACCACCCTCCTTATTTGCAATGTGGCATGTTGCTCGCCTTAACCACAGGTCAGCGGATCGGTGATATCTGTAAAATGAAATTCTCTGATATTTGGGATGATATGTTGCATATACAGCAAGAGAAGACAGGCAGTAAATTAGCCATCCCTCTCTCGCTAAAATGTGAGGCTATCAATCTCTCCTTAAGGGATGTTGTTGCTCAATGTCGTGACGCGGTTGTGAGTAAATATCTCGTGCATTATCGGCATACCACCGCACAAGCGAAACGAGGCGAACAAGTCACGCCAAATACGTTAACCACAACATTTAAAAAAGCACGAGATAAATGTGGGTTAACTTGGGAAAAAGGTACGGCACCTACTTTCCATGAACAGCGTTCTTTATCAGAACGACTTTATCGTGAGCAAGGAATTAATACACAAAAATTATTGGGGCATAAAACACAAAATATGACTGATAAATACCATGATGATAGAGGCAAAGAATGGCAAATTATTGCTGTTTAATTGAACAGTTTTGGGGAAGAGTTTTGGGGAAGAATTTTATAGTACAAAAAATAAACGGGAACTAATAAGCTCCCGTTAACTATTTATCAAATCAACAATTACATGTGTTTGATAATCGCGTCACCAAACTCGCTACATTTCAGCAATTTAGCGCCTTCTAACTGACGTTCAAAATCATAAGTTACAGTCTTAGCGGCAATCGCGCCTTCCATACCTTTAATGATTAAGTCAGCAGCTTCTGTCCAACCCATGTGGCGTAGCATTATATAAACCTGCTATCGTTAACTATTTGTTTATTAAGGTATATTCAATCTTGATAGACCTAAAAAATGGTGGTTATGCCTTTTTATAACTAGTTGATTACCATAATACTTTTATTGGTTTTGATAACCACACATTAGGACTATAAATATTCAAAACATTAGCTGGGAAATGGAAATAAGTTCTGAGTTAAAGAATGTGGTACAAATCCATAAAAGACTAGTGGTTTCTCAGAAGCATTATGATAGATATGATTATTTAAGAGAAAAACGAGAAACGCTTGATACATGGTGTGAAAAACTTTCGTCGCTAAAAGAAGCATAGTATTTATATGTTATTTAAATTCCTTATTGTAGGATATATGTAACCCACAATAAGGAATATTAAAAATGAGAATGACCTCACGCAAAAAAGAGATAATGGAATTATTTAATCCTAACAATCTTGAATGGGTAACGGGTGAAATTGGCGCACCACCTTTCGATGTTTCAGGTGTAGCCTATATGCTTAAAGGGATGGGTTCTTTTGACAAGAAAAGCATTCTCGAATCTACCCGTAGAACATTAGATAGCATGGTTAAGGATGGTTTGTTGGAAAAAGCATCCAGTTATGAGCGACGACAAAACAAACACCAAGGCTCAAGCAGTTCTCCTGGTGTTCGATGCGTCATTAGTCGGTATGGCTTATGTGGAAAGTGTCGTCTTGTGAAATGCGAAGATGACGGAGAGAATTTTATTGAAGGTGAGTGTATGGTAGTTGGCTAACCAACAGGCAGTTTCTGGCACCTTAAATACTCAAACGTACTTGCTGTGCTTTATCATGTGGTGTAATAAAACTTGTCACCACAAATAAAAGAACAAAAATTAAGCAATAAAATACAAAGTAGCGTACACTGAATCACGATATCCCTATAATGGGTGAAAGATATGAAAGCTTTTAATGTGATAAGAATGTTTCAAGACGCACTAGTAGAAGTTACCTGCCCAAGTTGTTCCTATGTTGCTAAACAAAATAAACACAAGCTTAAGAAAAACCTAATCTTATTATGCCCAAATTGTGGCTACATGTTTTATTTCAATAAAATATAAACACAACTCAATATGCCAGTTGTTGCCGTAGAAGTTTAACGACAACAACCAGCACATTTGAGAGCGTACTTTAATGAACGACTAGCGTTTTATCGTGAGAGGAGTAAGAAGTTGCCTGATGGAAATTCGGTGCAGTATTTGAAAACAGAGTGGTCTTAATAAGATAATAAAAATTATATTTATTATCTTATACAAGAGACATTCTTAGTACAGCCATTTGAGAATATTCAAATTTAACACTACGTGGAAAAACTTTAGTTCCTATCTCTATAAATCCCCACTTGCTATAAGCTTTTCTTGCATGTTTAGCAGATGACATTACATCCAGCCACATATGTGTCAAATTAAGTTTATTCGCATATTCTCTTGCCATGCTCATCAGTTGAAAGCCTATACCCATCTTCTGACTACCAGGAAGAAGATAAATTCTTGATATTTCTGCGCCAGCATTCTCATATGTAATTGGATTTTTTGAATGTATTATCATAATTAAGAAACCAATGATAACCCCTTGAGCTTCAGCAACCCAAACCTTCGTATCAGCCTTTTGTAGTAACGTTAAAAATGACTGTGTGCTAAAAGTATTAAGTTGATGAGCTAACGCTACACAATCATCCCACAGGTAATGATATATAGCGGAATAAGCTGCAGGGCCAATTACCCCCAAAGATTCTGCATCACTTAAAGATGCTCTTCTTATTTTTACAAATTCATCCATCTTGAATATCTTTATGTCTATTGAATTAATAACTATAATAACACACGATTTAATTTAGATTTCAACATGTAGTATCTTCATTAGCACTCTGATTTTCTTCCTCCTCCTCTTTCTGCGCTTCTTCCATCTCACGCATTCTCACGTTATAGATTGATTGCTCTGGCATCTGTACACGAACGGAAATA
>NZ_JBEEUL010000029.1:0-4299 GCF_040139345.1 Proteus sp. fly-1067 | reverse complement strand
CCCATGTGAGAGTAGGGAACTGCCAGGCATTAAATAAGACGAGAAAGCCAACCCAATGGGTTGGCTTTTTTGCGTTTAAGACATTTAAAATACAAATATATTTTCTCTCCTCTAATCACTTATCACTTTGCTATCCTCGACGATGCTTGGCTGTTAAACTAAGCTATCAGCTAAATGAGGTAGACTTTCATGAAAGAATCGGTTTCATTGCAAGCATTTAATACATTTGGTTTGAGAGCAAAAGCTCACCAAATAGAAACTGCAAATAATAAAGATGAGCTTTGTACATATTGGCAAAATGCCCATGAGAAGAGATTACCAACCCTTATTCTAGGTGGCGGTAGTAACGTACTATTTACTGAAGATTTTAATGGTATTGTTATCCGTAACTGTATTGCAGGCATTGAAATTACTGAAGATGCACAATATTGGTCTGTTCATGTTGGCGCTGGCGAGAGTTGGCATGCGCTTATTGAATATCTGTTAGAAAAAAACATCTATGGGCTGGAAAATTTAGCGTTGATCCCAGGCAATGTTGGTTCTGCGCCAATACAAAATATTGGTGCTTATGGTAAAGAGCTGAAAGATGTTTGTGCCTATGTTGACATTGTTGAATTAAGTACAGGTAATATTAGCCGACTAACAAATGAAGAGTGTGAGTTTGGTTATCGCGATAGCATTTTCAAACATCATTATCAGCAAGGCTTTGCTATTATTGCTGTCGGTTTACTACTAAGTAAAAAATGGGAACCTATTCTTACTTATGGTGATTTATCAAAATTATCATTAGAAACTGTTACACCAAAGGATGTGTTCGAATCTGTATGCTTAATGAGAACGAGCAAGCTACCAGATCCAGAAATAACGGGTAATGCTGGAAGTTTTTTTAAAAATCCGATTGTTGATATTCGTATTGCACAACAACTAAAAACAGAATATCCATTTTGTCCTCAATATGTACAGCGAGATGGTGTGAAGCTTGCCGCTGGTTGGTTGATTGATCAATGTGGTCTTAAAGGGCATCAAATTGGTGGTGCGGCAGTCCACACTAAACAAGCGCTGGTACTTATTAATAAAGAAGGCAATGCGACAGGTAAGGATATTGTGAGCTTAGCTGCATATATTCGCCAGAAAGTCTCAGAACGCTTCGGTGTAAAATTAGAGCCAGAAGTTCGCTTTATTGGCCAATATGGTGAAATCAATGCTGTGGATGCTATTTCATGAAAGAAACACCAACCCCTTTATTATTAATTAAAATTCTTGCTGATGGAAATATTCATTCAGGAGAGCAATTAGGCGAAAGTTTAGGAATGACTCGTGCAGGCATTAATAAACATATTCAGACATTGCGTAGCTGGGGTATCGACGTTCAGACGGTTGCAGGAAAAGGTTATCAATTAGATGCGCCAATGAACTTACTGAACGCAGATATTGTGAATCAGAATATTAAAGGTGAGCCGGCTAGCGTTATTCCTGTTATAGATTCTACAAATCAGTATTTGATCCAACGTATTAGCGAATTAAAATCGGGTGATGTCTGTATTGCTGAATATCAGTCTGCTGGACGAGGTAGAAGAGGACGCCAATGGATTTCGCCTTTTGGTAGAAATTTATATTTGAGTATGTATTGGAAACTCGATCAAGGACCTGCAGCAGCAATAGGACTGAGTTTGGTTGTTGGCGTTATTATGGCCGAAGTATTACAAAAACTTGGTGCAGATGGCGTTAAAGTAAAATGGCCTAACGATCTCTATTTAAATGATAAAAAGCTTTCAGGTATTCTTGTTGAATTAACAGGGAAGACGGGTGATGTTGCTCATATTGTAACGGGAATTGGTATCAATATTGCGATGAGTAAAAATCAAAATGAAGTAATTAACCAACAATGGATTAATTTAGAGCAAGTCGGTATTAGGATTGACAGAAATGAACTTGCTTGTGAAATTACTAATGCATTAAGAGAAGCATTTATTCAGTTTGAAAAACAAGGGTTATCTATCTTTATAGAACGTTGGAAAAGTTTAGATAATTTTATGCATAGACGGGTAAAGCTCATTATTGGTGAAAAAGAAATCTTTGGTATTGCTAAGGGTATTAATGATCAAGGAGCTTTACTTTTAGAGCAAGATGGTAAAATTACACCTTATATAGGTGGTGAAATTTCACTAAGAAGTGCATCGTAATGTTTTAAATTGCGTCGAATGTCTGAATTGAAAAAGCTTTCTCTAATGGGAAAGCTTTTTTGTTATTTATATTATTAAATCTATTTAGAGCTAGAAGAAATTAGCAAATAATTGTTCAGTTTTATTTACGTAATCTAACGTTACTAATTGTATGATTATGACCTTTGGTTAAGATCAAACTTGCTCTTTCTCTTGTTGGCAAAATGTTTTGTTTTAAGTTTAATCCATTAATTTCTTGCCAAATGGATGAGGCTATTTCTATAGATTCTTCTCTGCTTAATTTAGAGTAATTATTAAAATACGATTCAGGATCAGTAAATGCACCTTCTCTAAATTTTAAAAAGCGACTGATATACCAGTGTTTTAGTAATTCTTCTTCAGCATCAACATAAATAGAAAAATCTACATAATCTGATACGAAAACATTATGTGGATCATGAGGATAATCTTGATTGCTCTGTAATACATTCAATCCTTCAAGAATTAAGATGTCAGGTTGCTCAATAACCTGTTTCTTATCTGGAATGATGTCATACACTAAATGAGAATAGACAGGAGCTGTCACTTGTTTCTTACCTGATTTTATATCAGAAACGAAAGAGACGAGGCTATGCATATCATAGGATTCAGGAAATCCTTTTTTCTTCATTATCCCACGTTTCTTTAACTCTGCATTAGGTAAAAGAAAACCATCAGTAGTAATTAAATCTACTTTACGATGTTCTGGCCAACGCGTTAAAAGTGCTTGTAGCAAGCGAGCTGTCGTACTTTTACCAACAGCAACACTGCCCGCGATACCAATAATATATGGAATTTTAGCGCTTCTTGTGCCAAGAAATTGCTCTAAGACGGCTTGACGGCGTAAGTTAGAGCTAATGTAAAAATTGAGTAATCTTGAAAGAGGAAGATAAATCTCAATAACATCATCAATGGAAATTTCTTCGTTAATTCCTTTTAAGTCTGCAATTTCTTTCTCTGTTAGCGTTAAAGGAACGGAGTCTCTTAACGTTGCCCAGTGCTTTCTGTCAAATTCTAAATAAGGGGTTATAAAGCGTTCTTTGTTATTCATAAGCCAACATCTGCCTAGTCTTCGCAGGTTGGACAGGCTGTTTAAAACACCCGTATCCGATAAAAAATAAACAGCATCATAACGAGTCATGCTTCATTGGCGTAGATATTTTTAAAATTTTTCTACTTTTTTTGACGCGAACTGAATAAATTTGTAAAAAAAGTATAAAAAATAGACATGAAAATTATTTTTTAGCGTAGACTAGTGAGTGTGTAATGAATTTTTTTCTAAAAATTTATTGAGTACAATAAATTTAAGGGCTTAAAAGATAAATTAGAATTCGAATTTATCCTGAATTGTTGTTGTCATTTTGGTCGTTTTTTTCCTAAAAAATCAACAATTCAATCAAAAATGAACAAAATCTAAGCAAAAGAACAAATATCGCAATTTTTTTGTTGCATCATGATGAAAGTCCTCCTAGAATGCGCACCACTTAGCCGGCATAGCTCAGTTGGTAGAGCAACTGACTTGTAATCAGTAGGTCCCGAGTTCGACTCTTGGTGCCGGCACCATTAAAATTTAGTTGGTGGGATACCCAAGCGGCCAAAGGGAGCAGACTGTAAATCTGCCGTCACAGACTTCGAAGGTTCGAATCCTTCTCCCACCACCATTAATTCCTTACTTAAGTGTTTTCAAATAGTAAACTCTTGAGTAGAATACAAAGCTGATTTTAAGTCAGGTAGCCGAGTTCTGCGGGCATCGTATAATGGCTATTACCTCAGCCTTCCAAGCTGATGATGCGGGTTCGATTCCCGCTGCCCGCTCCAGATGTGCTGATATAGCTCAGTTGGTAGAGCGCACCCTTGGTAAGGGTGAGGTCGGCAGTTCGAATCTGCCTATCAGCACCACTCCTTCATGTTCTTGCCTCCCTGATTAAAATCTTAACAAGCAATAGCAAATCGCTAATTTACTTACTGCTTGGTTGATGTGGTGTAACCACCGATTCCGTGTCTTAGAGGGACAATTTAAATGTCTAAAGAAAAATTTGAACGTTCAAAACCGCACGTTAACGTTGGTACTATCGGCCACGTTGACCACGGTAAAACT
>NZ_JBEEUL010000028.1:0-4714 GCF_040139345.1 Proteus sp. fly-1067 | reverse complement strand
TAACCCCGAACTCACTGCTCGGCTGTTTTGTTTTAACTCCTGAAAATACTGCTACATTAGGTAAGCAACAGTTATCTCCACTTGGATGATGTTTTGTTGGCTTGAGAGAGAGAACATGGCGTTCTGGCTTCTCAACACCAAATATCGAATCCCAAATTTCTTCCACTGAGCGACTTCTCATAGCTATCTTTCGAGCCAAAAACTCACCTTGCTTTCTGCGTCTGCGAATTTTTGAGTTCTCTTTAAAAGTTATTGTTGCCATATTTGCCTCCTAAGTGATCTTTGGTGATTGGTGTCCGGTGCTGACCTCCGGAAGGGCTTACTGATTTTCTCGGCCTCTATCAAGTCCACGCTACTAGCGTGATTCGTGTATATCGCCTTACTGATATGCCTACTTCATCTTGCCCCTACTGGTCGATTACCTACGCCTTATGCGGGCATCATTCTCCATCTACTCACAAGATTGCAGCGCATCAGCCTGCGCATTCACCAATCCCAAAAACAACTCAGTGGTTGCTCTGAAAATTTATTCTGAGCGTTCCTAATTGTAAAAGAGCAAACATCCTGTTTATCTATGGCTCCTTGCCTTCGATGTGATTAACTATACAAGCATTACTTTATTAAGACAAGTAAAACTTGTGTAAAAACTTGAGTTAAACTTTATTTAAACAATAAATGCTTGTTTTTGTTTGTGTTATTTTTTGTAAAAAAATTAAATTTTTTATTCTGTTGGCGGTTTTTGTGATTTGTGGGCATAAAAAATCCCTCATTAAAGAGGGATCCGTGATGTGGTAGGTGAGAGGTAGCTAGTTTTTACTTGATGTTATTTCTGCGAAATCCAGTAGTGCTTTCTGGCAATCGTTGGTCATATCAATTAAGGTGCTGTTTTTCTTTTTTGCCTCATTGCTCATGAATTTATCTATAAACTCATCCCCATTTGGCACATTATTTTCTTGCTGAAATTTATATAAAGAAGAGTAAGCGTTGCACTCAGATGCTTTCATGATTGTAGTTATCAATTTGAAGTCATCTTCATTAGTGATATCAATCTTATTAGTAGCATGGGCAGATATTGAAGAAACAGTAATTAGTAATAAAATTATATTTTTCATTTAGTTACCACCTGATAATTAAATAAATTTCTATCCATGAAATTTGTATTTTATAGATTGGCTAACTAAAACTTTGGCATGAATGTAGAGGCTATTGATACTATCTTCTTCTAAATACCAAGTTTCATATCTTGCGTTATCCGATATGACAGCCAGTCTCTTATATTGCTTTTGAAGCCTTTTTATATATAGCTGATTATCTAATACAAAGACATAAATTCCATCACCATCAAAAAAGTTAGTGGTGATATCTACGAATATTTGATCTCTGGGCTCAAATGTTCCAGCCATAGAGTCACCTTTAACAGTGATCATCTTGATTGTGGATGCAGATCTCCCACCAAACAGTCTTTTTGCTTCATCTGCTGAATACTCAATAGCCGTTATTGTCTCAATAAAATCATCAAGAACCATCACACCTGGCCCTGCACTAGCTTGGATATCCAGCATCTCCACCTTGTAGGTATTTTTATCTGAAACTTCAATATCTTGATTTATTTGAATACTACTGACTTTGTTTCTTTCATCAATATCAGTTATTCCGAATAACAACCAATTGGTATCAACTTCAAGTATTTCAGCAATTTTAATAACTCTGTTTTTTCTTGGCTCAGTACTGGTCTCCCACTGCTGTACTGATTGTGGTGATACTCCTACCAACTCAGCTAACTCAGCTTGGGTCATGTTTTTTGCAAGTCTAGCTTGCTTGATTCTTTCGCGCATAGTTTTCATTCGCTCAATATACAAGTTGTGCTTTTATTTTTCCAACAAGTAATACTTGCTTAAATAAAGCATTTCTTGTATTCTTCTTGTTGTTAATCAGTTAAAGGAATATCTTTATGAATGCATTGGAAACAACAATTAAAAAAGCAGGTGGAATTCCAGCTTTAGCTAAGAAGCTAAAGATTAGCGATCAGGCCATTAGACAATGGGAGCAAAAAGGTCGCATTCCTCCTGCAAGATACGCTCAAATCAACGAACTATTCGGAATACCATTTGAGCATTTAGTAAAAGATAAAAATTAGTTTCACCCGCTCTTTAACATTGCTAACCCGCTCAGAGTAAATTCTCAGAGCAAACAATCCGCTCATATGGAATGAGCCACGGATCATTACTGCTGTTCCCAATATGGGAAGTAATCTAAGAAGGAATTTAACAAATGGAACTATCAAAAACTATCAAAGTTGAATGTTCGTCAAATGAATTGATGAGCTTCTATCTAAAACAAATGTATTCAGTCGGAAATAACGGACTGGCAAAAATGCTAGGCGTTCATCCATCAACTTCAAGTCGTGATAAAAATCGAATATTTGAGCTTGCTTGTAAAGCAATAACAGAGCTTGGATTACCGCCTGATTCAGTTGCTATTAGTGAGAAACCAACAAAGGTTGTCATTGAGGGTGATTACGCAGAGAGATTGATTCAGATGCTTGAAGGGAAGGGAAAGATTAAAAGAAAAGCCCCAGCGGTAACTGAGGCTTCTCAACAAATGGACTTAACCATTTAAACTAACAAATGCACTGTATCAATAACCAGTAATTACGACAAGGGGAATTTAGGTTTCTCTTGTCTGATACAGCTAATTAATGGAGTAATTATATATGAATTCTGTTTATTTAACAAATAGATATGGAGGTCGTGGTGAATACAGCTAAATTCTACGATCTTGGTGTTGCAAGACAACAAAGGAGCAACAGGGTGGAAAACCAGAAGCTAGGTTTCATCCCGTTGTACAGGAGCATAAAAAATAAGTCGTGGGCTAAAGATGTTTATCTTAGAACACTATGGGAAAACTTATTGTTAGAAGCTCAGAGCGAGCCGTACACAGCCAATTACAAAGGGCATATATGGCATTTAAAGGCTGGTCAGTTGGTTACAACTCCAGCCAATCTAGGGCTAAACCTGTGCGACAGGAACGGCAAGCCAACCAGTAGAGATACGGTTAATCGAATGCTGGCTGTTTTTGTTCGTGAAGGGATGATTTCAATCGAAGGAGAGAAGCATAAAGGCACCGTGATAACTATCACAAATTACAGTGATTATGCTCAAAATTTAGTCAGTGTACCCGCACATAAGTACGCACATAACAACGCACATGATGAAGCCAGTATTCATGCACCTTTAGGCAACATACCCGCACATAACAACGCACATGAATCCGCACATCATGAACAATATATATTTAATAATAAATTATTAAATGATCGTCCGAGAAAAAAATCTTCTGTGCCTCGTAAGGTAAAACCTGATGCAGCTGTGAGTTCAGAGAAAGGGGACAAATGGGGTAATGCTGAAGACCTAAAAGCTGCTCAATGGATTTACGAGAAAGTGTTGATTGTAAGTCCTACGACTAAAGAACCTAATTGGTCAACATGGGCTAACGATGTTCGCCTGATGAGACAACTAGACGGACATACACACCAAGATATTTGCAGAATGTTTAAATGGGCTAATCGTGACTCGTTCTGGTGTAGCAACGTGTTATCTCCCGCAAAACTACGTGAGAAATGGGACACTCTGGTTATCCAAAGTCAGCAACCTAATCGTAAACCCGCAATCAATAATCAAGTTTTACAGAAATCAAAAATAGATTTTGATGACACGAAATGGATGGAGGGAGTTGATATATGAAATCACTTGTTACTGCCATTCAGCAACGGGATGGTAGAACATTGCAGGTAATGAGCAATTCAGCACCATTACAGCAAACACAGCCAGTCAGAGAACATACAGCACAAGTATTTAATGAGTTATTCAAACAACTTCGAGCAACATTTCCTGCGTCAATGGCAAACTTTAAAGATCAGGAGGATTTAAACGAGTTTAAACGTCAGTGGACAAAAGCATTTGCTGAAAACAATATCCGCACGATAGATCAAATTAACGCAGGGATGAAAATTGCCAGACAACAAGAGAACCCATTTCTTCCTGCTCCTGGTCAATTTATTCAATGGTGTAAACAAGGTGAATCTCTAGCGGTTGGTTTACCTGACGAGGATCAACTTTACGAACTCTATCGAGAATACTGCAAAATGCGTGGCTGGCGTGAAATGAAATGGCCCTCTAACGCCTGCTACTGGATGGTAACTAAAATTTACTCTGAGATGCGAAGTAAAAGCCTAACGGATAATGAGGTTAAGAAGCTTTGCGCCAAAGAGTTACGGAGCATGACTGCAAGAATCAAATCAGGTGAAACTATTCCAGCGCCAGTGCTTCAAGTCGAACACAAGATCACACCAACAAGCCGCAATAAATCACTGTCAATAATCGCCAATTTGAAGCAAAAGCATGGCTTCAGATAACACGCAAGAGGATTTTTAGATGAACTTACTAACACATACCGTTACCAATGTTTTAGGTGATCCTGTATGTCATACCTACAAATCGGATGATGGAACAGAAAATGAATATTACCTAACGCTGGTAGAGTGCAATTGTTATGGGGTCATTTCTAACACGGAAGTGATGACTAATACCTTAGATCAAGCCAAGAAAATTAAGGTTGGCTATGAGTGGGAATCGTGAGGAGGCATCTAATGCAGGGAACTAATTGGGTTAAGGTGAGTGAGAGATTGCCTGTTATTGGTGATCCGGTACTTGCG
>NZ_JBEEUL010000027.1:0-5982 GCF_040139345.1 Proteus sp. fly-1067 | reverse complement strand
TAACCCCGAACTCACTGCTCGGCTGTTTTGTTTTAACTCCTGAAAATACTGCTACATTAGGTAAGCAACAGTTATCTACAGATGGTTGGTATTTAGGTTCAATACTTCTAGTAACTGGTATGTGACTTAATGACAGTGTTTTTTCTACTGATGTAAGTCTTTTCTCCTGAGGAAATACTGATTCTAATTTCAACTCAATATTCTTTTTTGCAATAGCTTCTGCTTTCCGTCTGGCGTGACGTCTATTTGCAGATGCTCCACGTAAAAACTCAGGCTTGCGTGACTTTTTAACTGTAATAGTTGCCATATATCCTCCAAACAGTTGGCTTTAGTGAGCGCAGGGATCGAAACCATGTTATTTCTGTTTATACATGGGATAGTTTCCATGTCGGGGCAAATCTCCCTATGGTAGGGGTGAATGCCCTGCGCTCATTAAAACCTTCTGAGAAGGTTGACGCTTTATCAGCGTCACCGTTCTGATAGCTAATACACAGCTCGCCATCATCGTTGTTAAAGAACATCAACGTGCTGTGTTCCGTTGATGGATAGTATATTCACAAATTGTGATTTTAATGTCAACCACAAAATGTGTTTATTTGTTTGTTTTTAAATTAAGCTGATGATTTGGAATATAAAATAAATGATAAATAAACACGGAATGTGTTGTTGGTCACATAAGATTGGAACTCAGATCACTTCTTTGGAGGGGGGAGAGCACAAAAAAGCCCTCGCGTGGAGGGCTGATGGAAGGTTACTTTTTATTTGGGAGTTCTGGTTTTTTTAGTAGTTCTAATACCTCTATAGCTTTTTTGCTTTCAATTGCTTTTGCTTCAACTTTATCAGCTAAGTAATCCTTTAATCCGCCTGGTACATAATGATCGCGCAACCATTTTCTGAATTCGTGAAGAGCAGTCTCAGGATAAATATTGGCATCCACGGGTCCAGCCCTTCTTTGTGGGAACCATTCTGGGTAGACGTGAGGATATTTTAAAATCTCGCCATAAGTTTTTGTAAATTCATTCTTTTTCCAATAACGAGCCCATCTAGATCCAGCACTTATGTCTATAATATTTTTTTCATTTAACTCAAATCCTGCGCTAATCAAAGGAACTGTAATATCTACCATTTCCCTAAACACAGAAAAATACCCAGCAGGTATAGAGTCGTTTAATTTTATTCTATCTTGAAAGCACTTCCATGCTCCTACAACAGGGTTATCAGGATCTATTCCTACACTTTTAAATATGTAAGTACGAAGGGTTTGTCTAGCCATTAACCTATAGTTTCTGGCTGCTATAGTGTTATCACCTTGTGTGGCGTCAAATGCATAGTATTCTAGTATTGCCATGCATACAGCGTCAGGATATGCATGGGAATCCCAATTGCCACCTGTGCTTATAACTGTATACAACTTATCTGATTTATAATTATGTTCAGACAATATTTCTTTTATTTTTTTACCCCTTGGCTTAGTTTGTTCTTCCAGCCAATTAGTTGTTAGGGGTAACAGGGTTGTATGGTTCACTCCGCAGAGCTTTGCGAGACCTCGCAGAGATAAGAATGGGGAGCCATCATTCAGCACCCCCATATGCACGCCATTAACCTCAACCTCTTTCACGGGGAATAGTTGAATTTCAATCTGGTGGGCACTTCCAGTCATTTTTTACCTATCCTTATGATATACAAATGAAATTAATAACATCCTCTGTGTGGTCAGCTCAGGAAATAATGTGCCACACCCTAAAACGTGTCGTCAGGCCATTGTGACTTGATTACCTTACCTATGATTGTGCAGTTCCCATTAATAGGGATCAGGTCGAAACGAGGGTTTAACGGCTCTAGGTACTCAATCCCACCGTCTCTAATCAATCGTTTGAATGTGAACTCATCATTTAGCAAACGAGCAACGCAGAAGTCACCGAACTCTACCTCTTCCTCAGGATCAACCAAAATAAGCATTCCTTCAGGAAAACTTGGCTTGCCTCCTGGTGGTGCTGTCATTGATTGACCTTCAACCTCTAACCAGAAAGCGCGCTCACTGGCTTTCTTAGCCGTAGGAATCCACGACACAGCATCTTTCTGAGTGTATGAGTTAAATTCTGTTGAGAAAGCTCCAGCTTGCACCTTCGTGAATAGAGGGTATTCGTAATTTTTGATCACTTGGTCACTTTGACTGCCAAACATTAATTCAGCTGGCGATATACCAAGGGCTTCACTTATAACAATTGCATCATCAGCGCTAATCTTACGCTCTCCAAGCTCATAGTTTCCTATTCTGGACGCAGCAGAGTAGCCACACAATTTAGCTAATTGAGCTTGACTTAGTCCTCTTGATTCACGAATGGATTTTAACCTTTCGCCAATAACTTCATTTACTTTTTTCATGTATACCTTTTAACACAAACCGTGATAAATGTATTTAAACGTTTTGTGATTGACAGTTAATCACATATTGTGTGTAATAGTGGAATAAACAAGGAGGATACACACATGAATAACATCGCAGAACAGCGAAAAAAACTGGGAATTTCTCAAGCTGTTTTAGCTTCATCAATAGGATGGGGTCAGTCACGAATTGCTAACTATGAGTTAAGCATTAGAACTCCTAGCTTAAATGACTGCCGAGCCATTGTTGAAGCATTACAAAAATTAGGGGCAAACTGTTCTTTAGATGACGTTTTCCCTCCAAAAGTAGCTTGATTTCACCACGTTCTTTAACAATCGCAGGGTTCTTGACTGCTACGGAGTCGCTGATAAAGCGACAGATTTACCCACCAAACAAACAATCCGCTCATATGGAATGAGCCACGGATCATTACTGCTGTTCTCTAACGAGAAGTAATCTAAGAAGGAATTTAACAAATGGAACTATCAAACGAACGCAAATTTCGAGAAATCGAATCAAAAATCATGAAAGGGATACTTGTTACTGGCGCTAGAGAAGTAGCGAAAAGAACGGGTATTCACGAATCGCAAATATCTCGCTGGCAATCTCAACAATCTAAAACGCAATTAAGCTTCATACAACGTTGTGCAAGGCTTTTAGTTGCTATTGGGTATGAGACACCAGATGACACAGTGATATTGCAAGGTGATGAGGCTAGAGCGTTAATTCAGATGCTTGAGCATGTCAAAGCACCAAAAAGAAAAGCCCCAGCGGTAACTGAGGCTTCTCAACAAATGGACTTAACCATTTAACTTAACAAATACACTGTATCAATAACCAGTATTAAAGGGAAGCTGATTTTGAGCTTTCCTTTTGCTGATACAGCTTAGGAATAAGGGAATTATACCATGAAACAACGATTTAATCATAGTGCTGTGCATAAAAACAACGCTAGAGTTCGTGAATATCGCCTAGTTACTCAGGATGGTGTTAAGTGCCTCAGAGCAATGCTTGAAGACGCAAAAATACGCACTGAACATCGTCAGCAGGTACTAGGAGGTAAGAGCGATGAGTAATGTGTCTTATGCACTACAAGAGCGAATAAAACAGCCTGTCATATCGGGTAAGGGGTTCGCATTCATGCACCGTAAAATTATGGAGTGTGATTTTTACAAGAAAGACTCGGAAGCCGTGCATTTATGGTTGCACTTAATTATGACTGCTAGCCATCAACCAGAAACGATTGATACTGATGTTGGTCAGATAGTTATAGGCAGAGGGCAGATGATGAGAAGTAGACCGGTTCTTACAAAAGAAACTGGTATACAAGACAATAAAATCAGATCACTTTTAAGGAGTTTTTCCAATAAAGGAATGATTTCAGTAGAGGCTAAAAGCAATAAAATTAGCATCATTACAGTGCTGAAATACGATGAATATCAAGGTAAAAATTGTCCGGAAGATGTCCGACGATTGTCCGGAGCAAACGCAGATACATCAAGGGTTGAAAGTGTCATGTGTCCGGAAGATGTCCGACGATTGTCCTTATACAATAATAATACTAATACTACATCTAAAGATGTAGTTGGTGAACTTTCTGACGAAAGTCACGATACCCAGCAATCAAAAATTAATTCTAAAAAATCACCACCAGTACCCTACCAAGCAATTATCGATGCTTATCACGAAATACTTCCTGAAATGGCAAGAATACAAGTCGTGAGAGGAAACAGAAAAAACAAGATCCGCTCCTTCTGGCAAAAGTGTAATTCAGAGTACATGAGCAAGCACAATAAACCGTTCACACTGGAAAACTGGAAAGGTTATCTAAGTTACATTTCTGCAAATTGCCGTTGGATGACTGAAAGTCGTCCGAATGGTAGAGGTGGATTCTGGAGAGCAAAAAATTTGGATTATTTAATTACTGATGAATGTTACACATCCGTCAAGGAGGACAGAGCTAATGATCGTAAATAATTTTAATCAAGTTCCACAAAGCACCGAAGCGGAGCAAAGTGTTATTGGTTCCATCCTGATTGATCCTCAAAGCGATAAGTCTCAAACAGTTCTAAGTCACTTATCACCAGATGCATTCTACCAACGCACTCACAGAGAGATATTCAAAGTGATGCGTGAAATGAATAATTCTGGTCAGCCAATAGACCTGATCACAATAACCAATCGCCTTGAAGAAATGGGAACTCTGAAAGAGCTTGGTGGATTTGCTTATCTTGCTGAAATTAATCACGGTACACCATCAGCCGCAAATATTCTTGCATACGCTAAAACTATTCGAGAAAAAAGCGCAGAACGCCAGATGATTGAAAGAACGGCAGAAATTCAACGCATGTTCATGGAGCCAAGCACGCAATCTCTGGAAGAAAAAATTGAAATTGCACAAGTGATGCTAGGTCAAGTTGCTGAAGCTAGTAAGTCAGGAAAAAGTACAGGGTTAGTTAATATCAGCGATGTTATTGATGACTGGTTTAACGAAACTGAAAGCAGAATAAACAACCCTGAACGATACGCAGGGCTTAAAACAGGCATTCAGTCATTTGATGAAATGCTGGCACCAAAAGGTGTTGTCGGTGGTTCACTATTTGTTATTGGCGCTCGTCCTAAAATGGGTAAAACAACCGTCCTGAGTGAAATGGCTAAAAACGTAGCTCGTGATGGCAACCATGTCGCATTATTTACGATGGAGATGACTAACAAACAAATTGTTGAACGAATGATTAGCCAGAAATCAAATGTTAATACTGATATTTTTTATGGTGAAGGAGGGGACGAATACGAGTGGGCTATGGTTGGGCAGGCTATTTCTGAGATGAAAGACAACCCTAACATTTGGCTTAATGATGCGCCAGCAATGACATTGGCACATATCCAGTCGGAAGCTAGAAAGCTAAAGCGCAAGGTTGGAAAAATTGGGTTTATTGGCGTTGATTACCTAACGTTGATGAAAGCTGGTAAGGCTGACCGTAATGATATTGCCTATGGGGAGATCACTAAAGGGTTAAAAATATTGGCAAAAGAACTGGATACCGTTGTTGTGTTACTTATCCAGCTTAACCGAAAGCTTGAAGATAGAGCGAATAAGCGACCAATGCCAAGTGATGGTCGTGACACAGGGCAAATTGAGCAGGACTGTGATTACTGGATGGCTGTACATCGTGAGTCTGTGTTTGATGATAAAGCAGATCCAACACTCACTGAGTTAATTTTACGTCTCAATCGTCATGGTAAGACTGGCACTGCATACGTCGAGCAAAGAGGTTTAACGCTGTTAGATATTGATCAGGTTCAAGGTGCGATGAGAGCAGAGCCTAAAAGAGAAAACATTCGCAAGAAGGATTTTTAGATGAAAGGAACTAATTATAAAGATCTCCTGTGGGCTTATGCCGACGAGGCTGCCTTCAGGAAAAGAAAATACATAAAGAACTGCAAAGACTATAACCGCATTTTTACGAAAAACTACCGAAGTGAGAAAGTGCTTAATCGACTATTTAAAATTGACTGGGAGGCATCTAATGCAGGGAACTAATTGGGTTAAGGTGAGTGAGAGATTGCCTGTTATTGGTGATCCGGTACTTGCG
>NZ_JBEEUL010000026.1:0-6970 GCF_040139345.1 Proteus sp. fly-1067 | reverse complement strand
CCATTTTGCGGATCTGAATACGAAACCAATGCTGTGGAATACTTTTCTTTACTGCTACTGCTTGAATAAATAAATTTGCCATCAATCACATTAGCTCGGGTATAACTATAATCTATATCACGAGGCATATCCGCTAATGTCACAATCTGACCACCACCCCAATAGGTCATTCCACGAAAAATGGCTGCAAAGTCACGTAACACGTTATACGCTTCATTTCTATCTTGCACATAAACATCACAGACATAACGAGGTTCGGTGCCGTCACCACCTTTTCCATCGGGTACCAATTGATCACAATACTGCGCTATACGGTATAACTCCCATTTATCTATCTGTTGTTGATTTATTCGTTGTCCAAGACCAAATCTATCGGAGATAACAATATCGTAGAAAACCCATGCGGGATTATTGGTCCATGCCCATTTAAAGGAACCATCCCACACTCCCGTATAGGTGCGATCAATAGGATTGTAATTTGAGGGTATTCGGATTATGCGCCCTTTCGGTTTGCACGTTATTTGCGGAATAGAGCCGTTGAATTGTTTAGAGTCGAATTCAACATAAAGTAACGCTGTATGAGGATAGGTGAATTTAGCATCAATGACTTCAGTGTAACTTTGCAAAACAACCGTATCACCAATTTTACTGCTATTAGCATCATTAGATACTTTTCTAACACGTAGTGACCATGATGTTGTCGATTCAGGTAAATCAATTCTGTGCGCTCTCTCATAACCTGATGTTGTTTTCCCTTTTACTGCACTATCAATAACGGTTTTCCAGCTACCACCGTCGGTTTGTAAATCAATCGCGTATTTAACTTCATTACCCACCAGATCCCCATTATCTTCTTGCTTGAATAATGAGGGCCACTTTAGACGAATCCGAATAGCCGATAATTGTGAATTAGTAAATGTATGAACCCACGGTGTTTTACTAGAAATCGTAGAGCCAACATTGATCTCATTTTCAGCGCTAGGCAATCCTTGAATATAAGTCTGTGCTTGCGTGCCTGGTCTAAAATCCCACGTTACACCACTAAAATTTGCATTTCCTTCAGTGTCTTCTAACGGCGTACCATCAAGAAAGATATTTTGTGCCGTTAACTCTCCAGCAAATTCTCCCTCACCCAAGGCAATGAGTAACTTTGCTTTAGCAATAGACTGTAAATCATCAGGTTGCTCAACAGGCACACGAGGACTACCACCGCCCCCTTTTTGACCGTGAATTGTTTTTCTCATTAAATTATTCCAAATAGATTTATTGCTGATCTTCTACATAAATACCCGCAGAAATGATGGCACCACCAATAGTTCTTTCGCCATAAAGCACTGGCACTGGGTAACCTTGAGAAACGGTATTAGTAGGAGAGCCAAATGCATACGAAGGTTTGTTTTCGCCCTGATCTTGCATTGCAAGACCTTTCGGTTGAGGTGAAAGCATTTGAATAACACCGCCAATAGCGACTGATGCGCCAACAGCAAATAAAAGGTTACTGGCCCATAATGCTGATCCCCAAGGTAGCCATATAGCGGCAGCAACAAGGACCGCACCAAAGATAGTCTGAAAAACACCGCCTCTTTTGCTCCCCACCACAATGGGAACGATACGAATAATTTCTTCTGATATTGGGAAATTAAGATCATCAACACCGATATTCTTTTTCCCTTTAAATACAGCGTATGTTAATCCTCGTGATTTACTGGTATTTAAATACTGTTCAAATCCATTTAAGGTACAACAAAGTGCTCTGATTGCTTCTGATGTTGTCGTAATTATGCGCTGATGAGTTTTACCAAATGTTTTTCCTAATATTCCGCTTAACTCTATTGTTACCATTTTTTCTTTTTGCATAAAAACTCCATAAAAAAACCCGCACTTGGCGGGTTATTCAGTATAATATTACTGGTAGCTACAATTACTCTTTAAGTGATACGGCATATGCCATGATACATCATCCACTATTATAGTGAATTCAGGTTTAGCCCCCACATAACCACCGTATGAATTTTTAGCATTTAGCGTGTAATTAACAATCCAGCCAAAATTGACTTTACCATCGAATATACACCATCCTTTTCTTGGTTCAGTGAAAGAGTATATTGCTGACATGGGATCTTTTAAACGCCCTTCCTGATATGATTTTATTTTTCCTTCATAAAATTCTTTACTAGGTTTTTCACCATAATCAGCATTTTGCTCTTCTATCATCGTGGGTCTTGCCACACAACCCGAAATAAATAACGCTATAAAAATAACAAGTATATTTTTCATGACATCATCCCAATAGTAGAAATACCTTAACAAGGGTATCTATGGTTAATTAATTTGTCATGACTATTTTATGTTTCAATATTATAACTGTGCGATCACGCCAATAACCACCATAAGGAACTCGTTGGCTTAATCGCCCATAAAGGTGATGTAATAACATGCCATCATCCAGAATAATACCAGCATGATTTGCAACATTGGATTGAACCTGCATAACAACCATATCGCCTACTTGTGGTTCACCTTCTACTTTCATAAACCCCGCTTCTTGCCAATTATCCATATAGCGATCTTCACCTTGCTCCCACCACGGATAATCAACACGATAATCAGGTAATACAATATTATGTGTCTGCTTAAAATAACTCATTATTAGGCCCCAGCAATCCGTAAAACCAAGCACAAATGGACGGCCAATAAGAGGAAGTTCGCCTCGAGGAAGAATTTCACGAAAATCCCCCTCGGGGTAACTGACAATATACCAAGGGACACCCAGTGCATCACATTGAGCCTGATCTAACTCAGAAGGCTGAGTCGTAGCATCTGGATGACTATGAACAATACCAATAACGACGCCTTGGTCTTCACATAATGCATATTCTTGGGGAGAAATAACGAAGTGCTCTTGAGGTGTTGTAGCTACATTTACACAAGGTAAATACGTCTTTACTCTGGATTTTTGTACGATAACGCCACATGCTTCTTTGGGATATTCCTTTTTTGCATGAGAAAATATCGCCTCTCGTATTTTCTTTTGCATCATTATTATTTCCGTAACAATGAAGTTCCGACAAAGCCACCAAAAGGAAGTGGATTATTTTTACCAAATCGTGGTACACACCCCGTTTTCAATAAACCACTGCACTTGTCTAGTGATGGATCGTCAACAGGATTACCCTGTTTATCAAAATAACCATTTTGCCCTGCATAATCACACCCATCTCCCGATTTATATTGCCCTCGTAAACACCATGTACACATTGAATGTAGTTGCCGAGTGGGTATCATCACACCTTGTAAATCCATTGGACTCGCCAGTGTAAATTCAACAAACTCATTTGTTTCTGCACTTTTACTATCAATATAAAAGACAGATACTCGCTCTTGGGTGGGATCTGCAGAAGCATTCCCATCACTAAAATTCTCCGCATCGAGATAATGAGAAAGGGTATCGTGAATAATCACTTTTGCTTTCAACATATCATCATAATGCAGACATAATGCGGTTATTGAGCTATCTAAATTAGCCACTGATAATTTAGGATTAGCACTAGATCCCGTTGTAGAGGACTCTAACCCTTCTATTTTAACTGGCCATGCCCCATATTCATTCCCTTGCCACCAAATAGACTTAGCCTCTATTTCTCCTTTAGCCTTTTGCATTTCCTCTTCCGTGATGGGAATATTGTATGCATGGAATCTCAGAATATTAGGAACACCAAATTCTGTACCATCAACTTCAAAAAGCCGGACAGTATTGCCCGGCTCTAATTTTTGATAATCGGCTGTGATCATGATTTAAATGCCTGAATAAAAACCAAAGAAAGGGTGTAATTTCCTGCACCATTCGGAATGAGTTTGTGTTCATCACAACGATACAATCCAAGTGGCTCAAGAGGCGGTTTCCAGAAAAATGACTTTATTCCTGCGTGTTTATCAATAAAGTGACGGATAGCTGAAATGTAATTATCATCACCCACAAACTCCATTGACCATTTCTGACTGCGTGAATTTAAACCATTACCAGAAACTTGTTCATAACCATCCCCAAACTTGACTTTCCTTGTGTTGTAAGAGACATCTTCAGTCGGATTTACACGCGGACACCAAGTGAATGTTTCCATTTTTAACGGCCTCCTCGAGTTGCATTCCAAATTAAACCACCCGGCCTGATATCTTTAGACATTAACTCTCGGTAACGGCTATCAACAAATCGGCCAATCTCCGCACCAAACTGCTCGAATCCATTCGTTGATTGAGTTTCTGAATTACCGTTACCGTCAATGGTAATGTAAACCTGTGGTGCTGAAGTAGTGCCTTGATTATTACCACCAACAACTCTAACCCCTAAGTTGCCATCTGCAGTTCGGGTTAATGGCATTATGGCCTCACTCCCAGCCTCGCCCATGAGTCCGAGATTAGGCGCGCCCCCCTTAGCAAAGGCAAAATACGTGGGGGAGCTAACGATTTGATTACTATAAGAACCAAGGCTTTCTGAACTATGTACCCCACCTTTAGCATGGGCAGATACACCACCTAAAAATCCACCAACAGCCCCCATCCAACCACCAGCACCGGCCATTGCATTTAGACTATTCACTACTGCAGCATTAATGAGTACATTTTGAATAGATTTCAACACGCTAACAGACCAATCTTTCCAGCTGGCTTTATTGCCATTTAATTTATCGCTGATCGTGTCCACCATCCCACCCATAGCATTTTGAACAACAGAGGCTGTCTGAGTAGCATAATTACCACTCTCTTCAACCCAATCTTTCATTCCACGCGTTAAACCAGCGGTCCATTCAGATTCAGCAAGAGCAATACTTCGATATTTATTTTCCAATGCATCTAATGCTTTAGATCTGGCTTCAATATCTTCTGTTTTCTTTGCTGATTCATTGTAGATACGGTCTATTTGCTGGCTTTCTTCAAAGTAGCTTTTTTCTCGAGAACTCATGCTATTGGTTTGAGTCGCTAACGAGGCTTCATCGTTAAATTTGACTGTGGCTTCTTGCAGTTTTTTGCGAGCCTCTTCCATATCACGATGCTTTTTGACGGCATCATCTGCTTTTTGCGTCCATTCTGCGAGAGCGACAGATGAGCGTTCAATCGCTTCTCTTTGCTTATCCGTCCATTTAGCCCCATTTTCATGTGATGCCGCATAAAGAGAAGCGGCTTTTTCACCTTGTGAAGCTCTAACCTTCTGAACCTCTGTTGCCACACTTAAATCTGCTATCTTCCGCTCATATTGCTCTGCGGTTCTTTCAGCTTCTTTCTGCGCCTTTTCATAGGCGCTTTGTGTTGCTTTTCCTGTTTGAAGAGATTCATTTAGCTTTTCTCGATTTTGAAAAGCAGTCACTAGGTTATTAATATATTTCTGACGATTTTCGGCATGCTCAGGCGTATTGGTTAACCCCACATCATCGGCAGAAAATTCGGCTTGTTTAATAACTTTAGCTTCGCCCGTTAATGAAGATAGGATTTTCTCTCGTTCAGAGTTATTTATTAGCGTCTGCTGTTTATCATCTAGTGGTGCATTGGGAATGCGCATTGGAATATTAACTAATGCCTGTCGAGTCGCTAAGACACTATTACCAATATTCATGATTTGATTGAATTTGGTTTGCTCGGCATTCATTAAGAGTAGTGATTGATGGGTTTTATTTTGTTCTAAGTCCTGCTGACGTATAAGAAAATTCCGTTGGCTGTCTACCGCATTTAATGCGCTTGTTGTTCTTTCTTTCTCTTGTTCCATTTGAGACAACCGTTGAGTTTCAACTGCTAATGCAGATACGGTTTCCTTTATACGCCATTGCAATCTTTCTCTTGCTACACCTTCCGGCAAGTTATCCGCTTCACGTTGAGCACTTACTATGCCACGCTCCATGTTTTTGATTTTAGCAATTTGCTTTTCGTATTCCTCAATTTGAACTTCAAGCGTTTTCTTTATATTTTTTGACTCATCATGCGACTGCGATAGAGTCATGTTGGGCATACGTTCTTTGAGAGTATCTAACGTATTAGCATACTCAAGGGCAGATCTTCTCGCCTCTTGCTGGCGCTGATGCATAATATACCAAGCAGTCGCACCCGCCATCACGAGACCAGGAACCCCACCAATTAACCCCATTGCACCACCCAAAAGGCGTGTTCCAACTGAAGTTACTCTATTAAGGTTTTCTTGCGCTGTACGTCTAGCTGAAATATTTCTATTTAACGTTGCCTGCGCGGATGCTAATCGGCGCTCAGCTAATGCTTGTTGTTCAACACTTTGTGCTGCTAACCTTGCTTGTTGAGCCCGATAGACTGCTGCCCTTGCTCTAGCCGTTGATATTTTTATACCTTGCAATTGAGCTTGAGCATGGGCTATTTCACTTTTTGTTGCACGCGCAACCCCAATGGTTGCATTCGCCACACTCGTTGTTAGCCCACCAAAATAACGAGCCAACCCCAAACCAATCAACACACCAGAAACAGAGGCTATACCATCAATATTGTTCGCGATCCCCTCCATTGCGGTTGATAGTGTGCGAGTAGCACCTGATGTTTCATTAACATTACCAATCCATGCCATGAACGCATTTTCAATCTTCTGAGCCGAACCACTAACCGTTGTAGGCAACTGCGCAAATTCAGCACGTAACTGTTGCGTATTCGTCAGGATGGGAACAATTTTATCCATCGTGAGCAGTCCATTTTGCGACATCTCACGCAGACCACCAATTGTCGTTCCAAGCCCATCAGCGAGCATTTTTGCTAATCGCCCACCATTTTCCATCACAGCATTAAATTCTTCGCCACGAAGCAAGCCTGATGCCAAAGCTTGGCTCAATTGTGTAATAACAGAACTCGCTTCTTGAGCGCTGGCGCCAGAGAGTTTTAATGACGTTGCAATGGTTTCGGTGACTTTCGCAACATCACTTGAGGCATAACCCGCATCACGCATGGATTGTGCAACACGGCTGTA
>NZ_JBEEUL010000025.1:0-8061 GCF_040139345.1 Proteus sp. fly-1067 | reverse complement strand
GCTTGCGATAATGTGCCTATCTCCATTAAAGAAGCACTCTGGACCCAGACCGCATGGCCTCATCCTTATCAGTTAGAGGGTTATTTTTATCGTACTGATTTACAACTGACTATTCCAATGAATGAAAGCACCTCACTTTTCTCAATGGAAGGAGAAGACTGGATTGGTGTGGTAGAAGCCCGTGGTTATGTCAATGTATTTGCAGAGTGGTCAGGGACTGATATTCACTAAGTAAAATAACCGTTTTCTTATTCCTATTAGGGATGAATTTCCTCTAATACATAAGGAAAAAGTTGAAGATCAAAGCAAGCATCCATGCTTGCTTGATCTTCGATTGCCGTTATTAACATCCGTTGTTCTAACGTTATATTGTCTCGATGCCATCCTTGAGCAATCCACCCCAAACTAAACGCCATTAGTGCAATCCATGCATATACCGCTAGTGTGTTGGACATGACCTAACTCCTTAGTCATTCGAGACAAAATTGACTTTACCGATTTTTATTATGATGAAAACGCGTAGCACTTTTTACTTGGTATCATCTTTTTCTTTTCCTGAAAAAAATTGATTACCTCGCTTACGTAACCAGATTTCGACTAATTGATAACCCACAATACCGAGCGCAGAGCCTATTCCCATTACTGCGACAGAATTAATTCCAGGCCATAAAATAAGCAGCACACCAGCAACAACTGAAACTGCAGAGCCTAAAATAATTTTGCCGATGAACAATCTTAATGTCATTGTTTCATTCGCAACGAGCATCTTCCCTAATGCAATAAATGCACCTACGATCACCAACGATATTAATGTGTTGTCATATTCATCCATGAATACACCTCATCTCTGATCACACTTTATTTAACTGTAAAAAGAAACCTCACCTCCCAATATTCACCAGATAATCTGTAAAGAATTAGCTGCAACCACAACCCTGTGTAACTGAATAAATCCTGATTGAGATAACGAAAGTTCCTTTTATTTCAACTATGCGCAATATCCATTTGCGATAAATAACAAGCTATTCAGTTATATTACAGCTAACTTCCTTGTTAATTTGTAATAGACATCCTTGTCTATTTATTCACTCATACTGAAAACTAACAAAATAAATAAATAATAAATTCAATATGTTGATCATCTCCGTATGATTTAACGTGAAGCTATTATCTACAAAGTTTGTATTTCAGGCTAGTAAGTTTGTTCGGTTAACTTCGGTTATCAATGCTTAACCGACAATAACCGAACTATTCACATTAATAAAAACAAATAAACTTGTTTTAAGCTTCTTTAAACGATATAAAAACAAATATTTATATAAAAAAACAATAAATAGGCTGGTTATAATACAAATTTCAGCTAATATAGAAGGTATTAAATAACCCATAGCAAAGAGAAAACGAGATGCGTGTTTTAACTATTTTTTGTCCTGAATGTGGTGAAAAAGCACTTATAAAGAAAAGTAATCGCAAACACAAAGAATTATCCGATCTCTATTGTGCTTGCCGTGATCCTGAATGTGGACATACCTTTGTTTTAAATCTCACTTTTAGCCATACTCTTATGCCAAGTGCAAAAAACAAAGATACGTTGTTATTGGATGTTATTAAAAACCTTTCTCCAGAGCAGAGAGAGAGAGTACTCACTCTTTTACAAGGCATGTAATCATCACGATCAGATACTCCCTTTTTCATTTTTTTTTATGATCTTGCTCCCATTCTGACAGGTTATTTGACTAACCTATTCTTATAGAAAGATAAATGATGTAGATTTATTTTTAAGCTAAATGAAAATAATTCTTATGTTTTAAATAATACAAACACCGCGTGTTTACCTATCCTTTACTTAATAATTTGTCAGCCACATAAACCATAAAATCGATTTCTGGTTTAAAGACTAAACACAAATTTCAAATGGAGCATTTAAGATGAAAAAGCTGATTAATCGAGTTGATGACGTATTATCTGAACAACTACAAGGCTTTGCAAAGGCCCATCCTGAAATCAAACTTCATCCTTCCTCTTTTTATGTCACGCGAAAAGATGCTCCAATAAAAGGCAAAGTTGCGTTGCTATCCGGTGGCGGAAGCGGGCATGAACCCATGCATGCTGGTTTTGTAGGTAAAGGTATGCTCGATGGTGCATGCCCAGGTGAAATATTTACGTCGCCAACGCCAGATAAAATGTATGACTGCGCCAAAGAGATTGATAGCGGTGAAGGTGTTTTAATGATCGTAAAAAACTACACGGGTGACGTGCTTAACTTTGAAACAGCCACAGAGCTACTTCATGACGATGGTGTAAAAATTGCAACCGTCTTAGTAGATGATGATGTTGCCGTTAAAGATAGCTTATATACAGCAGGGCGCCGTGGTGTTGCCAACACCGTTTTAATGGAAAAACTACTGGGGGCAGCAGCTGAAAGAGGCGACTCTCTTGATAAGCTAGTTAAATTAGGTCATTACATTAATAATAATGGTTTTTCTATCGGGATTGCCTTAGAAGCTTGCACTGTGCCTGCAGCAGGAAAACCTTCCTTTACTTTACCTGAAAATGAAATGGAATTTGGTGTTGGTATCCATGGAGAGCCAGGTATTGATCGTCGTAAATTCACTTCACTCAATGAGACCGTTGATGCCATGTTTACGACCTTAATCGAAAATGGTCACTATCAACGCGTTATCCGTCATTGGGATCGTGAAAACGGTACATGGATCGATGAAAATCAAGAGAAACAACCTTTAAAATCGGGCGATCGCATTATTGCTTTAGTTAATAATCTAGGTGCCACACCACAATCTGAACTTTATGGTGTTTATCACCATTTAACCCAATGCTGTGAAAAATTTGGTTTAACCATCGAACGTTCTTTAATTGGTTCTTATTGTACTTCGCTCGATATGTCAGGGATCTCAATTACGTTGCTAAAAGTTGATGATGAATTACTTACCTTATGGGATGCACCTGTTAATACACCGGCGATGGTGAAATAAGTTTTTAATTACAAGAAAAGGGAACACGAAATGGCTTTAACTCATGCTCAAATCATTCTTTGGTTAGAACAATGCGCATCACTTTTTGAACAAAATAGTGATTATCTGACGGACTTAGATCGTGAAATAGGTGATGCCGACCACGGTTTAAATATGAATCGTGGTTTTAGAAAGGTACTTGAAAAACTGCCTGAATTTGAAAACCAAGATATTGGTACGATCCTTAAAACCACAGGCATGACGTTACTCTCAAATATTGGCGGTGCAAGTGGCCCTCTCTTTGGTACCTTCTTTATTCGTGCAGCAAAACCGACCGCTTCATTACAAAATTTAGAACTCAATCAATTTGTTGAAATGATCACTGAAGGTGTAGAAGGTATTGTGAGTCGAGGAAAAGCACAGCCTAATGACAAAACCATGTGTGATGTTTGGTGGCCTGTCGTTGAGTCATTAAAACAATCTAATGAGCAAAACCTTTCTATCAAAGAAGCCCTTACCCAAGCACACATTGTGGCCGAAAAAGCCGCTGAAAATACCATTCCAATGCAAGCTCGAAAAGGGCGAGCAAGCTACTTAGGTGAACGCAGTATCGGGCATAAAGATCCTGGTAGTGCATCTGTTGTGCTAATGATACAAGCCCTTGCAAATAGCATTAATGCATAACTGACCAAGTAACCAATACAAGTAACCCATAAAGGTCTACCATGATAAATATTGTTATTGTTTCTCATAGTAAGCATCTCGCTGATGGTGTAGCAGAACTTGCAAGTCAGATGATTAATCCTGCTCACTGTCAACTTGCGGTCGCCGCGGGTGTTAACGATGAAGAAAATACGATTGGTACTGACGCTGTTAAAATTATGACGGCAATTGAATCACTTTCGCCACAGGCACAATCTATCGTTGTCATGATGGATTTAGGTAGTGCCATATTAAGTGCAGAAACCGCAATTGAATTACTTGATCCTGAACTCGCTGAAAAAGTAACACTCTGCTCTGCGCCATTAGTTGAAGGTACACTTGCAGCAGTCGTTGCCGCCTCTTCTGGTGCTTCTTTAGAGAAAGTCATTGAAGAAGCCTCAAACTCGTTATACCCAAAAAAAATTCAACTTGGCGAAAACTTCGTCCAGCCTAAAAATGATATTAATGCTCTCGTCAAAATTCAAGGTAAAGAGGCAAGCTGGGTCGTGCGTAATCCTCATGGTTTACATGTAAGACCTGCGGCTACTTTAGTGGAAGTGCTTTCTACCTATCATGCTGATTATCAATTAGTTAAAGGTGATAGACGAATTAATCCGCTGAGTTTAAATCAACTCTCATTAATACAAATTCGCCAAGGTGATGAAATAACGCTAATTGCTTCTGGTGAACAAGAAGATGAAGCGATCGCAGCCTTCCTTAAACTCGCTCAAAATGGCTTTGGCGAAGAGCTTCCTTCTGATTCTGACAAGACAACCCTAAAAGGCATTTTAACCCCTATCGCCCAAATTAAAGCCCCAGCTTTTATTTGGCATGAAACTGAATTGTCGCCCGTAGAAAATTTGTCTGAATCAATAGATATTGATACTCAAATCATCAAATTTAATCATGCCATCAAAAATACGTTAAACGTTCTAAAACAGTATGCGGAAAAAGCGAATCAAGTCTTAGGAGAGCACATTGGGGCTATTTTTAATGGCCATATCATGATGTTAGATGATGATGAATTAATCACATCTGTAGTTGATCGTATTAAAGAAGAAAAAATTAACGCACAACAAAGCTGGTCTGATGAAATGCAAGAGAGAATACAGCTTTATTGTGCACTCACTGATCCTTATTTACGGGCTCGTGAGCTTGATCTCCGTGATCTGCGTAATCAAGTCCTCTATCAATTGCAAGATAAAACACGCCCTGCATTTACACCATCACAACCGGCTATTTTGGTTGCTAAAGAGCTTTTCCCTTCCACCTTAATCCAATTAACTGATAGTCCATTAGTTGGCATTGCTTTAGCTATAGGAGATAGTCGTTCTCACAGCGCCATTATTGCCACTGAAATGCATTTACCTATGTTAGTGAATTTAGGGCCTACACTATTAAAAGTGACTGAATCCCAGAAACTAAAAATAGATATAAACAAAGGTGAGCTGATTATTGAATCGCTCTCATCATAGCCTCATTTTAAATTAACGATATAAAAAACCCGCACAATCATGTGCGGGTAAACCCACGAAATAACACGATTATCTTTAATACAACGTAAAAAATTAACTAACCACCCGATAAAGATCATTTTTTATTTTCATTTTAAAATAAGAAATTTACTATTTTCTAATCCTTCATTAACACTATTATATAACTAATTTTCAATTTAAATCTTTTTTATATTATCATTAAAAGATAACACCTCTTTTAATGATAATAGTTTTTTGATGGTATGAAAAATATAAAACAATTATTTTTAATTCTAAATGAAAAATACAAATCGTAATTGGATAGTTTATTGATTTTAATTTATAGAAAATATAAAAAACTTTGTAGATAAAAAACACCAAACTCAAAAAGTGAGTAAATATGTAAATCAAATGCCATAAACAGGATTATAATCTATTATACCTAAGATTTAAGTATAAAATAACTAACACAGTCTATTATAGAATGCATTTATATAAAAAAAACTAAAAATTCCAAATAATAAATATAAAGAAAAACAAAAAATCATAAAATAAATTAATCAGATTTTCATAAAAACCACTAAATAAAGATAAAAATAGATGTTATTAGTAATATTTTTTTATCAATTGAAATTAAGAAAGAATACTTATAGGATTTTTCTTATCACTTTACTTCCTCCTATTGTTTAAATTAACGCCATTAAATAATGTTTAATTATATTTATATCTTAATTGAAAGAAATTAAGCACATTAAATAAAGCTAGATTATTTTTATTTAAAACCTAAAAAATAAGACTTTTTATTTATGGAGACTTAACAAAAGAAATCAAGAATATCCCACCTCAAACTAATCAATAAAAGAGTTATTCTTTAAATATTTTCTTGAAATTATTTAAAGAGAAATTCTTTTATTTGAAGAATGTATCAGTGTATTTAATTTCTTTCATTAATAGAAAGATAAAAGCAATCTATTATAGATAATCATCAAAGGATATTTTATGAAAAAGCTGACATTGGCTGTTCTTGCTGTAGCTATTATGGGTGCGACAACTCTTGCTCAAGCTGATACTCGTAAAGCAAGTGCTGTTGCTTCATGGGATGCTAAAGCATACAAAGATACTAAAAGTATGTTAGTGGTTACACCATTAAAATCATTAACATTCAATTACGCTGAAGGTGTTAAAGCGTTTAACTCTCAAGACGGTGCTTTTGACATCACTATCCAAGGTCAAGAAAAAGCAACTGACTTCAAACTGACATCAAAAATCATCACCGATAAATTAACGCGTGCATCTGACGATAGTGAATTAACTGTTGGTATTAAATGGAATGGCACTGCATTAACTAACTCTACAGAAACCACAATGGTTGACGTAGCTGCTGGCACAACAGCTGGTCTTGATTTCTTAGCCCAAGATGGCGCTTACAACGGTAAAGATCGTGTAAGTGGCCAAAGTCAATTCACCTTCAATATCGCTTCCGCCAAAGTTGCTGGTGCTGATGCTAAATTCTCTGATTTAGCTGATGGTTACTGGGATGGTGATGTTAAAGTTCAGTTTACTGCAACTTGGGAAGGCGACTTCACAACAACTCCATAAGCCATAAAGTTAGTTTTTTAATAATTAAGGGGTGAGCGAATTTTTCGCTCTCCCTCAAGGATTCGCTATGAAAAAAATAATATTAGCCTGTTTGAGTCCTTTGGTTTTTTATAGCCAATTTGCAGTAGCCATTCATGTCGGTGCCATTACCGAAACTATGCCCTCTGACCAAACTATTCTTGCCAAAGAAATTGAAAATAATGTCGATCAGGCTCGTTTAGTCGGATTATCTATTGAGCGCATTTCATCACCTTTGGAAGATGGAAAAGTGCTCCCTTTAGTCAATAACGAGATTTTGATCTCACCAGCAAACTTAATTTTACCCGGCAAAACTAAAGAAAGTTTTAAAATTTTCTATAAAGGCCCTAGTGATAACCAAGAACGTTACTATCGCTTAGTCTGGCGTGACGATCCGGTGACTGAAACAGGATCAACGCAAAATGCAAAAGCGGCAACGGCAACGACGTCTGCCATGATAAGCACCATTTTAGTGGTTGCTCCTCGCCAAGAAAAATTTGATTACCGTTTCGATAAAAATGCTCGCATTGTCTATAACACAGGAAATAGCTCGTTTCGTACCGTCGCTACAGGTGATTGCATGCCAGATGCTGTGACAAAAAATGAAAATAATCGCTGTAGTGAACGCTACTACGTTATGCCAGGTCTTGGCGTCAAGTTAAAGCAAGTCGATGTTCAAAGTAAAAAAGCAACTGTTGGTATTTGGCATAACGACGATTTTATTATTATAAATTAATTAATAAGGACTCCTTGTGCGTAAATCTGTAGTGGCACTAGGCATTGCTATGTTCCTATTGTCCGAGAATACATATAGCCAACCAACCAGTTTAAAGATTGGTAATTATATTATTCCTAGTGTCTTTGCCACAGCATTAGAAGAAGGCATGACGATCCCAGTCTATTTACGTTACGAGCGTTCTAATCAATCTGTATTAAACGAACAAAGCCGTAATAAAATTGCAGATGCGCTTGTGGTACTTAAAGATAATCAACTTATCATAAGTTCTATCACACCAACTTATGAGAGTGACGATTCTCAAGTTGCTTCTATTAATGAAAAAATTATTAATTCACTTGTATCACTAAAAGATGCACAAATTGGACAACAAGGGAAAATAACACTCTCACCAGATGCCACTCTTGTGTTTGATTTAAACTCATTCATTATGACATTGGATGTCAGCGAAGCGGGTCTTGCCACGCAAGTCAAAGCGCGTACGGAAATGTTAGGAAAATCAACTGTTGATAATCTTTCCTCCGTCACCACCTATGATTTAGGTGTCTATAACAATCAA
>NZ_JBEEUL010000024.1:0-8967 GCF_040139345.1 Proteus sp. fly-1067 | reverse complement strand
CAGAAAATTAATTATTTTTGCGAGGATAAAATGGCAAAACTGCGTGAACTGATTATTAAAATTTCTGCTAATTCTTCTTCGTTTCAATCTGAAATAGCGCGGGCTTCGCGTATGGGAGAAAACTATTATCGGATCATTGAGCAAGGCGGGCGACGCGCCAGTGGCGCATCTCGTGAAATGCAACGTGCTATCCATGATCTAAATGGTGAGTTATCCTCCATTAAAAATACCGTATCAGGTGTTGCGGGTGCATTTGCAGGGGCTTTTGCAACACAGCAACTTATCAATTATGCAGACACATGGAGTCAACTTAGCGGTCGATTAAAATTAGCGTCTACCTCGATGGAAGATTTTAAACAAGCACAGCAAGAGTTAATGACGCTGAGCCAAAGAACGGGCACATCGATTGCAGCGAATACGAATCTATACAGCCGTGTTGCACAATCCATGCGTGATGCGGGTTATGCCTCAAGTGATGTTGCGAAAGTCACCGAAACCATTGCTACCGCATTAAAGCTCTCTGGCGCCAGTGCTGAAGAAACCAGCTCTGTTATTACACAACTAAGCCAAGCATTAGGTTCGGGAGTTCTTCGTGGTGAAGAATTTAATGCCGTCATGGAGAATGGTGGGCGATTAGCAAAAATGCTGGCTGATGGTATGGGAACGACGATTGGTGGTCTGCGTGAAATGTCGCAAAATGGACTACTCACGATGGATAAAATTGTTCCTATCCTGACGAATACACAACAGTTACGAGCCGAGTTTGAGCAATTGCCAGCCACGGTAAGTGGGTCTGCACAGAAGATTGAAAATGCGTTCATGGCATGGATTGGCAATGTTAATGAAACATCAGGTGCCACTCGCACACTATCAACCGCAATGGAGGGGATCGCGAACAATATTGATGGTATAGCCTCTGTTTCTGGTGTGTTAATTGGTCTAGGTCTGGCACGTTATTTTGGTGGGTTAACAACAAGTGTGGCGAATGCAACCATTGGGGTTGCGCGTGCAACAAAAAGTGAAATAGCCCATGCTCAAGCTCAATTGCAAGGTATAAAAATATCAACGGCTCGAGCAAGAGCGGCAGTCTATCGGGCTCAACAAGCAAGGTTAGCAGCACAAAGTGCAGAGCAACAAGCATTAGCTGAACGTCGATTAGCTTCCGCGCAGGCAACATTAAATCGAAATATATCAGCAAGGCGCACTGCTCAAGAGAATCTTAATCGAATCACATCGACAGGATCTCGATTAATGAGTGGTGCCATGGGGCTAATAGGCGGGATACCCGGACTCGTTATGGCAGGTGCTTCTGCTTGGTACATTATGTATCAGAATCAAGAGGAAGCGAGGCGTTCAGCTCGTGAATATGCTGAAACTATTAATCAGGTACAAGAGAATTTAAGAAAGATGACTCTTCCTGATGTATCTGACAATTACGATAAAACGAACGATTCACTCATTGAACAAAATAGGCTGGTTACAGAGCAAAAAGGTAAAGTTGATGATCTAGAGAAACAAATTAGAGGTTACCAGCAGATACTTGCATCACCTGGGCCTAAGATGGGTGATTTCATGATAAATCATCTAACTAGTGAAGCTGATGTTGTTAATCAATTAGCTGAAGCTGAAAAAGATCTTGCAGCAGAAAAAGAACGCCTCATTCAAATGCAAGAGAAATCGACAGGAATTCAGTCAGCATTAAAAAACATTGAAGAACAACGAGTATTCTTAATTCGACAACAGGCTTCAGAGCAAAACAAAGCCCATCAAGCCTTGTTGTTTATGAATGCTGAGCAAACGAAGTTCAATCAGATCATGAATATTGGTAACAACATGCTTGCTACTCGGCAGGCACTCGTCAATATTCCTATGCGTATTCCTAATGCACCACTAGATGATAAACAGCAAACGCTAATAAATAACTCTGAACGAGAGAAAATTCTCTCTTCATTAACGGGTGAAGCTAGAGTTATTAAACAAGCCGAATTTTCTGCCGATGATGCGGGGTTAACCAATACGCCTGAGCATGCCGAAAATCGCCAGAAATATATTAATAACCTAGTGACTGCTTTTCAAAATCGAGAAAAGCTAAATGAATCTCTTAAAACAGGAAAGGCAACACAAAGCGCCTATGAAAAAGCGCAAAAAGAAGCTGAAAGAACCGCAGAACAATATGAGCGGAAGATAGCAGATTTAAGTGTGGCAACAGAGGTTCAGAAGGTTAGGGCTTCACAAGGCGAAAAAGCCGCTTCTCTTTATGCTGCATCACATGAAAATGGGGCTAAATGGACTGATAAGCAGAGAGAGGCAATTGAACGTTCATCTGTTGCTCTCGCAGAATGGACGCAAAAAGCAGATGATGCCGTCAAAAAGCATCGTGATATGGAAGAGGCTCGCAAAAAACTGCAAGAAGCCACAGTCAAATTTAACGATGAAGCTACGTTAGCGACCCAAACCAATAGCATGAGTTCTCGAGAAAAAAGCTACTTTGAAGAAAGTCAGCAAATAGACCGTATCTACAATGAATCTGCAAAGAAAACAGAAGATATTGAAGCTAGATCTAAAGCATTAGATGCATTAGATCTTAAGTATCGAAATATAGCTCTCGCTGAATCTGACTGGACCGCAGGTATAACACGTGGAATGAAAGATTGGGTTCAAGAAAGTGGTAACTATGCTTCTCAAACAGCCTCTGCTGTTCAAAATGCAATGGGAGGAATGGTTGACACGATCAGCGATAAATTAAATGGTAATAAAGCCAGCTGGAAAGATTGGTCTGTTAGCGTGTTGAAATCTATTCAGAATGTACTCATTAATGCGGCAATAGTGAATAGTCTTAATGCAATGGCTGGTGCTGGTGGTTGGATGGGTGCTGTTGGTGGATTTTTAGGTGGTGTTGCCCATGCTAAAGGTGGGGTACATAGTTCAGAAAGCCTTGGTTCTTATAGTAATCAAATCGTTAGCTCACCCACTTATTTTGCCTTTGCTAAGGGGGGCGCACCTAATCTCGGACTTATGGGCGAGGCAGGGAGTGAAGCTATAATGCCATTAACTCGAACTGCAGATGGCAACTTAGGGGTTAGAGTTGTTGGTGGTAATAATCAGGGCGCTACTTCAGCACCACAGGTTTACATTACCATTGACGGTAATGGTAATTCAGAAACTCAATCAACGAATGGGTTTGAGCAGTTTGGTGCGGAGATTGGCCGATTTGTTGATAGCCGTTACCGAGAGTTAATGTCTAAAGATATTAGGCCGGGTGGTTTAATTTGGAATGCAACTCGAGGAGGCCGTTGAAAATGGAAACATTCACTTGGTGTCCGCGTGTAAATCCAACTGAAGATGTGTCTTACAACACAAGAAAAGTCAAGTTTGGGGATGGTTATGAACAAGTTTCTGGTAATGGTTTAAATTCACGCAGTCAGAAATGGTCAATGGAGTTTGTGGGGGATGAAGATTACATTTCAGCTATCCGTCGCTTTATTGATAAGCACGCAGGAATAAAGTCGTTTTTCTGGAAACCACCTCTTGAGCCTCTTGGATTGTATCGTTGTGATGAACACAAACTCATTCCAAATGGCGCAGGAAATTACACCCTTTCTTTGGTTTTTATTCAGGCATTTAAATCATGATCACAGCTGATTATCAAAAATTAGAGCCGGGCAATACTGTCCGGCTTTTTGAAGTTGATGGTACAGAATTTGGTGTTCCTAATATTCTGAGATTCCATGCATACAATATTCCCATCACGGAAGAGGAAATGCAAAAGGCTAAAGGAGAAATAGAGGCTAAGTCTATTTGGTGGCAAGGGAATGAATATGGGGCATGGCCAGTTAAAATAGAAGGGTTAGAGTCCTCTACAACGGGATCTAGTGCTAATCCTAAATTATCAGTGGCTAATTTAGATAGCTCAATAACCGCATTATGTCTGCATTATGATGATATGTTGAAAGCAAAAGTGATTATTCACGATACACTTTCTCATTATCTCGATGCAGAAAATTTTAGTGATGGGAATGCTTCTGCAGATCCCACCCAAGAGCGAGTATCTGTCTTTTATATTGATAGTAAAAGCGCAGAAACAAATGAATTTGTTGAATTTACACTGGCAAGCCCAATGGATTTACAAGGTGTGATGATACCCACTCGGCAACTACATTCAATGTGTACGTGGTGTTTACGAGGGCAATATAAATCGGGAGATGGGTGTGATTATGCAGGGCAAAATGGTTATTTTGATAAACAAGGTAATCCTGTTGATGATCCATCACTAGATAAGTGCAGTGGTTTATTGAAAACGGGGTGTGTACCACGATTTGGTAAAAATAATCCTCTTCCTTTTGGTGGTTTTGTCGGAACCTCATTGTTACGGAAATAATAATGATGCAAAAGAAAATACGAGAGGCGATATTTTCTCATGCAAAAAAGGAATATCCCAAAGAAGCATGTGGCGTTATCGTACAAAAATCCAGAGTAAAGACGTATTTACCTTGCGTAAATGTAGCTAAAACACCTCAAGAGCACTTCGTTATTTCTCCTCAAGAATATGCATTATGTGAAGACGAAGGCGTCGTTATTGGTATTGTTCATAGTCATCCAGATGCCACGACTCAACCTTCTGAGTTAGATCAGGCTCAATGTGATGCACTGGGTATCCCTTGGTATATTGTCAGTTACCCCGAGGGGGATTTTCGTGAAATACTTCCTCGAAGCGAATTTCCTCTTATTGGTCGCCCATTTGTGCTTGGTTTTACGGATTGCTGGGGCCTAATAATGAGTTATTTTAAGCAGACACATAATATTGCATTACCTGATTATCGTGTTGATTATCCGTGGTGGGAGCAAGGTGAGGATCTCTATATGGATAATTGGCAAGAAGCGGGCTTTGTAAAAGTAGAAGGTGAACCACAAACAGGTGATATGGTAGTTATGCAGGTTCAATCCAATGTTGCAAATCATGCCGGTATTATTCTGGATGATGGTATGTTATTGCATCACCTTTATGGGAGACTAAGCCAACGAGTTCCTTATGGTGGTTATTGGCGAGATAGAACAATTATTATATTGCGTCATTTATCATTAATTAAATAAAAAGTATTTATTTCTATATTTGCCTTTCATTCTTATTATCAAATTATTAACATGATCACGTTTAATTATAAAAACTGATATGGAGTGATAATGAAAAAATTTGGTTTTTTTACATTTGCTATTGGTGTTATCAGTATAATTATCGGATTGATAATATTAATGAATATTAAAACGGAATATGATTCTATTAGATTATTTCCTAATGCCGTAGTTTCTATGTCCATTGGTTGTTTTTTAACTTTAATAGGCTCTATTTTTGCAGGCTGTGGTGCTATTGTTGAAGAAATTAGAGGAGGTAAATCATCTCTTACTAATAATCAACAAATAAATAATCAATCAATTGAAAGTGAATTTTTTGATATAGGTAAATGGTCTGCTTCTAATTTTGTTATTAGAGGAAGTGATGGACTGAAATTTGATGAAGAAGCAGTAACTAAATTCGTCGAAGAAATGAAAAAATCAAAACCTACATATAACGGAGCACAGTTAATAGCATTTTATAAGATGGACATAAACGCTATAACAAACGGTTTTCCAGAATCATTAAGATCAAAATTTACTGAAGATTTTGAAAATAAAGTAAATCATTAATCATTCAAATATCTTAAATATAACCCGCTAAGTGCGGGTTTTTTTATGGAGTTTTTATGCAAGAAGAAAAAATGGTAACGATAGAGTTAAGCGGAATATTAGGCAAAACATTTGGTAAAACTCATCAACGCATAATTACGACAACATCAGAAGCAATCAGAGCACTTTGTTGTACCTTAAATGGATTTGAACAGTATTTAAATACCAGTAAATCACGAGGATTAACATTCGCTGTATTTAAAGGGAAAAAGAATATCGGTGTTGATGATCTTAATTTCCCGATATCAGAAGAAATTATTCGTATCGTTCCGGTTGTGATGGGGAGTAAAAGAGGTGGTGTTTTTCAGACTATTTTTGGTGCCGTCCTTGTTGCTGCCGCTATATGGTTACCTTGGGGATCAGCATTATGGGCCAGTAACCTTTTATTTGCTGTTGGCGCATCAGTAGCTATCGGCGGTGTTATCCAAATGCTTTCACCTCAACCGAAAGGTCTAGCAATGCAAGATCAGGGTGAAAACAAACCTTCGTATGCGTTTGGCTCTCCTACTAATACCGTTTCTCAAGGTTACCCTGTACCAGTGCTTTATGGCGAAAGAACTATTGGTGGTGCCATCATTTCGGCTGGTATTTATGTAGAAGATCAGCAATAAATCTATTTGGAATAATCTAATGAGAAAAACAATTCACGGTCAAAAAGGGGGCGGTGGTAGTCCTCGTGTGCCTGTTGAACAACCCGATGATTTACAATCTATTGCTAAAGCAAAGTTACTCATTGCATTGGGTGAGGGAGAATTTGCCGGAGAGTTAACGGCACAAAATATCTTTCTTGATGGCACACCGTTAGAAGACACTGAAGGAAATGCAAATTTTAGTGGTGTAACGTGGGATTTTAGATCAGGAACACAAGCACAGACTTACATTCAAGGATTGCCTAGCGCTGAAAATGAAATCAATGTTGGCTCAACGATTTCGAGTAAAACACCGTGGGTTCATACATTTACTAATTCACAATTATCGGCTATTCGGATTCGTCTAAAGTGGCCCTCATTATTCAAGCAAGAAGATAATGGGGATCTGGTGGGTAATGAAGTTAAATACGTCATTGATTTACAAACCGACGGTGGTAGCTGGAAAACTATTATTGACAGTGCCGTGAAAGGAAAAACGACTTCGGGTTATGAGCGCGCGCATCGAATTGATTTGCCTGAGTCGAAAACATCATGGTCACTGCGTGTTAGAAAGGTATCTAATGATGCTAATAGCAGTAAAATCGGTGATACGGTTGTTTTGCAAAGTTACACTGAAGTCATTGATGCTAAATTCACCTATCCTCATACAGCGTTACTTTATGTTGAATTCGACTCTAAACAATTCAACGGCTCTATTCCGCAAATAACGTGCAAACCGAAAGGGCGCATAATCCGAATACCCTCAAATTACAATCCTATTGATCGCACCTATACGGGGGTGTGGGATGGTTCCTTTAAATGGGCATGGACCAATAATCCCGCATGGGTTTTCTACGATATTGTCATCTCCGATAGATTTGGTCTTGGACAACGAATAAATCAACAACAGATAGATAAATGGGAGTTATACCGTATAGCACAGTATTGCGATCAATTGGTACCCGATGGAAAAGGTGGTGACGGCACAGAACCTCGTTATGTCTGTGATGTTTATGTGCAAGATAGAAATGAAGCGTATAACGTGTTACGTGACTTTGCCGCCATCTTTCGAGGAATGACCTATTGGGGGGGCGGTCAGATTGTGACATTAGCGGATATGCCTCGTGATATTGATTATAGCTATACCCGAGCTAATGTGATTGATGGAAAATTTATTTATTCAAGCAGTAGCAGTAAAGAAAAGTATTCCACAGCATTGGTTTCGTATTCAGATCCGCAAAATGGGTATGCTGATGCAATGGAGCCGGTGTTTGAACCTGATTTAGTTTCTCGGTTTGGGTTTAATCAATTAGAAGTTACCGCAATTGGTTGTACCCGACAAAGTGAAGCAAACAGAAAAGGGCGCTGGGGAATACTGACAAACAATAAAGACAGAATGGTGACATTCTCTGTCGGGTTAGATGGGAACATTCCGCAACCCGGTTACATTATCGCTGTTGCTGATGAACTGTTGTCAGGAAAAGTCACTGGCGGTCGAGTAAGTGCCACCGATGGCAGAAATATCATGTTAGATCGCGTTTCAAGTGCTGTAAGTGGTGATCGCTTAATTCTCAATCTTCCTTCAGGGCAATCGCAAGCAAGAACGATACAAACAGTATCAGGGAAAGTGATCACGGTTACAACGGAGTACAGTGAGACACCAGAGACAGAATGTGTTTGGGTTGTCGAATCAGAAGAGCTGTATGCACAACAATATCGCGTTGTAAGTGTCACTGAAAATGAATCTAATCAATTTACTATTACCGCCATTCAGCATGAACCAAGTAAATATGAACATATTGATTCTGGTGCGGTGATTGATGAAAGGCCCATTAGTGTTATTCCTCCTAATAATCAGCAAGCCCCGAAAAATATTGTCATCGACTCTTACTCAATCGTAAGCCAAGGCGTTAGCATTGAAACGATGCGAGCACAGTGGCTACAAGTTGAAAACGCAATCTCTTATGAAGCGCAATGGCGTAGAAATGAAGGTAACTGGGTCAATATGCCTCGTAGCTCCATTAACTCTATTGAGGTTCCTAATGTTTATGCCGGTCGATATTTAGTCCGTGTTCGAGCCATTAATGCTTCTGAGATCTCAAGCGGATGGGGATATTCTGAAGAAAAAACGTTAACAGGCAAAATGGGTAACCCACCCAAGCCAGTTAACTTTAGAGCATCACCGTTGGTATTTGGCATTAAGTTAGATTGGGGATTTGGTGAAAACACCAGTGATACGTTAAAAACTGAAATTCAGTACAGCAAAACCAATAATGGTGAAGGTCTAATGCTGTTATCTGATGTTCCTTATCCATCTAAAACCTATGAAATGGCGGGTTTATCAGCTGGTGTAGCGTTTTATTTTAGGGCAAGGCTGGTGGATAAAACAGGTAATCAATCCGAGTGGACTGAGTTTATTCGGGGAGAATCAGAGTTTGATGTAGGTACGATATTGCCAGAGCTTGATGGACACTTCATGTCATCAGAAGCCGGCCAGCAACTTAGTGAACGCTTGGATTGGAATGCTGAGACAGCGCTTCTTCTTAGTAACGCTGATTCTCAACTATCACGTAGTTTGCTGGTGAAACACGGTCAATCACAGGCTGGGATCAAAGAG
>NZ_JBEEUL010000023.1:0-10581 GCF_040139345.1 Proteus sp. fly-1067 | reverse complement strand
TAGGTTGTCCAAGCGCTCTTGAAACAAGGTATGACCATAAAAGGCACAATAAACCCGCGCAAATATAGCCCATCGGTAGGTAGATTAACCAAGCGCCCCATGACAACAAAAAGGCACCCGCAATCCCAACCAATAAGGCTGTTATTGTTAAAAATTTCATTAAATTTCCTTAGAGAGAGCGTAAGCCTCGAGAAACGAGGACATTGGAAAGTGTTTTTTCTGAGTTATTCAACATTGCTCGACCAACAGCCATCATAGCTGAGACTGCGCCATCAATTTTGTTTTCATTACCATCTTTTGTTGGTCTAACAACATCATCACTACCTGGTAAATATTTACCAACCACGTTTTGAAAACACCATGTCATAATAGGATTACCATCATGATGAAATCGACCTGAAGCTAAAGCAGCTTCTATTTCCTTCATGGGATCACTCATATTTGTATAATTTTGAGTAATAGAAATAGGCTCTAATCCTTCATCTTGTAGTCGATGAGATAATGCCACCGCACCAAATGGGTCAATTGGGCTGGAAACAATACTGAAGTGTTCTCTTAATTTTAAGATTGATTCTTCAATCAAACGGTAGTCAACCTCTGCACCATCACTTGGAATTAATGCTTTCTGATTGACAAAACTTTGATACCGTTCCGCAGTCCTCAACTTGTCGCTATCGGTTGAATAAATAGTATCTTCTGGCGCAAAAAATAATGGAGATACAGAAAAATAATGTTTTTTACCGCCAATTTCTCGCATAAAAATAGGGGCTACACAGTTCAAATCCAGCTTTGTTGCTAGGTCAATACCCAAATAGACATCTTCACCATAGAAGTCTTCGAGCTTTAGGCTTTTATCTTCAGCTTTACGCCAGTGATCCATATTGTAGAACGCTGATTTTGCAGAAACCCAAATATTGAAATGTTTAGTTTTTATCTGATTTGTTTGTCTTGGTGTTGTAATACCAAGCTCTTGTTTTGCTAAAAGATAATCGTACTTTACTGATACATCACAATTTGGGTTAGACTTAATAATGGCTTCTGGTAATTTCCAATCGTCATCTTTATCTATGGTGTAAATAATGCCAAAAATCTGCTCATTAGCCCCGCCAGTACGAATACCTTCAAGAATTTCAGTAACCTGAACTCGCTTATCGTAACAAGGACTTTGAATATCAAATCCTGCCGTTGTGATAATTAGCGTTAATGGTTGCTCTCGCGCCCCCATCCCTGTGGTCATTGTTGTATATAACGCATCTGTTGAGTGCTCATGATATTCATCGATAATCGCACAGGTTGGATTGCCACCATCACCGGGATCTCCGATTAAAGGAGCAAATAAAGAACCATCAGGGCGGGTCATTTTCTCTGCCCATGGTTTGATTTGAAATCGTTTCCTCAGTGAGGGTAATTTCTTAACCATGGCTAAAGCTGGCTCAAATACCTTCCACGCTTGCTTTTCTGTTGTGGCACCACAGTACACTTCTGCACCATATTCACCATCAGCACAAAACATGTAATTTCCAACGGCTGCTGCAATCAATGATTTACCATTTTTACGCGGTACCTCAACATACATTTCAGTGAAGCGACGGTTGCCACATTTCTTTTTTACCCACCCAAAAACTACGCAGAAAATAAAAAGTTGCCACGGTTCTAGTGTGATCCGTAATTTACGCTTTGCCCACTCTCCCTTAGTGTGGGGCATAAGTTGAGCAAATCGACAAAAGCGCTCTGCCTTATCTTTATCAAAACGATATGGCCAATCTTTTTCTTTCGCTTTTTGGAGATCATCTAAGTGACGTTGACAGGATTGTTTAACATAAATACATGATGAAATTTTTCCGCTAACAATATCTCTAGCGTATTGGTTTGCAGCATTGACGCTCGGATAAGTAGCCATAATTAAAACTCATTAAATTCGTTCTCATCATTATTCTGTTCACTAGGCCCTGTCATTCTCATTCGGCTAAGTGGATCCAACCCAAGCAATGAACCTAAACGAGCGATTTGTGAAACACTGTCATTACGAACGGCGACAGCAGGGTGTTTTTTTAATCCACCAGAGCCACTCATTTCAGTAATACCACCACTTTCCAAATCTAATTTAGCTTGTTTTAAAATAACCTTTTCTGCTGTAAGCATGAGTTCGAAAGCATTGCAATACGCAACTAAAAGAGGAGCATCTTCAAGTTCAAATGTTCCACGTTCAATCAAAATTTTACTTTGTGTCTTCCAGAGTTTTATTGCTGACTCTCCCATCAATTCTGCAGGTGGGGCAATCCTTGTCATGCTACTCTTAGAATTTTTAGCCGGTAAATTTTTATTCCGGCCACCACCAGATGCACGGATACCGGCTGCCATTTATCCTCCTAAAAATGTTAAAAAGTTTCGAAAAAAATAATCCTTATTTCGCGTCTGTAAAAATTGACTTAAGGGGGCGGTCCTATAAGGCGAGAGTGGTAGAGATTTGACCCTCCCCTCCTACCGGTGTTTTATAATTTCATTTTGAAATTAAATATTTTTATAACTTTATATATTCGTTATATATCAGTATGTTATATTTAATACTAAATTCTTTCTTTTGCTGTCTTAGTTCTATGACATGGAATACATAACGACTGAAGGTTTTCTTCCGCATCGGTACCCCCATGTGCTTTAGCAATGATGTGGTCAACTGTTTTCGCTTCGGTGGCTCGTCCTGACCTTAAGCATTCTTGACACAGATACTTATCACGTTTGAGTATGCGTGCTCGTAACTTATCCCATTGGGTACCATAACCACGTTGATGACGAGACTTACCACGCTGGTGGGTTTCCCATCCTAAGTTCTGATGATCTTCACAGTAACCGTTACGTTCTGTTGTTGTCTTGGCGCATCCCTGTTTACGACACGCGCGAGGTATACGAGGTGGCATGTGATCTCCTATAACCTAAAGAGGAGAATAATCCTCATTGATTTTAAAGGTGGGATTTCTCACCTTTACTTCTGACTACACCACGTTCTGTTATTTAAATCACTTATGGCTTGCGAAAATGCTTGATGCCGAGTTTCTATTACTCTTTTTAACTCATTGATAGCAACATCTTGTCGATTAGCTTGCATGCGTAAATCTGCCATTTAAGCCTTGATGTCTGGTTCTAACTTACCGCCAGTAATTACACCGCTGAATACAGCCTCACTTGATGCACAGCACTTTAGCTTTCCCAAATCAATAACAGCATCTTTCATAAAATAATTACCTGAACCTGCAATAAAGAAATCATTGCTTTGCTCAGGCTTAACGCTGACCTTGATTCCTACATCTTGCATTAGTTGCTTAATGCGGATTAGTTGCTCTTCTAACTTATCTAGATTTGCTGTATCTACCGTTACTTTTAATTTATCTGACACAGTGCTCTCCAACAAAAAAAGCGGTACAATGCCCCCTGATCAAACATCAGGGTATAAATAAATATCCATTAGATTATTTGAAGTATTCAGTCCTGAGAAACTTACTAAAGAAATGGCTGATTTACTTCGGTATGAGGTTTGCATGAAACTAGAATTTAACAGTGTCAAAGTATTTTCTGAATTAATATCAGATCCCAATACATCTAATGTAAGGGTATCTCTCTACGGAATTAACAAGGATAATGGTGCAGAGGAGTTCACCATACATCTTTACGTTGATGACGTGAAAAATAAAACTATCAAAGAAATACATGAACAAGCTGAAGCTGAACTACTTGCAAGAATAGACTCATACGGAAAGTAACCGCTTTGGTTCTCCATTTGTTGCCTGTTGTTGGTTGATGATATTATCCATTGCTTGTGAAAGCGCTTTTTTAATAACGTTTGATTCACAGTTCGTTGATTCCATATCATCGAGCTGTTTTTGTAAGTCTGTAATTTATTGTCCTTGTCGTTCTACTTGTGCTTATAGTGCACGAATTTCTATTCTTTGTTGAATATTCACAACTACCTATCATTAAAAAATCCACCAGCTATTAACTGATGGCTATGAAACTTTACAAATATAAAGTGGCTATTATTTAAACAATAGCGTACTGTCATTTAACTCATTGTGTTTCACTTGAACTATAAAAATTGATAATTTTTTAATGTAATAGTTGCTCATCTCTGATGAGCTATTTTTTAAATTATAAAAATAACCCGATTACTCAGTGACAATAAAAGTCATGAATAATTATATTTTTAACAGTTTATAGTTAGTTTCCCTATTTTGATCTGCTCACTCCTATTCGGGTGAAATTACCAACCTTACATATACCTTTCTTATAGTGGCGATTATTTAATATTAAAACTATCTACCCACTTATAATTATATTTTTTTGCACAAAACAAATTAACTATAGGAGTAACATTATGGGACTTTTTGAGAAAGCTGAAGGTAAAGCCACAGAAACCCTAGGTAAAGCACAAATTAAATATGGAGAAGTAATCGATTCTCCTGAGCACATAATAAAAGGTGAGGCAAAAGAAATTTGTGGTGCTGGAAAACAAGTAACATCGCAATTACTCGATTCCGCACAAGAATGTGTCAAAAACACACAACTCGGAATTAAAAAGAATCCACTAACTTCGGTAGCCATTTCTGCAGGTGTCGGTTTTGTTATTGGTTATCTATTAAATAAAAAATAGTTTTTACAATTTTGTTTAATTCCCCTTCTCTTGTTGAGGGGGATTATCACAAACACTCCATTCTAATGTAATCTTGTAACTCTAATATCACTGACTCTAACTCTGCAATTCGCTCTGAGAATAACCAATAATTTCTGATTGTGGTGTTAGTAGGTCTGGCTGCGGTTGCATCATCATGTATCACTACGTTACCTTAATTACTTACGGCTTCCCCGTCAGCCTGATGAAATCAACCATCCTTTCTGCAGATACAAAAAACACCAGCTATTAACTAGTGGCTATGAACCTTTACAAATATAAAATGGCTATTATTTAAGCAATAGAGTACGGTTGATGTTCCAGTGAAGAGCGACCTGTTCACTTGGGCAAAATAATAAGATCCATGTTATCTAAAACATTCAGACCCCCATTAAACCCGCGGGTCTATTTTTTTACTTTCTTCGCTTCAATTTCCCGTATTGCTTTTAATTGCTCATTAGCTTTTTCTATTGTCGATAACAAGGAAGGTATCCATAACACCACTTGGCAATATGTTAAAGTTCGGACGGTAGAGGCACTAACACTGGTTGAGTCAATGTCTTGGGTATCTCTATACATTGACCGTAACTCATAGGTGTGCTTGAGCACCCCATCAGTAATATGTTGAGGAACAAGCAAATCACAAGTCGGCTCTTTTTTAAGGATCGTTCTATATTCAATGATTTTCTCCTGTGATTTTGCATCTACCTGAATGCCATAGCGGTAGGTTGTAGTCGCTATTTGATTAAATCTATTAAATTGAAATATCTGATCACTTAACAGCTTTGAGTAACTATTATTTTCTTTTGTTAATTGCTTATTCTCTACTATTAAATTATCTCTTTGAGTAATGATATCTTGTATGATGTTGGCAATATAACCACCAGCGACAATTCCTACCATTACAATGACAATGTAAAGTTTCCAATGTTTCATAATTAGTACCGATGATGTGAGAGAGCTATCTGACAACGCTTGTCTAAGCTTGCTTTATCGTTAATACATGAATTATCAATTGAGAGATAAATGCCACCAGCGACTGTGATGAGTAATGCGAGGATAAAGCTGATAATGATGATTAAAGATTTCCATGACATAGTGCTGACTCCGCATCTCTACGACTGACTAGCCCTCGCCATACCTTTCCACCTGCATAAACCCATCGTTTCATTTCTTCACAAGCGCCATACTGATCGCCTGCGTTTAATTTCTTTAGCAACGTAGAACGTGCAAAAGCTGTGGTACCCACATTAAAGGCAAAAGAATATAGAGACGCTTTTGTTTTATCATCCAGCGGTACTTTAATCAGGGTATCAACTTGCTGCTGCGTTCTAATAAAGTCTTTCTGCAGTAATTCGTCACACTCTTGCTGTGTATATGTCTTACCTTGAATGATGTCATTTCCAGTGTGGCCATAACAAACCGTCAGAATTCCAGCAACATCATGGTATGGCTCATAACGCACTCCCTCAAAATAACCAATCACGGTTAGCGCGATGCTTACCGCACCAGCACTCGTGACTACTGTCACTTTCTGTTTTAGGTTCATTAAATATCCTTTTTAGCTTTAGTCAGCATCTCGCCAACTATCTTTTCTATGCTTTGCGGATCACTAGAACAATTACGGTGAACTAATTCAGCAAATAACGCTGTTCGTTTTCGTTGTTCTCGCTGTGTCATAAAATAAGTTGCTAATCCAAGGAGCATGCTGAATCCCATCCCTATTACAAATCCCCATTCATAAAGTGAGAGACTTGCAAAAAAGGCAGTTAAGCCAGCTGTTCCGTAGGTAGCATTGGTCAATTTTTCCATGCGCATAGTCACCCCCTACGGAGTGTCCGAGTTTAGTTAAAGAGATACAGATACACAGTTTTTATGTGAAGTAATCAGTATGTGATTGATACTATGATCTATGTATATAAAAAAGGCCGCACATGGCGACCTTTTAAATGAGATACTTTAGCTTATTCTGGCTTCAATCTTTCTGCATTAGCAATATACAATGCAATAACTAGAATAAGGATTGTTCCTGAATATACGATAAGTAATTGCGGATTTTTATGTTCAACAACAATAAGTCTAATTACAGCTGTGATAGCGATGTAAATAAAATATTGTAATGGAAAGTGATAATTTGATTGAAAGTATTTAATAATTAAGGCAATAAACTCAAAATACAGAAAGTAAATGATAAGTCCATCAACTAATAAATAAATTGAAACTGGATCACTAACTGTAAACAACAAATTAGCAAGAATAATAGTTTCTTTAACTAAAAAAATTATTAAAATAATTGCAAGCAATATCAGGCCAACACTACTAATCCATTGTAAAACTCGACTAATTACTTTTGTTTGATTTAGTCCTGTCATAATAACTCCTAAGAGTTTATGCCCCTAATATCAAGTTTTCTATAGATTAAAATAAAAAATAGATGAGAAGCTTTATATTTAATTGGGCCGCCATCAAGGTATCGAACCTCGACTTTTAGTTTAAATAAAACTAAATACTCTCCCAGTTAAGCTAATGGCGGAATGAATTTACCTGAACCAACGAACTATCATAAATGCAACTAAGAGCAATAAAGCAATGATAATTACATTCCGTAAAAAAGCGGGGATTAGATGTAATAGCGCAGACCAATTCATAGGCATCTCCTTAGGAAATCATTCCTTTAGATACCACATCTATTTTCGATAAAAACTTGCAAATGCAAGGTTTGCTGTTGATAGCAATGAGGTATGTTTACTCTTCTAAGTTTACCACACACTAATGAATATGTACGTTTCAAAATATAAAGGGATCATCTTTAAATTTAAGCAACAAAAAAACCCCGCCAAAACGAGGTTTTATATATTCAACTATTAACGCTTAACTCATTTGAGCAGCCATCACAGTCTTACAAAAAATACATTTTGCGCCGTGTGGATTGTTCACTGTAACATCAAATTGTGATGTTCTATATTGTGAACCGCTACAACAAGGACATTTAAAATAGAGGCGAATAGTAATAGCGCCTTTAGAGAGCCACCACGTTGCCTGCTGCTGGACCTTTCATACCATTTTCAATGGTAAATGAAACTTCTTGGCCTTCCATCAGAGATTTGAAGTCATCACTCTGAATTGCAGAGTAATGTACAAATACATCTTTACTTCCATCTTTAGGAGTGATGAAACCAAAACCTTTATCATCGTTAAACCATTTTACTGAACCAGTCATTGTATTAGACATAGAATTTCCTTTAATTTCTTTAATTTGCCATAAGGCATATGAGGGTTTGTTTTTTATTTTTACTTATGGGAATTAATTAGAAGGAATTCGCAATGAAGTGGTATCGAGGATAACGCTAAACGGTGAACAACTTTAAACTGACTAACATAAATAGGCCTGTACTTCCAAACCAGTGATGTCATTAAGCCATAGATAAACTCAGATAGCAAACTTTATTTTATATATAAAAACCCCGCAAAAGCGGGTTTATAAGTTGGCTGACCTTGATGTCACTCTTATCACAATATCATCATTTTTACGATCGTAAAGCGCGTTATGTGACTTTTTCTATGTATCGATCCATTTCTAAGGAGACATCTAACATCATTAACATACCTTCTATTATCCCTTCTGCTTTTTGCAGTTTTTTTCCTATGTGAGTATCAGAACAATTGTGCTTGTTAGCCAGTTGCATAAATGTCATTCCGAATAAATAGTAATCAAGCAATAGGTCATGCATCTCACTATTCTTTTTATTCAGTTGCGCCATACAACTAGAAATAATTATTGCATCGTCTTCACAACATTGAGGGCGTGCCTTAACCTTACTTGGTATTAATCCACTAAACCCCGCAGCAACCGAATACCATTGAACCGACTCTGTATTATCTGCCGACCATGCTCCCCAACGTGATAAAAATTCCTGTATATCTCTCATGCCTATACTCCTCGTGCCGTACACACGTTAAATAAATGCACCGATACCTAATGAACGGTTTAAAAAATGAAATAACAATTCGAGTTGATTGCCGTGAGTAACTTCCCATTGTTTTGGGTCTCGATGTAACTCGTCATGATGAATGCGACATAATGGAATAGTGAATAAGTCATGAACCTTAGTACCCATCCCTCCCATGCCATGACCAATGATGTGATGCGGATCATCAGCCTGTTTCCCACACACGCAACACGGTTGAGTCTTCACCCATTGGAGCCATTGGGTATTTTCCCAACGTTGCATTTTAGGTTTAAGAAGAAATGACGCTGGTGGCTCCGGATCAACAGCAACTTTAATAACCGGCTTTATGGTATCTAACCGCTCATTCATTGCAGATAATGCGGTTACGTTACTTGGGATAATGTCAGCTTCAGGAAAACCACCGTGAACTCTGCGTTCTTCTTGTTTATCTGACCAATTTAAAATCTGGCGCAATATCGCTTCGGGTAATTCATCAACCAAGCTATGCATTACTGCAAATGAGAAAAAATCAGGTATCGTTAGCTGGTGGCCACTATCTAATCTCAACCGAAAACGAATAGTGTCTAACATCCAATTGATTCGATTTTTATGAGCTAATTCAGCAATCCACCCTGCTGATGAATGACGAATATGATTATCGTGATACCAGCAAGTGCGGATCACGCCAGCCTCATTAAATGTCGTTACTAACTCATGGTGATGATAATTATCTTCATCGTTATCAATCTGACAGTATTTGATATTACTAATAACCCAAGAGTCCATCGGTGATACTTTATCGATGGTGTGGATTACTTTTTTGTTATTGAGAAATTGAATGATGTGCTTATTGTTTAAAATTGGCTGTTCATCACCCGTTAATGCGCCTGAGGGCAACACATCTAAACTTTTTGGAACATCGCTAATAATCACGCGGTGATGCTTTTTAAATTGCTCGAGTAATTCAGCACCCGGTTTAAGTAATACAACGCCCAGTTCAGGTTGAATGTAGGGAGTTAATAATAATTTCATGCGCTCACCTGCTTATTCAACATCACCATGCGGATCAATTCATCCGTTTTACTCTCAAAGAAATGCGGTTGGGTTTCGCGCGGATTATTAGGACTCGTCATATTCTTCCCAAACTGACAACCTCTAGCCGTAACAGACCAAAACTCTTTCGTTTTGCTAGCAGTTTTCGTGCTTGGGCGTGATAGACGTTCAACAATGCCTAGTTCGGCTAATCGCTTATAGGCTTGCTGTGCTGAAATAGGTAAATTGTGTTTTTTAATCAGTGTTGATAATGCAACTGTTGGACGACTGGAGCTATCCATAGATCCACTTGGTGCATCAATCGCATAAACAGGGGCTAATTCAGGTAATCCCGCCATGGCCTGTAATTTTTGATAAGCGCCTAACTTTGATGAATTCGAAAAGTTTAAACTTTTAGACATTGACTCAAGCAGTATTACACCCGCTTGAACCTTATCACTGAGTTTCTCTTGGTGCTGTTGTGACATTAAAGCATCGAAGGTACGGATCACTTTTAAATGAAAAGAAGCACTGATCCACATTGCGTAGGCATACACTAATTCTTTGCAAACATAGGTGCCTTGGTTATATCCACCAGCCACAGTAACAATGGGCGCTCCTGTGATCTCAGGAGCGGTCGAAATTTCATCAATTAACTCTTTAGTTTGAGCTAATGAACTCCAATTCGATGGTTGATGCCGTTTTTCACCACCCGATACTCGATGTAAATCATTTAAACAATAACGACCGGCTACATCTCTACGAACCTGAAAGCCATCAATAACAATTAATCCATTCATGCTATTTCTCTCCACGTTTTACTCGTGACCGTACATCACGCTTTTACTATGCTGACGAATGATTATTTCAAGCTTCCCGCCTTTAATAACGTCCATCCATTCAACATCCATTTTTTTAATCTGCTTATCATCCACCCAT
>NZ_JBEEUL010000022.1:0-11662 GCF_040139345.1 Proteus sp. fly-1067 | reverse complement strand
AAAGGAAGTCGTTTATTGATTGAAGGGAAAAAAGAAGAAAAATCAGAAGAAGACAATGATAAATGGATCCACCGAGGCATATCTCAAGGGCAATTTACGTTGCAGTTTGACCTCGGTAAAAATGTTAAAATAGACAAAGCCGATTTATCAAGTGGACTTCTGACTATTGCTATTGAGTATGAATTGCCTGAAGAAGAGAAACGGCAAACAATAGCGATAGAAAATAAAGATAAAAAATAATTGGTTTAGATAACGTGAATAAGATTAAGGCTACACATAATGTGTAGCCTTAATTTTTTTCAGGGGTTTTAAATTGTATTAGCTCAGACTTGGGGCTCATAGGTAGAATATTATTAGAAATTACAGTCTGGTTTGAGCGAACAACAGGCATTTGCTATAAAGGTAAGGCCAAGCTTTCTCTTCTAAATAGGTCTATTAGAGAGAATAGAGAGCGTGAGACCGAGGAGTACAACCAGCGGGAACAAAGATTTGAGTGACCATTTTGCTTCTGGTCAGGGTTTTTATAACAAAGTGTTGCTGTTGGGCAATTTTTCCGCTGTGCTCCAAAATTGACGCAGAGCGTGACGTTCACCGATTGAACTCACAGCACTGTGCGGACTATCTGATTAGATTTAGCCTCAAATCATAGTAATATTAGATCGAATCTGATTATATACATCTAAATTGTAGGTATGAAAGAATTGCCAACACAAAATAAAAAAATGCCGATACGCTAGGAGTCATATCGGCATATAAAATAAACGCAAGAAGCAATGTAAGTCATGTCGTACTAATTCGTATCAAACCTGTCAATTTGATACATATGTAATGATAATCATTCTCACTAATATATTCAACCCTAAATTAAATAAGGTTATTTTGTAGCCTTTTCGTTTACGCCGACCACAGAATCAACACCCACTTATACCGTTCACACAAGAGCTGTGAGTCGGCACCTTATTAACTAAATAAATCGGTAAATGTTATGTCAAAAGAGATAAGCGAATTACAGTTTAGTCTTACTGCTGCCACAGTAGTTGACCACATTACTCCACATCGTCTTAAAGAAGCACTTGAATCAGGCGATAAAGAACGTATCGCGAAAGCTCAAGCCTTATTCTGGGACGCAAAGAACTTCCAAAGTTTATGCGAACTGCATCATAACTCAACCAAACAACGTATCGAAAAGAGTGGCAAAGTCATTGGCTGTAATGCGGATGGCATTCCACTCGATCCCAATTCTCATTGGCATCAATAACACCATGAATACAGGGTGGGGGCGGGGTAAAAGTTCAGACACTTTCGCCCTGATTTCCTTGTGCGGTATTAATCACAACAATTGGGCATATTGGAATGATGGCTTCGATGGGAGGAAAAACGATTAGAGTAACTCTTTGTGGGCGAGGTAATCGTATTATCCCTCATTCCATGATAGTAGCCGGACAGATGTCAACAACCTCACTAGGTAAGCAGTATTTTTATATTGATGTGAGGGAGTATGGTGGGTGATAGAAGAGTTTAGATGGTTGGTTTAGTTGTTGAGTACGAGAGATCGCTAAAAAAGGATATATTCGTTGGTGGTCGGCTTTGTGCCAGAAGCGGACTTTGGTTGAAACTAGTCTGCAACAGTGATTTTTTCCTTTAGTTAACTTAACGTGCCGTGCTGCTTGCCAAAGAACAATAATTACGTAAAAATGAATGAACGTTCATTCGCGAATAGATTGTGATTCATTCAATCAGTCTGTTGTCAAAACAAGCAAAGGCAAATTATGACCAGTAAAACGCTCAGACTTTTATTTCCCCAATGGCAAGGCGGCAATAACCCACCCTATCATCTTGGGTCGCTTCTTCTCTCGTATCTTTCCCCCGAATCGGATGGCCCTGTCGAGTCTGTTCCGGTCGATGAGCCCACAACGGAGCTACAGGCCGTAGTGGATGGCATTACCGCTAAACCTCAAATTATCAGGCAGCTCAACGATGCAGCCACTCTGGTTGAGAAACATAATCCAGATTCAATTGTCGTTTTTGGTGGGGATTGCCTGGTATCACTGGCTCCTTTTGCCCATCTGCTCAATAAATACGGTGATAAGCTGGGTGTGCTCTGGATTGACTCTCATCCTGATGTGCAGACTGCAAGACAATATCCGAACGCCCATGCCCATGTTCTTGGAGCGCTAATTGGAACGGGTGATAAAGATTTAGTTGCTCATGTATCAACCAGACTTAACCCTTCAAAAATAATGATTGCAGGTATCCACGATCCACTGCCTTATGAAGCTGAATACCTTGCCAGTCATGGCATTGAGACGATAGGTCCTGAAAAGGTTAAAAACGACGCGAAAGACGTGACGGAGTGGATCGAGAGAGAAAATATTGAACATCTGGCAATACACATTGATCTGGACGTTCTCGACCCGTCATTTTTCCGTTCGGTTCTTTTCGCCCAGCCAGGCAGAGGAGAGCATGACTTTGGTGACGTCGCAGAAGGTAAACTATCCATTGAGGATGTTCTAAACGTAATCGCTCAAGCAACCTCAAAAGCGGAGCCTGTCGGCCTTACAATTGCCGAACATTTACCCTGGGATATGCTGAATTTGAAGAATATGCTCAGTGCGTTGCCGCTTATGAAGTGATATCAGATTCTGGAGTCAGAGTTCAACACTGGCTCCAGGAATAAAAGTGCGTTAAAGTCTGGGTACTGGATTAAACATAATAGTCAACATGTTAAAGAAAACCGAAACCTACCATAAGCTGATTACTGCTGCTGCTGCCTGCTTTGCAGAAAAAGGCTTTAGTGCGACAAGTGTGCGTGAAATTTCGACCCGGGCAGGGATTAGTCAGGGGGCGATGTACACGTATTTTAAAAGCAAGGATGATCTCATCAAGGCAATCGTTCTTGAAGAACAGAGTTCAGCTTTGGCAGACCATAATGCTCCATCTAAAGGCTCGTTTTTCGACCGCCTTTGCGCGCAAGTTACTTCGTGCATAAGCGATGTAGGTTATCCCGTTACGCATCAACTGTGGGTTGAAATAATGGCGGAGTCTGCACGGAACCCTGAATTGCAGAAAACGTATATATCCAGTGATATCATCATGCGGCAAAGTCTTGCAGGGATTATCGCGGACGGTATTGCTGCGGAGGAGTTTCGCCGGGATATTAACCTTGAGGAAGTCACGATTATTCTTTTTGCCTTTATTGACGGCTTAATCGCGCGCAAGGCTATAAACGCATCCTTCTCATTCAACCGCGACCTGCCTATGTTTTTTGATTTGATGTCAAAATTATTGAAATAATGCTGAACAGCTTTAGTCAACGCGATAGCCTGGGATTCTCAAATGACCGCTCTTCGCTCAAAACAGCCATTTGAATTTTACATGTGGGCAGGTTCGTTGGCCACACTCAGCCAGCCGGGTCATATACTGATGTATGTTCCCTTGCCGCCTTCCTGCATCTTGAATTACGTTGGATATAAAGAGCAGGGCATTCCGGAATAAACTCTGAATTCAGGCTTAATACGGTTTCATCCCGAGCTGTTAGCTGCAACTTGAAAGCTATAGGGTATATGGTATCGTACGCGTCAGAAATACCTTTAAGAGAGTCCTTCACGGTGGAAAAAAAGAAAACCTTCCTGCAGCAGAAAAGCGGCTTGCACCCGCGTAACCGTCATCGTTCACGCTATGATTTCCCGGCGCTGATCGCCAGTTGCCCTGCACTGGAGCCGTTCGTCAAGCCGAACGCCTGGGGCGACATCTCAGTAGATTTTGCCGATCCTGCGGCGGTTAAAATGCTCAACCGTGCATTACTGCAACATTTTTATGGCATTGAACACTGGGACATTCCCGCCGATTATCTGTGCCCGCCGATCCCTGGGCGTGCCGACTATTTACACCATCTGGCCGACCTGCTGGCGACCAGCTACGGCGGTGAGTTCCCTCGCGGTAAAGGCGTGGCGATCCTTGATGTGGGTGTTGGTGCCAACTGTATTTATCCGATTATTGGCCTGCGTGAATACGGCTGGCGTTTTACCGGTTCGGAGATTAATCCGATATCGCTCAATTCGGCCAAAATGATCGTGAAGATGAATCCGACACTGAGAAACGGCGTGCGCCTGCGTTTACAAAAACACCCCGAATGTATTTTGAACGGCATCATCGGCGTGGCAGAGAAATTTGATGCCACACTGTGTAATCCACCGTTCCACAGCTCTGAACAGGAAGCGCAAGCCAGCACCCGTCGCAAATTGCACAAGCTGGGTAAAGGCGAGGTAGCCGACACGCCGGTACAGAACTTTGGCGGCAAAAATAAAGAGCTATGGTGTGAAGGTGGTGAAGAAGCCTTTGTGCGTAAAATGGTAGAGGAGAGCGTTAGCCTGGCGCAAAACTGCCTGTGGTTCACCTCGTTGATTTCTAAAAGCACTACCTTGCCTTCGATTTATCACGCCTTGAAGCTGGTGGGTGCGGCCGAAGTCCGTACCATTGAAATGGCGCAGGGGCAAAAAATCAGTCGCTTCGTGGCTTGGACTTTCCACGACGCACAACAGCAGGTCGCCTGGGCGACAGAACGCTGGCGTTAATTTCCCTGGTGCCAGTTATTTAACCGGCACCGATAAAACTTCGTATTTCCCTTTCAATTTCTGCATGTTGCGTTATTCTCAATATGCCTTCCAATACTACAAATCTTAAAAAAGTTATTTATTCAAAATACAATAGTTACCTTACTTAGTTGATATTTTAATCCGGTATATATACCCAACGTAATTCAAGCTGTAGTCTGAGCGCAACCTGCGGTTTGAATGAATAAGGGGATATGATCACATTATAAACACATTAAGGAAGATGCATTGTTCGGAGGAAATCATTCAGGCTTGGAATGACGCAAGGAGCGGCTTGTTTGAGTATACATCCCATGAGCCTCCTTTCCTCCCCCCCTGTTTTAAATGACGGGCAGAACTAGCAGCCTCATAATGTCGCAGTACTCACTGTGGCATTATTCATCGAATCCGTTTCTGCTAAAATCTATCGTACTTGAAGAGGATCGGAAGTAATTCACGGCCAAACAGCTTAGCCAGCCCCCATTTATTGGTGCTTAGAACTATTCGTAATCCTCTATCAACAGCGAGAACATCAGGTGGGGGCTGGGTAATATAAGTGGCAGCGACAGTGTATTGATAACCTGTTTTTTGGTCAACTTCATCATTTATGCCTATGTTGGGTTAATCAGATTAACCTTCCCGATAAACAAGGTCCTCATTCCCTGACCGTGAATGTTCGCTCTTCGCTCAGAGCTGATAATTAAGTTCGAATGGTTGATAGCAAGTTTGATAAGCTCTCGACCACTTCTAGGTTAACTCTGAAGTTAATGAAGATGTTTCTATCCTCGTCAAAATCTATCACCGTACTCATCCTAATGCGCCTAAATTCGCCCGTAATGATATTGATGGTTACAGCGATAGTGACCCAATTGATATCCCAGCCGGTCGTTTTATCTCTGTTCGTGTGCAGATGCCAGAGCAATCACTCTATAACGTGAGAATGCGTGAGATGGAAGAGGCACAGAAGGTGGAAGAGGAGCGCAGGCAAAAAGAAGAGATGAAAAATCAGGACACCAATAGCGCACTAGAATTTGATTATTAATCAAATATATTTAATTCAAGGAAGAATTAAATGGTAATGATAACTATTCCTAATATAGCCGAAATAAGATGATTGTTTTACGATTATTATTGAATACACTGTATTTGCACACAGTAGTGTGTGCTGTTAAATATAAAAAGGAATTTATATGCTTATTACAAGAGCTAACGTTGATCAATATCCTTGGCTTCCAGCTGATGTTATTCGTGATATCAAACAATATGGCTGGACTTATAATACCGACGGTGATGGTGGTTGGATAACAGATGGAGGAAAAGTAAGTGATAATGGTGCGGAGGAGAAACTATTGGCAGTGCTAAGTGGGGTACCAATTAATAAGTCTAATCATAATTTTAATTGGGCAAAAATACCCACTCTTGCTGATAGCGATAAAGAAGAATATCAGTCTCCTAATATGGGTAATGATGGATCATCACCTTTTAATCCAAATACTAAATTTAAAGTGAATAAACCGCAAAAGCCCGTTATTATTTCTAGTAATAATAATAAACTAACTAATAGCTCAAACAATAAAGAATTAGCTACAAATAAAGGTGTAATGCATTTTAATGGTATTGTTATTGAGCAACTCGAAACATTTAAAAAGAAATATTTTCTTACAAAAGAAGCTGTTAATTTAGTTCAAGATAAATTGATAGAGTCTGTTATTAATTTATACAGTAAAGAAAATCGTATTGATGATAATAAGGTGAATTCAGTAAATTTTATGGAGTTTAGTGAGTTTGATAATGATTCATTTAATGAATTTGATCTTATGTCTACTATCCCTGCAGAAAACTTAATTAACAATTCTGATTTGATGTCTGGCGAACTTAATAAAATTGCAAAAAACAATGGTACAGTTGATGTTAATGCAAGAATGGCTGTAATTAAAGACAACAATAAAGTGATTGCAACGTTAACTAGAACTGATGGTGTCTTAGTGACTAAAAAAGTCCCTGTATATGAAGTTAATTATGCTGCTAATAGTTATCATGTAGACATTAAAAATATGGGGATTGAATATTCGCTTAGACCCACTAGCTCCTCTAGTGGCCTTGGTTTTCAAGGAAATGTTATTCAAAATTACTCAAATGAAAATAAAAAATTCTCATATCCAGAAAAAGTAGAATTACCTAATAAGGTAGAAAACAAAAGGATAGAAGTGCCATATCCACATCAATTTAATGATGCAATTATTGTGTTTCCTAGAAATTCAAACTTACCGCCTTTATATGCTTATTCGGGCTTTCCTGCAATTGAACTTAAGGATAAAGATCCGCGTCCTCTGCAGGAAAAAGAGTTTAATGTCATCAAAGATGGGGTTAAGTTTACATCTGATTTCTATAAAGAGGTTTTTAATACTTACGGAAATGAAGCAGAAAAATTAGCGAGAGATTTGGCTTTAGAAGCAAAAGGAAACACTATTCGTAATGTTGATGATGCATTATCAACATAAAGATAATATCAATAAAAAAGTTAGCACAAAAGATAGAGAGGCAATTGCCAAGGCTTTAGAGTCGGTTAAAGTAAATGATATTGCTAATAATTTAAAAAAATTCGGCAAGGGAATGGGTTTTGTAAGTAATGCAATGTATGTTAATGACTTAAGAATAGAGCTAATAAAAGCGATTAGAACCGATAATTGGAGGCCATTTTTTGTTAAAGCAGAAACTATTGGGGCGGGGATGGCCGTATCAGCAGTTGTGGGATTCGCTTTTAGTGCCCTTTTAGGTGGGCCAGTCGGTATTTTAGGCTATGCATTAATAATGGCTGGAGTTGGCGCTTTAATTGATGATGAGCTAATTGAAAGAGCCAATAAATTAATTGGTATTTAATAAGTAAAAATAAAAGGTGACTCATTTTGCCAGCCACCTTTTCATGGAAGTGGCTAAGGCGAAAATTAAGACAATTGGAAGTGATAAGAGAAAAACAATTCCCTGATATAATGCAATTCCACCTAATTTAGCAGGAGTATCCATAAATAGCCCTCTCTTCCAAAATTCTCTTGTGGTGAAGATTAAAAAAAATGATTCAACAGCAAACTTAGATAATGGATAAAGTCCAATTCCTATAATACTGAGAATAAATAATAATAACTATTTGTATTCTTTTATATCATTGTCTAGGCAGGAGTAAATAAGTAATATGCCAATAAACCATCCCCAGAACATATTCTTAATATAATATTTTTTAGTCATATTCAACTCCTAATGAATAAACAGTACTATTTTATAGTATATCATATTAATAATAATTCTTGTTTTCAATACGTTTGAAAGTTTTAATTCTAGATAATTTCACTTGTTATGCTAAGTCATTCTCATTTGTGTAATCCCTTATTGTGGGTTACATCTATCCTGCAATAAGGAATTTAAATGATATATAAATACTATGCTTCTTTTAGCGACGATAGTTTTTCACACCATGTATCAAGTGTTTCTCATTTTTCTCTTAAATAATCATATCGATCATAATGTTTTTGGGAAACTCCTGGTCTTTTATGGTTTTGTACCATATTCCTTAACTCAGAACTAATCCTCATCCCACCCGCTAATGTTTTGCATACTCACTAAATCATGTTTACAGCCCTAATTAGTGGTTATCAAAACCAATAAAAGTATTATGGTAATCAATTAGTTATAAAAAGGCATAATTATCGTCTTTTAGGTCTATTAAGATTGAATGATAGATTATTTACCAGTAAAGGTACTCGCTTATTTCGTTGGGGTTCATTAGATTTTAAGAGAAAATTTAGCGTTCATAGCAATCCTATATTACTCACTACCTTAGGCTATAATATGGGGGAATTTATTCTAATATTAAAAAATATAATAACGAAGATTCATCTAATGAAAATACTCATTAAGTTAGATTAATACTCTAATTGAAAATAGATCATTTTTTCATTATATAGGTCATCATTGTAATTCTCTTTACACTAAAGAATAAAATTAGTGATATTTTATTATTAATACAATCATAGATAGTAATTACTAAACTCATAGTAAAATAAAGTAAATGAAAACTAAAATTAAAACTAAAACTAAGAATGAATAGAATAGATGTGATGTGGATCTTGATGTGATTCTACAAATAAAAACCATAGTAAGTAAAATAAATAATCCTTCAAATAAAATACGATCAAAGATAAATATATCAAAAAACAATTTATTGAAACTATCTTCTTTGTTGGTTTGGCTATTATAAGTTTGATTTATTTTTTTACATCCTTGTCCGATAAGTTTTTAATTATTTTATCTATATCGAATCTTTTCATTATATTTTATCTCTAAGATTTATCTTTCTATTGCTCCTTCTTGTTCTAATGATAAAGCGAGTTTAGCTAAATGTTGTCAACGCGCTATTTCTTATCATAGGTATTAATCAATAATGAATTTGAAGTTTTATATCGCGACTATAGCGATAGTTATCATTGCGGGTGATTATATGGTGGCAAATGAGCCATCAAAAAAACTCAATAGATTAAACGATGCTAATAAGAAGCTCACCAGTCGTTTAGAAGAACTAGTAAATATCAGAGCAGAGTGCTCCTTCTGTACCACCACAAATTCCTCCCCAGCATGGATGATGTAACCCCCACCAGACCAACTGATACCGCTATTTGAAATTATTGGCTGCTTAGTGGTAAGGGCAGGATTGTAACCAGGAGGAACTTCACCGACATGTTGTGCTTCTTTAAATACATCAACAAGTACCAAGAAACACTAGAAAGTAAAACATCACTCTACTTTATCTTCATCATTTATCAGTATATTAGGTAGATTTATTTCTATCCAATCCGCCAGAATGGTGACTTTTTCGCTTACTTGTTCACCTAGCTCAGTTAACGTGTACTCTACATGAGGTGGCAATACAGGATATGATACTCGATTAATAAAACCATCCTGTTCCAGTAATTGTAAGGATTGAGATAACATTTTCTCGCTCACCCCTCCAATTTTACGTCTTAACTCACTGAAACGATGCGTCCCATCACGTAGAGCAATTAAAATTAAAATCCCCCAAAGGCTTGTTACATGCTTAAGGATCTTACGAGATGGGCACTGCTTGGCAAAGACATTACCATCGCGTAATTGCTGAGAAATTGTTAAATTCGCCATTTTACACTTACCTTTTTGTTCGTACTTACTTAAAGTAAGTTTAGGTGTTATCTTAACGAAACACAAGTGATACATTAAGGAGTTACCTCATGATTGCGATTACCGGTGCTACAGGTCTTTTGGGCCAACATGTTATTGAAAATCTTTTACAGATAGTTCCTGCCAACCAGATAGCGGCGATTGTCCGAAACTTGGTAAAAGGCGCACCTTTGAGTCAGAAAGGGATTTCTGTGCGTCAGGCAGATTACAATGATGAAGCATCATTAATAAGTGCTTTACAAGGTGTCGATAAATTGCTCCTGATTTCTTCAAGTGAAATAGGTATGCGAGTTACACAACACCGAAATGTAATTAGCGCTGCAAAATTAGCTAACGTGAAGTTTATTGCTTATACAAGTTTGTTACATGCAGACTGTTCTCCACTAAATTTGCATGTTGAGCATGTAGAAACTGAAAAAATGCTAGCTGATTCAGGTATCCATTACACTCTACTGCGCAATGGTTGGTATACAGAAAATTATCTAGCTAGCGTACCAGCTGCACTTGAGCATGGTATTTTTATTGGAGCCGCAGGTGATGGAAAAATTGCATCAGCGACTAGAGCAGACTATGCCGCTGCGGCTGCTCGTGTGATGATTGAAGATGGACATATAGGGAAAGTTTACGAACTCGCTGGCGATGACGCTTGGACATTAGATCAGCTAGCAAAAGAACTGACTAAACAGAGTGGGAAGAATATTGTATATCAAAATCTAAGTCAGAAAGACTTTGTAGCTGCACTGAAAAGCGCAGGTTTGCCTGATGAGTTATCAATTATGATTGCTGATTCTGATGTTGGGGCTTCCCAGGGAGGGTTGTTCGATGATAGCCATACTATGAGAAAGCTAATAGGACGACCAACAACTACACTTGCTGAAAGTATTAAAGATGTTCTGTAAATCGATATCTTTGTACGATTTGGGTAGTAATTAAATATCAGATATTGGTAAACAGTTGCAATTTATTATCAGTATAAAAACTTGGATGTTAAACAACTGAACTAACCCCATTTTATTGGGCAATTTAAATTAGTTAAGTAAAGACTGAGTCCGGTATTGAACTGGACTCAGTCCTTTTAATTTTATTTTGATCTGCACAGTATTGTAATATTTGATATATTCATGAAGTTCTTCTTCTAACTTGCTTTGTATAAAAACATTCTGTTTTTAATATGCAAAAAATTCTCTATTAATAGCGTCACTGGTTTGGAAGTACAGACCTATTTATGTTAGTAAGTTTAAAATTGTTCCCGTTTAGCGTTATCCTCGATACCTCTTCATTGTGAATTCCTTCTAATTAATTCCCATAAGTAAAAATACAAAACAAACCGCACATGCCTTATGGCAAATTAAATAAATTAAAGGAAATTCTATGTCTAATACAATGACTGGTACAGTAAAATGGTTCGATGAAGGTAAAGGTTTTGGTTTTATTACTCCAGCTGATGGCAGCAAAGATGTCTTCGTACATTTCTCTGCAATCCAAAGTGATAGCTTCAAAACATTAGCGGAAGGCCAACAAGTTTCATTCACCATGGAAAATGGTATGAAAGGCCCAGCAGCAGGCAACGTGGTGGCTCTCTAAAGGCGCTATTACTATTCGCCTCTATTTTAAATGCCCAAGGTGTTGCGGTTCACAATATAGAACATCACAATTTGATGTCACAGTGAACAATCCACACGGCGCAATATGTATCTTTTGCAAAAGTGTGATGACAGCTCAAATGAGTTAAGCATTAAATAGTTGAATATACAAAACCTCGCTTCGGCGGGGTTTTTTGCTATCTATAATCCCATGTTGGTCAAAGATAAAAAATTTAGATTTTAGGGCTTGAAAAATACTTGCTCGTTCATATTTATATTTTG
>NZ_JBEEUL010000021.1:0-11724 GCF_040139345.1 Proteus sp. fly-1067 | reverse complement strand
TGGATGGACGTTATTAAAGGCGGGAAGCTTGAAATAACCATTCGTCAGCATAGTAAAAGCGTGATGTACGGTCACGAGTAAAACGTGGAGAGAAATAGCATGATGCAAAGAACAATGGAAGTTTCAGTATTACCCGCAATGAATCGCGAATTAACCATGTCGAGCAGAGAGATTGCTAGTTTAACTGGCAGTAATCACTCAGATGTTAAGCGTTCTGCAGACAGGCTTTTTATTGCTCAAATTTTAACCCAGCCATTGGCTGAGTTCCCTTTTGAGCATAATGGCAATCAATATACTGAATACCGTTTTAATAAAAGAGACTCACTAGTGCTGGTGGCTCGATTATCACCTCAGTTCACAGCGAAAATTGTCGATCGCTGGCAGGAATTAGAGTCAAAAATGCAACCTATCATTCCTCAAACGTTACCAGAGGCATTGCGATTAGCTGCAGACTTAGCAGAAGAAAAACAAAAGCTGGAAAGTGAATTAGCGATTGCCACACCTAAGGCTCAGTTTGTTGATAATTATGTTTTATCCACGGGTTCTATGACGTTTCGCCAAGTGTGCAAATTACTGCAGGTGAAAGAAACGGATTTTCGCTGTTTTTTAATAGATAAGAAAATAATGTATCGCTTGAATAATACATTTACGCCTTATCAAACCCACGTCGATCTTGGTCGCTTTGAGATAAAAACGGGCACTAATCAAACCAATAACCATGCATTTGCACAATCACGGTTTACCGCTAAAGGCGTGAAGTGGATCGCAGGGTTATGGGCTGAATATAAAGTAGGGGATATCATTTAATGAAATTACTGTTAACTCCCTACATTCAGCCAGAACTTGGTGTTGTACTGCTTAAGCCGGGTGCTGAATTACTCGAGCAATTTAAAAAGCACCGCCGTGTGATTATTAGTGATGTGCCAAAAAGTTTAGACGTGTTGCCCTCAGGTGCATTAACGGGTGATGAACAGCCGATTTTAAACAATAAGCACATCATTCAATTTCTCAATAGCAAAAAAGTGATCCACACCATTGATAAAGTGGCACCGATGGATTCGTGGGTTATTAGTAATATCAAATACTGTCAGATTGATAACGATGAAGATAATTATCATCACCACGAGTTAGTAACGACCTTTAATGAAGCGGGAGTTATTCGCACTTGCTGGCATCACGATAATCATATTCGTCATTCATCAGCCGGTTGGGTTGCTGAATTAGCTCATAAAAATCGTATCAATTGGATGTTAGATACTATTCGTAGTCGCTTGAGATTAGATGATGGCCACCAGCTAACAATACCTGATTTTTTCTCATTTGCAGTAATGCATAGCTTGGTTGATGAATTACCCGAAGCGATATTACGCCAGATTTTAAATTGGTCAGATAAACAAGAGGAACGCAAAGTTCATGGTGGTTTTCCTGAAGCTGACATTATTCCAAGTAATGTGACAGCGCTATCAGCAATGAATGAACGTTTAGATGCGATAAAGCCAGTTATTAAAGTTGATATCGAACCAGAGCCACCAGCGTCATTTCTGCTGAAGCCTAAAATGCAACGTTGGGAAAATATCAAATGGTTGCAATGGGTAAAAACTCAACCGTGTTGCGTGTGTGGGCAACAGGCTGATGATCCGCACCACATCATAGGTCATGGCATGGGTGGTATGGGTACTAAGGCTCACGACTTATTCACTATTCCATTATGCCGCATTCACCATGACGAGTTACATCGTGACCCCAAACTATGGGAAGCCACTCATGGCAATCAACTCGAATTGTTATTTAATTTTTTAAACCGTTCATTAGGCATCGGTGCATTTATTTAACGTGTGTACGGCACGAGGAGTATTAGCATGAAATTAGAGTCAGCATTAAAACAATTTTATCCAAAGTCACCGATGATCACCGATGCACCAAACTGTACAGATCCCAATAGAATGAAAGGAATGGATACTGCAGGTGCGCTTGGTATGACAGAACAGCGCGCTAAGTTTGGCATGTCTGCTTTTTTTGCTAAGAATGATGTGAGTGAAAAAGATAAGTTCAGCACCGTAGAGCAGTTAACGCAATATGCACTTAAAGTAACCCCTAAGCTGGTGGCTAAATCGGCTGGAAACAAATTAGGTTATTGTTTAGTGATCCTAGCTAAGATGGCGTTTGAAGATTATGCCCGTTCAGCTGGTTCGGTGTGTCAATGTCCTAGCTGCCAAGGTAAAAAGCTTATTTATAGCCACAAAGACGTCATTAAATATCCGGGCATTATGAAATTGAATGGCGAAGTGATTATGGAGCCAGTGATTAAAAATGAACTGGTTGGTGATAAATGCCAAATGTGTGGAGGAAAAGGAATTATTACGCATCGATGTCGTTGTAACGGGAGAGGTCAAGTCTTGGACGAAGAGCAAACCGAATTACAGGGTGTACCTGTATTTAAAGATTGCCCTCGCTGTGCGGGCAGAGGATATAAACGAATGCCTTCCTCAGTAGCATATCAAGCGATAAAACATATAGTGCCTGAGTTAACTCAACCTACATGGTCTCGTAACTGGAAACCGTTCTATGAGAAGTTAATTAGTAAATGCTTTCTTGAAGAGAGTGGTGCGGAAGTCGCATTTAATAAGATTACAAGATGACTGGTTATATAAACAGTTAAAAATTGCATTTTGAATAAGATTGCCTTATCATCTTTAAATAGTGGGAAATTTATTACTCAATCACACTAAATTTTATTAAGACCTCGCTTCGGCGGGGTTTTTTGTTATCTAGCACACTCTTCATTTTGGAGAGTTGTGTGATTAGGGACACCAGATATCCGTCGACCAAAACATCATCTGGTGTCCCTTTCTATTGCTATGTACCAAGAAAGAAATAACAAAGCACACTTGTCATCCGTGCTTTTGGGCGGGGTTAGTTGTTGTTTCATCGGTCTGTCGCCAAACAAATGCCGAAGAAATTAACAATTAATCCCGTTTCGTTTTAATTCCCCCGAATTCGAGGGTGTTACCTTCATTGATGAGGGCACCATAGTTTAAGTTATTGATATTGTTCCGATGCCGGAATTCCGATAACGCTATTTCACATGTTCGGTTATTACGAACAACTCATTCAGAAGATCGCTTAGGCGGTCTTTTTTATTATCTAAAATAAGGAACGAAATTATGTACGCACTTAAATTAATCACTGAACGTGAAGGTCGTAAAGTGGAAGAAGTCCACTGCTTAGGAGAAATGTACCGCCTAGAGTTTTACCCAGAATCAGAAAATAAAGATATCGTGGCGAGAGTTGAGCACACAAGGAAAGATGCCATCCCATCATTTGATATTAATCGAACAGATCATGCTTACATTACGACAGTAACAGGCGATACTGTTCGGGTTATTTCCAGAGGCAGAAAAGCTTGCCAGTAAGGTCATTTCGGTGGCTTTTTTTATTTCTACCATTTTGTTGATATCACCGAAATGGTTTCGTATATGCTCCTTTAGTTTCAATATGGCAGAACGGCTATCTTCGGATGGACGGCTTGGGTTCGAATCCCGAAAGGAGCCTCACTTATGCAGACCACAGTATCAATCACACACTAATCACTTCACACAAGAGCTGTGCGTGGCATCCTATTAACTAATTCCTCCAAATAGGGGGTGAGTATGAGTCATATGAAAGAAACCCCTGAGTTTTGGGATCAAGTATTCCAAGTTATCGACGCCCATAAGGAACAAGGCATTAGCGCAGCGCTAGCAACTAGCATGGCTATTCTACGTGGTAAATACAACGGAGGTGGCTGGAGGAAAACGTTATTTGATGGTGCCATGTGTGCGTTGTTTGCATGGTTTGTAAAGGACCTCTTAACGCTACTTGGACTTAATCATGAATTGGCATATCTGGCTAGTGTATTCATTGGGTATGTCGGTGTGGATGGATTAAGTAAACTCATTAAGGGTAAGGCAGGGCTGAAAGATGACTAGACCCGCACGCGGTGAACGCAATAACAACCCAGGCAACATTGACTATAACCCACGTAATAAATGGAAAGGTTTAGTCGGAATTGAAACGGGAGTTCCTAACCCTCGATTCTGTGTCTTTGAGTCGCCTGAGTATGGCATCAGAGCAATTTATAAACTAACTCAAACATATCAACGTAAATATGGTTTGAACTCAGTATCAGCAATTATTAATAAGTATGCACCGCCAGTTGAGAACAACACGAATGGTTATGTTAGCCGTGCATCAAAAGAGATTGGTGTTGGTATTAATGACAAGATAGATACTCAATCAAAGTCAGTTGCTATCTCTTTAGCAAAAGCAATCGTGGGCGTTGAGTTGGGCTATCAACCGTATTCACAAAAAGTCTTTGAAGATGCTTGGTTGTTACTTTAACTCAATAATTAATCCTATCTCATAGCCTCGCATTTGCGGGGCTTTTTTGTATTTACGTTTACGTTCTGTGCATAGCACGCACATTTAAATAACCAAGAGCCTACAGAAAGTGAGCCTGAGAACTGCCGTTATAGCTGGCAAGCTCTCTTGGGGCGGCTTTTCTGTGCTAACAGGCTCCCTTTCTATAGGAAATATGCAATGAAACACCCAAAAGTCATAATTAATGGTGTGTCAGTACGAGTTGATAACGTAGGTCGATATAACCTAAATGATCTGCATGCAGCTGCTGTGCTAAAAGGAGAGGCAGATGAATCTCAACGACCGAATAAATTTGTTAGAAGTGCATCAGTTAAGCGCTTTATTTTGGCTCTTGATGCCAGACGACAAAAAAGTCGTCTGAAAGAAAATCAGTCACTTAAGGTTGTTAATGGTGGTAATGAACAAGGTGTCTGGGCTGTTGAACTTCTTGCCATCCGTTATGCCGCATGGATTAAGCCCGAATTTGAAATCAGTGTGTATGAAACATTCCGTGAGGCAACGCTTAATGGAATTTCAAATATGACTAAGCTAAATCGTCTTGATTTACAAATTAGTAATGAAAAGGGGGAGCTTAGTTACTGCGGTAAACGAATGAATAATTGGGGGGTCGGTGGACGCAAGAAAATGCTTGAAACGGCAAGGCTGAATATTATTGCTCAAATGGATCCTGATTTGGTGTCATTAATGGAAAGGGAAGAGTAATGAGCGATATGTGGGGAAATGATCTAGATAAGAAAATTAAAACGGTTTCTTACATCGTCTGTGAATTGTTCTTAATCAGGCAGGTAGCTATGCACTGCCGCCCTATTTTTAGAACCTCATTAGGAGACATTAGGTTTGGCGTAGAATCATTACAGAGCTTCCTTCTTTCTTACTATAGCGCAGGAATGTTATCTGATTTTGATATCGCAATGCATTTCATGTCCATGTTGAAAAATAACACAGAGGCAGAACCTAGTGTCATTATTTCTCTATTCCCTAACCATAACTTAACGGATGAAGCTGTAGAAGAAATATCAGGACTCCTAGAAGATTTAGCTCAAATGGAAACAGATACAAAAAAGGGAAGATTAAAAGCATTCAGCCTGCAAGGTTGCATGCACTGATATGAGGAGCCTCCGGTTTTAGAGTCTCCTTTTTCTTTTTTTTGAAAAGAGGTGTCCTTGATTTCAAGGAGATGAAATAACCATGAATATGTTAACTAAACTTTTAGCTGGTGGCTTTCTCATTCTTATATTCTGGCTTTGGTGGGTAATGGATGACTACGACAAATTAAGTAAAGATTACAGCACAGCAACCAATCAGTTATCTCAACAAGTCGAAATCAACAAAGACTATCAAGCCCGTATCACTCGATTAAATCAACTCGATATTCGTCACTCACAGGAGTTAGCCAGTGCAAAGAATGAAATCAACACTCTTCGTGATGCTGTTAGCTCTGGTAACAAGCGGGTGTATGTCAAAGCCGAGTGTCCAGCAGTCACCAAAAATTCCACCGAAAGCGGAAGCAATGAAGCCACCGCACGACTTAACAAAGCAGTTGAACAAGATTATCTACGTCTCAGAGAAATGATAGTAGAGAACGAACAGCAAACGTTGTATTTGCAGGATTACATTAGAACGGAGTGCTTGCAGTGAAATGGTTAATGTTTTTTATACCGCATTACACTACCGAAGATGTCGTGTTCGATGAGGGTGAAGATGAAATTTATCCAGTGTGCTGCCTTGATGACGTAAGGGAAGGTGAAAAATTCCCATGGGTGGGAACAATGCGCTCACTTAGTTTCATGAACTTTGGTTATTTCCCAAAGCTTGTGGGCGAGCTACGACCGTTCAAAAAATAGCAGACAAGAAAGCGAACCGCGATATTGAGTCAGCTAGAAGTAATTTAAATCTACATTAAAACGGAGTGTTTACGATGATGAAAAGGCTACTTGCAATAACTATTGATGTCATTGTTGCCTCTTCACTTTATTTTGGATTAATCCTGAATAATGACGGGTTGACCAATATTGGGTATTTCACGGGATGGCTATTTGCCGTTCTGGGTATGCTAATAATTTTCATTGATAAAGATAAAATTGCAAAAAATTATAAGCACCAACACTTAGCGTGGCGCGTCTACGATGTGCTAACAGATACGGCTTATATTATCTTCGCAGCTTACTCTGGTTGGTTTGTATTAGCTTTTTGCTTTGCAATAGCATCACTATTTAAGGCGGCTATGAAAAGTGAGATTGAAAAAGATCTACTGAAAACTACGCAAGAAAGCAATACGGGAAATTAAACAACAACGAGCCTCTAAGTGATTAGGGGCTTTTTTATACCAACAGAAACAGGAAGAAAATATGTTTACTTTAAAAACTATTGTTAACGGTGATGTCAGCCTCAGAAGCGAAAGTAGTCTATCAATAATTAAACTAGGTAGCCCTCGATTCATTGAGTTACTTGATAAGTTTAAAAATTGGTCAAACCCTGATTACGCTATTGAGACTCCAGCGGTTTACGAAGATGCTGAGTGTGCAAAAGCGATACAGGAAGAAGAGCTAATTGTTAGCGAAAAGAGCATTGATCACGTTGATGTGCAAAAAGACTGCATTGCAATCATCGTTACTGAATGCGAGTCAATAACGCATCCTAACATGAACGAATTTAACGGTCAGATGTATGAATTCATCTACAAAGGTGAATCGGCTTATATAACTGACGCAAACGGACATACCGTAGAAGTAGTTCGATAGAAAACAATGCCTCGCAATAGCGAAGTTTTTAATGCGTCGCATTGTCGCTGTCTCCTATGTTAGCCGTGACCTGTTTTATTCTCGATAGATAGCGCATAGTGAGAATCAAAAACAATGAATACCACCATTTTGTTATTTTTCGGTCATTATCAGCAACGTCAGCTGTAGGTAGAAGAAAGGGCGTGACTATGGAGAGACATTATTAATTCTACAAACGTCATTCATTGAGTGGCGTTGATAGAGTTTATATAGATAGCCATCAGTTAATAGCTGGTGGCTTTTTTATTGGAGAGAGTAAATGAATATAATTATTAATGATGATGGTTCTGCCCGTATTGAAACAAAAACGTACAGTGCGACTTATTGTGCGAATGGTTATTTAAAACTTTCAATAGGTGGTAAGGCTCCTGAAAAGATAACTATTAATCATCCTAAAAAAGAAATAGGTGAGTTGATCTATAAAGTCTCAGTAGATACAACTGAGTTAGATAAGTTAGAAGAACAACTCACTCGCATTAAACAACTGATGCAAGATGTAGGTGTGAAGCCTAAATCAAATTCACAACCTTTCTTTCAGTCCTCTAGTCAATTTTTTATTAAAGATGCCTTTATTAATTCTGCAGAACTAAAAGATAAAGATGTGGCTGTCAGTTATCAACTAGAGCAGGACGCTAAGGCTGAGTTGGCAGATTTACGCATGCGAGCCAATAGTCAAGATATTGCTATCACAGAGCTTAAGAAAGCAATGGAAACTCAGCATCAAGCGTGGGCACAAGCTGTGAGTGAACTAAATAACAGAACGTGGTGCAGTCAGAAGTAAAGGTGAAAATACCCTATGTTCAATAAAGGGTATTATTCTCTTCTTTAAAATGGCAGATATCTGCCCTTTAAATTATAGGAGATAACATGCCACCTCGCATACCTCGTGCGTGTCGTAAACAGGGATGCGCTAAGACAACAACAGAACGTAATGGTTACTGTGAAGATCATCAGAACTTAGGATGGGAAATGCACCAGCGTGGTAAGTCTCGTCATCAACGTGGTTATGGTACAAAGTGGGATAAGTTACGAGCTCGTATACTCAAGTGTGATAAGTATCTCTGTCAAGAATGCTTAAGAGCAGGACGAGCCACTGAAGCAAAAACGGTTGACCACATCATTGCTAAAGCACATGGGGGTACCGATGCAGAAGATAACCTACAAAGCCTGTGCTGGCCCTGTCATAGAACTAAGACAGCAAAGGAAGGGAAATAATTCCGTAGCTTAAAGCAACCCTATTATTCATAGGGGAGGGGCGGGTAAAATCCCTACCACTCTCGCCACCTAGGACCGCCCCCTTACCTCTTTTCACATCACCGCAGGTTAGAAAACTTTTTTTGGGGAACCCCAAGCGATTATTGATAGGAGATTTCTATTATGGCTGGACCGCCTAAAACCCCGTCACATCTGCAATTAGTGAGGGGGAACCCATCAAAACGACCGATTAATAAAAAAGAACCAAAGCCCCCTTCAGGGGTACCCCCAACTCCGAAGTATTTTGATAAGCGGGGAAAGTATTGGTTTAAACGAATAGGGGAAGAATTAAACGCATTAGGTGTGATGAGTACACTTGATGCTAAAGCGTTAGAAATGTTGGTTGAAGCTTATGTTGAGTATCGAGAACATTGCGAGACACTCGATGAAGAAGGTTATACCTACGATGTCATGTCATCGATGGGCGATAAATTAAAAAAAGCTCACCCTGCAGTCGCCATGAAATCTGATGCATGGAAACGTATTCGCGCCATGTTAAGTGAATTTGGTATGACTCCCGCTTCTCGAGCAAAAGTCACTATGAACACTCCTGCCGAAGAAGATCCTTTTGAGGCATTTTTGAAAAAGCGCAAATGATGAATGGCAATCGTAGCAGATGGAATTCAGTACGCCGAACAGGTGGTTGCTGGAGAAATTGTTGCGTGCGAACTGGTGCGTTTAGCGTGCCAACGGTTTTTGAATGATTTAGAGCATGGGCCTGAGCGTGGCATCTATTTCATTGAAGATCGCGCACAGCACATACTCGATTTTTATAGTTTTATTCCTCATGTAAAAGGGGCATTGGCCGGTAAGCCCATTGATTTAATGCCTTGGCATGTATTTATTTTAATTAATATTTTTGGCTTTGTTATTCCGTTAATTGATGAACAAACGGGTAAAAAAGTTGTGGATGAAGACGGTGATGTTGTTTTTGTTCGTCGTTTTCGCACAGCCTATGACGAAGTTGCACGTAAAAACGCAAAATCCACATTGTCATCAGGTATTGGACTGTATATGACCGGTGCTGACGGTGAAGGCGGTGCCGAAGTTTACTCTGCAGCAACGACGCGTGATCAGGCTCGCATCGTATTTGAAGATGCGAAGAATATGCTGAAAAAGTCAAAATCGACACTAGGTCGTTTATTTGAGTTTAATAAACTCGCTATCTATCAAGAAAGAACCGCCTCTAAGTTTGAACCTCTTTCTAGTGATGCTAATAACCTCGATGGTTTAAATATTCACTGCGGTATTGTTGATGAATTGCATGCACACAAAACTCGTGATGTGTGGGACGTATTAGAAACCGCCACCGGTGCGCGTCTGCAGTCTCTTCTTTTTGGTATCACCACAGCCGGCTTTAATAAAGAGGGAATTTGTTATGAACTACGGGATTATGCGATTAAGGTTCTGCGTGGTCAGGTGGATGACGATTCTTTCTTTGGCATTATCTATACGCTAGATAAAGACGATGATCCCTTTGATGAAACGGTGTGGCAAAAGGCAAATCCGGGGCTCGGTATTTGTAAACGTTGGGATGATTTACGTCGTTTAGCCAAGAAAGCCAAAGAGCAGGTTTCTGCACGGATTAACTTCTTCACTAAACACATGAATATTTGGGTCACAGCTGAATCTTCATGGATGGATATGATGAAGTGGGATGATGCACCTGAACTCGCACCTCAACATGAATTAAAAACCTATCCATTATGGGTGGGTGTTGACCTCGCTAATAAGATTGATATTTGTGCTGCAGTAAAAGTATGGCAACAGCCTACCAATGGGCATGTTCATGCTGATTTTAAATTCTGGTTACCTGAGGAGAGATTAGAACGCTGTTCTCGCCAAATGGCTGAACTTTATCGAAAATGGGCAGATATGGGGTGTCTCGAATTAACTGATGGCGAGGTCGTCGATCACGCTCAAATTAAAGAAGAAATCATCGCGTGGGTGGATGGTGAAAACTTAAAAGAGCTGGGCTTTGATCCGTGGAGTGCCACTCAGTTTAGTTTAGCACTGGCAGAAGAAGGGTTACCCCTTGTAGAAGTCGCTCAAACGGTGCGTAATTTTTCTGAATCCATGAAAGAGATTGAAGCACTGGTTTATGCGGGTAAGTTTCATCATGGCCAACACCCTGTTATGAACTGGATGATGTCGAACGTCACGGTTAAACCGGATAAAAACGACAATATTTTCCCTAATAAATCTACACCCGAGGCAAAAATTGACGGCCCTGTTGCGCTATTTACAGGCATGAGTCGATTATTGGTGAATGGTGGAGATCAGGAACAAAACCTCTCTGATGTCCTCGCTTCTCGAGGCTTACGCTCTCTCTAAGGAAATTTAATGAAATTTTTAACAATAACAGCCTTATTGGTTGGGATTGTGGGTGCCTTTTTGTTGTCATGGGGCGCTTGGTTAATCTACCCACCGATGGGCTATATTTGCGCGGGTTTATTGTGCCTTTTATGGTCATACCTTGTTTCAAGAGCGCTTGGACAACCTAGAAATAACAAGGAGGAATAATGTTTTTCCCTGGGTTATTTCAGAAATCTCAGAAAGAGATGACCTCATCAGAACTGAGTGAGTTAATTGGATTGTCTTATGACACTTATTCTGGTCGAAGAGTGAGTACACAACTCGCTATGCAACTGACTTCTGTATTTAGTTGTATTCGTGTTCTTGCAGAATCGGTAGGGATGTTGCCATGTTCCTTATATGAACAATTAGAAAGAGGAAATAAACGCGCCACCAAAGAACGGTTACACAAATTACTGGCGGTTAAACCCAATAATTACATGACACCTCAAGAGCTTTGGGAGCTATTAATTGCCTGTTTGTGTTTAAGGGGGAATTTTTATGCTTATAAGGTGTACGCCCTAGGCGAAGTGGTTGAATTACTACCTCTCGATCCTAGTTGTGTCACGCCAAAATTAAATAGCCAATGGGAGCCTGAGTATCAGGTGACATTTCCAAATGGTAAAAGTGAAACACTGACACAGCAAGAAATCTGGCATGTGCGGATTTTTACTCTTGATGGTTTAGTGGGATTAAGCCCAATCGCCTATGCACGTCAAGCCATTGGTTTAGGATTAGCCACCGAAGAGCATGGTTCGCGTTTATTTGGAAACGGTGCTGTGACAAGTGGTGTATTACAAACGGATGAATATCTAAAAGATGATGCTTACGAAAGACTGAAATCTGACTTCGGTGAACGGCACCAAGGGTTAGCCAATGCACACAAACCGATGATTTTAGAAATGGGGTTGAAGTG
>NZ_JBEEUL010000020.1:0-25264 GCF_040139345.1 Proteus sp. fly-1067 | reverse complement strand
ATCGCCGGTCAGTGGATGCGCATTATAGGGAGATCTCGGATTAGCGCAAGTGTTTATTTCAATTTTTTTTCTGTTCGTTCTCTTTTTGAACTTTGCGTCTATTTTTGATACTAAAAACACCTTTTGCGTACAAAAAATATACGCCTTATCTTTTTATTGTCTATTCGGTATATTCTATCAATCATGCTTAATTGCTCTGCTTCTACTTTTATTACCGTATTTTCGATCCCCATAGTAACGAATAGTAGGGATCATTCTCTCGTCAACTCCCCCCATCCACTGCTATGCTTTTCTTATATACAAAGCAAAATCAAGTACGAGGCAAAATTATGGGGAAATCAGCAATTCGGAACTACTTAAACCTTTCACCTTCTATTGGTAAAGATGTTTTTATCGATGAGACCGCAACAGTTATTGGCGATGTACGCATTAATAAAGATGTCAGTATCTGGCCGATGGTGGTTATTCGAGGGGATGTGAATTACATAAGTATTGGTGAAAGATCAAATATCCAAGATGGTTCCGTTCTTCATGTCACTCATATTTCTCACAATGATCCCGAAGGTTTTCCTCTTATTATTGGTGATAATGTTACTGTTGGACATAAAGTAATGTTACACGGATGCACAATAGGTAATCGAGTGTTAGTTGGGATGGGATCTATTTTACTCGATGGTGCAATTATTGAAGATGATGTCATGATTGGTGCTGGTAGTTTAGTTCCACCAGGAAAACGGCTTGAGAGTGGTTTTCTTTACTTAGGAAGCCCAGTTAAAAAGATCCGTCCACTCTCATCAGAAGAGATAGAACACTTTATCTATTCTGCTAATAATTATGTCGGGTGGAAAAATAATTATTTAGATACTTATCAATCAGCCATTGATAAAGAATAAATAGGATGAAGAGTTGATAACTCATATTCGGTGATCAGCTCTTCAAATTCTTCTTCAATGTCCCAACGATTTCGTTTAAATAATAAAATTCCGTCTCCAACACCAAAACGCTCAATAAGCTCTTGCTCGGTGATTTGACAATTAAAAAGCATTCCATTGATCATAACAGGAAACAGAACACTATTACTCTCAGCTAGCCATGTTTCGCGATCTGGAAATTGAATAGACTGGTTCATTGATTCAATTTTTCTCTTAATACAGTTAAAACAGGATTAATATCTGGTACATACTCATACCATAGTTCAAATGCATAGGCCGCTTGCCCTACAAGCATACCTAATCCATCAGATAAACGTGTACTTCCATGTTTTAATGCGTTGTATAAAAATGATGTCATTCCTGCTTGATAATAAAGATCGTAGCAAGCTGTTTCAAAACTATACACATCATTAGGGATAGGTGGTAAATCATTAATCATACTAGACGCAGATGCATTTATGATTAAATCATAATGTCTATCAGCAACATTTTCGGGGGCTATCGCTCGAATTGTACCAAATTGACCAAATTCTTTTACCAGTTGCTCAGCTTTGGCGAATGTACGATTGGTCAAGGTAATATCACAATCATAATCAAGTAATGGAAGCAATATTCCTCTTGTTGCACCACCAGCGCCAATCACCAAAACAGATCCAACTTTACCAGGCACAATAAAATCAAGTCTGGCTAAATCCAAAATAAGCCCTTGTCCATCGGTATTATCACCAAGAAGAGTACCATCATCCAGTTTAACAATAGAGTTAACCGCACCACATCCCTTTGCTCTATCTGTCAATTTATCAACAAAACGAAAAGCATCTTCTTTAAAAGGGACGGTAACATTAGCACCCCGTCCCCCATTAGCAAAAAACTGAGACGCTGTTTTATCAAATTCATTCAAAGGAACAAGTAAACGCCCATAGCCATACTCTATTCCAGTTTGTTTTGAAAAAAACTGATGAATGAAAGGTGATTGGCTATGTTCGACAGGATTTCCCATCACTAAATATTTTTCCATCAAAATCACCCTTGTCGATATAGTTCACCCGTTAATGCATCTCGAATTTCAGAAGGATTTTGTCTACCGCCAACATCTCCTTCAACAATAGGAATTATATCCTGAAATTGTTCTCTTACTTCTTCAACCGTACGACATGGTGGCAACCCACTTAAATTAGCGCTAGTCGAAACTAAAGGTTTCCCATAAGTTAAACATAACTCTTTGACAATCGCATGGTCAGTTACTCTCACCGCCAAAGAAGAAAATTTTCCAGTTAACCACTTTGGTGTCGTCGACTTGGCGGGAATGACCCATGTAACCGGCCCAGGCCAAGAGGCAAACATCCTATCTCGTTGAATATGTGTTAATGCACTATCATCAATGTAAGGTTTTAGTTGCTCATAATTATCAGCAATTAAAATTAATCCTTTTTCAATTGAACGTTGTTTTAATGCTAATAAGTCCATAACAGCGCGTTCACTATCAGGATCACAGCCAACCCCGAATACAGCTTCTGTTGGATATGCGATAACTTTATTATTTTGTAGTGCTTCTATAATAGTGTTGTTTACAGGTGATGCTTCGTTATTCATGTTCTTCTCTTTTTGTTTGCGGCTTCCCACATAATTTGCTGGCGCACACTAATCTTACTCCCTGAGAAGACCTTTTTTCCATCAATAATAGATAATGACAATACTCACACTCACCATTAACAGGTTTATTATTTAACACAAATTGACATTCTGGGTATTGGTTACAAGAATAAAATATCTTACCAAACCGAGACTTACGTTGTAACAGTTTTCCTTTTTTACATTGAGGGCAAGGAATGATAGTTTCATCTGGTTTATCAATTTGCTCTATGTGTTCACATTCTGGATAATTACTGCAACCAATAAACATTCCAAATTTACCCTGACGCAACACTAAATCAGCGCCACAACATTGGCAAGGTTGCCCTTCTAGCACTTTTATAATTTGGCCATCACCTTGCGGTTTTAATGTTTTTATATAATGGCATTCAGGATAAGCAGAACATCCTAGAAAAGGGCCATGACCACCATTTTTCATGACCAATTCACTACCACACTCAGGGCATTTTTCCTGTTTAGGTTGCTGTGTAAACGGCATATTTTTTGCCATTGTTTTACCTCATACACTTATTCCAATCGAGTATAGCCACCAGCCACAATAACGACTTTTTCTATAAGCTCAAGTTCTAATAAAAGAGGAGCTAATTCAGATGTTGATAATCCACTTTCATGAGCAATAATATCAATGGGCACTATTTCATTAAAACGTAGAAAAGGTAATATCATATCAATTGATTGTTGTTGATTTGGTGTCAATGGCTCTCTTTGAAGATCCTTTTTTTTATTATCAGGGATCTGTATAAACTTTTCGGTTATCGACTCTTGTGAAGGTTCATAATCATTAGTAAGCCACTGCAATGAACTATTTAAATATTCTAAAATATCATCTGGTGAAGATGCTAAATTTGCACCTTGCTTAATAAGTTGATGATTTCCTTCAAAATGAATATCCCCTAATAATCCAGGTAAAACAAATAATTCCTTACCTTGTTGCAATGCATAGTTGGCAGTAATCAAAGAACCACTTTTAATCCCTGCTTCAATAATGAGTAATGTAGCACTTAACCCACTAATAATTCGATTACGTTGAGGAAAATGACGAGCTAAAGGCGGAGTCATTGGTAAATGTTCAGAAATTAGAAGGCCAGACTCTTTTATTTGTGTTGCAAGGGTACGATGGAATGAGGGGTAAATATGTTCTAAACCACTTCCAAGTACAGCAATAGTGACACCATTATTCTTTAGTGCACTTCGATGCCCTATTCCATCAATACCTTGAGCTAACCCACTCGTAATAGTGAATTCTTTCTTTACTAATTCTTGTGCGAAGTAAGTTGCCCATTTATTGCCGTATGCTGTTGCATTTCTACTACCTATTAATGCAATTTGTGTGCTTATTAAATGTTTTCGATTTCCTGCAACAAAAAGCAAAAGTGGCGGTGATGATATTTGCTTTAATAGAGGCGGGTAATCTGAATCTGTAATAGTTAATAATGATGATTCATTTTTATCTAACCACTTTAATGTATTGTTGACAGCATCTGCATGAAGTCTTAAAAATTGATGACATTGCTGTTCTGACAAGCCACAACTTTTCAATTGTCTATCATTTAGTTGTGTGACTGATTGTAAATACTTTGCAATTTGAATTGCTTTATTAATCGGTAATCTTGAAACAGCATTAAGTCTTATCCATATTTCTCTGGCATCCATGCATTATCCTAATGTTGTTTTTAGCAAACAGGATGAGTGCTAAACACACCAAATACTGTCAATCTAGATAATAAATGTCTAGAATAGACGTTAAATCCTATTCACATTTTAGAAACAGTCCGAATAAATTATGGCAGTGTTACACGTATTACATTATCCAGACGAGCGCCTTCGCACGATTGCAAAGCCAGTCGAAAAAGTTGATGCCGAAATTCAAAGAATCATAGATGATATGTTTGAAACGATGTATTTAGAAGAAGGTATTGGCTTAGCTGCGACACAAGTGGATATCCACCAGCGCATTATCGTCATTGATATCTCTGAAACAAGAGATCAAAGACTGGTATTAATAAACCCTGAACTTCTTGATGCCGAAGGCGATACCGGTATAGAAGAAGGCTGTTTATCTATCCCAGAACAACGCGCTTTTATTCCTCGTGCTGAGCACGTAAAAGTAAAAGCCCTTGATTACAATGGCCAGCCCTTTGAGTTAGAAGCTGATGACTTATTAGCTATCTGCATTCAACATGAAATGGATCATTTAGTTGGTAAACTATTTGTAGATTATTTATCTCCATTAAAACGCCAACGTATCCGTCAAAAAGTTGAGAAACTCGATAAGCTAGATAAAAAAAGAGCTAAAGCAGGACAGTAACAGTTAAATTGAAACAGGAAGAAAACGTGTCTGATTCATTACGTATTATTTTTGCGGGAACACCCGATTTTGCGGCTCGACATTTAGCTGCATTGTTATCAACCCAACATCGTGTGGTGGGAGTTATGACTCCTCCAGATAAACCCGCAGGAAGAGGTAAGAAACTGACTATTAGCCCAGTTAAAGAACTGGCGTTAACTCATGATATTCCTGTTTATCAACCTGCTTCTTTAAAACCAGAAGAGAACCATGAATGGATTGTAGAACAACAAGCTGACATTATGATTGTTGTGGCTTATGGGATGATCTTACCTAAAGCTGTTCTTGAAATCCCTCGTTTAGGTTGTCTAAATGTACATGGTTCTCTCCTTCCTAAATGGCGAGGTGCCGCACCGATTCAACGCTCTTTATGGGCGGGTGATAAAGAAACAGGTGTCACAATTATGCAGATGGATGTTGGCTTAGATACAGGCGATATGCTGTATAAAGCATCATGTCCAATTACAAATGAAGACACCAGTGCGTCACTTTATGAAAAACTAGCAGAACTCGGCCCTAAAGCTCTAACGACTACACTAGATCTGATTACAACTGGTAAAATAAAAGCCGAAAAACAAGATGATAGTTTAGCGAATTACGCACAAAAATTATCTAAAGAAGAAGCAAAAATTGATTGGTCATTATCGGCTGAACAAATAGAGCGCTGTATAAGAGCCTTCAATCCATGGCCAATGAGCTTTTTCATGCTAGACGAACAGCCGGTAAAAGTATGGAAGGCACACGTTATTGCAGATGATACAAATCAACCTGTAGGAACTTTATTAAAAGCAGATAAAACAGGTATTTATATTGCGACAGGTAACGGCATTCTAAATATCACTGAATTACAGCCTTCAGGTAAAAAGCCTATGGCTTCTGCTGATTTACTAAACTCCAAGCGAGATTGGTTCACTCCTGGGAAAATCATTCAATAATAATTCTAAACCCTGATATTTATCCTTATCAGGGTTTTCCTTTTTTCACGCCAATGTAACACCTCTCTGGCGCTCAATATTAAACGTTGACTCATTATGAAAACGTCATACAACTTACGTAGCATTGCAGCAAAAGCAATCAATCAGGTATTAGATCAAGGCTTATCTCTAAGCACCGTCATACCCGAACTTCAAAAAAATATTTCAGATAAAGATAAAGCTTTATTACAAGAAATTTGCTTTGGTGTATTACGCACATTGCCACAATTAGAATGGATTATTCAGCAACTCATGGATAAACCATTAAAAGGTAAACAGCGTATTTTACACTACCTCATTATGGTGGGTTTATATCAGCTTCTTTATACGCGTATTCCTGCCCATGCAGCTCTAGCAGAAACAGTAAATGGTACTGTTGCATTAAAAAAACCACAGTTAAAAGGATTAATTAACGGTGTATTACGTCAGTTTCAACGCCAACAAGATATCCTAAATGAACGTTTTCAAAATAGTGAAAGTCGTTTTCTTCATCCATCATGGTTACTTGCTCGTATCAAGCATGCTTACCCTGAACAATGGATGAGTATTGTTGAAGGCAACAACCAAAAACCACCTATGTGGTTACGTGTTAATCAACAACACCATTCACGAGAAGAGTATTTGGCATTATTGGCAGATAATAATATTTCAGGCATTGCTGATAATAGCCACCCTTTTGCTATCCGTTTAGAGAATCCGTGTAACGTTAACCTTCTTCCCGGATTTGCAGATGGTTGGGTAACAATTCAAGATCGTTCTGCTCAACGTTGCGCTGAATTATTAGCACCAGAAAATAAAGAACAAATTCTCGATCTATGTGCCGCGCCAGGGGGCAAAACAACTCATATTTTAGAAATAGCACCTCAGGCTCAGGTTTTAGCCGTAGATATTGATGAACAACGTTTGAAACGAGTACAAGAGAATCTTACTCGTTTAAAACTCAATGCAATCGTCAAAAGTGGTGATGGACGTTATCCAGAACAATGGTGCGCAGGTATGCAATTTGATCGCATTTTACTTGATGCACCATGCTCAGCAACCGGAGTTATTCGCCGTCATCCTGATATCAAATGGCTTCGTCGTAATGACGATATTGAGCAATTAGCTCAAATTCAAAAAGAAATTCTTCATGCTATTTGGCCATACTTAAAATTTGGTGGCACACTCGTTTATGCTACATGTTCTATTCTTCCAGAAGAGAACATGCAACAAGTTGAAGCATTTTTGACATCAACTAAAGATGCACAATGCCATTACCAACATCAATGCTTACCTGAAAAAGAAGGCGGCGATGGTTTCTTTTATGCATTGATCAGAAAAATATGATCCTGTGATAAAAGATGATATCGGATCTAAAAGACGCTACTATTTCAACGCAAGATCATCAAGATCTTGCGTTTCTTTTCTATTTGTTAATCGAATACTCTGAGAAATTACGATGAAAATTATTATCTTAGGCGCTGGTCAAGTCGGTGGTACTCTCGCTGAAAATCTTGTCGGGGAGAATAATGACATTACTGTCGTTGATACTAATGCAGATCGTTTACGCCAACTTCAAGATAAATTCGATTTACGAGTAGTTAATGGGCATGGCTCTCATCCAAGGATCTTAAGAGAAGCAGGTGCAGAAGATGCTGATATGTTGGTTGCAGTTACCAATTCTGACGAAACCAACATGATAGCGTGCCAAGTGGCCTATACCTTGTTTAATACACCAAATAAAGTTGCACGTATACGTGCTTCAGAATTTGTTCGAGAAGCAGATAAACTATTTTTACCAGAAGCGATTCCCATTGATTATTTAATATCACCAGAACATTTAGTTATTGATTATATTTATAAACTTATTCAATACCCCGGTGCATTACAAGTGGTTAATTTTGCCGAAGGCCAAGTCAGTATCGTTGCCGTCAAAGCCTATTATGGTGGGTCTCTTGTTGGTAATGCTTTATCAACATTACGAGATCATATGCCACATATTGATACTCGTGTTGCTGCAATTTTTCGTCAAGATAGACCTATTCGGCCTCAAGGCTCCACTATCATAGAAGCTGGAGATGAGGTCTTTTTTGTTGTCGCATCTCAGCATATCCGCGCTGTAATGAGTGAATTACAGCGATTAGAAAAACCATATAAACGCATTATGATTGTAGGTGGCGGTAATGTAGGGGCCGGTTTAGCAGCAAGATTGGAAAAAGATTATAGCGTCAAACTTATTGAACATAATCAACAGCGTGCAACAGAACTAGCTGAACTTCTTCATGACACAATTGTTTTTTATGGTGATGCATCAGACCAAGAGCTTCTTGCAGAAGAACACATAGAACAAATCGATGTTTTTATTGCGCTGACTAATGATGATGAAGCTAACATTATGTCTGCTATGTTAGCAAAAAGAATGGGGGCAAAAAAAGCAATGGTCCTCATTCAGCGCAGTGCTTATGTTGATTTAGTTCAAGGTGGTGTTATTGATATTGCAATTTCACCACAGCAAGCAACTATTTCTGCACTTTTAGGTCATGTTCGCAAAGCGGATATTGTCAGTGTTTCATCATTACGCCGCGGTGTTGCTGAAGCAATTGAAGCTGTGGCTCACGGTGATGAAAATACATCAAAAGTCGTTGGTCGTCGTATACAAGATATCAAACTGCCACCAGGTACTATTATTGGGGCAATTGTTAGAAATGAAGATGTCATTATTGCAAATGCAAGCCACTCTATAGAACAGGGCGACCATGTAATTATGTTTATCACAGATAAAAAATATGTCCCTGAAGTTGAAAAACTTTTCCAACCTAGCCCATTTTTCTTATAACAATTACTTAGAAATAAGAATAATAGTGATTGTTACTTATAATGGTCTACTATTATCATGTTAGATACTATATTTTTACATAATAAATCTATACTTAGATAAATAAGGGGTGGATATGTCTTTTTTCAAAGAGTTTCGTGAATTCGCAATGAAAGGCAATGTTGTTGACATGGCTGTCGGTGTCATCATTGGTGCAGCTTTTGGTAAGATTGTTTCATCACTGGTTGCTGATATCATTATGCCACCACTAGGACTATTAATTGGTGGTATTGATTTTAAACAGTTTAGCCTTGTATTAAGAGATGCAAGTGGCGATGTTCCAGCCGTTGTACTAAATTACGGTATGTTTATTCAAACTGTTTTCGACTTTGCTATTGTTGCATTCGCTATTTTCTGTGCGATTAAATTAATTAACAAAACACGCCGCCAAGCAGAAGAAGCTCCGAAAGCACCACCTGCCCCATCAGCCGAAGAAACTCTATTAACAGAGATCCGTGATTTATTAAAAAATCAGCAGAAATAAAAACTAAAAGGCCAGTGATAACAATTGAAAGAATCTTTTGTTATCACTGGCCTCCCAGTTACCCTTCTTGTTATGTTTCGCTTTTCTCATAAAACTACCTTTCCCTTTCTTATTTTTTTCTACACGTTGTCTAAATAAAGGATCGTGAACCAACGCTGCTAAAGCATTATCTTTAATAACACCTTTTTGGTGCTGATATTTGCTAGACATAAAAACCTCTTAAATTGTTAAAGAACATAAAAGCATAATACGGTACAGATATTATTGCTTTGTAGCTCCAGATTCAAGTATTTCTAGAATTGAACAATAAGTACTCTCATGAGCACTACCACAACACGCATTACTCAACATCTTTAATGAATCTCGCATTCGCTCCATTTCTTTCAAGCGAATTTCAACTTCTGCTAGTCTTGCATCAACAATATGCTTTGATTCAACACAAGTATGGTGGGCAGGATCAACACGAATAGAAAGGAGCTCTGTAATAGCATCTAATGTAAAACCCAGCTCTTTTGCATAACGAATAAAACGTAAACGTTGGAGATCTTGCTCTGTATATAGCCGATAACCACCTTCTGTGCGTCTATCATGATCCATTAATCCTTGTTTTTCATAAAACCGGATTGTATCTGTTGTTACATTAGCTAATTTTGCAACCTGCCCAATACGATACATGGATCATCCTCCATTGTTAATTATGAATAAGCATAGCAAATAACAAAAAAATAGAATTGAAATATAGTGCGAAGCTTATATTACAAAATAGCAGTATGATTAAACAGCAGAAAATAAATATGATGTAACACAAAAGAAGGTAAAGAGAAAAGCAAAAATAAAATATAAAAAGAAAAACCTTTATTTCCTGTGAATAGCATTTTCCTATAGATATAAAAAAACCGGATTAAAAAATCCGGTCTTTTTATTCGCTTCACTAAATAATAATTAAATTATTCAGCTGCTGCTTCTGTTTCAGAATCAGCACGGTCAACAAGCTCAATGTAAGCCATTGGAGCGTTGTCACCAGCACGGAAGCCACACTTCAGAATACGAGTGTAACCACCTGCACGGCTCGCAAAACGCGGACCTAATACTGTAAACAGTTTTGCCACGACTTCGTTATCACGAGTACGGGCGAATGCCAGACGACGATTAGCTACGCTGTCGGTCTTGGCAAGAGTAATCAGCGGCTCAACGACGCGACGCAGTTCTTTCGCTTTAGGCAAAGTTGTCTTGATTATCTCATGACGAACTAAAGAACCTGCCATGTTACGAAACATAGCCTGACGATGGCTGCTGTTGCGGTTCAATTGACGACCACTCTTACGATGGCGCATGACCTTATCCTTCTCAGTAAAACCTTAACCTGTGATCTTATTCATCAGCGATACTTGCAGGTGGCCAATTCTCAAGGCGCATGCCCAGAGATAGACCACGCGACGCCAGTACGTCTTTAATCTCAGTAAGAGATTTCTTACCAAGGTTAGGCGTCTTAAGTAATTCAACTTCAGTACGCTGTACCAGATCACCGATGTAGTGGATTGCTTCTGCCTTCAGACAGTTAGCAGAGCGGACAGTCAATTCAAGATCGTCTACTGGGCGCAGTAAGATAGGATCGAATTCTGGCTTCTCTTCTTTAACTTCTGGCTGACGAACATCACGTAAGTCAACAAAAGCTTCAAGCTGTTCAGCCAGGATAGTCGCTGCACGGCGAATCGATTCTTCTGGATCGATAGTACCGTTAGTTTCCATCTCGATTACCAGCTTATCCAAGTCGGTACGCTGTTCAACACGAGCCGCTTCCACATTATAAGCAATACGCTCAACTGGGCTATAGCACGCGTCTACTAAAAGGCGACCGATAGGGCGCTCATCTTCTTCCGAATGAATTCGGGCAGAAGCCGGCACATAACCACGACCACGCTGAACTTTGATACGCATGTTAATAGATGCGTTTTCGTCTGTAAGGTGGCAGATAACGTGCTGCGGCTTGACGATTTCGACATCACCGTCATGGATGATATCGGCTGCAATAACAGGGCCAATGCCAGATTTGCTCAAAGTAAGAATAACTTCATCTTTACCATGAACTTTTACCGCCAACCCCTTAAGGTTGAGCAGTATTTCTAGGATATCTTCCTGAACACCTTCTTTGGTGCTGTACTCATGCAGTACACCATCAATCTCAACCTCTGTTACCGCACAACCCGGCATAGACGAAAGCAGAATACGGCGCAGTGCGTTACCAAGAGTATGGCCGAAGCCTCGCTCTAATGGCTCAAGGGTCACCTTGGCGTGCGTCGAACTGACTTGCTCGATATCAACCAGGCGCGGTTTTAGAAACTCTGTCACAGAACCCTGCATTGTGTCCTCTCTTTGGTGCTAAGCCTTACTTGGAGTAAAGCTCGACGATCAGGTGCTCGTTAATGTCAGCAGACAAGTCAGTACGTTCAGGAATACGTTTGAACACACCTTCCATCTTAGCAGCATCAACTTCCAGCCATGTTGGCTTTTCACGCTGTTCAGCCAGCTCTAAAGCAGCCTTGATACGAGACTGTTTTTTCGATTTTTCACGAACGCTGACTACGTCATTCGGGGAAACCTGATAAGAAGCAATGTTAACCACGCGACCATTTACCATGATTGCTTTATGGCTAACCATCTGACGTGCTTCTGCGCGAGTTGCGCCAAAGCCCATACGATAAACAACGTTATCCAGACGACCTTCCAGCAGAGTCAGCAGGTTTTCACCTGTGTTGCCTTTCAGACGAGTTGCTTCTTTGTAGTAGTTACGGAATTGACGTTCTAGAACACCGTAAATACGACGTACTTTTTGTTTTTCACGTAACTGAACACCGTAATCAGAAAGACGCGGTTTACGTGCGCCGTGCTGACCTGGTGCTTGTTCCAGTTTACACTTGGTGTCAATCGCCCGAACGCCAGATTTTAGAAATAAATCTGTACCTTCACGGCGGCTCAGCTTGAGCTTAGGACCCAAATATCTTGCCATTTTCTTTCTCCAACTTTCCTAAAAACGAAAACGTTATTAAACGCGACGTTTTTTCGGTGGACGACAACCGTTATGAGGAATCGGAGTCACATCAGTAATATTAGTGATGCGGAAACCAGCCGCGTTTAATGCACGGATAGTTGACTCACGACCAGGACCAGGTCCTTTAACCATAACTTCCAAGTTCTTAATTCCGTACTCTTTAACAGCTTCAGCGCAACGTTCTGCTGCAACCTGAGCCGCGAACGGAGTAGATTTACGAGAACCACGGAAACCGGAACCACCGGCAGTAGCCCAACCCAATGCGTTACCTTGACGATCGGTAATAGTAACGATTGTGTTGTTGAAAGAAGCATGGATATGAGCCACACCGTCAGAGACTTGTTTTCTTACACGCTTACGTGCACGAATAGGTGCTTTTGCCATTGTTCAAATACCCCGATTATTTCTTGATCGGCTTACGCGGACCCTTACGGGTACGTGCGTTAGTCTTAGTACGCTGACCGCGAACTGGTAGACCACGACGATGACGTAAACCACGGTAAGTACCAAGATCCATCAGACGTTTGATGCTCAGGGTAACTTCACGACGCAGATCACCTTCTACAACGTATTTGGCAACTTCGTCACGCAGCTTGTCGATTTGCTCTTCAGACAGCTCACTGATCTTAACATTTTCAGCAATACCAGCAGCTACACAGATAGCCTGTGAGCGGGTCTTACCGATACCGTAAATCGAAGTTAATGCGATTACGGTATGTTTATGATCAGGAATGTTAATGCCTGCTATACGGGCCACTATGCACTCCTAAATTAGCAGTTATACAGTACCATTCTGAAAAGCCCGTTTTCAGGATACTCAAACAATACTGTATATATTATAAAAGATTGGGCTGGCTAATTTAGCCAGCTCAACCGAACTTTGCAAGAAAAAAATGCAATAAATTAGCCTTGACGCTGTTTATGCTTAGGCTCGACGCTGCAAATTACACGCACGTGACCGTGACGTCTAACAATTTTGCAGTTACGGCACATTTTCTTGACGGAAGCACGAACTTTCATTTTTACTCTCCGTAACTTCTAAAACAAATCACTTATCAGTAATTAACCTTTAAGATTTGCTTTTTTCAATGCAGACTCATACTGACTTGACATCAGGAGAGTTTGCACTTGAGCCATAAAATCCATGATGACCACAACCACGATTAAGAGGGAAGTACCACCAAAATAGAAAGGTACTTTCATTGCGTCACGCATGAACTCCGGGATGAGACAGATAAAGGTAATATACAAGGCACCGATTAAGGTTAAACGAGTCATTACTTTATCTATATATTTAGCCGTCTGCTCTCCCGGGCGAATTCCTGGTACAAATGCACCGGACTTCTTCAGGTTATCTGCCGTTTCTCTTGGGTTGAAAACCAACGCCGTATAGAAGAAACAGAAGAATATGATTGCAGCAGCGTATAGTAGCACATAAATAGGTTGACCAGGCTGTAGATTTAACGAAATCGTCGTCAGCCAACCCCATCCTGTACCATCGCCAAACCAAGAGGTTATTGTACCAGGAAACAGGATAATACTTGAAGCAAAAATTGCTGGTATAACACCCGCCATATTTACTTTAAGTGGTAGATGTGTACTTTGTGCCGCGTATATTCTACGCCCTTGTTGACGTTTTGCATAGTTAACAACGATACGACGTTGTCCTCTTTCTACAAAAACAACAAAGAAAGTAACCGCGAACACCAATACTGCAACCAACAATAACAGGAGGAAGTGCAGTTCGCCTTGCCGCGCCTGCTCGATGGTTTGACCAATGGCAGGCGGAAGACCTGCAACGATACCTGCAAAGATAATAATTGAGATACCGTTACCAATACCACGTTCAGTGATTTGCTCACCTAACCACATTAGGAACATTGTTCCAGTGACTAAGCTCACAACAGCCGTAATATAGAATGGTAGACCTGGATTAATCACCAGACCTTGCATTCCTGGCATATTCGGTAAGCCTGTTGCGATACCAATTGATTGGAATATCGCCAGCACCAAAGTACCATAACGGGTATATTGGCTGATCTTACGACGACCGGCCTCCCCTTCCTTCTTAATCTCTGCTAACCGAGGGTTAACCACTGATAAGAGTTGGATAATAATCGATGCCGAAATATAAGGCATGATACCCAGCGCAAAGATAGAAGCACGGCTAAGAGCACCACCAGAGAACATGTTAAACATTTCAATGATGGTGCCTTTTTGCTGATCGAGCAATTTGGCAAGCACAGTGGCATCAATACCAGGGATAGGAATAAAAGAGCCAATCCTAAAGACAATTAGTGCACCAAGAACAAACAAAAGTCTGCGTTTTAGTTCACCAACACCACCTTTAGCACTCTGAAAATCTAAACCTGGTTGTTTAGCCATCTGTCACTTATTCCTCAATTTTACCGCCAGCTGATTCGATTGCTGCACGGGCACCTTTGGTAACACGCAGACCACGAATAGTCACTGCACGGTTAACCTCACCAGATAGAATTAATTTTGCAAATTCAATCTGTGGGCCAACAACGTTTGCGGCTTTCAGTGCATTCAGATCGATTACATCGCCTTCAACGTAAGCTAAATCAGACAGACGGATTTCCGCAGTCACGAAAGATTTACGTGAAGTAAAACCAAATTTTGGTAAACGACGATATAAAGGCATCTGGCCGCCTTCAAAACCACGACGTACGCCACCGCCAGAACGAGACTTCTGACCTTTGTGACCACGGCCGCCAGTTTTACCTAAGCCAGAACCGATACCACGACCTACACGTTTAGGCGCATGCTTGGCACCTTCAGCCGGAGACAGAGTATTTAAACGCATCTCTTACTCCTCAACTTTAACCATATAGGAAACCAAGTTGATCATACCGCGAACTGCTGGTGTATCTTCGCGTTCTACAGTGTGACCGATGCGACGCAGACCTAAACCAGTCATAGTTGCCTTATGTTTAGGCAGACGGCCGATTAAGCTGCGTGTTTGAGTAATTTTAATAGTCTTAGCCATGGTCATTACCCCAGAATTTCTTCAACGGATTTACCACGCTTAGCTGCGACCATATCTGGAGACTTCATGCTATCTAAAGCGTCCAGTGTTGCACGAACCACGTTAATCGGGTTAGTGGAACCATAGGTTTTAGCCAGTACGTTACGAACGCCAGCCACTTCTAGAACTGCACGCATTGCACCACCTGCGATGATACCAGTACCTTCATGAGCAGGCTGCATAAATACGCGAGAACCTGTGTGGGTACCTTTAACAGGGTGGAACAGAGTACCGTTGTTTAAAGCGACGGTTTTCATATTGCGACGGGCTTTTTCCATCGCTTTCTGGATTGCTGCCGGAACTTCGCGAGCTTTGCCATATCCAAAACCAACGCGGCCATTACCATCACCAACTACTGTAAGAGCGGTGAAGCTAAAGATACGACCACCTTTAACGGTTTTAGATACGCGGTTTACCGCGATCAGCTTTTCCTGCAGTTCGCCAGCTTGTTTCTCGATGTGAGCCATCTTACACTCCTACCTTAGAACTGAAGGCCAGCTTCACGGGCAGCATCTGCCAGTGCCTGGACTCGACCATGATATTGGAAACCGGAACGGTCAAATGATACTACTTTGATACCTTTTTCCAGAGCGCGTTCAGCAACAATTTTACCAACTACTGCTGCTGCTTCTTTGTTTCCAGTGTTTTTCAGTTGCTCAATGATAGCTTTTTCTGTAGTAGAAGCGGCCACCAAAGTTTCAGAACCGTTTGGTGCAATAACCTGCGCATAAATATGGCGAGGGGTACGGTGTACCACCAGGCGAGTCGCACCCAATTCTTGGAGCTTACGGCGTGCGCGGGTCGCACGACGGATACGAGCTGCTTTCTTATCCATAGTGTTACCTTACTTCTTCTTAGCCTCTTTGATACGCACAACTTCGTCGGCGTAACGAATACCTTTACCTTTATAAGGTTCAGGGCGACGGTAAGCACGCAGTTCAGCTGCTACTTGACCAATCACTTGCTTATCCGCACCTTTCAGTACGATTTCAGTTTGTGTTGGACATTCAGCAGTGATGCCTGCTGGCAGTTGGTGTTCCACTGGATGTGAAAAACCTACTGATAAGTTAACCGCATTGCCTTTAATAGACGCACGATAACCTACACCTACCAGTTGCAGTTTCTTAGTGAAGCCTTCGGTAACACCTACAACCATTGCATTTAACAGAGAACGAGTAGTACCCGCCTGTGCCCATGCATCAGCAAAACCATCGCGAGGTGCGAAAGTTAACTGGTTGTCAGCATGTTGAATTTCAACTGCATTATGGATAGTACGAGTTAGCTCGCCGTTTTTACCCTTAATCGTAATTACCTGACCGTTGAGTTTAACCTCTACGCCGGCAGGAATGACGACGGGTGCTTTTGCCACACGAGACATTCTTTCCTCCCGAATTAAGCTACGTAGCAGATAATCTCGCCACCAAGACCTGCTTGGCGAGCTGCACGATCAGTCATAACACCTTTTGAGGTAGAAACAACAGCGATGCCCAGTCCTGCCATAACTTGTGGCAGCTCATCTTTTCTTTTATAGATGCGCAGACTTGGACGGCTTACGCGCTGAATGCTTTCTACTACAGCCTTACCTTGGAAATATTTTAAAGTGATTTCCAATTCTGGCTTAGTGTCGCCTTCAATTTTAAAATCTTCGATATAACCTTCTTCCTTAAGCACGTTGGCAATCGCCACTTTCAGCTTGGAGGAAGGCATTGTGACCGCAACTTTATTCGCGGCCTGACCGTTACGGATACGGGTCAGCATATCCGCGATGGGATCTTGCATGCTCATCTGTCTTTACTCCCGTGATTCAATTATGGTAATTACCAGCTAGCCTTTCTAAGGCCCGGGATTTCACCGCGCATAGCGGCTTCACGGACTTTAATACGGCTGAGGCCAAATTTCCGCAGGAAACCGTGCGGACGTCCAGTTTGACGGCAGCGGTTACGCTGACGTGAAGGACTTGAATCACGTGGCATAGTTTGCAGTTTCAGAACAGCATTCCAACGATCTTCGTCAGATACGTTCACATCTGAAACGATAGCTTTCAGTTCTGCGCGTTTTGCGAAGAATTTCTCAGCTAAATTCGCACGTTTTACATCACGTGCTTTCATAGATTTCTTAGCCATGAATGCCCTGCCTTACTTGCGGAACGGGAAGTTAAACGCTGCTAACAGTGCGCGACCTTCATCATCTGATTTCGCAGTCGTAGTAATGGTAATATCCAAACCACGAACACGATCCACTTTATCGTAATCGATTTCAGGGAAGATGATTTGCTCACGTACGCCCATGCTGTAGTTACCACGTCCATCAAATGATTTAGCGGACAAACCACGGAAGTCACGGATACGTGGTACAGCAATAGAGATCAGGCGTTCAAAGAACTCCCACATGCGTTCGCCACGCAGGGTCACTTTACAGCCGATCGGATAGCCCTGGCGGATTTTGAAGCCTGCAACAGATTTGCGTGCTTTGGTGATCAAAGGTTTTTGACCTGAGATTGCTGCTAAATCAGCTGCTGCATTGTCCAGCAGTTTTTTATCAACAATCGCTTCACCAACACCCATGTTCAGGGTGATCTTCTCGACCCGAGGGACTTGCATGACAGAATGGTAACCAAACTGAGACATCAGTTTTTGGACTACCTCGTCTTTGTAGTAATCATGCAGTTTCGCCATCGTATACTCCAAATTACTTGATAGTTTCTTTATTAGACTTGAAGAAACGGACTTTTTTGCCGTCTTCGAATCTAAAACCTACACGGTCAGCCTTGCCGGTTGCCGCATTGAAGATTGCAACGTTAGAAACTTGGATAGAAGCTTCTTTTTCAACGATGCCACCTGGTTGGTTCAGAGCCGGAACTGGCTTCTGATGTTTTTTAACCAGATTGATACCTTCAACGATAACTTTACCAGAAGAAAGAACCTGTTTTACTTTACCGCGCTTACCTTTATCTTTACCAGTTAGCACGATAACTTCGTCTTCACGACGGATTTTCGCTGCCATTGCCTGCTCCTTAGAGTACTTCAGGTGCCAGAGAGATTATTTTCATAAACTTCTCGTTACGAAGTTCACGAGTAACCGGCCCAAAAATACGCGTACCAATAACTTGCTCGCTGTTGTTGTTTAACAATACACAAGCGTTGCTATCGAAGCGAATGACAGAACCGTCAGGGCGACGAACACCCTTCTTGGTGCGCACCACTACCGCTTTCAGTACATCACCTTTCTTAACTTTACCACGTGGAATTGCTTCCTTGATGGTAATTTTGATGATGTCACCTACATCTGCGTAGCGACGGTGCGAGCCACCTAGAACCTTGATACACATTACGCGACGTGCACCGGAGTTGTCGGCCACGTTCAGCATAGTCTGTTCTTGGATCATTTTAGTGCTCCGCTAAATGTCAACTACTACTGAGCCACTTCCACATTAGAAGAGGCCGTTCAATATCCCATAATACGAGGGAGCGGCATTATAACACCACATTCTCGATATGGACAGAAAAAATAAACGGCTCGTTCAGTTTTGAGCCGTTTATTTCGTACGAAAAGGCTATTTTATTACAGAACAGCTTTTTCTACAACGCGAACTAACGCCCAAGACTTAGTCTTAGACAGTGGACGTGTTTGACGAATTTCTACTACGTCACCAATTCCACATTCGTTGTTCTCGTCATGTACATGCAGTTTGGTCGTACGACGGATAAACTTACCATATAATGGGTGTTTAACCATACGATCGATAGCAACGACAATAGATTTCTCCATTTTGTCACTAACTACACGACCTTGCAGAGTACGGATTTTATCGGTCATTACGCACCCGCCTTCTCAGTCAGTAAAGTCTTAACGCGTGCGATATTACGACGCACTTGTTTCAACAGATGAGACTGTTGTAACTGACCACTTGCTGCCTGCATACGCAGGTTAAACTGCTCACGCAGTAAGTTCAGCAGTTCTGTGTTCAGCTCTTCAACGCTCTTTTCGCGCAGCTCTTTTGCTTTCATTACATCACCGTCTTAGTTACAAAGGTGGTTTTGATAGGCAGTTTTGCTGCCGCCAGCTTGAATGCTTCACGGGCCAGTTCTTCAGGCACACCATCCATTTCATACAGGACTTTACCTGGCTGGATTAAGGCAACCCAATACTCAACGTTACCTTTACCTTTACCCATACGGACTTCGAGCGGCTTTTCAGTGATTGGTTTGTCTGGGAACACACGGATCCAGATTTTACCCTGACGCTTAACTGCACGGGTCATTGCACGACGTGCCGCTTCGATCTGACGTGCAGTCAGACGACCACGGCCCACAGCTTTAAGACCGTAAGTCCCGAAGCTTACATCCGCACCAGCAGCTAAGCCACGGTTGCGGCCTTTGTGCACTTTACGGAATTTTGTACGCTTTGGTTGTAACATCAGCGACTCTCCTTACTTGCGGCCTTTACGCTGCTGCTTTTTAGGTTGAGCAGCCGGTTTTTCCGCCTGTTCAACTGCAGCCATACCACCCAGGATCTCACCTTTGAAGATCCATACCTTAACGCCGAGCACACCATAAGTGGTTTGTGCTTCTGAGGTATTGTAGTCGATATCTGCACGCAGAGTGTGCAGAGGTACACGACCTTCACGATACCATTCAGTACGAGCGATTTCAGCGCCACCTAAGCGACCACTTACTTCCACTTTAATACCTTTAGCGCCTAAACGCATAGCGTTCTGTACCGCACGCTTCATAGCACGACGGAACATAACACGACGTTCCAGCTGTGAAGTGATGCTGTCAGCAACTAATTTTGCGTCCAGTTCAGGTTTACGTACTTCGGCGATATTAATTTGCGCAGGAACGCCAGCGATATCCGCTACGTTTTTGCGCAGTTTTTCAACATCTTCACCTTTTTTACCGATAACGATGCCTGGGCGAGCAGTGTGAATAGTCACACGGATGCTTTTCGCAGGACGTTCGATAACGATACGAGATACAGATGCTTTAGCCAGTTCTTTAGTTAAGTACTGACGTACTTTAAAGTCGCTGTCTAGGTTGTCAGCGAATTCATTGGTACCCGCATACCATGTGGAATTCCAAGGCTTGACAATGCCAAGGCGGATACCATTAGGATGTACTTTTTGACCCATTGCTAGTCTCCAGAGTCTCAGCGATCAGACACAACCACAGTGATGTGGCTGGTGCGCTTCAGAATACGATCTGCACGGCCTTTTGCACGAGGCATAATGCGCTTCATAGAAGGACCTTCGTCAACAAAGATCTTAGCTACTTTCAGATCATCAATGTCAGCGCCATCGTTGTGTTCTGCATTAGCAATAGCAGACTCCAGTACTTTCTTCACTAAACCAGCAGCTTTCTTGTTGGTAAAGGTTAAAATTTCCAGAGCTTGCGACACTTTCTTACCGCGAATCAGGTCAGCTACCAAGCGAACCTTCTGAGCAGAAGAACGAGCGTGGCGATGCATAGCGATAGTTTCCATCTCTTCCTCCTACCTTATTTTTTCTTAGCCTTTTTATCGGCTGCATGACCGCGATAAGTACGGGTCGGCGCGAATTCACCCAGTTTGTGACCAACCATTTCGTCGGAAACGTAAACTGGAACATGCTGACGACCATTATGGACAGCGATGGTCAAACCGATCATGTTAGGAAAGATCGTTGAACGACGGGACCAAGTCTTAACAGGCTTTTTGTCACCGCTTTCCACCGCTTTCTCTACCTTCTTCAGCAAGTGCAGGTCAATGAAAGGACCTTTCTTGAGAGAACGTGGCATGGCTTATCCTCTAATTATTTCTTAGTACGACGATGAACGATGAAATGTTCAGTGCGTTTGTTTTTACGAGTCTTCTTACCTTTGGTTTGAACGCCCCAAGGTGTTACTGGGTGTTTACCAAAGTTACGACCTTCACCACCACCATGTGGGTGATCGACTGGGTTCATCGCAGTACCGCGAACGGTAGGACGAATACCACGCCAGCGACTTGCACCAGCTTTACCCAGAACGCGTAACATGTGCTCAGAGTTGCCAACTTCACCGATAGTTGCACGGCAATCAGAAGGAACTTTACGCATTTCACCAGAGCGCAGACGAATAGTGACATAAGCACCATCACGAGCAACGATCTGAACGTAAGTACCAGCTGAACGAGCTAACTGACCACCTTTACCTGGTTTCATTTCTACGTTATGAACTGTAGAACCAACCGGGATATTACGCATTGGTAAGGTGTTACCCGCTTTGATAGCAGCATCAACGCCAGACTGAACTTTATCACCCGCTTTCAGGCCTTTTGGAGCCAGAATGTAGCGACGTTCACCATCAGCATACAGCACTAAAGCGATGTTAGCTGAACGGTTTGGATCATATTCCAGACGTTCTACTGTTGCAGGGATACCATCTTTGTTGCGTTTGAAGTCAACAATACGGTAAGCCTGTTTGTGACCACCACCGATATGACGGGTAGTGATACGACCATTGTTGTTACGACCACCGGACTTGCTGTTTTTTTCCAGCAATGGCGCATAAGGTTTCCCTTTATGCAGCTCAGGGTTTACCACTTTAACTACGTGGCGACGGCCCGGAGACGTAGGTTTACATTTAACAATTGCCATTGTTCTTTACTCCTCCGACTTACTCAGCGCCGCCGACGAAGTCCAGATTCTGGCCTTCCTTCAGGGTGACGTAAGCTTTTTTCCAGTCGCTACGACGACCAATACGCTGACCGTGACGTTTCACTTTGCCTTTCATCAGCAGAGTGTTAACACTTTCAACTTCGACTTCAAACAGTTTTTGTACAGCTGCTTTAATCTCTGCTTTGGTCGCGTCTTTAGCAACTTTGAGAACGATGGTGTTTGATTTTTCCATCGCGATAGAAGCTTTTTCAGATACATGCGGCGCGCGCAGTACTTTCAGCAGACGTTCTTCACGGATCATGCCAGCATCTCCTCAACTTGCTTCACAGCGTCAGCAGTCATGACGACTTTGTCGAAGGCGATTAAGCTAACAGGGTCGATTGTTGCTGCATCACGTACGTCAACTTTATATAAGTTGCGTGCTGCTAAATACAGATTCTCATCTACATCAGCAGTGATGATCAGAACATCTTCCAGAGCCATATCTTTCAGTTTCTGTGCTAAAAGTTTAGTTTTAGGCGCTTCAACAGAGAACTTCTCTACGACGATCAGACGATCTTGACGTACCAGCTCAGACAGAATGCTCTTCAGAGCACCACGGTACATCTTTTTGTTTACTTTTTGACTGTGGTCCTGTGGTTTAGCTGCGAAGCTAACACCACCAGAGCGCCAAATTGGGCTCTTGATTGAACCTGAACGTGCACGACCTGTACCTTTCTGTCTCCAAGGCTTTTTGCCTGAACCAGAAACTTCAGCACGGGTTTTCTGAGCACGAGTACCTTGACGAGCACCAGCAGCGTATGCAACGACTACTTGATGCACAAGCGCTTCGTTAAAGTCACGCCCGAAGGTAGTTTCGGAAACAGTCAGCGCGCCTTGCGCGTCTTTCATTACCAATTCCATTCCTATCTCCTCGACGTTACGCCTTGACAGCTGGTTTAACGATCAGGTCACTGCCAGTTGCACCTGGAACAGCACCTTTGACCAGCAGCAGGTTGCGCTCAGCGTCAACACGTACTACTTCCAGGCTCTGAACGGTAACTTGTTCGTTACCCAGTTGACCTGCCATTTTCTTGCCTTTGAACACCTTACCCGGAGTCTGGTTCTGACCGATAGAACCCGGAACACGGTGAGACAAGGAGTTACCGTGGGTAGCATCTTGAGTACGGAAGTTCCAGCGCTTTACAGTACCAGCAAAACCTTTACCTTTAGATGTTCCAGTAACGTCGACTTTTTTAACGTCAGCGAAAATTTCTACGCTAATGCTTTGACCTACAGTGTATTCTTCGCCTTCATTCAGACGGAATTCACGTAGTAAGCGGCCAGCTTCGACACCAGCTTTAGCAAAATGACCTGCTTCAGGTTTCAGTACACGGTTAGCTTTTTTGCTACCAGTAGTCACCTGAATGGCACGATAACCGTCTTTCTCTAGATCTCTGACCTGAGTAACACGGTTGTTTTCAATTTCGATAACGGTTACAGGGATTGAAACGCCATCTTCAGTGAAGATACGCGTCATTCCTACTTTCTTACCGACTAAACCAATCATTGTTTCAACCTCTCAATCGCTTGATGACCTGATTAACCTAGGCTGATCTGCACGTCTACGCCGGCAGCCAGATCCAGACGCATCAGAGCATCAACGGTTTTCTCGGTTGGCTCAACGATGTCAACCAGACGTTTGTGAGTGCGAATTTCATACTGATCACGCGCATCTTTATTAACGTGCGGAGAAATCAACACTGTGAAACGCTCTTTGCGAGTCGGCAGTGGGATTGGACCACGAACTTGCGCACCAGTGCGCTTAGCAGTCTCTACGATTTCCGCAGTTGATTGATCAATCAGACGATGATCAAAAGCTTTCAGGCGGATACGGATTCTTTGGTTCTGCATGAGACCAGAGCTCCAACTATTTTTTATAAACGTAAATGATCACTACTCGTACCCATTTCGATTGATGAGAGAGTGTAATCGTTCTGCATATAACTCCCCAATCGGGAGTATTATATTTAATGCAATAAAAAATCTGCATTAGCTGATTAATCAGCCTCACTAAATCAGTGAGCCTGCGCATTATACTTGCCTGAGTGATGAAATCAAGCCAAGAATAAAAAATCATCGATAAAAATATGCTTTATTATTTAAAAAATGAAAAAAGCAAAGGCAATCTTCATTCCCTTTGCTTTAAATAGGTTTGTAAATGTTGTCGATAAGAGAAAATTGACGCCTTTTTTATTGAGGATTATTCTTCAATAATCTGAGCTTGTAGGTAATTTTGAAGTCCTATACGCTCAATTAACTCAAGCTGAGTTTCAATCCAATCAATGTGCCCTTCTTCATCAGTTAAGATTTCTAACATTAAATCTCGGCTCACATAGTCATGAATAGAATCAGCATACGCTATTGCTTCACGTAAATCTTTGGCACCGCCAAGTTCTAATTCAAGATCAGAGCGTAGCATCTCTTCAACATCTTCACCGATATTTAGTTTGCCTAAATCTTGTAAGTTAGGAAGCCCCTCTAGAAATAAAATACGTTCAATATATTTATCAGCATGTTTCATTTCATCGATAGATTCATGGTATTCCATTTCATTGAGACGAGTTAGCCCCCAATTTTTGAACATTCGGGCATGCAGGAAATACTGATTAATCGCAACAAGCTCACCACCTAATAATTTATTAAGGTGGGCTATCATTTTTTTATCACCTTTCATTTTTATGCTCCTTTGCTTCCAGTCTTTTTAGTGTAGACCTTTTATACAAAGTGGAGAGAAAGGAAATTTAAAATTTGTTATGCAACTTCAGAAATTTGAGGATAAAGGAGAGATTGCTCACTTTCAATGATTTGACGAGCTTGACGTACACACTTACCGCAACAATTACCAACAGGTAAGATCTTGCGTAATTCATTAATAGTGTGGATTTGATGTTTGTGAACTGTGGAAATAATTTTTTTATCACTCACACCATGACAAAGACAGACGTACATAATAGCAACCTCATTAACTACTCACATAGCGAATAGTAAATGATAACTATTGTGATTTCAATTTCTATTTAACTTAGGTGTTCTAATCTAATATAGAAACTAACATGATAATAAGAGAATAAATTGAGGATTAGATTTAGCTAAGTTAAAAAGAACTATTTCTAGATACAAAAAAGGGCATCAATGATGCCCTTTCTCTATAACTTAAAGCAGGTTATGGATTAACCTAATACTTTAGCAACAACGCCCGCACCTACTGTACGGCCACCTTCGCGGATAGCGAAACGTAAACCGTCG
>NZ_JBEEUL010000019.1:0-27454 GCF_040139345.1 Proteus sp. fly-1067 | reverse complement strand
TGCCGAAGAAATTAACAATTAATCCCGTTTCGTTTTAATTCCCCCGAATTCGAGGGTGTTACCTTCATTGATGAGGGTAGCATGGTTTAAGTTATTGATATTGTTACGATGCCGGAATTCCGATAACGCTATTTCACATGTTCGGTTATTCCGAACAACTCATTTTGAAGATCGCTTAGGCGGTCTTTTTTCGTATATGCCGACCACAGAATCAATCACAACACCTCACATTCACATAAGAGCTGTGAGTCGGCGTTCTATTAACTAATTCCTCCAGATAGGGGGTGAGTATGAATCATATGAAAGAAAACCCCGATTTATGGGCTCAAATGCTTAACCTTATCGTTATGAATAAAGAGCAAGGTATTAGTGCAATTCTAGCTGGCTCAATGGCAGTTCTTCGAGGTCGATACAATGGCGGTGGATGGGGCAAGACTCTTATTGACGGATTAATGTGCGCATTCTTCGCTTGGTTTGTAAAAGACCTATTAACTCTTCTTGGCATTAATCACGAGTTGGCATATCTAGCCAGTGTATTCATTGGGTATGTCGGCGTTGATGCGTTAAGTAAAATTATTAAAGGCAGAGCGGGGGTGAAAAGTGAGTAAGTTTAGATTAAGCAAACGTAGCGAAGAAAACCTCCGTGGCGTTCATCCTGACTTGGTTAAAGTAGTACATCGAGCATTAGAAATTACCGATATTGATTTTATGGTGATTGAAGGTAAGCGCAATGAAGCCCGTCAACGACAATTAGTTGCAAGTGGTAAAAGCCAAACGATGAACAGTCGTCACTTAAATGGCCACGCTGTTGATTGCGCTCCACTGGTAAATAATCAGATCCCTTGGAACGATTGGTCATACTTTAAAAAAGTAGCGGATGCCATGATGCAAGCGGCGAAAGAATTTGGCATCGATATCGAATGGGGCGGTAACTGGAAAACATTTAAAGATGGACCTCATTTCCAATTAACCCATAAGACATATCCAGCATGAACACGCTAACCAAGGTATTGGCTGGACTACTGGCAATATCCGCATTCTGGCTATGGTGGGTAACAGATGATTACGACAAATTAAGCAAAGACTACAACACAGCCGCCAATCAGTTATCTCGCCAGCAAGCCATTACCGAAAACGCCAACCGTACATTCAGGATTATCAACAATGTCTCATCGATTAATAGCGAAGAGCGGAATAGGTCAGCCGTGGATTCTGAAAAAGTTAAAACGGTTATCAAAACTGTTCTTATCAATAATGATTGCGCCAATACTGCTATTCCTAATGACGCTCTTATCAGGATGCACGATTATTCAGAAAGAATACGTGCCAGTGGAACACATAGCGATACCAGCACACCTAACCGCTGATTGTCTATTGCCACACATACCCGAACAAATGACATGGGGAGAATCGTTAATGTTAAACATCTCCCTGTTATCGGTTATTGAGCAATGTAATTCAGACAAGAAAGCAATACGGGAAATTGAAAAAGCGAGGATGTCCCCGCTTTAACTTAATCATCCAACCTTGCGATAAGGGTAGTTAGCTTTTTTGATATGCGCATCAAAATACTGACCTTTGGATGGAGCGCTCATTAATCCACTATGGATATGAGCAGGTACATTTGAGTACTGATAAATGCCACCACTGTGAAATGCAATCTCTAACACATGAGTGGCTGGGTCATAACCAACTGATTGAAGGTTTGAAGATGAAACAGGAACACGATTCAATTTCTAAATCTCCTATTAACGGGAAAAGTCCCGAGGAAATATTAGAACATTTTAAGAAATATAACTTCGTGGATGATCACGGACACAGGTTAGAGTTCTGTCAGGACTTTATTGATCTAGTGACCTTAGCCACAAAGTAAAGAAAATCTTAATTATGCCTCGCAATAGCGGGGCTTTTTAATGGAGAAATATCATGGCAGTAGAAGGTTCAGATAATCCAGTTAAATTCCGTGAAGAATTGGATAAAAGCATTCCAAAAGAATAAAAAAGCCCAGCACGGGAGGATGGGCAATACTAACAATATATCAATCAAAGTGTAGCGATAGCTACTTAGTATAGCTTAAGTAAATATATATATCAGCAATTAGATAAGTCGTTTATCCATTAAGGAGAGTGATCATATCTTGACTGCTAGGAACAGACTAGAAGTGACCTGATTAACGTAGTGATACGTGATGATGGTTGCGGAAAATCTAGTCCATAATAGCGCCTGTGGTTAATTGGCGGAGTTTATGAGAGAGTATAAGCTTATCTTATAAATATGGGCGGTTAATGATGATAGAGGTAAATTACTTAGCTACAAATGATTCTGACGTTCCAGATGGCGTTAATGGCATTATTTTATCAAAGGACTATGAGTCATTTTCAGACTTTGATAAGCCAGAGTGCGAAGATAGTTTAATTTTACAGCATGGCAAGAGTGAAGGTGACACATCTATATGGGAAGTGAGGGAAGTACGTAGAATCATATTAAAAAATAGAGATGTTTATATGATTTATTGTTTTATGAACAAATAAAACGACTAACTAAGCACCAAACCAAGCCACCTTCGGGTGGTTTTTTATTACCTAAAGAAAGGCAATTTATGACTACTGAACTAACAGCAAAAGAGAAAATCCGCTTAGGCTTACTTAAGCTAACCAGTAACAACACCACAGCAACAGCACGAGCTATTAAGCTAATTAAAGACGACCAATTGGAGCATGAATTATTCTGCCAACTTTGGTCAGCTCAAATGGACAATGGGGATACGGTAACGAAAGTTGATTCCGTCTATCAGCGAGTGCAGGAAACAAAGAAAACGTTATTCAACGATGAAGCAGCGGAATAACCAATCACAAAGCCAGTTCGAGTGAGCCGGCTTTTTAATTTGTTATGAGGATATATTATGGCTAAAAGACCAGATTGGGAGGCTATTGAGTCGGCTTACCGAGCTGGCGTGATGTCACTCCGAGAAATTGCTTCACAGCATGGAATATCTGAAGGAGCTATACGTAAGAGAGCTAAGAAAGATGATTGGTCACGAGATCTTAATGCAAAGATAAAATCTCGTGCTGATGATTTGGTACGCAAAGAAGAGGTACGCAAACAGGTACGCACAGAAACAACATTATCTGAGCGCGTACTTATTGAGGCTACTGCTGAGGTTATTGCCAATGTTCGTATGGAACATAGAGGCGATATTCGAAGGGCGCGTGAACTGGCTAACGTCTTGTTTGATGAACTAAGTACAGAGTGCGCAGATGTACCAGCCTTAAGTAAATTGGGCGACCTAATGTTTAACCCTGATGATAATGGTCGCGACAAACTCAATGAAATTTATCATTCAATCATATCTCTCCCTGAGCGCGTTAAGTCAGCCAAAGCATTAAGTGAAACACTTAAAAACTTGGTTGGACTTGAGCGTCAGGCATATGGTCTTGATGATGTTCAGCCGAATAAGACAGCTAGCCAACTATCAGATTTAATGGACGACTTATCTAAGGAATAATCATGAAACCAGAACATCTTACATTATTAAGAGATAAGCTCTGGCGATTGAATCACCTCTACTGGATCACAAACAAAGAAGGTAAGCCAGTTCGATTTAAAATGACGCCTGAGCAACTCGAATATTTTGAAGGGATGCACACGCGAAACATTATCCTTAAAGCCCGTCAGCTTGGCTTCACTACTGAGGTCTGCATTATCCAGCTAGACGCAGCGTTATTTGAGGCGGCTAAATGTGCATTGATAGCCCACACACTTAACGATGCTAAGCGACTATTTAGGGAAAAGATAAAGTATGCCTACGAAAAGCTACCCGATGAAATTAAAGCTGCAAATCCAGCGAGTAATGATGCGTCTGGCGAACTGGTGTTTAGCAAAGGTGGATCACTTTATATCAGCACGTCATTTCGAGGCGGCACACTCCGTTATTTGCACGTTTCTGAGTTCGGTAAGATATGTGCTAAGTATCCAGAGAAAGCACGAGAGATTGTCACTGGCGCATTTGAAGCGGTATCAAGCGATTGTTTCACGACGATTGAAAGTACAGCGGAAGGTCGAGCGGGTTATTTCTTCGATTACTGTCAATCCGCTGAGAAAGCGCAAATTCAGAGTAAAGCTCTATCTAATTTAGATTGGAAATTCTTTTTCTTCTCATGGTGGAAGAATCCTGAATACTCCATTAATCCTGTGGAACAACTGCCCCAGCGGTTAGTTGATTACTTTGATGAAATATCAAGCAAACATGGTGTTCACCTTAATGAGTGCCAGAAAGCGTGGTACTACGCCAAAGAGAAAACACTCGGCGACGATATGAAGCGGGAATACCCGTCAATACCGTCTGAGGCATTTCAGCAATCAGTTGAGGGCGCTTACTACGCCAAACAATTCCGCTTTCTCTATGAAAATAAACGCATTGGCACACTTCCTGATAACTCACATCTACCTGTTCATACGTACTGGGATATCGGTGTGGGTGATTCAACGTCAATTTGGTTTATCCGTGAAGTGGGTGAAGAATTCCATGTCATAGACCACTACTCAAACAGTGGTGAAGGTCTAAGGCATTACATGAAAGTGCTGAAAGATAAAGGCTACACATACGCAAGTCACAATGGACCACATGATATCGATAACCGCGAGTTTGGCTCTGACGCGAAATCACGTAGAGAGTTAGCGCGTGAAGGGTACGAAATAGACGGTGAAAACTATTCAATGCGATTCGAAGTAGTGCCGAAACTTTCCATTGATGAGGGGATTGAGGCGGTGCGTGAAATCCTTCCTCTTTGTGTGTTTGATGAGCATAAATGTAGTGAAGGTATCACGCATCTTGAGGGGTATCGCAAAGAATGGGATGACAAACGAGGGTGCTGGAAAGATAAACCGCTTCACGATTACACGTCACATGATGCTGACGGATTTAGGTATTTTGCAGTGAGCAGAAGAAATACTAAACGATTGACTAAGAAAATAGAATTCAACTGGAACTAATATGAATACAAACGTTGATTATAAGCATCCAGCTTACAATGAGTTTTTGCCTGAATGGGACATGATCGGCGATTGTGTTGATGGCGAGCGAGTTGTTAAAAGCAAAAAAGAGAAATACCTCCCTCATCCAGCAGATAAAAAAGACATGGATGATAAAGATAACGAACGTTATAAGCGTTATTTATCTAGAGCATCTTTCTTTAATGCTACCGGAAGGACACTTAGCGGCTTACTTGGTATTGCGTTTAGTAAGCCAGTTAAAATTAACATCGTCGCGGGAGTTGAGTATTTAGAGAATGATATAGACGGTCAGGGTCAACCATTAACCCAAATGATAAGGGATGCGTTATCGCAAAACTTACAACGTGGCCGAGCTGGTCTATTAAGTGATTTTAGCGGTTCAGGTATTCAGTCAGAGGCTAATAAGGGACGCCCTTATGTTCGATTGTTCACAGCCAAAGAAATCATCAACTGGCGTGTAACGAATGGGAAAACATCCCTCGTTGTCCTCAAATATCAAGAGCCAGTAGATACAGATGATTTTGAACTGCAAATGCAGAATATCTGGATTGAATTAAGGCTTATTAACGATGTGGCTCATTCTCGCCGTTGGTATGAAGATGGAGACATAAAGGTTACAGATTGGGTTGCATTGAGTGATGCGAGCGGGAGATCATTGAGCGAATTGCCATGGTCATGGATTGGCTCAATGAATAATGATCACACCCCCGATGCTCCACCTCTTGCCGATATTGCATACGTGAATATCAAGCATTATCAGGCTGAGGCTGATATTGCAGAATCGGCACATACTGTCGGTCAACCAATGGTTGCATTAACAGGTCTTACAGATGACTGGGTTGAGAAACATATGTCTGATGGATTTACTGTTGGCTCCCGTAAAGGGGTATTGCTACCACAAGGTGGTGACATGAAGTTTGCACAGCCCGAAGATAGAAATATTCAAATCACCTTAGCTGAACGTAGAGAGAAGCAAATGGCAATGCTAGGCGCTAAGTTAGTTGAACGAGGAACGTCAGCAAGAACAGCTACACAGGCACAGGATGAGGCGCAAACTGATAACTCAGTCCTTTCATTGAGTGCAGGTAATGTTGAGCAAGCATTTAACCGAGCACTTAATTTTTGCATTCAGTTTGCGGGCGGCGGCGAGGCGTCAATACAACTGAATAAAGTTTATGATATCGCTAAGCTAGATTCACCAACGATTACAGCGTTATTGGCCGCACTACAATCAGGCTCTATGAGATTGATTGATTTTGTTAAGTATCTGCAAAGTATCAATATCATTCCTCAAGATGAAAAAGCAGAGGATGTTGTTGATGAACTGGAGGTAACTAGAGGGGCAAATATGTTGGGAGTGTAACTATGCAGCCGAGCATTATCCTTGATAACGCACTAATGATACAGGTCATGCTGGAAAGGTTGAAGTCATCAACAGCAGATACTCGTGATTTAGTGTTAGATATTCGTGCCGCTGTGGCATCTGCGCTATCTGCCTTCTCTGGTGATATTTCATCAATAAGCAAAGCAAAATCAATCTCTCTGGCATTAAAAAAAACACTCAGGCCAGTTCTCTTTGGTTATTCTCAAAAATTGCTTGATGAAGCCATCAGTGTTGCCATTGTTATGGCTGATGCCGAATATCGAGGTTTTAACTCATTTCTCGAAGGTATTAAGCCTGCAGACCATGAAAAAGTGCGTAGAGATGTGCAAAACATACCTATGGGTTTGGCTGGATGGAGTGGCTCACTATTCCTAGCTAAGTTTATTGAATCTTGGGCTGATACATCCGTTCAGCAGGTGGAAAATCAGGCATTGATATCTCTGTCATCTAGTGGTGATGTGTCTGATCTGCAATCAACAATTAACGGAACATCAGTTGAGCCTCTAATCATCGCATCGTCGGTAGTCGGTAGGATTGCTAGGGGCTTTCAGATGATATCCAGAACCTCTTTACAGCATGCGCACAGTATAGGGGCAGTGGATTTCTACAAAGAGAATCCTGATCTGATTAAGTATGAAGAATTCAGCGCAATACTGGACAATAAAACTTCATCAGTATGCAGATCATTATCCGGTAATCGTTATCCACTAGGAGAAGGCCCTAAACCTCCTCTCCATCCAAATTGCCGTAGTCGATTACTTCCAGTTTTAGATGAGAAATACATAAGCTTAATTACAACAGATTATGTTGGTAATTCTGAATGGGGGGAAGAGTCTTATTACGAGTGGCTTTATCGCCAGCCAGCAAATAGGCAGGACATTGTACTTGGTAAGACAAGGGCGCAGTTGTTTCGTGATGGTGGATTACCACCTGATAAATTCGCAAAATTACAGCTCGATAAATACTTTAAGCCAATAACGCTTAAGGAACTTCAACGGATCATACCTGAGGCTTTTAATAAAGCAGGTATCGAACTCAAATGACCCACTTCGGTGGGTTTTTTATTATCAGCAGTTAGAGACTGCACCATCTAAACCAGAGGTTTTACGATGTTTAAATATTTATTAACGAAAGAAGAATTTGACGCATTAACTGATGAGCAAAAGGCTTTTTACAAAGAATCTGGTGGTAATTACCAACTTCAAATCGAAGGTATGCCAGAAATTCCAGATGTGTCAGGGCTTCAAAAAAAGGTTGATGAATTACTTTCTGAGAAAAAATCAGAGCAAGAGAAACGCCGACAGGCCGAAGAGGCTGCAAAAAAAGCAGCAGAAGATCAGGCGCGTAAAAATGGCGATATCGAATCATTAGAAAAAAGTTGGGCTGAAAAGTTAAAAGCACGTGAAAGCGAGCTATTAGCACAGTTGCAGGAGAAAGACACAAGCCTACATACACTATTGGTTGATAACGTCGCACAAACGCTGGCTACAAAACTTGCGGGTGACGCTGCGCCGTTAATTATGCCACACATTAAATCTCGATTATCAGTGGAGGACGGTAAAACGCGAGTAATTGACTCCGCTGGTCATCCTTCTGCATTTACCATTGATGATTTAGAAAAAGAATTTCGTAGTAATCAGTTATTTGCTCCAGTAATTATCGGTAGCAAAGCCACCGGAACCGGAGGGGAAGGCGGCGGTAAAGGGAAGTCACCAGCCGGAGGCAGTGATAAACCCAAAAGCACGAATCCATTAGTGGATAGTGCACGTGAAATCATTGCTAATATCCAAGAGGATTAATTTATATGTCTTTATATATTTTTCAAAAACAAGTATCTCTAGCAGCAACAGAACTGGTTGCTCAGGCTGTCCGTCAATTTAACGAAGCATCTGGCGGTGCTTTAGTTATTGGTGATGGTGATCATATCGGTGACTACATTGAGCAAACATCATGGCAGTTACTCGGTGGGCTGGCTCAGCGACGTAATGCATATGGCTCAGGCAATCTAACGCCACAAGAATTGGGGCAAATCCTTGACCGTATGATTAAGGTTGATGGTCGTATTGGCCCTGTATCTGTTACTCCAACGATGATGAAGCGACTAGGTAAAGATGTCTCAGAAGCGGCCGCGGTAGTTGCTGCTCAATCAGCGGAAGCTATGTTGCAAGATTACCTTAATACTTCTGGTGCAGCATTGAAAGCAGCTATTTCTGGTAATACAACGGCAGTTACTGTTGGCGGAGAAACACCATCATTAAGAGGTTTGAATAAGGCCACACGTCCATTCGGTGATGCTTATTCACGCATTATCGCTTGGTTAATGGATGGTGCGACGTTCAATGACTTTATGGATGAAACTCTCACCAATGCTAACAACCTGTTCCAGATTGGTAATGTTGCGATCAAGCAGGATAACTTAGGTCGTCGTTTTGTCATCTCTGATATTCCTGCCTTATCTGATGCAGACAAACAGCATTCGTTAGGCTTGGTTACTGGCGCCGCAGCGATTCAAACATCGCCACTAATCATGAAGGCTCAGGATGTGTTAGGCAAAGAAAATATTAAGGCGCTAATGCAAGGTGAGTACGACTTTACTGTTGGTCTACGTGGTTATCAGTGGAGTAAAGATAGTATCAAATCACCCACTAACGCACAGATTGAAACAGTAGCTAACTGGAAGCAAATTGCTACTGATATTAAAGATACTGCTGGCGTTATGGTTTCATTTGGCAAAGATACTAGCGTTGGTGGGTAATATGAGGGGCAGTAGCCCCTTATTTATCCATGAGGAGTGATCATGTCTATTGTGATTACGGTTGAGCAAGTTAATGAGCAATTAGAGGTGATGGGGTTTGAGGCAACAAGCCTTGTTATAAGCTCTGCCATATCTATTGTGGACACTATTGATACTTGCCTTGATAACGAAGGATATTCAGATGCGGTAGTTACCTTAATCAAGCTGTATTCGGTTATCCTCATATTATCATCTGCTGATGTTAGAAAAATATCCTCAGAACATGCACCTTCTGGCGCTTCTGTTTCATATCAGTATTTTGCTGATGGTAGAAAAACATTGCTAAAAATGCTGTCTTCTCTAGATGTCAATGGATGTACTAATAGCCTTCCTATTGAGCGCCCTATAGGTATCATTCAGTTTGATGTGGTTCGGGGGTGATATGGGGAAAATCCTGCGACGATTTTGCAAGGGGTGGGCAACCATTTGGAAAATTACAGGTAAAGATGGTTACGGTAAACCCATATTTTCAGAGCCAATTCATATCCGATGTGATTACGGAAGTAGTTTTAAAGATGGTAGAAAAACCATTGGCACTGAAATAATCATTAAGAATGTTATTTGGACTGAGTATAGCGAAGCAACTCAAGAAGACTATATCGCCATTGGCAAACATGAAGATAGAGATCCATTTTTGCATGGTGCTAGTAGGATTAAGTCTATCGATAGAGACCGAGATATTAATGGTGGTCTAGATGATTACACACTAACAACGGCGGTGTAACTATGGGGGCAAAAGTAAAAGGAATAGGTAATGCGATATCTAACTTAAACTCTCTGGTTGGAAGCATAGCATCAAAGAAGATAGCTCGAGCCATGCATAGAGCGCTAGATATTGGTGGTAGGCAAGCTGCAATATACACGCCAATTGACACTAAAACGCTCATTAACTCACAATTTAGAGATGTAAAAGTAAAAGGCACCCTATTTACTGGTCGCGTTGGTTATTCTGCTTCGTATGCTGTTTTCGTTCATGATCCTAATGTTAATCAAAGTTTCCGCAGACCTACCGCTAAGAAAGAATTCCTCCTGAAAGGATTTGAGGAAACGAAGCAAATGATTGATAAGGCTGTCGCTGAGGAGTTTAAAATATGACGACCTTTGAGCGACTGAAAAACTATTTTTCTGAATCAGGGTTATCAGATGGTTTCATTCAGCAGGATTATATTTGGAATGAAAAAGAAGGTAATGATTCAGATTCATATATCGTATTTCAGCAACCCAATGGAACTGGACGTATTGATGATTTAAGTGGTGATGATTTCTTTACCATTTCACTCATATCTGGCAAGGCGTGGATTGAGTTTATTGTTCAGAGAGCTAACGAAATACTAGAGTATGTAAGATGTCACTCTAGAAGTCATAACATTGGTTTTATTATCAATACATCTGGTTTTGTTAATCCAATTCAAACGACAGAAGGTAGGTTTATTATCCCGCTTTCTTTCCGCTGTACATCTTAAATTAAACACATCTTAACAGGTCACTTCGGTGGCTTTTTTTTTGCTGTTTAAAAAAAACTAAGGAATATAACTATGTACGCACTTAAATTAATTACTGAAAGAGAAGGCCGTAAAGTAGAAGAAGTACACTGCTTGGGAGAAATGTACCGCTTGGAATTTTATCCTGAACCTGAAAATAAGGATATCGTGGCGCGGGTTGAACACACAAAGAAAGACGCTATCCCATCATTTGACATTAAGCGTACAGATCATGCTTACATTACAACGATAGTCGGTGACACAGTTCGGGTTATCAGTCGCGGATTAAAATCAAACTAACATGGGTCGCTTATGCGGCCTTTTTTTATTTGCAAATAAAGAGGTTATAACATGTCACAATGTCCTGACAAAAAAGGGTTGGTGATGGGTAATGCGGGAATTATCCGTATTGCAAAAGGATGCCCTGACCAAGTACCAGCACAAGATCAGTTCTTACGCTTAGGTGCATTAACAAGCAAGTCATTCGATTTTGGTATGGAGACGGTAACGTCTAATGCTGATGATATCAAAGGGTTAACAGAATCAATCGTCACTGGTGCTGACTTCACCATTAGTTTTGATGGGGAATTGAAGAAGGCTGGTGTAACCGGATCTACTTCTGCTTTCGATATTGCGAAAGAAATCCTTGATGAAATTAAAGCTGGTCGCCAGCCAGATTACTGGGTTCAGCTTGATATGAAAGGTGATGGTTCTGATGTTGTTCAGGGCTATATGTTATTCACATCATGGTCAATGGAGTTTCCAACAAAAGAAATTTCCACTTATTCAGGTGAGTTGAAAGTTGCTGATGCAGAAACGGTTGAATGGCTACAAGAAGAAATCGTTGTTGAAAGTATTGCCGTCGAGCCAGCCACTCTGTCTGTAAAAGTGGGTGAAACTAAGACATTTACTGTCAAATTTACACCAACTGATGCGACAAACAAAAACTACACCGCTGTGAGCGATAAGCCGAACTTTGCAACAGTTACTCAGCTTGTGAATGTGGTCACTGTGCGTGGCGTTGCCGAAGGTACTGCAAATATCACTGTTACATCCGAAGATGGTAGCAAAACAGCCAAATGCGTGGTCACTGTTACCGCTGCTTAATATTACAAAGGGTGCTTTCGAGTGCCCTTGATAATATTCAGGAGGGATTATGACGCCTATTTTAGAAATCGGTGAGATGGTTATCTCTACTGATAAAAAGGATTACTTATTTAGACCATCGTTCATCAATATGACAAGAATCGGTGAGCCTAAACAGATTGTGAGTGCGTATGGTCAATTAAATGGTGCCGAGGTGCAAGAGTTAATTACACGAGCCGTAATGAGCTACAGGGTTATTCCTGAATGGTTAATAAAAGCCATTAGCAAGCCAACATATGGGCGTAATATCCTACAAACGGCAATGATGGTTATGCAGGCGTGCTGTGATGATGACTGTTCGGAAATCATTGGAGAATGGAAGTCAGGTAAGCGCGGCATTGTCTATAAAAACGGCAAGATGCCAATCGCTGATATTATCGTCATTGCCAGAGAGTTATTCGCTCATGGAATTATCGGTAAAGCGAAGATCCGCAAACTTCAACGTAACGAAGGCAAAAACGAATTCTCAGATGAGTTTATGGCAATTGACTATATTAGCTCTGCTCGTGCGCACTTTGGCATGAATAGAGAGGAAGCCGAGCAATTAACCATGACTGAATTTCAGATGATGCTTAAAGCTAAATATCCTGATGAGAAAGGATTCACTAAAGAAGAATACGACAACATCATGAAGCAAGATGATAAGCGTAATGATGAGTTAATCAGTGGTAAGCGCAGATTAGTGAGTAGAAAGAGAAAGTAGCCAATTATTAGGTTTGATATATTTTATAGTAAAGGTAGGAATATGAATAAAATCCTAAGGCAGTATCGACATATGAAGGTACCTTTATTTGAATCTGGATATATTATCTATTGTAGCTCTTGGGATGATTGGCGCTCTCTACATGAAAAACTAGGCATTGATGGTGGGGATAGTTTTGTTAACGGGGCAAGTCGTACAGTTACTAACGCTCAGTGTGTGCTCCATATTATTGGTGTGTTTAACGGTAAATCATCTACTCTAGCTCACGAGTGTGCGCATATGGCGTTCGACATTTGTCATCGCGTCGGTGTGAGCGTTGAAACAGGATCAGCAAATGAAACATTTTGTCATTTAATTAGCAGGATGATTGATTTCTGTTCTGGAGAACAAAAAAGCCGACCTATGTCGGCTTAATTCAACTAACGCTTACTATCAGGTGTTCTTTTATCAAGAACCCAGGAATTACCTTTTTCAGTTGTTGGTGGCAACCTTTCGTTATCTCTCACGGTGGCGTAATTATCACGCTGTCCACCTCGAGGGCCAACTTCACGATAAATACCACCATCCTTTCCTGTATTTTCACCTGGCTTTTTACTCATAATAAAAACTCCTTGTAATGCTCGTTATTGAGCAGAACAAATATTAGACAGGAATTTTATTAAGTCAAATATCCGTACAAAGGAAATGGGGCTACTACTAACCTGATGACGCTTGATCCTTTATTCGTTTTCTGAAAGCGCCAATCTCAACCTTGTCCGAAGATAGCCGAACGGTGGATTTGAGTTGTTTTATTGGTGAGGCATACTGTTTTTATAAACAGATGTATTTGCAGGGTACCTCATTAAATATGTGAAACAGCTCCACGAGGCTAGGAGAATATTATGTTACTATGCAAAGGAGATGGTAATTATATTGGCACAGAGACAGGCATGGACTTATATAAATTCAAAAGTAATGATCAAATTGGTAGTTTAGATGCTGAAACAGACCATTTTTTATCAGAATGTTTTTTAGAATCATCAGTATATGACACGTTAAAAAAATTTGATAATAAAGACATTGATTTTGTAAAGAGAATAATTGTAGGTCGCACTGGCTCAGGTAAAACAGCAATATTGAAAATGTTATCGAATGACAGCTCAATAAAAAAATCAACAACGATAGAGGCTGAATCTACTGTTTTTGAACATATAAATAATAATGTATTTATTTCAAAACTGGCTGATTCAAATGTTGATTTAAGAGTTTTTTATAAATCTTTATGGATACACGTATTGCTTGTAAAAGTGATAGAAGTTGTTTATTCAAATGAGCAAACATTTCTTGAAAAAATTCAATCCTTAGGTAATTCAAAAAAAAGAAAGTATAATTTAGATTTAGCTAAGGAATATCTAGAGCATTATAAAGATAATTTCTTCAATGATAAAATTGTTGCCGAAATAACTGAAAAATTTCAAGATGAAGTTGGTTTAAGCATAGGTAATAAAGATACTATTTTCGGTGCATCACTTAAAGTTAGTGATGAGCAGGTTGCGAAAATTCAAAGAGAAACGGCTAGATATGTTAGTGCTAATTTATTAAAAAAACAAAAAGAGTTAATAAAGTTTGTTACAGAAGAAAGCCCTGATGAAACACAAAGTAGAATAATAATTAGTATAGATGATTTAGACAAATCTTGGCTGAGTAACAGTACTATAAGATATGATTTTATAAACGCATTATTGGATGCATTTAAAGAATTAATAGACTTAAGATCTGTTAAAATACTGATTTCAATAAGAACAGATATACTAATGGGAATTTATAATACAAATTTAAGACAAGAAGAAAAAGATAGATCTTTAATAATTCCTATAGAATGGAGTAGGTTTGAGTTATCCGAAATATTAGATAAAAGAATAGATTATTTGGTTAAGCATAAATATGCCTCTAAAAAAGAAGTTAAATTTTCTGATATTTTTAATTTTTCAGTTAAAAATGAAAGTGCCTCTGATTATATTTTAGATAGAACAATGTTAAGGCCAAGAGATGCCATAGATTTTGTAAATTTCTGTTTAATGCAAGGTGATGGAAGAACTTCATTGAATGAGGATATGGTTATTGAGGCTGAAGAGAGATATTATACATCTAGAAAAATGGCACTCAATAAAGAATGGATGAGTCAATACCCAAATGTTTTGAAATATATAGATGCAATATCATTAATCAATATTAAAAAATTTAAAATAGAAGAATTGAATAAAGATGAAATATTGATATATGTTATGGAAAACTCATCTATAAATAACTCGGTTGATGAAAAGATAGCAACAGATATTAAATTGTTAGTTAATGTGTGGTTTACTATCGGAATAATAGGAATAGAAAAAACAAAAACACTCACGGTATACTCTAGCTTTGATAAGCCCATTTTGGATATTACAGATTATAATAAAACTTTTGTAATACATCCTTTATTCTATCGAGTGTAACGGATAATAATCCAAATCAACCCACTCCGGTGGGTTTTTTATTGCCTGAATCTCATAGCTTATTGATTCATATTTCAAACTTCAACTCTCATTCCAATTAAGATAACATTAGCAAAACTAATTAAAGGAATAATGAGATCGTGAATAAATCAATAATTGTAATTGTCCTGTCTTGCATTGGTTTTAGTGCTTATGCAGGAACAACCTATACAAGTGAAGAATTAAATAGGCTTGTAGAGCTGGGAACACCACCAAAAGAAATGCCTGAGCATGTTGATAAAATAAAACCAGCACCATTTCCAACCTGTAAATTAGCTATTAATAACATGTATAAAAAAGTGCATGGGGAATACCCAGTTGAGATAACTGGAAATGGTACAGATACATACGCCATAAAAGTATGGACATACGATGGTGTGGCAATGACTAAATGCATTGATGGCAATAGAATATTATCAGGAGCTGAGTACGAGTGATAGGTACGTTAGTAGACTTGGTTAATAAGCGTTAATTGTCTTATTAATCGTACTGCTTATACTCATATAGCTTAATTCATAAACAAGGGCATCCGTGCCCTTTGTTTTGTGGGTCATTTTTTCAAGGTTAAACCACGCTTCATAATAAGTAGATCTCTTATTTTTTCATGGTCATTCTTTATTCTGTGCATGAGAGCATCAATAAGAATATCTATTTTTTTGTCTTTTTCTTTAAAATCATCCAGATCAAAACCATCAAAGTAATCAGCTGCTTCACTGTCAGTTATTTGTCGAAATAACTCATGAAACTCCATATCAACTTGTAGCGACTCTGGGCCAGTTAGCTTGTCATATAATATCTGAACTATTTCCGAGTTCATGGATCTACCATTTTCATCTGCTTTCTTGGCGATCTGATCACGCATTCCGTCTGGGAGTCTAACCACGAATTTATCGTATTCTTTTACTTGCTTAGTAGTCATTTGCAAGACACCTATTCACATAAAAAAATAATGATGGCATATTGCCATTTAATTTCAATAATGGCATAGTGCCTGTATTGGCATAATGCTATTGCTAAGGAGATGGAATGAATAAGCAAAATAAAACAGAAAAGGTTCAATTAAGAACAACTGAATATCTGAAGGGAAAGTTAGATAAGTTATCTATGCAGGATGGGATATCGAAAAACTCGTTAATTAATCAGGCGATAGCTTGGTATGTGCAAGAGAGAGAGAAACGTGTTGCGTAATAAAAAGAAAACCCCAGTTGCGCTAACAACTGAGGCTAATTGCCAAGTAAACCCATCGAAAGGAATAATTGACATGAACATTGTAGCTAAAACAGATTTAACTTTCCAGAACATTACATTTGAGCCGATTTATCAAGATGGTCAGTTGTGGTTCACATCAACTGAATTAGCTAAGGCTTTAGGTTATAGCAGAACCGATAATGTTAACCGTGTTTACGCTCGTAATTCAGATGAATTTACTGACTCAATGACAACCACCGTCAAAATGACGTTGGTTAGGAAAACTGGTGAAGTTGATGTAATGGTTAGAGTTTTTTCTTTACGTGGTGCACACCTGATCGCAATGTTCGCATCTACTCCAGTGGCTAAAGAATTCCGTAAATGGGTGCTGGATATTCTGGATAGAGAAATAGCTGACAAGAAAGATTTACCAGTCGAAAAAGACAGTTCAGTAAGTGTAAACGGATTATTAGCAAGATTAAGTCTGATTTGTACAACATGGGATGAGGCTAGAAAGGATATGGAAAACTTCGATCCGAAAATGGCAAAACATCTCAATTCAACAATGAGTATGTTTTTAATGTATTCACAACACATGAAAGGAATAGCTAAGACAAAACAACTTAAGAGGTTAACACATTGATAGGCAGTAAAAACAGAAAAGCCAACAGATGCGAACTGCTGGCTAATCCCAAACAAAACCTAAAAGGAAATGTTTCATGAGTGAGATCACTTTAACAAATAGTTTTAACACTGTCACGAACAAAACTATTGATACTCAGAAGTTATTATCAATGATTAACATGGCTCGTAAGTCATGTGGTGAAAATAAAATTCGTAATAACGTATTGATTGACAGAGTAAAGGATGAATTGGATGGCGAGCACTACAAAATTTTTGTAGTTCAAAAACCAAACAATACTAGCTCTGAAATAATCGAAATGGATATTAAGCAAGCGCTTCGTGTAGCCGCTAGAGAATCAAAAGCTGTTCGTCGTGTTCTGGTTGATAAACTGGAATCAATGCATGTAGCCTCTCAAAAAAGCGGCAAAAGCCAATCAGGTTTACCTGAATACCGCCAAGCAAGAACGCTGAAAATGTCGGTTGATGCCATTACTAACTTATTCGACTTAATGCCGAACCTGAGTGATGAAGCGAAGCAATGTGCAGCGGCCAATATCGTCAATCCGATCGTTGGGTTTGAAGTTGTTCCTTTGCCAGCACTTGAACAAAAGTATTATACCGCTGGTGAGGTTGGCGAAATGCTTGAAGTATCTGCCAATAAAATTGGTCGTATGGCTAATAAGCACGGATTAAAAACAGAGGAATATGGGAAATATTTCTTAGATAAATCTGCTTATTCATCAAAACAGGTTGAAGCATTCAGATATAACGACAATGGAGTTAAAGCATTGCGACACGCCATTCATGGTGTTGAAGTAGCTTAAACACACAAGCCAAGGACGGCTTGCTTGAGATCACATATCACGCCTCTTGATTGAGGCTTTTTGCTTTCTTTTGCATCACCATCTATATAACATAATAAATACTTTTATCTTTTAATAGCTTTGATGGCATAAGACAGGATATTTATTATGATTAATGCAATTAGAGAGCAACTATCTAAAATAGCCTTTTTGGATAAAGATGAAATTGTAACGCTACATTTTTCATTGCTAGAAGAAATAAAAAAACAGAAAGCTAATAATAACCAAGAAAATGTTATTTTACTGTGTGAGAAGTCGATAGCCATATCATCAATTGTAATGCAAGCAATGAAGAAAAGGCACATAGAGGGTATGGATGAGTATTCAAGATCAACTGGAACTCTATCAAATAATAAATTTTATTACCCAAATCATTATGCGCTACCAATATTAAGCGGAATATACAAGAAAAATGGTGAGTTAAGTAAATTAAATGAAATGAATGATAAATTACTAAAAGAAGGTTGGAACACAGGGAAAGAAGAGGAATTGTATTTTCTGTAATTAACTCAACAAGGTAATATTGTTCAAACATTAACTAACGAGGATGGTGTTGTGAGGAAAATAGTAATAATAACCTTATCAATAATTTTTTGCGCATTCACATTCAATGCTAACGCTCTAGAAAAAAAACGTGATTTAACTAATGAAGAAAAAATAAAAGTAGAGGAAGCTGTAAAGCAAACATTAAAGGATCCTGATAGCGCTAAATTTAGGCATAGTAAACTTATTTTAATGGATGGAAGTGCAACTAGTCCATACTGTGGAATGGTTAACGCGAAAAACTCATATGGTGGATACACTGGTTATTCTATTTTCTTTGTTGGGGTAACGACAAATAAGAGTGGTGAGAGGGTTGTTATGTATCTAGGTCCAAATGATGAATCAGATACAGAACAGAGAGCAATGATTAATGTATGCGCTAAGTATGGTTATTAACCATAACGCATAACAACAAAATAACCCTGCCAATCGGCGGGGTTTTTCATTTTAAGGAGCCGAGAAATGGCAAATGTAGGCGAAATCGTTTATCAAGTTCAAATGGATGTTCGGCAATTGCTTACATCGCAACAGCAGTTAGAGCAACGCCTTAATCGTATGGATAGTAGCTTTAATCGAACATCTCAGTCGGTAAACAACACAGAGCGTTCAATGCAGTCTCTATCTAAAGTTGCGGCGGCTCTGACTGGTTATTTATCGGCTTCAATGGTTGCTAGTTATTCTGAAGCATGGACTGAATTAAACAACAAGCTATCTAACTCAGTTCGTGCGAGTGAGTCACTTGTTGATGTTACTCAGCGTGTGTTTGATATCTCTCAAGCAACGCGATCTAGCCTCGATGCCACAGCAACGCTCTATGCAAGATTAGAGCGAGGCACGAGAGAATACAACACATCAGCAGCGGACTTGGCAAAATTAACATCCATCATCAACCAAGGTTTTATCGTCTCTGGTGCTACTGCACAGGAAGCAGAAAACGCAATTATTCAGTTATCACAGGGTATTGCTTCTGGCGTTCTTCGTGGTGAAGAGTTTAACTCAGTAGCGGAACAGGGTAGCCGTTTGATGGTTGCACTTGCTGATTCGATGGGTGTTGGTATTGGTCAACTCCGTAAGATGGCAGCAGAAGGCAAGCTAACTACTGATGTTGTTGTGAAAGGGTTACTCTCTCAAGGTGATGCGATCGGTAAGGAATTCGCTAAAACCACTCGAACAATGTCACAGGCTTTCCAAGATGCTGGGAACAACCTAACCAAGTTTCTCGGTGAAAATACAACAATAAAATCAACCATCAGTGCGTTTAGTGATGCGGTTATTACTGTTAGTAAGAATTTAGATGAGCTTAGTTCTGTCTTGACGGTAATCGCCGCAGTGGTTGGCTCAAGATATGTTGCCGCCTTGGCTATGGCTACTAAGTCAAAAGTGATGATGGCAGCCGCCTCTCGTCAAGAGTCAGTTGCCACACTGCAATCAGCAAGAGCAAGTGAGTATGCTGCAAATATGTCAGTCAGAAAGGCTCAGGCTGATTTAGCCTCTGCTAGATCTGCAGTTGCTCTTGCTCAAGCAGAGTATAACGTTGCGAAAGGAACGTTAGCGGAGGCAACCGCTCTTGATAACTTAATTGCTAAAAAATCATTAGCTTCAAAAGCTGCAATAACATTAACTCAAGCAACACAAGCGCAAACAGCAGCAATGGCAAACTCAGCAGCCGCAGCAAGGGCAGCATCATTATCTATGGGTTTGTTGCGTGGTGCTATGGGAATGTTAGGTGGCCCTGCCGGTGTGGCCATGTTAGCTGGTGCAGCAATCTATTACTTCTATCAGAAATCAGAGCAAGCCAAGCAAGAGGCTCGAGACTTTGCAGATAGTATTGATCAGTTAACAGCTAAGTTAAAAGGTTTGTCGTATCAAGAAATTGCTCGTGACGCGCAAGATGCTGCCGACAAGCAGAAAGTTCTAAATGCGGAAATGGAGGAGCAGGAAAAACAACTAGCTAGACTTGAGGCTCGCTTAAGGATGCAACAGGACGCTCTAGGAAATAACCCAGAGTTAATTGAAAGAAATACAATAAATATCCTAAGAGAAAAGATAACGCTAGAAGGTAATTTAGCTGAGAATAAAAAACGCTCTGAGTTAATCACAAGATACCTGACTGATGCTCAAAATGAGTACGATAAGAAATTAAAGGAAGCCATTGATTTAAGCGTTAAAAGTGCGTCAGCTATTGATATTGAGAAGTCCGCTTTAGGTCGACTAACCCAGCAAATTAGGGAGGCTACTGGCGCGAAAGGTGAATTTAACTCCAAGCAGTTAGAGGTTAATTGGTCTGAAAAAGGGTTGGATTTAAGAAAGTCGCTAGAGCGTGAAACTAAGTTAGCAAACGCAAAAAGTGAAGTTGATAAGAGATTGCTTCAAGTTAGGTTTTATGCTGAAGATAATGACTTATCAGAACAAGAGGTTCTTTCATTAAATCAAGTAGCCATTGCCGCGCAAGAAGCAAGAGACGCTGAATCAGAGAGAAACAGTAAAACCAAGGAATCAACCAAAGCCACAGACGCAGCATATGAGGCACTAAAGCGCCAGAGAGAAGAAATCGATCTTTTAAACAAAGGTTATAAAGACGGCTCTCTTGAAATGGCTAAGTATGACGCGGTTAAAGCATTGGGTGATACAGCAACTCCTAAACAGATTGAAAAAGCGGAGCAGCTAGCAGAAGAAAAATACAACATTGAGCGTAATCTAGCAGATAAGAAAGCTGCACTTGAGCTTGATTTAGTCGCTAAGGCTAAAGAGTCTCACGATAAACAGCTGGCAGACTTGGAGCGGATAACAAAAGATGATGTGTCTCTCACTGAACAGGCAGCAAGGCGTAAAGCTGAAATTGAGGCGGAATATCAACAAAAGATAGCCGAAATAAAGGCTAAAAAAGTTGTATCTCCTCAAGATGATCTCAAAGGGAAAGCAGACCCTATTCAAGCATTGGCTAACGAGCACGCTCAGAAACTTGCGCTTATAAAGGAGTATGAAAACCAAAAGGTTTTAACTGAGCAGCAAGGTTTGGCGTTAATGAATGCCGCTAATACCCAATATGAGCAAGACCGCATGAATGCTCAATGGGATATATGGCGCAATCAGAGTCAAGCCAATCAATTCTTAGCTGATGGGTTGGACGCATTAGGGCAACGTTCCGCTAATGTGATTACAGGGCTATTAACTGGCACTCAATCCCTTAACGATGCCTTCCGCAATGTGGCATTAACCATCGTAGACCAAGCCGTTGGCGCTCTGGTTCAAATGGGTATGCAGCAGGTTAAGAACATGATTACTGAAAACGCTATGCGTAAAGCGTCAAATGCTCAAGCGGTAGCAGAGGCAACGGCAACCGGCGGTGCAATCACGGCAGCAATGGCTCCAGCCGCAGCAACAACCAGTATTGCTACAATGGGTTCTGCTGCAACTTGGGGAATGGCTGCGATGGCGGCAGCAATACCAGCAATGATTGCGCTTGCAGGTGCTCGTAAAAATGGCGGTCAGGTTGGTGCTGGTAAAATGTATCAGGTTGGTGAAAACGGCAAGCCAGAGATATTCAAAGCATCTAACGGTAATCAATACATGATACCGGGTGATAATGGTCGAGTTATCAGTAATCGACAGATGGGTAAAGGTGGTAATGGTATCAGCATGGGGGATATGCACTTTACATTCCAAGTTCAGGCACCAAATGACATCACTCAAAAGGAAGCACAACAGATACAGCAGATGGTGAGAGGTACGGTTTATGACGTACTTCGCACCGAAATGCGTAGCGGTGGTGCTTTGGAAAAATCAAGAAGTTGGTAATTAAGAGAGGTAGTTATGAGTAATAAATCACGTGATTTCAAAGGTGAGATTAACGTTAGCGAAATGAAGGGTGATAGAATGAATGAGTTAGAAAAAAGAATTAAAGCATTGGAAAAACAAATTACTGTTATTAGTGGTAAGAACTTTCACATTAATTCTAATGGTGACTCTTATTTTACGGTGGTGAAATAGGCTCAATAAATGAGCCTAAGTTAAATGCTATCTATTGGTCGCTTTTCTCAAAATTCTTAATGTAATCATCAAGAGTGTCGTTACCAAGCTCTCTTATTGATTCAATAATCAAAGTTCTATCTTCTGGTGAAAGTTTATCCACAATTAGCGCTATGATTAATTTCATAAAAGAAAGTTCTTTCAATAGATCCATTTCTGTTTTCACATCAGTATGAAAATTATAATTAACTCTGTTTTTTCCTTCTGACATTTCATTTCCTCACACCGAAGTAAATCAGCCATTCCTTCGGTAAGTCTCTCAGGGCTGAATATATAAAATAACCTAATGGATATTTATTAATATCCTGATATTTGATCAGGCGGCTTTGTGTCGCCTTTTTTATTGGAGTAACCAATGGAAGAGTTTAAATGGCGACCTGAAACAGCTTATCAAGTGGGTAATGATCCTAAGGTGAAGGTGGCCAAGTTTGGTAACGGTTACGAACAACGAGTTAAAGACGGGATCAACAACCAATTAAAGACCTATCAACTTTCATTTATTAAACATGCTGACATAGGTAAGCAGATTGATGAGTTTCTTAAGGCGCGCGGTGCGGTTGAATCATTCTTATGGCTAACCAGTGATGATAACTCTAAGCGTAAATTTGTTTGCCGAGGCTGGCAGGTGACGCCGAGAACATCAGTATGGCAGATAGATTGCACATTTGAGGAGGTTGTTGCATGAGAGATATACCTCAAGCGATGCGCATAGACGTTGCAGACTTACAGCAAAATGCAATGTTAGATTTGTATGAGGTCGATTTGAGTCGTTTTGGTGGTGACGTTTACCGGTTTCATGACGGCATGAATGGCTTATTAAAACCTATTATTTGGCAGGGCTTACGATATGAACCTTATCCTGTTCAGGTTACAGGGTTTAGTGTAACAGCGCAGGGTGCGTCAGACAGACCAAAAATGACGTTTGCTAACTTTGACGGAATGTTGACTGCTATTAACAATGATTATGATGATGCGCTAGGCGCTATCGTTACTCGCAGGCAGGTTTTAGAGCAATATCTTGATGCTGTTAATTTTCCCAACGGAAACCCACAAGCAGATCCAACAAGAGAAGTTGTTCAAAAGTATGTTATTGAGCAACGGGAAAGCTCAGATTCAGACTTTGTAACGTACATATTAGCGCTTCCAACAGAAACAGATAACGCCCTAATACCTAGGCGAGTTATTCAAGCTGACATTTGTTCATGGCGATACCGAGGTGGAGACTGTGGTTATGATGGTCCTCCTGTTGCAGATGAAAAAGACCAACCAACAACTGATCCCGTTAAAGATAAGTGCTCTCATAAATACAGTGGGTGCAAACTCAGATTTAAATCAGTCATGCCATTTGGCGGGTATTTAGGCTCAAACAAATTAGGTTAATCCATGATTGAGAAAGACATTATCGCTCACGCAAAAGCAGAAGGAGCGAGGGAGTCGTGTGGTTTAATTTCTGGCGATAGGTATTTTCCTTGCAGGAATATACATTCCGATCCGCAAAACTATTTTGAAATTAACCCAGACGACTGGATGACAGCAGAGTGTTATTCAGACGTCAAAGCTATTGTTCATAGTCACCCAGACGGAAAGCCTTTCTTGAGTTCTGGCGATAGAGCAATGCAAAGGAAGACAAATCTACCGTGGTGGTTGGTATGTGATGGTGTGATCCACAAGTTCAGACTAATAGCACCACTATTAGGAAGAGAGTTTAAGCATGGTGAGCAGGACTGTTATTCCATTATACGCGACGCCTATCACCTTTCAGGCATTCAGTTAGATGATTTTATTCGCCCTGATGAATGGTGGTACACAGAACAAAATCTCTATCTTGATAACACCATTAAGCAGGGCTTTTATCAAGTCGAAGAAGCTCAAGAAGGTGACATGATATTGATTTGCTTAGGCACTTCAAAGCCTTGTCATGCTGCGTTGTACCTAGGTAATCAAGAGATACTGCATCACAGACCGGACAGGCTGAGTAAGCGAGATACTTACGGTGGCTACTGGTTTAAATATACACACAGCATTTGGAGACATAAACAATGGTCAAATTACAGTTTGCGGGCTATTTACGCAGATTTGGACGCAGATTCGAGCTTGAAGTAAGCAATGCTGGTGAAGCCTTACGCTGTCTTTGCTATCAAATTGATGGGTTGAAAAAAGAGATTAACCAAGGGCAATTTCGTGTTCGCATTGCAGGCAATGATATGACAGAGGATGGTATTTCTGCTGGATTAAATACGCTATTAAATGAAGGTGATGTTATTACGATCGTTCCTGTTATTGGTGGTGCTAAATCAGGCGGGTGGCTAGGCATTATTGGTGGAGCTGCTTTAATTGGCGCATCGTTTTTAATACCGGGCGGATTTTTGGCAACGATGACATCGACCGCATTATTTGCCGCTGGTGTAGGTGTGGCCGCCGCGGGATTGGCAACCATGTTAACTAAAACACCGCCAGCGCCAAGCATAGAGGGGCGAAACTCAGAAAGTAACCAGTATTTCAGTTCGTTATCAAATAGAGTCGGTCAAGGTTATCCGGTTCCTATCTGTTATGGCGAGATGGTTGTGGGTTCAAATGTAATATCACAAGGTTTGGAGACGGTTTAATGGGTAAAGGTGGCGGTGGAGGAAGCACTCCGAGGTTGCTCGATGACAACTTAAAAAACAAACAATTTCTTAATGTCATCGATTTAGTTTCAGAAGGGCCAATAGAAGGCCCTGTAGGTGGTATGTCAGGTTTTTTATTGAATGGTACTCCTGTTGTAGATGAAGAGGGAAATCCGAATATTCATGGTGTTGAGGTTCAGTGGCGAGCAGGAACGCCGACACAAGAGCCATTAGAGGACTTTCCTTTTGTAGAAAAAGAAATTCCTGTCAATGTAGAGGTGAAAAAAAGTACACCAATATTACGCACCATTTCAGATCAGGAGACTGACCGCGTTAGATTTACTTTGGGTGTTTCTGCTCTTGTTAGTCAAGACGATAAGGGAAATCAGTACGATGCTACTGTAGAAATGCTTATTGAAGTCAATGATGGCTCTGGTTGGATGCATGAGGAAAAGGTAACAATAGGACCAGGTAAAATAAGCGGTCAATATCTTGAGTCTCATATCATTGATGCGCCTAAAAAAAAGCCATTCCAAATCAGGGTTTCTCGCATCACTGAGGATAGTAAAAGTGATTTGCTGAAAAACGGAACGGTATGGGCAAGCTACACAGAAATAACCGACGCTAAATTTTCTTACCCTAATTCTGCTGTCGTCGGGATGAAAATCGATAAATCCCAATACGGTGATACACCCAATCGAACCTATCATATCAAAGGGATGATTATCCAAGTTCCTGATAACTATAATCCAGAAACGCGCACTTACACAGGGATTTGGACTGGACGCTTCAAGCCGGCGTGGACTAATAACCCTGCATGGGTTTTTTACGATTTAGTCACTAATGAACGATACGGCATAGGAGAGATGATCGGTTCGTTTGGCGTTGATAAATTCGCATTATATGCCATTGCTCGTTACTGTGACGAACTAGTTGATGATGGGTTTGGTAATAAAGAGCCTCGTTTTACTTTCAATGCCTACATAACCTCTCAACGAAAAGCCAAAGAAGTGCTTGATGATTTAGCGTCTGTGTTTCGTGGCATGCCTTTATGGGACGGACAGCAATTAACGTGTTTTCAAGATAGACCATCTGATCCAGTGTGGACATATACAAACTCAAACGTTATTGATGGGAAATTTAAATACACATCAACCGCGAAATCAGCAAGACACAACGCTATTGAGGTGTCATGGGTAAATCCTAGCAATGGTTGGAGTGAAGAGCGAGAATTCATACAAGATGATGTTCTTATTCAGCGCTTCGGTGGTGTAAACGTCAAGAAAGTCACTGCTTTTGGTTGCACTAGTCGCGGACAGGCTCACAGAGTGGGTAAGTGGATATTACAGACAGAAAAGCTGGAGAAAGATAGCGTTACATTCTCAACAGGAAGAGAGGGGATTAACTGCATTTCTGGCGATATTATTGAAATTGCAGATGATAGCTTTGCTGGAGTGAAAGTAGGAGGTCGTGTTTTATCAATTAATGATCGTAATATTATTATCGATGCTCCTATTGAGTGGAAATATGACGATAAAGGTACTTTCTCATTTTTAGGGTCGTCAGGTAAGTTTGAAAAAATAGAAATTCAATCTATTGATGGTGGCGTTGTTACTTTGCGTGAGATCCCGAATGGATTGAAACAGTATGGTGTATTTTCCATTTCCAAAAGCACATTAACTACAAGATTATTTCGTGTAATTTCCATTGCTGAGGACAATGAAGGAAATTACCTATACAACTGCATTCAGCATGAACCGCAAAAGGAAAGCATTGTTGATAATGGAATTGATTTTACTGGAAACCCACCAACACAGAATGTTATTCGCATCCCTAATATAGAGCGCCTTTCTATTGCTTACATTGATGATAGCTCGCAAATTCAAGCTAGGGCCATGTGGGCAACAACAACCATTAATAGAAACATCTCATTTAATGTCACTCTTTATAAAGACGGAAAAGTTGTATCTACTGGAAATACCACAGATTTAGAATACTACTTCAACGGACTTGAATCCGGAGAATACCTTGTTGGTGTTCGAGGTAAAGATGCTAATGGAATGCTTGGTAATGAATCAAAAGTGCAGGTGGTTATTGGCACACCTAGCGCACCCAGCTCGATAACTGTTGAGTCTGGTTTTTTTGAAATAAAACTGATCCCTCATATCTCTGCGCCACACACTTTAAATACTGAGTTTGAGTTCTGGTTTTCTGGTGAAAACAGAATAGATAATATCAATGAAATAGAGTCAAAGGCTGATTTTTTAGGCAGAGCTAAATTCTGGACTAAAGGACAGCTAAAGGCAGGTCATGATTACTGGTTTTATGTGAGGAGTGTCAACGAATATGGGAAGTCTCATTTCGTAGAAGCAACAGGACAGGCCGATGACAACACGGAAGCTATTCTCGATGAACTAGACGGACACTTCATGACAACTGATGCTGGCAAGCAACTTAGTGAACGCTTGGATTGGAATGCTGAGACAGCAATTATTCTTAGTAACGCTGATTCTCAACTATCACGTAGTTTGCTGGTGAAACACGGTCAATCACAGGCTGGGATCAAAGAG
>NZ_JBEEUL010000018.1:0-29732 GCF_040139345.1 Proteus sp. fly-1067 | reverse complement strand
CGACGGTTTACGTTTCGCTATCCGCGAAGGTGGCCGTACAGTAGGTGCGGGCGTTGTTGCTAAAGTATTAGGTTAATTACTCGCGTAATTCTCCTAGAGAAGGGCATCAATTGATGCCCTTTTTATGCGTTGTTTGAAAAAGAACCTATCTCATCACTAGTTTGATGTAAATTATTGGTGAGATAGGCTCTGATACAACGAATCGAGTCCAGTATCTTGCAGATACGAATGTCATAGAGATATGACACTGTGTCAGATGCAATCATAGTTGATTTTATGGTTAGTCTGATTTGTTTTGCTCTTGCGAGGCAAGCTGGCTATTTATTTACATCATATGACAGGTTAATTTATGAGTGCGAATAGCGGAGCTCAAGATAGCAAACGCGGTGGTGATATCGCTAAATGGATCATTACCGTTTTATTGCTGGCAGTAGCAGTGGGTGGCAACTATCTTTACCGTGAATTTAACCTAGCGTTACGAGCTTTAGCTGTTGTTGCTTTGTTCGTAGCAGCGGGTGGGATCGCGTTGTGGACAACACAAGGTAAAGCAACATTAGTATTTGCTCGCGAAGCGCGCATTGAAATGCGTAAAGTAGTATGGCCAACACGTCAAGAAACATTGCAAACGACCCTGATTGTTGCTGCAGTGACGGCTATTGTGTCATTAGTTCTTTGGGGACTGGATGGCATTCTGGTTCGTTTTGTTTCATTTATTACTGGCCTGTGAGGTGTTCATGACTGATTCTCCAAAAAAACGCTGGTATGTCATTCAGGCATTTTCGGGCTTTGAAGGCCGTGTTGCACAGTCGCTGCGTGAACATATCAAATTAAACGAAATGGAAGACTCATTCGGCGAAGTTATGGTTCCAACCGAAGAAGTGGTTGAGATCCGTAGCGGTCAACGTCGCAAAAGTGAGCGTAAATTTTTCCCAGGTTATGTTCTTGTCCAAATGGTCATGAACGATGCAACTTGGCACTTAGTACGTAATGTACCTCGTGTTATGGGATTTATTGGTGGAACCTCAGACAGACCTGCACCAATTAGTGATAAAGAAGTTGATGCGATTATGAATCGCTTACAACAAGTTGGTGATAAGCCACGTCCTAAAACACTGTTTGAACCAGGTGAAATGGTTCGTGTTAGCGATGGTCCATTCGCTGACTTTAATGGTGTGGTTGAAGAAGTTGATTATGAAAAAAGCCGCTTAAAAGTTTCTGTTTCAATCTTTGGTCGTGCGACACCAGTTGAATTAGACTTTAGTCAGGTTGAAAAAGGTTAAACCTTTTTACGTTGCTTTCTTGCAAAAGGTGGAAAAGTTATCTACAATTTTCCACCTTTCGTTTTGAGTTGTTTTGTCATAAGACAGAACAAAGTAAAATCGGGGAGCCCTAGCCGGGCGATATACCCAAATTGAGGAATTAATTAATGGCTAAGAAAGTCCAAGCCTATATCAAACTGCAAGTTTCTGCAGGTATGGCTAATCCAAGTCCACCAGTTGGTCCAGCTCTGGGTCAACAAGGTGTTAACATCATGGAATTCTGTAAAGCATTCAACGCTAAAACTGAAAGCGTAGAAAAAGGCTTACCAATTCCTGTTGTTATTACAGTTTACGCTGACCGTTCTTTCACTTTCGTTACCAAAACTCCTCCAGCAGCAGTTCTGCTGAAGAAAGCTGCGGGCGTGAAATCAGGTTCTGGTAAACCGAACAAAGAGAAAGTAGGTAAAATTACTTCTGCTCAAGTTCGTGAAATCGCAGAAACTAAAGCTGCGGACCTGACTGGTGCTGACGTTGAAGCTATGATGCGTTCAATTGCTGGTACTGCTCGTTCCATGGGCCTGGTAGTGGAGGATTAATCTGATGGCTAAACTAACCAAGCGCATGCGCAATATCCGTGAAAAAGTTGAAGTAACTAAACAGTACGAAATCGCTGAAGCTGTTGCTTTACTGAAAGAACTGGCTACTGCTAAATTCGTTGAAAGCGTTGACGTTGCTGTTAACCTTGGCATCGATGCACGTAAATCAGATCAAAACGTTCGTGGTGCAACTGTACTTCCACACGGTACTGGCCGTTCAGTTCGCGTTGCTGTATTCGCACAAGGTGCAAATGCAGAAGCTGCTAAAGAAGCAGGCGCTGAATTAGTCGGTATGGACGACTTAGCTGCTAAAGTTAAAGCTGGCGAAATGGACTTTGACGTTGTTATCGCATCTCCAGATGCAATGCGCGTTGTAGGTCAATTAGGTCAAATCCTTGGCCCACGTGGCTTAATGCCAAACCCGAAAGTGGGTACTGTAACTCCTAACGTTGCTGAAGCAGTTAAAAATGCTAAAGCTGGTCAGGTTCGTTACCGTAACGACAAAAATGGTATTATCCATACCACTATCGGTAAAGTTGATTTCAACGAAGAACAGTTGAAAGAAAACTTAGAAGCTCTGCTGGTTGCGCTGAAAAAAGCAAAACCATCTGCAGCGAAAGGCGTTTATATCAAGAAAGTAAGCCTGTCTACCACTATGGGTGCAGGTGTTGCTATTGATCAAGCTAGCTTGAGCGCGACAGTTTAATCTTAGATTAGACTAAAGTCATAAAAGACTTTACCTTGGCGTCAAATTTGTATAGAATTTGACGCCTTGAGTTTAGCTATGTGGTATTTTATTTAAGTCTACATAACTAAATTCTCTGAATTTCGGTTGGAGTCTGGCCTATCCAGACCCCGTCCAAGACCGCAGGTGTAAGTAATTACTTAATTTTCCTGCGTAGACGGTGAGAGAGCCAATAAAGAATTATATATTCTGGATTCTACTCACCGTGTTTTAGCGCTTATACCATTGTGGTAATAAGTGATGTGAGTCCCGAGTTTTTACTCGGTTAATCCAGGAGCAAGAAGCTAATGGCACTAAATCTTCAAGACAAACAAGCGATTGTTGCTGAAGTCAGCGAAGTTGCCAAAGGTGCGCTTTCTGCAGTTGTTGCGGATTCCCGTGGCGTTACTGTAGCTAAAATGACCGAACTGCGTAAAGCATGTCGTGAAGCTGGCGTTACTGTACGTGTAGTACGTAACACACTTCTGCGTCGTGCTGTTGAAGGTACTTCTTATGAAGTACTGAAAGATGCATTTGTTGGTCCAACCTTGATTGCATTTTCTGCTGAACATCCGGGCGCTGCAGCTCGTCTGTTCAAAGATTTCGCGAAAGCGAACCCAGCATTCGAGATTAAAGCGGCTGCCTTTGAAGGTGAGTTTATCCCAGGTTCGAACATCGATCGTCTGGCTACACTCCCAACTTACGATGAAGCAATCGCACGCCTGATGGCAACCATGAAAGAAGCCTCTGCAGGCAAATTGGTTCGCACTCTGGCTGCTCTGCGCGATCAGAAAGAAGCTGCTTAATAGCCAATTTCTTCGTTGCTTTATTTACGTATAAACTTTTTCTGAATTTTAGGAACACTTGTTATGTCTATTTCTAAAGACGATATCTTAAACGCAGTTGCTGAAATGTCTGTAATGGACGTTGTTGAACTGATCTCTATGATGGAAGAAAAATTCGGTGTATCTGCTGCTGCAGCTGTTGCTGTTGCTGCGGGTCCAGCAGAAGCTGCTGAAGAGAAAACTGAATTTGACGTTATCCTGAAAGCTATCGGCGGTAACAAAGTAGCAGTAATCAAAGCAGTACGTGGCGCTACCGGTCTTGGCCTGAAAGAAGCTAAAGACTTAGTAGAATCTGCACCAGCAGCTCTGAAAGAAGGCGTAAGCAAAGATGATGCTGAAGCTCTGAAGAAAGCTCTGGAAGAAGCAGGCGCTGAGGTTGAAGTTAAATAATTTAACTTCCCAGAGTGCAGCCTAACGGCTGATGGCTGGTGATTTTTTGGTCACCAGCCTTTTTGCGCTGTAAGGTAAGAGTAGCTTTTTCACACTTTTTGGCTTTCTCTCTACCTCAATATTTTTTGCTATTGACGACTTAATATACTGTATTACTCACTACGATCCACGTTGTCCAAAAGCTCGGTAGTGAACTCAATGCAATGAAATGATTTAAGAGTAATAGCAATAAGTATTATGGAAAATTACATTTTCCTACCTACAAAAAATAGTGTTAGCAGAATGTCGTGTCGCCCTTAATAACTAAGGGTAGGCAGAGTGGGTCACTTTTCAGCGAGCTGAGGAACCCTATGGTTTACTCCTATACCGAGAAAAAACGTATTCGTAAGGATTTTGGTAAACGTCCACAAGTTCTGGATGTTCCCTATCTCCTTTCTATCCAACTTGACTCGTTCCAGAAGTTTATCGAGCAAGATCCTGATGGTCAAAACGGTCTGGAAGCAGCTTTCCGTTCCGTATTCCCTATCCAAAGCTATAGTGGCAATGCTGAATTACAGTATGTCAGCTACCGCTTAGGCGAGCCTGTTTTTGATGTTAAAGAATGTCAGATCCGCGGTGTAACTTATTCTGCACCTCTGCGTGTAAAACTGCGTCTGGTCATTTATGAACGTGAAGCCCCAGAAGGCACCGTTAAAGACATTAAAGAACAAGAAGTCTATATGGGTGAAATCCCATTAATGACCGATAATGGTACCTTTGTAATCAATGGTACTGAGCGTGTTATCGTTTCCCAGTTACACCGTAGCCCTGGTGTGTTCTTTGATAGTGACAAAGGTAAAACACACTCATCTGGTAAGGTACTGTATAACGCACGTATTATCCCTTATCGTGGCTCATGGTTAGACTTCGAATTCGACCCTAAAGATAACCTTTTTGTCCGTATTGACCGTCGCCGTAAATTACCTGCGACTATCATTTTACGCGCAATGAACTACAGCACTGAAGAAATCTTAGGTTTATTCTTCGAAAAAACATTGTTTGAAATCAGCAACAACAAGCTGATGATGACATTAGTGCCTGAACGTCTGCGTGGTGAAACTGCTTCATTTGATATTGAAGCAAACGGCAAAGTATATGTTGAAAAAGGCCGTCGTATTACTGCTCGCCATATTCGTCAATTAGAAAAAGAACAAGTTGACCGCATTGAAGTACCTGTTGAATATATTGCAGGTAAAGTGGTTGCTCGTGATTATATTGATGAAGCAACAGGTGAACTGATTTGTGCTGCTAACATGGAAATCTCTTTAGATGTGTTAGCTCGCTTAAGTCAAGCTGGTCATAAAACGATTGAAACTCTGTTTACCAATGACTTAGATCATGGTGCTTATATTTCAGAAACTGTTCGCGTCGATCCTACAAACGATCGCTTAAGCGCGTTAGTTGAAATCTATCGCATGATGCGTCCTGGTGAGCCACCTACACGCGAAGCTGCAGAAAACTTATTTGAGAACTTATTCTTCTCTGAAGATCGTTATGATCTTTCTGCTGTGGGTCGTATGAAGTTCAACCGTTCGTTAAGCCGTGACGAAGTTGAAGGTTCTGGCATCCTGAGCCAAGAAGATATCATCGAAGTAATGAAAAAACTGATTGATATCCGTAATGGTAAAGGTGAAGTGGATGATATCGACCACTTGGGTAACCGTCGTATTCGTTCTGTTGGCGAAATGGCTGAAAACCAATTCCGTGTTGGTCTGGTGCGTGTTGAGCGTGCAGTTAAAGAACGTCTGTCTTTAGGCGATCTTGATGCATTAATGCCACAAGATATGATCAATGCAAAACCGATTTCTGCTGCTGTCAAAGAGTTCTTTGGCTCTAGCCAGTTATCACAGTTTATGGATCAGAATAACCCGCTATCAGAAATTACGCATAAACGTCGTATTTCTGCATTAGGCCCAGGTGGTTTGACCCGTGAACGTGCAGGCTTCGAAGTTCGAGACGTACACCCAACTCACTACGGTCGTGTGTGCCCAATCGAAACGCCTGAAGGTCCAAACATCGGTCTTATCAACTCATTATCTGTTTATGCACAGACTAACGAGTACGGTTTCCTTGAAACGCCTTACCGTGTTGTTGAAAACAACGCTGTAACAGATGAAATTCATTATCTGTCTGCAATTGAAGAAGGTAACTTCATCATTGCTCAGGCTAACTCCGTATTAGACGATGACAATCACTTCGTTGAAGAATTAGTTACTTGCCGTCATAAAGGTGAGTCAAGCTTATTTAGTCGTGACCAAGTTCAGTACATGGACGTTTCAACCCAACAGGTTGTTTCTGTCGGTGCTTCACTGATCCCATTCCTTGAACACGATGACGCCAACCGTGCATTGATGGGTGCGAACATGCAACGTCAGGCTGTTCCTACACTTCGTGGTGATAAACCACTAGTAGGTACAGGTATGGAACGTGCTGTAGCGGTTGACTCCGGTGTTACTGCAGTTGCTAAACGTGGTGGTGTTGTTCAGTATGTTGATGCTTCTCGTATCGTTATCAAAGTTAACGAAGAAGAGACTTACGCTGGTGAAGCGGGCATTGATATCTATAGCTTGACTAAATACACCCGTTCTAACCAGAACACATGTATTAACCAAACACCTTGCGTATCTTTAGGTGAACCTGTTGATCGCGGTGATGTGTTAGCTGATGGTCCTTCAACAGACCTTGGTGAGTTAGCATTAGGCCAAAACATGCGCGTGGCATTTATGCCATGGAATGGTTATAACTACGAGGACTCCATCCTTGTATCTGAGCGTGTTGTTCAAGAAGATCGTTTCACAACTATCCATATTCAAGAACTGGCTTGTGTCTCTCGTGATACTAAGTTAGGGCCTGAAGAGATCACAGCTGATATCCCGAACGTTGGTGAAGCTGCGTTATCTAAACTGGATGAATCAGGTATCGTTTATATCGGTGCTGAAGTGAAAGGCGGTGACATTCTGGTTGGTAAAGTAACACCTAAAGGTGAAACTCAACTGACTCCAGAAGAGAAACTGCTGCGTGCTATCTTCGGTGAAAAAGCATCTGATGTTAAAGATTCTTCTCTACGTGTTCCTAATGGTGTGTCTGGTACAGTTATCGATGTACAAGTGTTCACCCGTGATGGCGTAGAAAAAGATAAACGTGCATTAGAAATTGAAGAATCACAGTTACGTGAAGTTAAGAAAGACTTAACTGAAGAACTGCGTATCTTTGAAGCTGGTCTATTCGCTCGTATCCGTGGTGTTCTGATTGCTGGCGGTATTGAAGCTGAGAAATTAGATAAATTACCTCGTGAACGTTGGTTAGAACTGGGTATTGCGGATGAAGAGAAGCAAAACCAGTTAGAACAATTAGCAGAACAGTATGATGAACTGAAAGCTGAGTTCGCGAAGAAACTGGAAGCTAAACGTCGTAAAATCACTCAAGGTGATGATTTAGCACCAGGTGTGCTGAAAATCGTTAAGGTTTATCTGGCTGTTAAACGTCAGATCCAACCTGGTGATAAGATGGCGGGTCGTCATGGTAACAAGGGTGTTATCTCTAAGATTAACCCTATTGAAGACATGCCATACGATGAAAACGGCAACCCAGTTGACCTCGTACTGAACCCACTGGGTGTACCATCACGTATGAACATCGGTCAGATCCTTGAAACTCACTTGGGTATGGCTGCTAAAGGTATCGGTGATAAGATCAACGCGATGCTGAAACAGCAACAAGAAGTTGCTAAATTACGTGAATTTATCCAGAAAGCTTACGATCTGGGTATGGCACCTCGTCAGAAAGTTGATCTGGACACCTTCAGCGATGAAGAAGTGTTACGTCTGGCTGAAAACCTGAAAAAAGGTATGCCAACCGCAACACCAGTGTTCGATGGTGCAGAAGAAATGGAAATTAAAGAGATGCTTAAATTAGCTGATCTTCCAACTTCTGGTCAGATTACACTTTTCGATGGTCGTACAGGTGAGCAATTTGAGCGTCCAGTAACTGTTGGTTACATGTACATGCTGAAACTGAACCACTTAGTTGATGATAAGATGCACGCCCGTTCTACCGGTTCGTACAGCTTAGTTACTCAGCAACCTCTTGGTGGTAAAGCTCAGTTTGGTGGACAGCGTTTCGGGGAGATGGAAGTGTGGGCACTGGAAGCATACGGTGCAGCTTATACTCTTCAAGAAATGCTTACTGTTAAGTCGGATGACGTTAACGGTCGTACCAAAATGTACAAAAACATCGTTGATGGTAATCATCAGATGGAACCAGGTATGCCAGAGTCGTTCAACGTATTGTTGAAAGAGATCCGTTCACTGGGTATCAACATCGAATTGGAAGACGAATAACGGATTCCATAGAGACAGACTGCTAGAGATGGCAGTCTGTCAAACAGTGACTACACTGGTTTAAAGGGGTGAATGACAGGGGTCATTTGCCTGGCAGGTCTAACTCCGACAGGAGCCATTTCGTGAAAGACTTATTAAAGTTTCTGAAAGCGCAAACCAAGACCGAAGAGTTTGATGCGATCAAAATTGCTCTGGCATCACCTGATATGATCCGTTCATGGTCATTTGGTGAAGTTAAAAAGCCAGAAACAATTAACTACCGTACGTTCAAACCAGAACGTGACGGTCTTTTCTGTGCCCGTATTTTCGGACCAGTAAAAGATTACGAATGTTTGTGTGGTAAATACAAACGTTTAAAACACCGTGGTGTTATCTGTGAGAAGTGTGGCGTTGAAGTTACACAAACTAAAGTTCGTCGTGAACGCATGGGTCACATCGAATTAGCTTCTCCAGTTGCTCACATTTGGTTCTTGAAATCATTACCGTCCCGTATCGGTTTGCTGCTGGATATGCCACTGCGCGATATTGAACGTGTATTGTATTTTGAATCTTACGTTGTTGTTGAAGGCGGGATGACTAGCCTTGAACGTGGTCAAATCTTAACAGAAGAGCAATACCTCGATGCATTAGAAGAATTCGGTGACGAATTTGATGCGAAGATGGGTGCAGAAGCTGTTCAGAACCTCTTACAGAGCATGGATCTGGAACAAGAGTGTGAAACGTTACGTGAAGAGTTAAACGAAACTAACTCTGAAACTAAACGTAAGAAACTGACTAAACGTATCAAGTTACTTGAAGCGTTCATGCAATCAGGCAATAAACCTGAGTGGATGATCTTAACTGTACTGCCTGTGTTACCACCAGACTTACGTCCACTGGTTCCACTTGATGGCGGTCGTTTTGCGACATCTGACCTGAACGATTTATATCGTCGTGTGATCAACCGTAACAACCGTTTAAAACGCCTGCTTGATTTAGCAGCTCCAGACATCATCGTACGTAATGAAAAACGTATGTTGCAAGAGTCTGTGGATGCGTTATTAGATAACGGTCGTCGTGGTCGTGCGATCACAGGTTCGAACAAACGTCCTCTGAAATCTTTGGCTGATATGATCAAAGGTAAACAAGGTCGTTTCCGTCAAAACCTGTTAGGTAAACGTGTTGACTATTCTGGTCGTTCTGTAATCACCGTTGGTCCATACCTGCGTCTGCATCAGTGTGGTCTACCGAAAAAAATGGCTCTTGAGTTATTCAAACCATTTATTTACGGAAAACTGGAAACCCGTGGTTTAGCGACAACAATTAAAGCCGCTAAAAAAATGGTTGAGCGCGAAGAAGCGGTTGTTTGGGATATCTTAGATGAAGTTATCCGCGAACACCCAGTGATGCTAAACCGTGCACCAACACTTCACCGTTTAGGTATTCAGGCATTTGAACCAATCCTTATCGAAGGTAAAGCTATTCAGTTACACCCACTCGTTTGTGCGGCATACAACGCCGACTTCGATGGTGACCAAATGGCGGTTCACGTACCATTGACATTGGAAGCGCAACTAGAAGCTCGTGCGCTGATGATGTCAACAAATAACATCCTGTCTCCAGCAAGTGGTGACCCAATCATCGTTCCTTCACAGGACGTTGTATTAGGTCTTTACTACATGACTCGTGACTGCATCAATGCCAAAGGTGAAGGCATGGTGCTAAGTGGTCCTAAAGAAGCTGAACGCGTTTATCGCGCTGGTTTAGCCTCTTTACACGCACGTGTTAAAGTACGTATCACTGAAGAGATCAAAGATGGCGAAGGTAACATCACTACTGAAACTAGCTTAAAAGACACTACTGTCGGCCGAGCTATTTTATGGATGATCGTACCAAAAGGCCTACCTTACGCGCTGGTTAACCAACCATTAGGTAAGAAAGCAATCTCTAAAATGCTTAATACCTGTTATCGCGTAATGGGCTTGAAGCCAACAGTTATTTTTGCTGACCAAATCATGTATACCGGTTTTGCTTACGCAGCACGTTCAGGTGCTTCAGTAGGTATCGATGACATGGTTATCCCTGCGAAAAAAGCAGAGATCATTGCAGAAGCAGAAGCTGAAGTTGCAGAAATTCAGGAACAGTTCCAATCCGGTCTGGTAACAGCGGGCGAACGTTACAACAAAGTCATCGATATTTGGGCTGCGGCGAATGAGCGCGTAGCGAAAGCGATGATGGAAAACCTGTCTACTGAAACCGTTATTAACCGTAATGGTGAAGAAGAACAACAAGTATCTTTCAACAGCATCTTTATGATGGCTGACTCCGGTGCTCGTGGTTCTGCAGCTCAGATCCGTCAGTTAGCAGGTATGCGTGGTCTGATGGCTAAGCCAGATGGCTCAATCATCGAGACACCAATCACAGCGAACTTCCGTGAAGGTCTGAACGTACTCCAGTACTTCATCTCAACCCACGGTGCTCGTAAAGGTCTTGCGGATACCGCACTGAAAACAGCAAACTCCGGTTACTTGACTCGTCGTTTAGTTGACGTTGCACAAGATTTAGTTGTCACAGAAGACGACTGTGGCACAACCGAAGGTGTTATGATGACTCCGGTTATCGAAGGTGGAGATGTTAAAGAGCCACTGCGTGAACGTGTATTAGGTCGTGTAGCTGCAGAAGATATTCTGAAACCAGGTACTGCTGATATTCTTGTTCCACGTAACACCCTGTTAAACGAAAAACTGTGTGACTTGTTAGAAGAAAACTCAGTTGACAGCGTGAAAGTACGTTCAGTTGTAACCTGTAACACAGACTTCGGTGTATGTGCTAAATGTTATGGTCGTGACCTTGCTCGTGGTCATATCATCAACAAAGGTGAAGCTATCGGTGTTATCGCGGCACAGTCAATCGGTGAACCAGGTACACAGTTAACGATGCGTACGTTCCACATCGGTGGTGCGGCATCTCGTGCGGCAGCAGAATCTAGCATTCAAGTACGTAATAAAGGTACTCTGAAGCTGTTCAATGCGAAGTTCATTACCAATACTGCGGGTAAATTAGTTATCACTTCTCGTAACACAGAATTACGTTTAATTGACGAATTCGGTCGTACGAAAGAAAGCTACAAAGTGCCTTACGGTGCTCAATTAGCGAAAGGTGATGGCGAAGCGGTTAATGGTGGCGAAACTGTTGCTAACTGGGATCCACATACAATGCCAGTTGTGAGTGAAGTATCTGGTATCATTCGTTTTGCTGACATGGTTGATGGTCAAACCATCACACGTCAAACAGATGAATTAACAGGTCTTTCTTCACTGGTTGTTCTGGATTCAGCAGAGCGTACAGGTAGCGGTAAAGATTTACGTCCAGCACTGCGCATCACTGATGCACAAGGCAAAGATGTATTGATCCCGAATACTGATATGCCAGCACAGTACTTCCTGCCAGGTAAAGCAATTGTTCAGTTAGACGATGGCATTACAATTAATGCAGGTGACACTTTAGCGCGTATTCCACAAGAATCTGGCGGTACTAAAGATATCACCGGTGGTCTGCCACGCGTTGCTGACCTGTTTGAAGCACGTCGTCCGAAAGAGCCTGCAATCCTTGCTGAAATCAGCGGTATTGTATCGTTCGGTAAAGAGACTAAAGGTAAACGTCGTCTAGTTATTTCTCCATTAGACGGTAGCGATGCATACGAAGAGATGATCCCTAAATGGCGTCAGCTTAACGTATTCGAGGGTGAGGTTGTGGAACGCGGTGATGTTATTTCCGATGGTCCAGAGTCACCACACGACATTCTGCGCTTACGTGGTGTTCATGCGGTTACTCGCTATATCACTAACGAAGTACAGGAAGTTTACCGTTTACAAGGCGTTAAGATTAACGATAAACACATCGAAGTTATCGTTCGTCAGATGCTACGTAAAGTTACCATTGAGAACGCAGGAAGCTCTGAGTTCCTCGAAGGTGAACAGGTTGAATACGCTCGCGTTAAAGTATCAAACCGTGTTCTGGAAGATGATGGTAAAGTACCAGCAACGTATGCTCGTGACCTGTTAGGTATCACGAAAGCATCTCTGGCAACTGAATCCTTCATCTCAGCTGCATCATTCCAAGAAACAACGCGTGTTCTGACTGAAGCAGCGGTAGCAGGTAAACGTGACGAATTACGTGGCTTGAAAGAGAACGTTATTGTTGGTCGCTTGATCCCAGCAGGTACAGGGTATGCGTATCACCAAGATCGTATGAAGCGTCGTCAATCACAATTGCCAGCAGATGAAACTGAAACAACAATCAGTGCCGATGAAGCATCTGCTAACTTAGCAGAATTACTGAATGCTGGTTTTGGTGGATTAAAAGACTAAAATCTAATTTAGATTAGATTGAAATGCCCTCCATTGTGAGGGCATTTTTTGTTTCTGTTCTACAATAAGTAGGCGAAATGATGAGAATAATAACTAACGGATTGATTATCCTATTTTTTATTTTTACTGGTCTTGCTTTTGCAACCCCTTTAGAAAAGGAAATACCAACAGAAACACAATGGAATTTAGAAACTTCGATCACAACATTGATGCAGCTTCGGCAACAAAAAACTTTATATGCTTTTATTGGTAATAAACTAAGACCTGTTGCTGAGCTATATCCTAATCGGGGATTTTATGTTTCAGATGCGATAAATAATTACCATAAAATACAATTTGGAAATGCCCAAGGTTATTTGGAAGCTGGTTATTTAGAAGATGGTTACATTGAAGATATTGCTTCTATTTCGGTCGATAGGAAAATACGTTTCTTATCAGATAGTACGAAGAAAACCGATTATCCTATCTATGAGTATCTGATCACAACAAAAAATACCCCCATCTATAGTGATAAAGATATTGCGAGCCCACAAATAGCGATACTCTTATCCAATTTACGCTATCCTGTGCTATCACGCACAATAAAAGAAGATGCTAATGGAAGTAAAATCAATTGGTTTGAGATCTCTTTAGGTGACCGCTTAGGTTATATTTCATCAAGGGATGTAAAACCTGATTTAGGGATACCGGTGCTTACTTATCACCATATTCTCAAAGCAACGGAAAATCATAATTTTCGTCATACATCAACAACAACATCATTAACCGCCTTTACAGAGCAGATGAATTATTTAAAAGAAGCCGGGTATGAAACGCTTTCACTAAACCAAGTTGCAGGCTATTTAAATAAAAATATTAATTTGCCGGGACGAGCCGTCGCATTAACATTTGATGATGGTTTACAATCTGTTTATCGCTATGCCTATCCACTTTTAAAAGAAAATGGCCAAAGAGCAACATTATTTGTTATTTCATCACGTATAAAATCTAAAATACCTAAATGGGCACCTAATTCATTACAATTTATGAGTTGGCAGGCACTGAAATCAAGCCGAGATGTTTTTGATATTCAGTCATATTCTCATTTTTTACATCGTTTAGATAATAATAAAAAACCCATTATATTTAGTCGCCAATCTCATACTATCGTATTAGATTTACAGTACTCACAGCGTGTTTTGCGATTATTAAACCCACATCAATATGCTTTTGCATACCCTTTTGGTGGATATAATCAAAGAGCAATCAATGCAGTCAAAGCGTCGGGTATGACATTGGCGGTGACGACTCAGCAAGGAAAAGTTCGTTTAGGTGATCCACCTTTCGCTCTAAAACGGCTATATGCGTTAAGTACAGATCCCATTGAGAAATTTGCGAGGATGGTGGGTAATGATGAATATGAAGTGGTGAATAAAAATATCGTTGTTGATAAATAAAAATTATAATATTAGAAAAATACCTTTGATATTTATTGAAGGTATTTTTTTATTTCTCCCCATTACTCACTCAGTTAAGATCAACAAATAACTTATATTTTTCAGATAATTATGATGATTTTTTAGTGATAAAAATTCATTTTTTTCTGTAAGCTGGCAATCCAAGTTCAGCATGGAGCTAGTTATGAAAAAATCTATATCCATATCTTCTTATGATTCTGCATTTAAACGTTTTATGATGAATGTCAGTAATGCGAAAGACTTTTTCTTTGTCCATTTACCAGAGGACTTAAAAAGTCATTGTGATTTTTCAACGTTGCAATTACAAAATTCTTCTTTCATCGATATTAACTTACGTTCTCGTATGTCTGATATTTTGTATTTAGTGAAAACCAAAGAGGGTGATATTTCTATTTATTTATTAGTAGAACATCAATCTAGGCCAGATAAAATGATAGGTTGGCGTATGATGAATTATGCATTTTACACTATGAATCAACATTTACAGCAAGGTTATAAATTTTTACCCCTCGTTGTTCCTATTCTGTTTTATCATGGCAAGAAAAAACCTTATCCTTTTCCTGTTAATTGGATGTCATGTTTTCCACTTACTTCACTTGCTAATCAACTTTATTCTAATAGCTTTTCTTTAATTGATTTGACTTCAATTGATGATGATATTTTGCTGACTCATAAAAAAGCAGCAGTAATGGAAATTGCAATGAAGCACGTTAATAGTTGTCATGATATTAATGAGATTGCAATACTTCTATCAAAAGCAATAAATCAGAAAAACTGCAGAGATGAAGACACGGTTGCTGTTGTAGAATATTTATTCTCAATTATGGACGCATCAGACTTTGAGTTCATTTTAAATAAAATAGTTGAACAAGTAGATAACCACAAAGAGGTGATTATGAATATAGCGTGGAGATTAGAAAATAAGGGATTTAATTTAGGTGTAAGTGAAGGGTTTGAAATAGGCAAAAATGAGGGGATCGAACTGGGCAAAAATGTAGGTATTGAAATAGGTAAGAATGTAGGTATTGAAATAGGTAAGAATGTAGGTATTGAAATAGGTTGGGCTAAAGGCATTGAGTTAGGTAAAACGGAAGGCATTGAGTTAGGTAAAACGGAAGGTATTGAGTTAGGTAAAACAGAGGGTATTGAAATTGGTAAAAAAATAGTACAAATAGAATTAGCTCAAAACTTATTAAAAGAAAATTTTGATCTTTTATTTATTGAGAAAATATCAGGCTTAACTATTCAAGAACTTGAAGAATTAGCAGCGTAAGAATTAAGTTTTTTATAAATATTAAATTAAAAGAATTATAATATATTAATTTTAATGTTTTATTTTTGTTGGGTTATTTTGAATTTATTAAAAATCACTTCTATTGAATTATGTAATAAAAACCGCCTTTATTATTTTTAATTAAATAAACTAAAGGCGGTTTTATATTGTTTAAATTTTAATTAACGGCCCAAGTAATTATCCCAATCTTTCCATACGGGTTGTAATCCTCGTTCTTTTAATGCATTAATCACATCATTAACATGGCGATTATCATTAGGAGAGAATTGTTCTAATTCTTCATGACTATCAGAATACCCACCAGGTTGAGTTTTAGAACCCGCACTAATGTTATTTATCGCTAATGGTACTGTATTATCACGAAAATATGGAGATTCGCGGGTTGAAAGTGAAAGCTCAACATCAGGTGCCAAAATACGAAAAGCACAGATCAATTGAACTAATTCCGCTTCACTCATTACTGATGCGGGACTTAGTCCACCAGCACAAGGGCGTAAACGAGGAAAAGAGATTGAATAGCGACTTTTCCAATAGCGTTTTTGTAAAAATAAGAGATGCTCTGCCACCATATAACAATCGCTACGCCACTGGCTTGAAAGACCAATCAATGCACCTAAACCAATTTTATCAATTCCAGCTTGTCCTAATCTATCTGGCGTTTGTAATCGCCAATGAAAATCCTGTTTTTTTCCCTTTAGATGATGAAGCTGATAAGTGGGTTCATGATAGGTTTCTTGATAAACCATGACACCATCAATACCGAGTGTTTTTAACTCGGCATATTCTTCTGTTGCAAGAGGCTGAACTTCCATCATTAATGAACTGAAATTTTCTCGAATAAGGGGAATATATTGGCGAAAATAATCCATACCTACTTTTCTTTGATGCTCACCAGTTACTAATAGCAGGCTATCAAACCCTAATTGGCGGATGCTATTACATTCGGCAATGATCTCACTTTCATTTAATGTTTTACGTTTAATGGCATTACTCATTGAAAAACCACAATAAGTACAATCATTAGCACATAAATTAGAAAGGTAAAGTGGAACATACAACCCCACAACATTGCCGAAACGTTGTCGCGTGAGTTGTTGAGCACGTTGTGCCATTGGTTCTAAATAGTATCTACCTGCTGGCGAAATGAGTGCCATGAAATCATCAAGCGTGAGAGTGTGACGATTTAATGCGGCTTCAACATCTGCATGGGTTTTACTATTGAGTCTTAATGTAATGTCATCCCAATTCAGGTGTTGCCAATAATCAGAAAAAGTGTCCATTAGAACGCCCCTAAATATTGGGTTAATGGACTAGAAGCTTGTGCATGTGTATTGGTAGTTGCTAATCCTGAGTTTCTAGCGAGCTCGCCAGCATCCAGCGCTGTTTTAAATGCTTGGGCCATTAAAATTGGATTTTTAGAGACTGCAATAGCCGTATTAACTAATACCGCGTCTGCACCTAACTCTAAAGCTTCAAGAGCATGACTTGGTGCGCCAATACCTGCATCAACAACAACAGGAATAGAGGCTTGTTCGACGATAATTCGTAGAAAATCACGAGTTTGTAAGCCTTGATTAGAGCCAATAGGAGAGCCCAAAGGCATTACTGCAGCGCAACCAACGTCTTCTAAACGACGACATAAAACAGGATCAGCACTGCAGTAGGGTAAAACAACAAAACCTTCCTTCACAAGAATGTCAGCAGCTTTAAGAGTTTCAATAGGATCAGGTAATAAATATTTAGTATCAGGATGAATTTCTAATTTAACCCAATTTGTACCAAAAGCCTCTTTAGCTAATCGCGCTGCAAAAATCGCTTCTTGTGCTGTTTTTGCCCCGGATGTGTTGGGTAATAATTTTACGCCTAATGACTTGAGTGGCGCGATTAAATCATCATGTCCCTTTTTTAAATCGACTCGTTTCATTGCCATTGTTACAAGTTGGCTGCCCGAAGCCTTAATGGCTTCTGTCATTAGCGTTGGTGTTGCAAATTTTCCTGTGCCTGTAAAAAGTCTAGATGTGAATGTGGTATCAGCAATTTTTAACATATCAGCCCCCCGCAATTGCTTGAAAGAGAAGAATAGTATCGCCATCGTTAATAAAATGTGTTTCCCAATTTTCACGAGGAACAATGGTTTCATTGATGGCGAGTGCCACACCTATAGGTGGCTGTTCTAACTGAATAAGGAGCTGGCTAATAGTGACAGGCATATCCAGAGAATATTGTTCGTCATTTACGGTAATGTTCATGCTAACCCTCGACAAACAGGACATGTTGTTGATGATGTTAAGCGTAAAGTGCTCCAATTTTGTTTTCTACCATCGAAAAGGCGTAGTTTTCCACTTAGAGAGCTAGGTAAATCAGAGAGTAGCTTAATAGCTTCAAGTGCCTGAAGTGTGCCAATAACACCCACAACAGGGCCTAGAATTCCGGCTGTTTTACAGTTTCGTTGTGGTTCAGTTTCATCAGGATAAAGACAGTGATAACAACCATGAATAAAAGGAGGTTCAAACACCATAAGTTGGCCACTAAACCCAACGGCACTCCCACTAATAAGTGGAATTTGTTGTGCAACACACGCACGATTAATGGCTTGGCGTGTAAGCATGTTATCTGTGCAATCTAAAACTAAATCAACTTCTTTAACTAATTTAAGTAATGAATCATCATTAATACGTTGTTTATAAGAAGTTACTTTTATATCCGGATTTAAGGCAAGCAAAGCCTGCTTTGCAACCTCTGATTTCGCATCAGGGATATCTTGAGTGCGATAAAGAATTTGGCGCTGTAGATTAGAAATATGTAATTCATCATCATCAACTAAAATAAGCTCACCAATACCTGCCCCCGCGAGATACATTGATGCTGGAGAGCCTAACCCACCAAGCCCGACAATCAGTACCTTTGCTTGTTGAAGTTTGTTTTGGCCCTCGATACCAATATCTTCTAACATCACTTGTCGGCTATAACGCATAAAATCATTATCATTTAGCATGACGATTTTCCTTCAACTAATTCTAATAATTTACGAGTTACTTTTTGCCAATCAGATGCTTTTGTTATTGCACTGACTAAAGCAACACTCCCTACGCCTGTTGCAACCACATCAGAGACTCTCTCTAGCGAGATCCCACCAATAGCAACAGTGGGAAAATCAGGTGTCTGTTCTACTTGATGTTTGAGCGCCTTCAAACCTTGTGGTTTAGATGGCATATCTTTCGTTGTGGTTGGAAATATATGCCCTAATGCGATGTAAGATGGGCGCAACATCTTTGCTCTTTGTAATTCAGCTTCGTCGTGAGTAGAAATACCCAGCCGTAATCCAGCTTGTTTAATGGCACCAAGATCAGCAACATCAAGATCTTCTTGACCAAGATGAACACCATAAGCCTGATGATTAATGGCGAGTTGCCAATAATCATTGATAAACAGTCTTGCGTGATATTGTTTACCTAGTTTTATTGCTTCGATGATCTCTTTTTCAACGTCTTTTGGCTGTTTATCTTTTATACGCAATTGAAGAGTGGTAACGCCTGTTTTTAATAGGCGTTCTATCCATTCAATAGAATCAACAACGGGGTAAAGTCCCAGTTTTTTTTCTGTCGGTGCAAAGGCGGCGTTAGAGGATCTGTTCATTTTCAGTTACCTCGACATTGGTAATGTCTGCACTATGGTACAACTCGCTTCCATGCTCTTTAAACGCTTGTGACATTTGCTCCATTCCTGCCGCATAGTCACGGACTTCTTGCGTTATCTTCATTGAACAGAATTTAGGACCACACATTGAGCAAAAGTGAGCCACTTTTCCTGATGCTTGAGGAAGGGTTTCATCGTGATATTGGCGTGCTGTTTCAGGATCAAGCGCTAAATTGAATTGATCTTCCCATCTAAATTCAAAACGCGCTTTTGACATAGCATTATCACGGATTTGAGCACCAGGATGCCCTTTGGCTAAATCGGCAGCATGAGCCGCAATTTTATAAGTAATTAAGCCTTGTTTTACATCGTCTTTATTTGGTAAGCCTAGGTGTTCTTTCGGGGTGACATAACAGAGCATAGCACAACCAAACCAGCCAATCATTGCTGCACCAATACCTGAAGTAAAATGATCGTAACCCGGTGCAATATCTGTTGTGAGAGGGCCTAATGTATAAAAGGGAGCTTCATGACAATGCTCTAGCTCTTCTGTCATATTGCGACGTATCATCTGCATTGGAACGTGACCGGGGCCTTCAATCATGACTTGCACGTCATATTCCCATGCGATTTTTGTTAGTTCACCTAAAGTATGTAACTCAGCAAATTGTGCTTCATCGTTTGCATCTTGGATAGAGCCAGGTCTTAACCCATCGCCCAATGAAAGGGAAACATCATAAGCGGTACAAATTTCGCAGATTTCACGGAAATGTTCGTAGAGGAAATTTTCTTTGTGATGTGATAGACACCATTTCGCCATTATCGAACCACCACGAGAGACAATACCCGTTAGGCGTTTTGCGGTCATCGGAACATAACGTAACAATACACCTGCATGAATAGTAAAGTAATCAACACCTTGCTCTGCTTGCTCAAGTAAAGTATCGCGGAACATTTCCCAAGTGAGATCTTCTGCAATACCGTTAACTTTCTCAAGTGCTTGATAAATTGGAACTGTGCCGATAGGAACAGGGCTATTGCGAATGATCCATTCACGCGTTTCATGAATATAACGGCCTGTTGAGAGATCCATTACGGTATCTGCCCCCCAACGTGTAGACCAAATTAGCTTTTCAACTTCTTCTTCAATTGAAGACGTTACAGAAGAATTTCCGATATTGGCATTCACTTTCACTAAGAAATTACGACCAATAATCATCGGCTCTGATTCTGGGTGGTTAATATTGGCGGGAATAATGGCTCGACCAGCTGCAACTTCTTGGCGTACAAATTCAGGAGTAATATTGTCAGGAAGATGAGCACCAAAGCTAAAGCCTGCATGTTGTTGGCGTAATACTTTGCTTCGAATACGTTCACGGCCCATATTTTCACGAATAGCAATAAACTCCATTTCAGGTGTGATAATACCTTTTCGAGCATAATGCAATTGCGTCACACTTTTACTCTTTAGGGCTTTTTTAGGGTTGGGTTTTAACGGAAAACGTAGATGCTCTAATCCGGCATCAGAAAGGCGTTGTTGTGTGAAATCAGAGCTTAAGAGTGAAAGTGCTTCGGTATCATTACGCTCATCAATCCATGATTGGCGAATTTTTTTTAATCCAAGATTAACGTCGAGTTGAGAAGCTGGGTCGCCATAAGGGCCAGAAGTGTCATATACCGGAACAGGTTCATTATCTTCAAAAATAGGGTTTTCTTTTGATCCGCCTATCAATGTTTTATCAAGCTGGATCTCACGCATTGGTACTTGAATATCGGTACGAGAGCCTTCAAGGTAAATACGTTTTGAGTTAGGAAAACTCACACCTTGGATTGTGCTAATAAACGCTTGAGCAGCATCACGTTGTTCTTTTCGTGGACGTGATTTGTGGGGCGTTGGTGAAATATCTTTAACAGATAATGTTTGATTTTGGGACATAGCATTTCCTAATAAATATCATGCAGGCTATAGCCTGTTGGGTGAATATTGAGAAAAATGCTTGTCTGGAGGTCGCAGGGAGTATCGACAGATAGGCGTATAAAAAATATACGGGATGAAGCTATCAAAAGGTCGAATCACTCTTGTTCCCTTCGCGGGTATTAACCCGATCAGGTTCCGCGGATCCCGAATTAACGGTCTCAGCCTGTGTTTATAATAGCCTTATAAACACTAGGCACTCCGACAAGAAGATGTCCAGTATATGAAAGATTTTAAAAACTACAAGTCCGATATGGGTTATTTATTTAAATCCCAATGGCATTGTTTCCAACCTTTTTCTGCTGAAATTTGCGCTAATTGCTGATCGGCATTAACTGTAATGACGTTATCAGCTTGATAACATAAGGGGAGATCATTAATAGAGTCAGTATAGAAGTTAATATAACTATTTTTAATGTTATTTTCAGTTCTCCATTGGTTTAAACGTATGACTTTCCCTTCTCTAAATGTCGGTATTCCTTCAATGTACCCTGTATAATGGTTATCTTTAATTTGCATATCAATACCCATTGAAACATCGGCATTAAGTTGTTTCGCAATAGCTTGAACAAGAAAAGATACGGTAGCAGAAATAATAATAACAGGGATATTTTTTTGTTGGTATTGGGCAATAATCGAGATACCTTGAGGATAGAGTAAAGGTTTTATTATTGTTTTAGTAAAATCAATAATCCATTGATTTATCTCTTCTATATTATATTTCTTGTAATGGGATAAGTGCTGGTTAAGATATTGACTCATATCGAGCTTACCCGCATAGTAGTCGGCGATCATTTGCTCATCAAGTTGTAAAAAAGCAGGATCAGTGACTCTTTTATTTTCCCACAAATACCGTGTCCATAAACGGCTAGAATCACCCGCTAATAATGTTTCATCCAAATCAAAAACAGCAAGCTGATCTCTATTTTTACTTATCATCTCATTGCCCTTTATTTATTAGTTTTATTTATAATTATGATGGCTAAATGTTAATGAATTATAGAAGATAGATATAATTCATTGAGTGGCTCTTACTAAAGAGAGTATCCTTAATTCTATATCATTATTTTGGATAGATTTATCATTATGCATTTATATACGTTAGCGGGATCAGAGAAAGGCTGGTGGACAGTCAGCCTTGGTGGGCGAGTGTGGTTACCTAAAGGTGAACTCCCTTTTGGTTTTGCAAAGGATTGGGATTTAGTTGGTCAACAGGCCAAAATTGTTGGTGAGTGGCAGGGTGAAACTGTTTGGCTTATTCATGGAAAAATGGATAACGACATGTGTTCGCCGAGGCTTATCGCCTCACAAGATGAGAATTTATTTAAACTCGTGGGTCGCGGTGTTCAGTTAGCAGAATTTTATCGTTCTCATCGTTTTTGTGGTTATTGTGGTTCTAAAATGCGCCATAGTGAGAGCGAATGGGCTTGTTTATGCGATAACTGCCATGAACGCTATTACCCACAAATTGCCCCTTGTATTATTGTAGGTATTCGGCATGAAGATAAGATTTTACTCGCACATCATGTTAGGCATAAACATTCCCCTCTTTATACTGTGCTCGCTGGTTTTGTGGAGGTTGGTGAAACCTTAGAAGAAGCCGTCGCTCGCGAAGTGTTTGAAGAAAGCAATATTCGTATTCGTAATATTCGTTACGTATCATCTCAACCTTGGCCATTCCCTCATTCTTTAATGATGGGTTTTTTGGCTGATTATGATGGAGGAGAATTGCGCCATGATCCTTCAGAATTAACCAGTGCGGCTTGGTATCGTTATGATCAGCTACCACAGATCCCACCTCCAGATACTATTGCGCGACGCTTGATAGAAGATACGATAGCGAATATTAGACAAGATAAAGAAAAGAACTAAATAAAGGCGTTGTCAGCCAACAGTTATTTTTCCAGCATGTTACAATGCATGCTATTTTGCGGCCCTATTACTGTTAATGGAGTTAGTCATGAGTGAGTTGAAAAACGACCGCTATTTACGTGCGCTGTTGCGCCAACCTGTTGATGTCACCCCAGTTTGGATGATGCGTCAGGCAGGCAGATATCTTCCTGAATATAAGGAAACACGGGCACAGGCGGGGGATTTCATCTCATTGTGCAAAAATACAGAATTGGCATGCGAAGTGACATTGCAGCCTTTAAGACGCTTCCCTTTAGATGCCGCTATTTTATTTTCTGATATTTTAACTATTCCTGATGCAATGGGACTAGGCCTTTACTTTGAAACTGGTGAAGGACCTCGTTTTAAGTCCCCAATAAATAGCCTTACCGATATTCAAAAGCTACCAATTCCTGATCCTGAAGACGAACTTGGCTATGTAATGAATGCAGTACGTGCAATTCGTCATGCATTGCAAGGCAGTGTGCCATTAATCGGTTTTTCGGGAAGTCCTTGGACGTTAGCAACCTATATGGTAGAAGGTGGAAGTAGTAAGGCCTTCACAAAAATAAAAAAAATGATGTATGCAGAGCCTCAAGCACTACATCTATTACTGGATAAACTCGCAGATAGCGTTATCCTTTATCTGAATGCTCAAATTAAAGCGGGTGCACAATCTATCATGATCTTTGATACATGGGGTGGTGTACTAACAGGGCGTGATTACCAACTTTTTTCATTACACTACATGCATAAGATTGTTGATGGTCTTATTCGCGAATACGATGGAAGAAAAGTTCCTGTAACCTTATTTACCAAAGGTGGCGGTCGTTGGTTAGAAGCAATGGCAGCAACAGGTTGTGATGCATTAGGGTTAGATTGGACGATAGATATCGAAGATGCACGTCGTCGAGTAGGGGATAAAGTCGCCTTACAAGGTAATATGGATCCTTCTATGCTGTATGCGCCGCCAGCCAGAATAGAGCAAGAGGTCGAAACTATTCTTGCTGGGTTTGGTAAAGGTAACGGTCATGTCTTTAATCTTGGGCACGGTATTCATCAAGATGTTCCACCAGAGCATGCTGGTGCATTTATTGATGCGGTTCACCGTTTATCGAAGCCTTATCATCAGGATAATGATTAATACCTCACAATTGCGTCAGGAGCAGACAGAAAAAGCTCAACAAATTATTTTGACAGACCAATTTACAATGCCTACTTATATTGCTGGCGCTGATGTTGGTTTTGAAGATGGTGGCGCAGTTACTCGCGCCGCCATCGTGATAATGCATTACCCTTCTTTTGAAATTCTTGAATACCAAATCGCGCGAATACCTACAAATCTTCCTTACATCCCAGGTTTACTTTCATTTAGAGAGTGCCCAGCGTTACTGTCTGCTTGGCAATTAATCAAACAGAAACCTTCTCTTATTTTTGTCGATGGGCAAGGTATTGCTCATCCTAGAAGGCTCGGTGTTGCCAGTCATTTTGGTTTATTAGTGGACACGCCTACTATTGGCGTAGCAAAAAGTCGTTTATGTGGTACTGATCGAGCGGTTAATGAAGAGATGGGAAGCCATGAGCCATTAATGGATAAGAATGAGCAAATAGGATGGATTTATCGCAGTAAGAAAAAATGCAAACCCCTGTATATTTCCCCGGGTCATAAAGTGAGTATGGAAGGCGCTTTGCAGTGGGTTGAGTTGTGTATGAAAGGGTATCGATTGCCAGAACCAACGCGTTGGGCTGATGGTATTGCTTCAAATAGGCGATTATTTGAGCAGTTGAATAAGAATAAGCTCTAAATGACCGGGAAATATGTGGATATTTTTAATTTTCAGGTAAACTGCGCCTAAGTTAAGAAAATGAGTAATCACGAATGTTGAAGAACCCAATCCATTTACGTTTAGAAAAGCTAGAAGCTTGGCAACACCTGACGTTTATGGCGTGCCTGTGTGAGCGAATGTACCCAAATTATCAGGTATTTTGTCGCGAAACAGGATTTGCTGATCCAACGCTTTATCGCCGTATTCTCGATCTGGTTTGGGAAACTTTAACGGTGAAAGATGCAAAAGTGAATTTTGATTCTCAATTAGAGAAATTAGAAGAAGCTATTCCTGACGCATCTCAATTTGATATTTACGGTGTCTATCCAGCGATTGATGCCTGTGTCGCCTTGAGTGAAGTTGTTCACTCCCGTTTAAGTGGTGAATCGCTAAGTCATGCTATTGAAGTCAGCAAATTATCAGTAGGGACGGTTGCTTCACTTGAAATGACACAAGCAGAAAGAGAAATGAGCGAAGAAGAGCTAAGATCACTGCCTGTTGTTATTGAAGAATTCGATATCCAATGGGAAATTTACCGCCTACTTGTAGAGTGTGAAGAAAGAGATATCGAGCTGATTAAAGGTCTACGTGCAGACCTTCGTGAAGCAGGAATGAGCAATATCGGTATAGAATTAACGCACTAAATCAGAAAAACGTGATTTAGTGCTTGAAAAGCGACGTTTAAAGACTTCACATCACCCCCGTGTATGTTCTACATTGGGTACGAAAAGAAGTGGCTCAGGTGTTTTACTTAATTCATCTTCTTAAAAAGATAAGTTAAGTTTTTTCACCAGATGTTTTTCAAACGATAAAACATACTTTAAGGACTATTTTATGAACAAAGCTGAATTAACCGAATCAGTTGCTGAAAAAGCGGATCTGACAAAAACTCAGGCAAAAGCTGCTATTGAAGCGTTTATCGACTCAGTAACAGGAGCTCTGAAAGAAGGCGATTCTGTACAGTTAGTTGGTTTCGGTACATTCAAGGTAAATCACCGTGCTGAGCGTACTGGTCGTAACCCTCAAACTGGTAAAGAAATTAAAATTGCAGCAGCTAATGTTCCTGCATTTACTGCCGGTAAAGCACTGAAAGACGCAGTAAAATAATTCCTTTGAACGGAATGAACAATAGAGGGGGATTTACTCCCCTTTTGTTGAAACGACAGGGGCTGTTAGCAATAGGATCAGCTTTTTTGCTCAGCGCCTGCTCCTCGACAGTACAACTCCCAGAATTTTCTGCAACAGGATATATTGCAGACGAAGGTGTTGTGCGACTCTGGCGTTTAAATAATAAAATGTCAGAGCCTCAAGTGATCATGAGCGTTTATAGCTTTTATAAAAAGCCAGAAACAATCATCACATTCTATGAGTATCGCCAAAATAAGCTTTGGCAAGTCCGCTCTGAAGTGGTCAATCAAAATGATCCCTCATCTTGGCACCTTCGTTTAAATAAACGTGATGAAGTCATTTTCATGCAACAGGAAAGCCAGAAGCAAAAACGAGCATTAACAGAAGATGAGCGTTTAAGAATGGTGTTTGCTGCAAGTAAAGAGCGTGAAATCAGTGAAGCGCTTACTATTGGAAAAGTAAACTTAGTACAAGGTGTTTGGTATCAAAATACAATGACAACATGTGCTGGTGAGAAAGTGAGTGTTTCATTCGAAGATCCAGAGCAACGCTGGTTAAAAACGAGAACACGTAATTTAAGTAAGCCTTCTTATGTTGCTTGGCTTGATTCACCAGAAGGTAAACAGTTGCTTATGGTAGCCGACCATGATTTCTGTAAATGGGAGCCAACAAAAGAGAGCTTGTGACCACTCCCTTCTGCTGCATTTAGTCACTTACTTATTTAAACGCGCAATCGCACGATAGCCGATATCATGGCGATAAAAACTTCCATTCCAATGAATACCTTCTGCTAAAGCATAAGCATTTTTTTGTGCTTGCTCGATATCATCACCTAATGCCGTCGCACATAAAACTCTTCCGCCAGCTGTAATTACTTCACCTTTATTATTCAGAGTTGTTCCAGCCTGAAAAACTTTAGCAGTTGCTGATGATGTTGTGCTCAAACCTTCAATCACATCACCTTGATGATAATCATTAGGGTAACCACCTGCGGCAATGACGATACCTAAAGCAGGGCGAGGATCCCAAACAGAATCTTTCCCTTTTAAATTACCATTAGCACCCGCTAAACAGAGTTCAACTAAATCTGACTGCATACGCATCATAATTGGTTGTGTTTCAGGATCACCAAAGCGACAGTTAAATTCGATAACTTTTGCAATACCTTGTTTATCAATCATCAATCCAGCATAAAGAAAACCCTGATAACGATGCCCTTCAGCAGCCATACCTTTTACCGTTGGATAAATAATTTTTTCCATCACTTGCTGGTGGATCTCATTGGTGACGACAGGAGCTGGTGAATACGCGCCCATACCACCAGTGTTAGGCCCCGTATCGCCATCGCCAACACGTTTATGATCTTGGCTTGTTGCCATAGGGATAACATTTTCACCATCCACCATGACAATAAAACTTGCTTCTTCACCATCAAGAAACTCTTCAATAACAATACGATGTCCTGCATCACCAAAGACATTACCTGCTAGCATATCCCTAATTGCCGCTTCTGCTTCTGCTAGCGTCATGGCGACGATCACACCTTTACCTGCTGCTAAGCCATCAGCTTTAATAACAATAGGCGCACCCATCTTATGTAAATATTCCAGTGCAGGGGCTATTTCAGTAAAGTTTTGATAATTCGCGGTTGGAATTTTATGGCGAGCTAAGAAGTCTTTAGTAAAGGCTTTAGATCCTTCGAGTTGTGCAGCACCTTGTGTAGGGCCAAAAATGGTTAATCCTGCATCTTTAAAAGCATCAACAACACCAATAACGAGTGGTGCTTCAGGACCCACAATTGTTAAATCAATTTTATTCTCAAGCGCAAAAGTGACTAATGCTGGAATATCAGTCGCGCTGATTGCTACATTTTGTACACCTTGCTCTAGAGCCGTTCCTGCATTACCTGGTGCAACAAAGACCTGTGTGGAAAGCGGCGATTGAACCACTTTCCAAGCTAAAGCATGTTCACGACCACCATTACCAATAATCAAAATCTTCATATCAATACCCTATTAATGACGGAAGTGGCGCATATTGGTGAAAATCATTGCGATGTTGTGTTCATTGGCAGCGGCAATCACTTCATCATCACGAATTGAACCACCAGGTTGAATAACGCAAGTTACGCCGGCAAGTGCTGCCGCATCAATGCCATCTCTAAATGGGAAGAATGCATCTGATGCCATCGCGCAACCAGCAACTTCTAAACCTTCATCAGCAGCTTTTATGCCAGCAATTTTTGCAGAATACACCCGGCTCATTTGTCCTGCGCCAATACCGACTGTCATATCATTTTTAGCGTAAACAATGGCATTTGATTTTACGAATTTTGCTACTTTCCAGCAAAACAGTGCATCTTTCATTTCGCGTTCACTTGGCTGGCGTTGAGTAACTACTCTTAAGTTTTCTTCTTTAACCATGCCTAAATCACGATCTTGTACTAAAAGCCCACCGTTGACTCGTTTGAAGTCAAAAGCAGGTTTTGCTTCTTGCCATTGACCACAGGCTAATACCCGAACATTAGGTTTAGTTGCTAAAATAGGTAAAGCATCTTCATTAATAGAAGGAGCAATTATCACTTCGACAAATTGTCGTTCGATGATTGCACTTGCGGTTTTTACATCTAGTGGACGATTAAAAGCGATAATACCGCCAAATGCAGAAGTGGGATCGGTTTTAAATGCATTGTCATATGCTTGTGCGAGCGTATTCGCAATAGCAACACCACAAGGGTTTGCATGTTTCACGATAACACATGCTGGATCGGAAAAAGATTTTACACATTCTAATGCGGCATCTGTATCTGCAATGTTGTTATAAGAAAGCGCTTTGCCTTGTAATTGGGTTGCAGTCGCAATAGACGCTTCTTCTATATGCTCTTCTATATAGAAAGCAGCTTGTTGATGCGCATTCTCACCATAACGCATATCTTGTTTCTTTATATAGTTCAGATTTAGAGTACGAGGGAATGTACCTGAAGGTTGTGAAGTGTCACCATAATAAGGAGCGACTTTCTGACCAAAGTAGTTTGCAATCATTCCGTCGTAAGCAGCAGTGTGCTCAAAGGCTTTAATTGCTAAATCAAAACGTGTATCTAAAGTAAGACTATTTTCGTGATTATCCATTTCTTCAATCACTCTTTCATAGTCATTACAATTAACGACAATGGTAACATCTTTATGGTTTTTTGCTGCTGAGCGAACCATTGTAGGTCCACCAATATCGATATTCTCCACTGCATCTGCTAATGAGCAATTTGGGAGAGCAACTGTTTTGGCAAAAGGATAAAGGTTCACTACGACCATATCGATAGGACGGATCTCATGTTCTTCCATTATTGCATCGTCTTGCCCGCGGCGACCTAAAATTCCACCATGTACTTTGGGATGCAGTGTTTTCACTCTACCATCCATCATTTCTGGAAAACCGGTATAATCGGATACTTCAGTAACCGGTAAGCCAGCTTCTGCTAATAGACGTGCAGTCCCACCGGTTGATAAGAGTTCTACATTCCTTTCAGCAAGTGCTTTTGCGAATTCTAAAATACCTGCTTTATCAGACACACTTAAAAGTGCACGGCGGATAGGACGAAGATGTTGCATGAGTTTTATCCCTTGGGTTTGGTATAACGGTAGTAATGGAGAAGTTAAAACACATTAATACAGTGAAATTGTGTTTGCCTAACTAACATTTCAGAAGTTAAACACAAAATCAATCTTACTAAATCGTTCGCTATAATAACGCAAACGTTTGCGTTTGACATGCTAATTTTATGTAAAAAGACACTCTGTGGATAAAATTGTTGATAAGTGCGTATAAGTAGGGGTTTTGCTGTGGAATTAAGCAAACGATTTTTTTTCTTAAAAAAACTATTGCCAGCTTCACAAAACTCCCTATAATGCGTCCTCGTTGTCACGGCAAACCACGCTAAGTGAGTTAGCCGAGAGAACAAAGAAAAAAAGTGAAAAGCCTTGAAAATAA
>NZ_JBEEUL010000017.1:0-70149 GCF_040139345.1 Proteus sp. fly-1067 | reverse complement strand
GAGCGGGAAACGAGACTCGAACTCGCGACCCCAACCTTGGCAAGGTTGTGCTCTACCAACTGAGCTATTCCCGCGTCTTTCTTACACCCGTACAAATAAAATTCTTCATCGGTACGGGAAGCGCATTATACGAGAAAAATGCTTAACCGCAAGCCCTTATCAACAAAAAAATGCGTTTTTTTGATTGCGTGCTGATAAAATCATCACAATGATGCAATATCAATCATGAATGCACATTTTTTACTCTTTAATAAAGGTCTTACGATAATAGTCTAGCTCTGCAATAGATTCACGAATATCATCTAATGCTTGGTGAGTATTCTTTTTCTTAAAGCCGTCTAAAATTTCAGGCTTCCAACGACGCGCTAACTCTTTTAGAGTACTTACATCAAGATAGCGGTAGTGAAAGTATTGCTCTAACTCTGGCATATAACGGTACAGAAAACGTCGGTCTTGGCCCACACTATTGCCACAAATAGGTGATACCCCTTTAGGTACCCATTTTTCTAGGAATTCAATTGTCGCTTTTTGTGCTGAATTATCATCATATTGACTGGCTTTTACTCGTTCAACTAAACCACTACCCGTATGAGTGCGTGTATTCCATTCATCCATTAAACTCAGTTGTTCATCAGATTGGTGTACAGCAATTACCGGACCTTCGGCTAAAATATTAAGTTGAGGATCTGTCACAATGGTAGCAATTTCGATGATACGGTCACATTCAGGATCAAGACCGGTCATTTCCAGATCTATCCAGATCAGATTGTTCTCGCTTTTTGACATAATATATCCTAGCTGTTTCTAAGTGTGAGACATGATATTTTAGCGTTTATCATAGCGCGTTTACTCAATAAGCACGACAGAAGAACATCTAACCGAATAATACAAGTGAGGATCGGTGACAAAACGTAAATTATCTAAAGGCCAGCAACGTCGAGTACAAGAAAATCATAAAAAGCGTTTGCAGAGCAAAGAGAAAAAAAACCACGTTGAATTAGACGATACACAATTAGGCGAAGCTTCCGAAGGTTTAGTCATCAGTCGTTTTGGTCAACATGCAGATATTGAAGCAACTGACGGCACGATTACTCGATGCAATATCCGACGCACAATTTCATCCTTAGTGACGGGTGATAAAGTTGTATGGCGCCCTGCGCTACAAACACAAGAAAATGTCCGTGTGAATGGTATTGTTGAAGCGGTACATGAGCGTACCTCTGTACTAACACGCCCTGACTATTATGATGGCATTAAACCTATTGCGGCAAACATTGACCAAATTATTATTGTCTCCGCTATTTTGCCTGAATTGTCTTTAAATATTATCGACCGTTACCTTGTCGCTTGTGAAACGTTAAATGTTGAGCCACTGATTGTACTCAACAAAATCGATATGTTAGATGCACAAAGCCGTAAAATAGTAAGCGAATGGATGCAGACTTATAAAGATATTGGTTATCGTGTCCTTGAAGTCTCTAGCTATACTAAAGAAGGGTTAGAAGCGCTCACACAAGAACTTATCGGTCGTATTTCTATTTTTGCTGGGCAATCTGGTGTGGGTAAATCAAGCTTACTTAACACGCTACTACCACCGATGGAAGAAAGCATTGTTGTTAATCAGGTCTCTGATAACTCGGGTTTAGGGCAACATACAACAACCGCATCACGTCTTTACCATTTCCCACAAGGCGGAGATGTGATTGACTCTCCAGGAGTCCGTGAATTTGGCTTATGGCATTTAACGCCAGATCAAGTGACAAAAGGGTTTGTTGAATTTAGACCGTACCTTGGTGGTTGTAAGTTCCGCGATTGTAAACATTTAGACGATCCGGGTTGCTTAATCAATGAAGCCGTAAAAAAGGGTGAAATATCAGAAACACGCTTTGAAAACTACCATCGTATTTTAGAAAGTATGAGTCAGGTGAAAGTTCGTAAGAACATTAATTTAGACTCTTAATAATTGATTCACTGACAACCCGATTAAGGGTGGGTACAATAGGCCCCTTTTGTCTATTTTTTATCGTTTAATCCCAGAGGTTGCCATTTTGGACAAGCTAAAAATTAAACTACAGTATTTATTGCCTAAATTATGGCTCACACAGCTAGCGGGTTGGTTTGCAAACAAAAAAGCGGGTGCAATCACCCAGTTTGTTATCAAAGCCTTCGCAAAAGCCTACAAAGTCGATATGAATGAAGCGAAAGACAGTCAGTTCCAAGCTTATTCAACATTCAATGAATTCTTTATTCGAGCTTTAAAAGACGGTGTACGTCCTATTGTTGAAGGTAATGACAAACTTGCATTACCTGCAGACGGTGCTGTCAGCCAACTTGGTCTTATTCAAGACGATCAAATTCTGCAAGCTAAAGGACATCATTACACTCTTGAAGCGTTACTCGCGGGTAACTTTATGTTGGCAGATAAATTCCGTAATGGTCAGTTTATTACGACATATCTTTCGCCTCGCGATTACCACCGTGTTCACATGCCTTGCGATGGTTTATTAAAAGAGATGATTTATGTTCCTGGTGATCTCTTCTCTGTTAATCCATTGACGGCGGCCAATGTACCAAACTTATTTGCACGTAATGAACGCATTATTTGTCTTTTTGAAACGCAGTTTGGTCCAATGATACAAATTCTGGTAGGTGCAACTATTGTTGGTAGTATTGAAACGATTTGGTGTGGCATGGTAACACCACCTCGTGAAGGTATTATTAAGCGTTGGACTTATCCTCAAGCAGACAAAGCAGGAGCGATATTCTTGAAAAAAGGTGAGGAAATGGGCCGATTTAAGTTAGGCTCAACAGTCATCAACCTTTTCCCTGAAAATACCGTTCAATTGAATAAAGATCTTATGAATGGCTCCGTTACATTAATGGGGGAACAATTAGGTTCCATCATCAATGTTGCTGGCAATGACGCTAACGCCATCAGTGAATAATACGTAATTCGGAGTAACCTTTGTGCGCCTGATAATCAGTCTTTTCTTCTCGCTCTTTTTGACTTTTTCGTTAAGCACGTCTGCAATATCAGCAGATGTAGAAAAATTACGTCAAGATATTAAACAACTTGAAGGAAGTACTAATCCTCAAGATATTGAGACTGTTCAGGCGCTGCAAGGCACTATCAACTGGATTAATGATGGTGAAAAAGCACAAACAAATGCAGACAACTATCAAAAAACCATTGATGATTATCCAGAGATCACAAAAGAACTCAGAACTAAGCTTCTTGAAGAAAGTCACGCAGTTCCAACTATCCCAGAAAAAATTAGCATTCCTGATTTAGAACAGAAAATTATTCAAGTCAGTAGCCAATTAATGGAGCAAGCAAGGCTTCAACAGCAAGAACAAGACAAAAGCCGTGAAATCAGTGAATCTTTAAATTTATTGCCTCAACAACTCTCTGAAGCACGTCGTTTATTAAGTGACGCAACAGCAAGACTAGCCTCTGTGAGTGCATCAACAACCCCGTTAACAGAAGCTCAAAATAAACTGACTCAAGCTGAAGTAACAGCGCGTAAAGCGATGGTTAATGAACTAGAAATGGCGCAACTATCAGCTAATAATCGCCAAGAAATCGCACGCCTTCGCTTAGAGTTATTTAAAAAACGCTATCAACGCCTTGATGTACAACTACAACAATTACGTAGTTTATTGAATATAAAACGCCAAGAAGTGGCTGATCTTGCGTTAGAAAAAACAGAGATGTTGGCAGAACAAGGTGGTGAATTGCCTGAGTTTCTGACAAAACAGATCCAAACCAACCGTGAGCTTTCACAAATCCTGAATAAACAGACACAGGAAATGAGCGATCTCTCTGAAAAACAACGGATTACTACACAACAAACACAGCAAGTTCGTCAAACACTCACCACGATCCGCGAACAAGCACAGTGGCTAAGTGGCTCCACCGCATTAGGTGAAGCGTTAAGAACACAACTTTCTCGTTTACCTGAAATGCCTCGCTCACAAGAACTTGATAGAGATATTATTCAATTACGTGTTGAGCGTTTAGGTTATGAAGATATGCTGGAGAATTTAAGCAAGATCCAGCCACCTGAAACGGCGGATGGCTCTAAATTACCTGAAGCTCAGCAATATATCTTTGATTCCCTTATTCAAGCTCGCCATGAGCTATTAAATTCATTACTATCAGGCTATGACTCTCAGATCCTTGAATTAACAAAACTCAAAGTCGCCACAACCCAATTAGCGGATGCTTTAAAAGAAACAAAAGACGCAACAAACCGCTATATGTTCTGGGTTGCCGATATCAGCCCTATCAAATTCAATTATCCAGTTTTATTAGTCAAAGATATCACTCGGCTACTTTCATTAGATACCATTTCACAATTAGGCCATGCTGCTGTTAGCATGCTTAAAAACCAAGATACGTTTCTATTCTTGTTTGTTACCTTATCAATTGTTGGTTTTAGCCTTCGTACTCGAAAACACTACAACGCTTTTCTAGAAAGAGTCAGTAATCGTATTGGTAAAGTCACCCAAGATCATTTTTCACTGACAATACGTACCGTTTTTTGGTCTATTTTAATTGCACTTCCGTTACCTCTATTATGGTCTGCAGTCGGTTATGGCTTACAAAGTGTTGAATGGCGTTATCCAATGGCCGGCGCGATTGGCTATGGTGTAACAGCAGCAGCTCCTGTGTTATGGCTATTTATGATCAGTGCGACCTTCGCACGTCATAACGGTTTATTTATCGCTCAATTTAAATGGAAAGAAAGTCGAGTCAAAAAAGCAATGCGCTTTTACCAGCTTTCTATTTTTGTCATCGTCCCACTAATGATGTCATTAATTACCTTTGAATATTATAGTGATAGAGAATTTGCACCAACCGTCGGTCGCTTCTGTTTCTTGCTACTCTGTATAGCCCTAAGCTTTATTACTTCAAGTCTTAAAAAAGCCCATGTTCCCCTTTATCTTGACAAACATGGGTCTGGTGATAATGCAATAAACACTATCTTATGGTGGTTCTTACTTCTTGCCCCTGTTATTGCAGGCTTAGCCGCTGTTTTAGGTTACCTTTCTACTTCGATTGTCTTGCTTGGCCGTTTAGAAATGTCAGTAGCAATTTGGTTTGCTTTACTGATTATCTATCACATTATTCAGCGGTGGATGCTTATTCAACGTCGTAAATTAGCTTTTGAACGCGCAAAACAGAAACGAGCTGAAATTCTCGCCCAACGTGCGAAAGGCGAAGATGAAAATACCATTGTGGGCAGTAGCGGTGAGAGTACAGTAGGGCTTGAAATTGAGGCTCAAGAAATAGACCTTGATGCAATCAGCGCGCAATCTATTGGCTTAGTTCGCTCTATTCTGACCATGATTGCATTAGTGTCGATGATCTTATTATGGTCTGAATTAAACACCGCATTTTCCTTTGTCGATAATATTCGTCTTTGGGATGTAACCTCATCGGTGAATGGAGTTAACACCATACAACCTATTACCATGGGCTCTATTTTAGTGGCAATCCTTGTGATTATTATCACTACGCAATTGGTGAGAAATTTACCCGCTTTACTTGAACTGGCTATTTTACAACATTTAGATTTAACGCCAGGTACAGGCTATGCCATTACTACCATGACTAAATACAGCATCACTCTAATTGGTAGCATTGTAGGCTTCTCCTTATTAGGGATTGAATGGTCAAAATTACAATGGTTAGTCGCAGCAATGGGGGTTGGGTTAGGCTTTGGTTTACAAGAAATTTTTGCCAATATCATTTCCGGGCTGATGATCTTGTTTGAAAAACCTATCCGTATTGGCGATACCGTAACCATCCGTAATTTGACGGGGAATATTTCTAAGATCAACACCCGAGCGACTACGTTGACCGACTGGGATAGAAAAGAAATTATCGTACCTAATAAAGCCTTTATTACGGAACAATTTATTAACTGGTCTCTGTCGGACTCTGTTACCCGTATTGTGATGACTATTCCTGCTCCAGCAGACTGTAATAGCGAGCAAGTCACAAATGTTTTATTAGAAGCCTCAAAACGCTCTACAATGATTTTAGAAAACCCAGCACCTGAGGTTTATTTAGTCGATTTACAACAGGGTATTCAAATTTTTGAATTGCGTGTTTATGCAGCTGAAATGGGACACAGAATGCCCGCCAGACATGAAATTCATCAAAATATTCTTTTAGCCTTTGCAGAACATGGTATTCCACTGCCTTTCCCACCATTCCAAGCAAGAGTGGACATGATGGGTAATACAATTCGTAGCTCTATGCGAGCGACACCTAGAGAAGTTGGGGGATTATAATCCGCTGATTCCAATTAATTTGATATAAAGCCATTGTTTTATCGAAAAATACGAAAGGCAATGGCTATGTTCTTTTATTTCTCTCCTTTTTCATCCTCTTTACTGGTGCTTTTATCAGCCTATTCTGTTGCTTTGCTTCACTTATAGCTCATTGATTGTATAAAATTAATCCATGTTTTCTTCCCAGCGTCTTATTTTTAGAAAAAAAAGAGATTATTTTTTAATTTTTTGTTTAATAAAATTGATAAATAGTAACATTGAGAAACTACTCTTCAATCAATGATAATATGAAGATAATAAAACGAACATCATAAAAAGATCGCCAATTCTTGGGAAAACTATTTTTAAAGCAATATACTTTTCTAACAAAGTATCCAATTAACCAAAGAACAAAGTGCCATTTTGGACAAGGCATTTAATCTACTTTAATATAAAATATATTTTTCTTACCTTTATTATTTTTTATCTCTGTCAACAACATCGAACATTTAACGGAAAACAACCGCTAATTATTGATCCAAGTCACACATTTACGTTTTTATACTTAATCTCACTCCTAATGTGAGTGAAAAGACACTTTCATGGGATTTTAATTTTCAAGTTGATATCTCTAACGGAAGATTTTCTTTTTTAAGTTAAATAAGTTAAGTTGTTTATAGGTCAACAAATTTAATATTAGCATTTAAAATAATGGTAGTTTTACATATTGAAATACTTTATTATTTCAATATTTAAAACCTAATTTCATCCAATTTAGATTGGACTGTAGTATTTAACATTATAAGTAGTCTTTTATATTTTAGTAAAACCACCTTAAGCCAAATATGAAATATTTTTATTTTTTAACAATCTACAATTAATAAATAATAAAAAAACTTAAATTTAAATAATAAAAATAGATAGAATATAGATTAACGAGTATTAAGAAAAAAAACAAACAAAAAAAATAAAAATAATGAAATAAAATAACATTAATTATATAAATAATAAAAAAAGAAATAAACATTAATATAATTAAAATTTATTTCAAGACATATTAAATAACACTTTTTAGTTATATCAATTGAAATAATAAAAAATAATAAAAGCCACTTTTGTCTGTTTTATGAAAAAAAATCAAATAACGAAAAAATAAAAAATTATAAATGTTTTTATTAAAAGTGCATTACTTATTAAACAATAACATTATCTATTATAATGTTAATATTTTTTAAACTTGATTAAAAAATGAGTATTACTACCTATTAACAATGCTAAGATATATTGCTAGCTTCATTTTTAATGAGTATTAAATAAACAATAATAAGAAGGTTCCATCATGGAAAAATCCCGAACGACTCTCGATCAGTGGATTACCTTACAAGCCGTCGTTGATTATGGCGGCTTTGCCCAGGCTGCAGATGCACTGCATAGAACTCAATCATCGATTAGCTATACAATCAATAAATTAGAGCAAACTTTGGGCATTGAAATTCTCTCTTTAGAGAAAAGGCGAGCAGTACTTACGCATGAAGGCAAATTATTACTTGAGTTATCGAGAGAAATCACTGAAAAGGCCATTTCACTAGAAAAGGAAGCAAAAAAATTAATATTTAACAACAAGTTAAAAATAAATATGCTTATCGATCCTTTGTATGTTTCAGACTTATTTTTAGATAAAATCTCTCAATTTATTAAAGAGAATAAACATTATGATATTAATATTCATAAAATCGCACTGAGTCAATCAGATGTATTATCGCAAAAAGATCATGATTTAGTGATAACACACCACAACATAAAATCATTACAACCCATTGATTTAGAATGTATTAAAACAGTATTAGTTACACATCCTGAGAGCGTGTTACAACATATCAACAATAATGACTTATGCAAGGAATTACAAAAACATACATATATTTCATTATCCCGTAATAGCATAGACATAGACCATCATAATCAAGTGATTCATGTTGGTTCAATAGAAACAGCGATAAGCCTTGTTAAACATGGCCTTGGCTATTCTCGACTCCCATTCGCAGCCATTCAGGAAGAATTGAATAAAAATTCGATTAAACAATTAAATACACATAATAAAGATAAAGAATATCGTTTTTATCTTTATTTGAATAAAAATTCATTTCCTATAGAAGATATAGAGAAATTATTATTAGCAATAAATAGTTCGCCTTGTGATTTAATTAATGACTAATTAAACATTATCCTTAATTAAAAAAACAAACATTAAACATTTTGATATTAAGACAAAAAAACTCATGTAAATCTTCATTAACTTAAATTTTTTGTAATGCTATATTTTATTGGCATATCTTCTATGCGAATAAACCTATACTTAAATCTATACTTATAAATAAATTAAAAAGTAAAAATAATTACTTTTTAAACAGGACTGATCATGAGCAAATTAAATAAATCTCTCTATTTATTAGGGATAAGTTTCTCTCTACTTTCTGCACCAGCTGCTTTTGCATCGGGCACTATTAATTTTACCGGAGAAATAACAGACCAAGCCTGTACAGTAGACAGCTCTTCTAAAAATCTGACTGTAGATTTAGGAAAAGTGTCTTCAAAAAGCTTAGCCACTAAAGGCGAAGTCGCAGGCCTTAAAGATTTCACGATTAAACTGATTGATTGCCCTATTGATACCACTGTTGCCGTACGCTTCGGTGGTACTCGTGATGCAATTGATAGCGATATTTTAGCCATCGACCAAGCCTCAGGTGGTGCAACAAACGTCGGTATCGCACTATTTGAGAAAGATGCTGTATCTCAAATTAATCTATATGACGACTCTAAAGAGGTCGAAATTAAAGGTACAGAAATTAACTTAGATTATGTTGCTCGTTATAAAGCAACAGCACAAGCAACACCAGGCCCAGCTAACGGCTCCGCCGTCTATAGCATCCAATACAAATAATAAAAAATGAGGGTAATACTTATTACCCTCTTATTTCTTCTTAACTTTATAGCACCAATATGAAAAAGAATATTTTTCTCACATTATTTTTTTGTTTTTCTCTCATAACGGTATGCCATGCAGCAGGGATAAGTGTGGGTGGAACGCGGTTTGTTTATAACGATAATGCTCGTGAAATAAGCATTCCTATTCTTAATACCGATAAAGAAAAACCTTATCTGATCCAAAGTTGGGTTTCAGCTTTTCAAGGTAATGACAAAGCGCCTTTTATCGCAACCCCTCCTCTTTTTCGTATTGAGCCAGATAGCACTGGTACAGCACGTATTTCTTATACAGGAGAACCCTTAAATTCAAATACCGAAGTTGTCTATTGGCTTAATATCAAATCTATCCCTCCCGTTGAAAAAAGCCCTGAAAATCAACTTCAGCTGGTAATCAATTCTCAATTTAAACTTTTTTTACGTGCTCATGATATTGAGCCACTTAACTTTAATAACGTCGAACTATCAAAACAAAATCAAGGCTTAGTGCTTAAGAACAACACGCCTTATCACTTAACCATTAAACATATTTTTATTGATGACAAACGCTACCCTTACGATCCTTTAATTCAGCCACATCAAGAAGTGATATTGCTAGAAAAAACACCCACTTATCATAAAGTTAAAGTTCAGTTTATTAATGACTACGGTGCAACTGTAGATAAAGTATTAAACTAAGGGTGTATGGCGATGACTTTATCCATAATAGCGTTATCAACAAAACGATTATTCGTATTTCCTAACAATAATCTCAATCACCACGGTTTACTGGCCATAGCGATCGCCACTATTTTATATCCTTATCAGGTAATGGCTGAAGAGCAATTTAACCCTGATGCACTCAATTTAGGAATAGAAAGTCAAGTTGCGGATATTAATAGCCTTGATTATTTTTCTTATGCTGGAGGCCAACTTCCTGGTGTCTATTCTGTTGATATTTATCTCAATAACAAATTAATTGATAACCGCCAAGTACGTTTTATTTTTAACGAAGAAAAAAAGACACTTACACCAGAGATCACTAAACAAGACTTATTAAATTGGGGTGTCAAAGGATCTGTAATACCACAATCTAATCAACAAATTAAAAATGAAACGATCACTGATATTGCTCGCATTATTCCAAATGCAACATATCAGTATGATTTTTCACGAGCACGACTGTCATTTTCTATACCACAAATTGCTTTATATAATTATGGACATGGCTATATCTCACCCACGCAATGGAATGACGGTATTAATGCTGCCTTTGTGAATTACACCTATCGACAAAATAAGTATTGGTATCATGATCAACATAATAGCAACTCTCTTTTTTTAGGGTTACGCAGTGGTGTTAATGTGGGTTCATGGCGTTTACGTAATCACAGTAACTATAATAAAAACAGTGATAACTCTTCACAATGGAATAGTTTGCAAACTTATGTTGAGAGAGATATTCGTAGTTTAAAAAGCCGTTTAACCATCGGTGAAACTGCCTCTGATAATGATGTATTAGAGAGTATTCCATATCGTGGCATTAAACTTGCCTCTGATGAAAGTATGTTGCCACAAAGTCAACGGGGATTTGCCCCTGTTGTAAGAGGGATTGCTCAAAGCAATGCTGTGGTTACTGTTCGTCAAAATAACAGCGTGATTTACCAAACTTCCGTTCCACCGGGTGAATTTGCTATTTCAGATTTATATCCCACTTCTTACAGCGGTGACTTACAAGTCACAATTGAAGAAGCAGACGGAACAACACGTACCTTTTCACAACCCTTTTCAGCAGTTCCCATGATGCAACGTGCGGGTAGCTTAAAATACAGTGTAGATATCGGTAAATATCATGCTGATACGGCGGCGAAAAAACCTAATTTCTTTCAAACCTCGGCTATTTATGGGCTCCCTTATAATTTATCTATTTATGGTGGCACATTAATTTCTGCTGATTACCAAGCTTATGCATTAGGCACTGGAGTTAATCTTGGTTATTTAGGTGCTGTTTCTGCCGATATTACTCATGCGAAAACAACCTTAATCAATGACGATGAAGCCCAAGGGCAATCTTATCGTATTCAATATTCTAAATATTTACCTGATACCAAAACTGGTTTTTCACTGGCATCTTATCGCTATTCAACAAAAAATTACTATGATTTCTCAGCAGCTAATGAGCGTTTTTCTCATCTTTATCATAAGAAAAAGCAGTTTCAGTTATCTGTATCACAATCTTTAGGAGATATGGGTTATCTCTCATTAAATGGTTATCAACAATATTATTGGTATCAGGACAGAGTTGATCGCAATGTGAATGTGAGTTTTAACTCAAATTATCGTGCATTAAGTTATAGCGTCTCTTATGCCTATAACAAACGTCAAGAAAGTGGATTAACCGATCAGATTTTATCTATTAATTTTAGTCTTCCGTTTAATATTGCTCAGAATAACAATTGGTTAAGTTATCGCTATAACAGTAGCAAACAAGGTGATTCTATTAGCTCTGTAAGTTTAAGTGGCACTCAGTTGGAAGATAACAACCTACAATATGATATTTCACAAAACTACAATCATTCTCGTCAAGAATACAGTGGCTCTGTTAATGGCAACTACAGTGCTTCAGGGGGAGAGATCAGTGCGGGTTACAGTTACGACAAACGCTATCAATCAATGAATTGGGGAGCAAATGGCGCACTCTTAATTCATCAAGGTGGAATAACGCCATCTCGTACAATCTATGATTCTGCAATTTTAATTAAAGCTGAAGATGTTGATAACTTAAAAGTCAGTAGTGCACAAAGTCTTTATACCAACAATCAAGGCTACGCGGTCATTCCTAATGTTTCACGTTATGAGCGCAATAAAGTAACCGTCGATCCTGCCTCTTTAACGGGTAATAACGATGTTGAATTAACATCAACGACAGTTATACCAACCAAAGGAGCAATTGTCTTAGCTGATTTCAAAGCAAGAAAAGGGGCTCGTGTGCTTGCAAACTTACACTACAACGGAACACCATTGCCATTTGGTACTCAAGTCGAGATTTATCAAAACGGGCAAGTGCTTTCAAGTGGGATTGTTGCCAATGATGGTGAGGTTTTCTTAAATGGTGTGCCTGAGCAGAGTCAGTTACGTGCTAAATGGGGTAACAGCGCCGTTGAACAATGCCAAACTACTTTAAATGTGGATCTCTCGTTAGAAAAGATCCAGTTTTTACAACTAGATTGTAGATAGGTGATAACAATGAATAAATATATAACTCTAGGTTGTCTGTCTGTTCTTTTGTATACATCAACCACTAAGGCTGAATTTAGGGCAGATCTCACGACTAAGACAGTAACTTATTCAGCACCTATTTATGTATCACGTTCAGCACCAATTTTAACGGAAGTCGCCACAATTCCGTTAGGAACAATGAATGCATGGACATGGTGGAACCTTTCTGGAGGCGAAGTTAGGCCAGGGATTTATTTACCTGGTTCGTTTAATGCTTCCAGCCCTAGAGTCAATGGGGCTTATGTTAGAGAACTCAATAGCAGTGGTATTGGCTATACGTTACATGGCACCATTAGCGGAAGTTGTAGTGGATCTGCTTATGTAGATGGGCAGCAAAATATTGATGGTAACTATAGTAACAGGCTTATTTGTTCATCTAACACCACCAGCGGTAACTACTCTGTTACATTAGAAATGAAGCTATATAAGCTACGTGATAATGTAAAATCGCAAACCATTCCGGGTATATGGGCTGCAATGTTGATTGTCTATAACAATGGTTTTATCACCAGTGACTATACAGGTAAAACGGAGCCAAGAATTAATCTGTCACCGTTAACCATTATTTCTAGTGGTTGTGATGTGGTGAATAATAATATTAATGTTCCTCTTGGCGCTGTACCTAAATCCAGTTTTAATGGCGTGGGCTCTGTGAGTGCAGAGAGTATTAAAGATTTCAATATTGATTTAAGTTGTGATCCTGTTTCACCGATTAAAATTCGATTTGATGGTGTTGCTGATAGCCAACAAACCGCAGGAACAATTGGTTTAAGTAATCCAACAGACAGCAATACTGCTAAGGGTTATGGCATACAGGTTAAGTATCAAAACCAGCCAATAAAGCTGGGTCAATTAATAACAGTAAGTGAAAAAAACAGCAGTGCAGGAAGTTATTCTATCCCTTTAGAAGCGGGTTATATCCAAACATCTGATACAACGAGTGCGGGTAAAGCGAATGGGACATTACAATTTACAATGCAATATCACTAACAAAGTTTAGGCTGATTTAAAAAGATAAAAAGAAGGCGAACACTATTATCTTGTTCGCCTTTTTCTTTAGAGAGGATCACACTTGGTATAACTTACGTAAATAATGAGGAACTGCTTCATCCGCATTAGCACCAATGACTTCCATATTGGGTAGGAGATCTTTTAATGTCTGGTGCGCATTTTCCATAATGCAACCTTTACCCGCCATCTGTAGCATCTCTTTGTCATTCATACCATCACCAAATGCGATAGCATCTTTTGCAGAGTGTTGCATCAGTTCAGCCACTTGCTCTAGTGCCTCACCTTTAGATACGCCCCCTGCCATCACTTCTAAGCAATTACGTAGTGAGAAACTCACATTGACCTTATCACCCCAGAGCTGATTAATTTCATTCTCTAGTTTCAACAATAGCTCATGATCATCTGAGGTAAAAAAGACCTTACAGACATTGGTGGTCGGGAATCCTGTTTTACAATATAATTCATAGCTAAAGTCTGATTCTCGAAAAAACTCACAAGCCCCCGGCATCTCTTTATTAACATACCAGTAGTCACCCGCATAAATATTAGTTTCAATTTCAGGGTGATCAAAAACCATAAGCGCCAAATCATAAGCGATTTCAGGCTCAAGATCTTGGCTAAAAATAAGGTCGCCATGCGTGTTATGCACTCTTGCACCATTAGACGTTATCATATAAGCGTTAATGCCTAATCCATCACGAATTTGAGCAACATCAACATGATGACGGCCTGTTGCAAATACAAAATGCACCCCTTTATTAATAAGTAGGTGCAGAGTTTCTTGCGTATAGGGAGTTAATACATGATTAGGTGATAACAACGTGCCATCAAGATCTGAAGCGACTATCGAATACATACACATTCCTGATTAAAATAAATGCTTATCATAAAACTCACAGATTTCATTCAATGCTTGTGAGCGTAGCTTATCTATTTCGAACAAGATTTCATGATGCGCACCCTTAATCACCAGTGGCAATTTTTGCTTTTCTTCTCTTGTTCTGGACTGACTATAACGTTCACAGAAAGCCCTTAGCTCTTGATTATCGACCACCTTGTCATGCTCAGCTTCAAGCACTAATAAAGGGGTATCAATCTCTCCCGCATGTTCAATTAACCAATCTCCTGTTTTCAGGCTTTCGCCCATCCAATGATAAGTAGGGCCACCTAATCGTAGCTCAGGAAAATCAGCGTAATAACGTAAATAACGACGGTATCGTTCATGGCTATGTGTTAACACATTAAGAATAAAAGGTAATGGAAACCATTTACCTGTTGATACTGCGTAGTTATTTCTTTCAGATTGACTTTGTTCTGCTCGATTGACTAAAAAATTAGCCACCCAGCGAGGTATCGGTAATTTAATACCAAACATCGGCGCACTTAATGCGGCGGCTTTAAAAACATGAGGATATTTTAGAAGATATCCCGCTAAAATAGCACCACCCATTGAATGAGCTAATGCAAAATAATGTTGGTATTGATAAGGCAACACTATCGTACCAATGAATGTTGAGAAGTCATCAATATAATCACTGAATTTTTCTACATGACCTTTTTGTGTGTCTTCTAATAGTCGGTCTGACAGGCCTTGTCCTCGATGATCAAGCAAAAAAACATCATAGCCAATATGGAAAAAATCAAATGCAACTTCAGGGTACTTTACATAGCTTTCACTACGGCCTGAAGAAATTACTAGTGCTTTATTGTGCGATGGTGAACGCCAATGAACATAACGGATCTTTACTCCATCGACACCCGTAAATTCACCTTCTTCACGCTGGTTCCAAAAATCCAATAAAGTGCCATTCGTAAAAGCAGAAAACTGCTTTTCACGAGATAACCACGAATGTTTAAAAAGAGTGGTTGTCATTGGCTCTCCTTGTTGGCGTTATTCGAAGCCCTCAATATGGTCACGGATCAGTGTCATAAAAGCAGGTCCAAATCGTTCTAATTTTCGTTGGCCGACACCGTTTATTAATAACAACTCATCAGGATAAACAGGACATTGCTCTGCCATCTCTATCAATGTGACATCATTAAAGACCACAAAGGGCGGAATATTTTCTTCATCAGCAATAGATTTACGTAATTTACGTAGTTTCGCAAATAATTTTCTATCGTACTGTCTATGCGCATTTTTTGTTTGTTGATTACGGCTTTTTGTTGGACTTAATAATCTAGGCACGGCTAATTGTAATGGAACTTCACCTCGTAAGATGGGTCTTGCCATCTCAGTAAGCTGTAATGCAGAGCGGTGTACAATATTTTGTGTCACCATACCCAAATGAATAAGTTGGCGTATCACACTCACCCAATGTTCATGACTTTGTGCTTTACCAATACCATAAACAGGTAATGTATCGTGTCCTGCATCGCGAATACGTTGATTATTCGCTCCTCTTAATATTTCAACAATATAACCAATTCCAAAGTGTTGCCCCGTACGATAAATGCAGGATAAAGCCTTTTGCGCATCGATCAACCCATCATATTGCTTAGGAGGATCAAGACAAATATCACAGTTACCACAGGCATTTTGCCGATGTTCATCGAAATAATTAAGGAGCACTAGTCGTCGGCATGTTTGCGCTTCAGCAAATGCCCCCATTGCGTTGAGCTTATGCATTTCAATCGCTTTTTGGTCACTTTCCGGCTTTTCATCTAAACAACGACGTAACCATGCCATATCAGCGGGATCGTAAAATAATACGGCTTCTGCAGGTAACCCATCCCGCCCTGCACGCCCAGTTTCTTGGTAATAAGATTCAATATTACGAGGTATATCAAAGTGAACCACAAAACGCACGTTAGGTTTGTTTATCCCCATTCCAAACGCAACGGTTGCAACAACAATTTGCAAATCATCGCGCTGGAACGCCTCTTGTACTTTAGCTCGCTGTGTCATCTCCATTCCGGCATGATAACCTGCAATACTCAATCCTCGCTTACTGAGTCGCTCTGCGGTTTCTTCTACTTTACTGCGACTATTACAGTAAATAATGCCTGATTTTCCTTTTTGGCCACGAATAAAGAGCCAAAGTTGATCAAGTGGTTTGTATTTCTCGACTAAAGTGTAGCGGATATTCGGTCTATCAAAACTGCTGATATGAATTAAAGGATCACGTAAGACTAGCTGATTTATAATGTCATAACGTGTTGTGTTATCTGCTGTTGCTGTCAGTGCAACAATAGGAACATCGGGAAGATATTGCCTTAATAATCCAATGCCACGATACTCAGGGCGGAAGTCATGCCCCCACTGTGAAATACAGTGTGCTTCATCAACAGCTAGCAATGCAGGTTTCCACTGCACTAATTGGTGAAGAAAGCTCTCCATCATTAAACGTTCAGGAGCAATATACAGCAGTTTTATTTCACCCTTTTGACACCGCATTTGAACATCAAGTTGCTCTTCACGGGTTTGTGTTGAGTTTAAATAAGTAGCTTCAATGCCATGAAGACAAAGCTGATCGACTTGATCTTTCATCAAGGAGATCAATGGCGACACAACGACGGTTAATCCATCTAACAATAATGCCGGAATTTGATAGCAAAGGGATTTTCCACCCCCAGTCGGCATCACAACAAGGCAATCACGTCCTGTTGTAATAGTATGGATGATCTCTTGCTGACCAGGACGAAATTGCTGATAACCAAAGGTTTCTCGCAAAATAGTCTGTGCTGATGGCATTGAATTAAGAACTTCTGCTGTGGACACGCCGTTCCTCTGAAAAGCTGCTGATAAAAACTATGATGAGGAGTCAAAGAAAAGGCACCAATATGAAGGTGCCGTCATCATTTATAGCGTTATGCTACCCCAGAACGAAGAAAATTACAGCATATCATTCAGCATCACACCCACACCAACACGTGTCTGGCGAAAATTATAGTCAATCATCGATTCACCATAACCGCTAAATACTTGGGTATAAAAGCGAACATGCTTAGTAATTGGATAGCTCCAACCTAATTCAGCGGCGCCATAACCACTGTTCCAGTTATAGCGTCCTGTTGCAGTGATCACACTCTCACCTAATCGATAACCTGCTTTTAAACGATAATAGCCCATGTAACGATTAATTTCTGGATTATCATCACGTTGTGCACTTTCGCTAAAGCGATACCATGGTTTTAAATCGAGCTGCAAATTACCTTTTTGTGCCATAAATCGCGCATAAACTCGATTCCAACTACGAGATGTAGGATCTGAACGCCCATTTGATTCATGATTAAAACCTGTCTCAATTTCACGAAGTGTCCAACCTGCAAATTTATAGTCAGTAGCCCAGCCTAGAAAGAGTTGTGGCTCATAGTTTGTCTCACGGAAAGGAGCTGATTCTTTCTTATTACTTAATTGCCACCAAGAACGTTGAGTATAAGACGCTGCTAACACAGAGTTTTCACCCGCAATACCACGCCATAAAGGAAAAGCCAAACTAAGCTGAAATTTTACCTCATCTTTTTTAGCCTTATTACCCCAATCATAACTTTGAATCGCCTCTTTATTCATATCAGAGGTATCAGTGTAAATAATATAATTAGATTCATAAGGATAAAGAACAAAAGGTGAGTCGTATTCTTGTAATAAACCGGAAATAATACTGCCCTGAACAAGCGGTGCAGGAGATGATGATGTTTGAATTTCGGATGCAAATCCCCATGCTGGATAGAATAAAGCCACCGCAAGTAAAGAACGGATGTAACGCATAGTTAATTATCCTGTTTCATTATTGAATAATATAGAAGTTAGTACTTACTTTATAATTAGTTCTTATAAATGTGCTTTATTACACTTAAGCCACCATATTTTACACGTAATCGCCATTAAATCTCGTATATTTTTACACCATTATATTTATAGCACGAATGGGAAATTACGGTTTCGTCATGTATCATTAACATTATATTAACTTTATGACGTAATATCGGAGGTTCTAAAAATGGAAAAGCAATTAACATTAGAAGAGGCTCAAACCTTAATTGGTCATGTTTTTGTGTATAAAATGCCGTTTAACCAGTTGATTGGGTTAGAGCTAGTTCGTTTTGAACAAGATTATGCAGAAATTCAATTCCGCTACCAAGATAAATTGGTCGGTAATATTGCTCAACGTATTTTACATGGAGGCCTTATTGCTTCGGTGCTTGATGTCAGTGCAGGATTAGTTTGTGTTGGTAATGCATTAACACGTTTAGCACCTATATCCCAAGAGCAGTTAGAACAGAAACTTGCTAAAATGGGTACGATTGATTTACGGGTTGATTATTTACGACCTGGACGTGGGGAGTGTTTTACTGCAAGTAGTCATATCTTGCGCAGTGGTAATAAAGTCTCTGTTGCTCGTGTTGAATTACATAATGAAAAACAAGTTCATATAGCAAGTGGAACAGCCACCTACATTGTGGGTTAAGTCTTTGTTAAAATTCATTATGCGCTATGATGCTGAGAATGTTATTAATTACTTGTAAAAATGCATGCCTAATGACACATTAGATAATGTCATTGGGTATGATAACCCCGTCACACATTTCCTTTCCATCAATTCCAGAGATAGCATGAGCCAGAAAAACACGATGAAAGGCGTTTTATGTGCCTTAGGCGCCTATTTGATCTGGGGTATTGCCCCTGTCTATTTTAAAAGCATTCAAGAAGTGCCCGCAGAAGAGATCCTTACACACCGTATCCTATGGTCATTCTTTTTTATGTTGATTTTAATGACGATTAGTCGTCATTGGCCTTATTTACGACAATTAATACGTCAACCTAAAAAAATCCTACTCTTGGCGCTGACAGCTGTCATTATTGCAACTAACTGGCTTACCTATATATGGGCTGTTAACCATGGCTATATGCTAGAAGCTAGTCTTGGTTACTTTATTAACCCCCTTGTTAACGTCCTGTTTGGTATGCTTTTCTTAAGCGAGCGTTTTCGTCGTATGCAATGGGTAGCGGTGGGTTTAGCCTTTACGGGGGTATTTATTCAGTTATGGCACTTTGGTTCTGTACCCGTGATTGGTTTAAGTCTTGCCGTAACTTTTGGGCTTTATGGTCTACTGCGTAAAAAATTAGGTGTCGATGCACAAACAGGAATGTTGGTCGAAACATTATGGCTATTCCCTGTCGCATTAATTTACATCTTATTTTTTACCCACTCACCAACAAGCAATATGCTTGAAAACAGTTGGTCATTGAATACCTTGTTAATCGCAGCCGGTATTATTACAACTGTACCATTATTGCTCTTTACTGAAGCTGCTCATCATCTGCGTTTATCAACCTTAGGCTTCTTCCAATATATTGGCCCAACTTTGATGTTTATTCTTGCCACAATGGTATATGGCGAGCAAATTGATGCAGAAAGATTAGTAACCTTTGGCTTTATTTGGGTTGCCCTTATTTTATTTACCTTAGATGCACTCTATACGCAACGTCGTTTAAGACGCGGTTAATCCCCCAAAACTGACTCTTCCGCTAAATTACTAATTTGTATAAAAGCGGGAGAGCGTTTCTTCTTATTTTTCTTTAGCAAATGCACACTCTTTGAGAATTCTTCCGCATAGCGATATGAACGCCTAAATAACGTAAGCATCGCGTTATTAATCACTTGAATATGGTTAATCACAACACTGTAATTAAGATTGATACGAGGAATATAATCACGCTGGTGTCTCAATAGCTTACAATACAAATCTTCTTCGAATTCATTGATGGGTCCACTGGGATGATAAGTATCACAAAGAACTTCCTCAGTATCTTCGATCAAAAATTCATAACTAGAAGAAGATGTCGGAGAAATTCGCGAGCTAGGCGATACAAAAGTGTAAGTGTGAAAAAATAGACTAGAAATTTTCATCAATTAATTAATTCCGTTAAATAAGAATAGATAACGAGATTATTAAGCAACCAAATCGAACTTCCCTTAAAAAAAACACCTTTACTTATTTGATAGACAAGTAAGGGTGTTTTTTATATTAAGATAGTAACTGCTCACTTTAAATGACGACTTACTCTAGTCGAGCAAATGCAGCCACCAGCCATTTAATACCTTCGCCATTAAAGGCAATTTGTAATCGACAATGCTCACCACTACCTTCTATATTAATAATGGTTCCATCACCAAATTTAGGATGTTTCACTCGTTGTCCAAGGGAATACCCCGTATCATTACTGATAATCGGAGTTCCTAAACGGCTATGATTAACAGGACGTGAAACTGTCGCGCGTAAACGTACTTCTTCGACACACTCTTTGGGTAACTCGCCAATAAAACGAGATGGCCGATGACTTACTTCTTTTCCATATAGGCGACGGTTTTCAGCGTAAGTAAGCGTTAACTTTTTCATTGCACGAGTGACACCAACATAGGCCAAACGACGCTCTTCTTCTAAACGTCCACCTTCATCTAATGACATTTGGCTTGGGAACATGCCTTCTTCAACACCCACAATAAAGACTTGTGAAAACTCAAGTCCTTTAGCTGAGTGAAGCGTCATTAGTTGAACCGCATCTTGATACGCATCAGCCTGGCTTTCACCCGATTCCAATGCCGCATGTGAAAGAAACGCTTGCAATGGCATCAAATCTTCGTCTTCATCTTGATAACTAAATTGACGAGTTGCGGTGACAAGCTCTTCTAAGTTTTCAATACGAGCTTGGGCTTTTTCACCCTTTTCTTGCTCATACATCGCTTTCAAACCTGAATCACGAATAATTCGGTCTGTTTGTACATGTAACGGCATATCTGCCGTTTCAGATGCTAACGTCTCAATTAACTCTAAGAATCGCTGTATTGCCGCTGTTGCTCGCCCTGCTAGCATTTTATGTTCGATAACCTGTAATGCACTTTCCCATAAAGTAATTTGGTTATCTCTTGCAACTTGGCGAACAATATCTAATGTTCTGTCTCCAATACCTCGTGTTGGTGTATTTACAACACGTTCGAAAGAAGCATCATCATGGCGATTTGCGGTTAATCGCATATAAGAGAGCGCATCTTTGATTTCTTGACGTTCAAAGAAACGTTGCCCACCATAAATACGATATGGCATTGCCGCTTGTAGTAATGCTTCTTCCATTATACGAGATTGAGCATTACTACGATAAAGAATGGCACAATCTGTCAGCGCACCACCTTCTTCTTGCCAGCGCTTAATTCGGCCAACTACATAACGCGCTTCATCTAAATCATTAAAAGCACAATACAGTGAGATAGGCTCGCCTTCTGCACCTTCAGTCCACAGATTTTTGCCTAATCTATCACTGTTGTTTGCTATTAGTGCATTCGCAGCTTTTAGAATATTGCTTGTAGAACGATAATTTTGCTCTAATCGGATAGTCTCTGCGCCAGGAAATTCATTTAAGAAGTTTTGAATATTCTCAACTTGTGCACCACGCCAACCATAAATAGATTGGTCGTCGTCGCCTACAATCATCACTTTACCCGTTTGACCCGCCAGCATTCTAATCCATGCATATTGAATACGGTTAGTATCTTGGAACTCATCAACCAAGATATTAGTAAAGCGATTTTGATAATGTTCTAAAATTTGTGGCTTATTCAACCAAAGCTCATGAGCACGTAATAAAAGCTCTGCAAAGTCCACCAGCCCCGCACGATCGCATGCCTCTTGATATGCTTGGTACACTTTTAACCATGTTGTTTCAACAGGATTACCATAGGTTTGAATATGCTGAGGGCGTAGTCCTTCATCTTTTTTACCGTTGATGTACCACATTCCTTGTCGTGCAGGCCATTGCTTATCATCAAGATTCATCGATTTAACAATGCGACGAATCAGACGATATTGATCGTCACTGTCAATAATTTGAAAATCTTGTGGTAGGTTTGCATCAAGATAATGTGCGCGTAATAAACGATGAGCCAAGCTATGGAAAGTCCCAATCCACATGCCGCCTTGACTGGTACCAATTAAATCTTCGATACGATGACGCATTTCTGCAGCCGCTTTATTGGTAAACGTCACAGCCATAATAGAAAAAGGGGAAGCTTGCTCAACAGATAATAACCAAGCGATACGATGTACCAATACGCGTGTTTTACCACTGCCTGCGCCAGCAAGCACCAACATATTTATGCGAGGTGCGGCCACGGCTTCGCGCTGTTTATCATTAAGGCCTTCTAGCAGATATGAGACGTCCATAATTACCAATCATTTAGTGAGGAAAATACTGTGGATATATACAGAAATAGTGAGTAAGCAACAAACTAACAGGATTTCATCCGTGATGCAAAGTAAAGCCTTTTTCAATTGCGTTTATCTCTGCCATTTTGACCTAAGATCACGTTAAACCAACTCTATCAGTTTACTTAAATCTGTAATTTCAATATGTGGCATCACGCGAGTTTCGCCTTCTTCAAACAAACTACGGTTATCAAGGTTAATCCAGCAAGCTTGTAATCCACTATTAACAGCACCTTCAACATCCGTCACAAGATGATCGCCCACATGTAAAATTTGTTGATGAGGCACTTTTAAAAGCGTTGCTGCTTTATCAAACATATCAGAATAAGGCTTAGAGCGACCGTCAGGGCCAGCTTTCAAAATATGTGAAAAATACTGCCCTAAACCACAACTTAGCGGGTTTGCATTACCATTTGTAATGGCAATTAACGGAATTTTTTCTGCTAATTGAGTGAGAACTTGATGTGTATTTTGAGGCACATTAATACGACTACGCCAATAAGCAAAGTGCGCCATAATCTCATCTGCACCTTGCTTTGCTTTGGCTTCACTGTAATTGTAATCTAACAACATATTCCTAGCGGCAAGCCAACGCCACTGTGTAATATCGTGAAATATCTCTGGATTATTTTCTATAAGTGGCTTTTTATAAGCATTCACATCTTCTTCTGTGAAATGATTAAAACGCAGATCATATTGACGAATAAAAGCCAGTGTCTCTTTTTCCGTTTTATCCATCACTGGCACATTGTCATACAGCGTATCATCTAGATCAAAAGTCATCGCTGCAATTGGCGTCAGAGTTCTGTAAAAACGCATTATGATTTTTCTCTCTTAGCTCTCGGATGAGCAGCATCATAGACTTTCGCTAAATGCTGAAAATCTAAATGGGTATAAACTTGTGTCGTTGATAAATTAGCGTGCCCTAATAATTCTTGTACCGCACGTAAATCACCACTGGATTCCAGTAAATGTGTAGCAAATGAGTGGCGTAATTTATGAGGATTCACATGGCTATTTAGTCCTTGCTTTACCCCCCAAAGTTCAAAACGTTTTTGTACACTACGCACTGATAAACGCTTACCACTTTGAGTTGAGATAAAAACAGCCTTGTCTTCTGGTGCATAAAGTTCTCGCATCGGAAACCAATTTTGTAACCATTCTATCGCTTTTCTTCCTAGAGGAACTTTACGCTCTTTACTTCCTTTACCTAATACACGCACCTCACCTTCATTTAGATCAATATCATTAATATTGAGATTGGTCAGTTCAGATAAACGCAAACCCGCACCATACATCACTTCTAGCATGGTTCTATCTCTGACAGAAAGGGGATCGTTTAAGTCGATATTCATTAATTGATTGACTTCATCTACATCCATATTTTTAGGAAGGTGACGACCTGATTTAGGTGTACGAATACCTTTCGCTGAATTAACATCCAGCATACCTTGTGCTACTTGCCAATCAAGAAAGCTACGTAACGCAGAAAAACGCAAAGCTAGACTGGTCGGCTGTAACCCGCTTCGATGGCTTTTTGCCAATAACATACGTACATGTTGGCTTTCAAGTGATTGCCATTGCGTTATTTTTATCTCAACCATCATTTGCACTAAGGCCATCAATTGGCGATGGTAATTTTCTACTGTGACAGAACTTAATCTACGTTCAACTTGAATGTGACGCAGAAATTGCTCTATAGCCGTGGTGAGTGTTTCTGGAAGATCACTTGGTTGACTCATTGTCTTGCCACCCAACGTGTTAATAATTCCGGTAAGATATGAGCTAATTTATCCAACATGACGGTTCCCATTCCTTCCTGAAAATGTTGATTATCTCGGCTATTAAAAATAATCACACCTAAATCACCATAATGTCCTAATAATGAGAGAGCAACAGAACCAGAACGCCGTACATTAGGCATCAACAACATGATCTCTTGCCCATTGAGCATGCCTAAATAGTGATTATCATCACCCATACGCTGAATGCGGAAGTGTTCAAAAGCTTGGCGAGAGAGTGCAAGTGCCTGTGCATCTAAAGGCGGTTGTAATTGCCAACGATCGGTAAATAAACGCAATTGAACAGAGTACAGACCTAATTTTTTAGCCCAGAGGTTTAAACGCTCTAACATTTCATTAAGAGAGTCACTGCTGGACAACTCAGAAATTAATAATAAGAGTTGGCTAAACAAAGATTCATTCTCAGAAGCTTGCTCTATCAATAAACGCATATCTTCTTCAAGATAGTGAATGCGATTACGTTGGCGTGACATTATCCACTCAACTAATGAGACAGTACCTCGAATGGGATGAGGAACTTTCATTTGCTCAATGTAGCTTGCATTACGGATAAAAAAATCAGGATGCTCTGTAAGGTAACGAACCACTTGTTGATCATTAAGTTCGTTTGTTTCAGGGCAACAGAACTGCTTATTTTTATCCGTCATACAGATAGCCTCTCAAAAAATAATATTATAGCTGGATGATCCCATCATAAATATGTGTCGCAGGCCCGGTCATATAAAGAGGGTTACCCACTCCTTTCCATTCGATAAACAGCGATCCGCCAGGCAACGTGACTTTCACACGTTTATCTAATAAACCTTGAGAAATACCGATCGCAACAGCGGCACAAGCTCCGCTACCACAGGCGTTCGTTTCACCCGCACCGCGTTCAAATACTCGCAAATGAAGATTATTTCTGTCTACGATTTGCATAAACCCAATATTAGCACGTTCAGGGAAACGTTCATGTTGCTCTAATACTGGCCCTAATAATTCGACTTCGGCTGTTTTGATATCTTCAACTTGTATAACACAATGGGGATTTCCCATTGAAACTACACCACATAATACAGTACGTTCCATTGCCCTGATAATATAGGTCTTTTCTGCTTTTTGTGCGCGAAAAGGGACTTTTTGAGGATCAAATTCAGGCTCACCCATGTTGACGCACACATCATCATTATCCATAACATGTAAGGTCATTCTACCGGACTGCGTACTAACTTTTATCTCTCTTTTATTTGTAAGCCCTTTTAGTCTCACAAATCGAGCAAAGCAACGCGCGCCATTACCGCATTGTGCAACTTCACTTCCATCCGCATTAAAAATACGATAATGAAAATCAAGCTCAGGATCATAAGGTGCTTCAACCACCAACAATTGATCAAACCCAACACCAGTATGACGATTGGCTAATCGACATATCAATTCTGGTGAAAAATAAACATTTTGGGTCACGGCATCGACCACCATAAAGTCGTTACCAAGACCATGCATTTTTGAAAATTGCATCTTGCCCCTGCCTGAAACGAAATTACCGTTTCTAAGATTGACTAATTGGTCTGAGTTGAGGCGCTCTCAACTTGCTGGCTTGGCTGGGATGACTGCGTCATTTTTGCCTGAGTATCTTCAGGAGGGAAATAAAGAGGGCCTTTCAAGCCACAACCCGAAAGAGAAATCAGTGTTATTATAGCAAGAGTGCAACGTAAATACGTTTTCATTCGAAATCTGCCTGTCATTTATTTGGTTAATATCCTCTATAATCGCAGTTAGATCTCGAAAAGCAAATAGGAAATGAAGATGAACGACAGTGAATTTCACCAATTAGCTGACGAACTCTTGTCAGAAATAGAACAAACTATTGATAATTATGAAGGTGACGCAGATATTGATTGTGAAATCAATGGCGGCGTAATGACATTAACCTTTGAAAATAATAGTAAAATTATTATTAATCGTCAGGAAGCGTTTCATCAAATTTGGCTAGCGACACGCTCTGGTGGCTATCACTTTGATTGGAAAGATGATCAATGGATTTGTGATAGAAGTGGCGGTGAATTTTTAACCATGCTAGCACAAGCAATAACAGAACAAAGTGGGGAAGCGTTTTCTTTCTAAAAAGCACGGTTAGTTACACAAATGGGAGCTATGATAGCTCCCATTTGTGTTTATAAGTTTGTATTCAATTAAGAGTGTTGCACAGCTTTATAATCAGTAAATCCGTGGGGAACAACATTCATCTCAGGTTGAACTTCTTTACTACCTAGATCGGATAATTTACCAAATGATCCACCAGCAAAAGGTAACACTTGTGTTGATCCTTCCACTTTCACAATTTGATAAAACTGTGGCAAGTTAAAATTAATAAAGCTTGAGCCATATGTGAATCGATCATGAGAGGAAGAGTAAAAACGGCTAACATCTTTCACTAACTCTTCTTTGCTTCCTTCACAATGGGAATAAATTTCGACTCGATTTGCTTCATCTAAAATATAGATATTAAAGACATTATTATCTTCTGTGGTTTCAAAGAAGAATTGGATAATCCCTTCACACGCAAAACCATCAATGACCGCAGGTAAATAACGAGCGTCTTTATCCAACTTAACAGGCAATCCATGAAGTTTGTTATATGAAATTGCACCATAAAACTCGATAGCATTTTCTAATTTTTGCACCGAGACATTGAGGCGTTCAAAAAATAATCCCCAAGTTTGCCCTGCAATACGTAAAGCTTTAAAACGTCCCGGCTCTAAACGATTCGTTGATAAGCGTAGCTCAATACATTCTGATACTAGCTGTTGCACGCGGGTACGAATTAAACCACGTAGATGTTGGCTATAGCAGAATACTTCAACAGAGGCCGGCGGTGCCGCATCTTGGTGCATTTTACCTAAAATCGTTTTTAACGATTCCAACATAGACTGTGTGCCACTGAAATGAAGAGTTCTTACCTCATTCCAAGAGTTGCGGTACAACAAATCGATGCTACCAATAAGGCATTGCTCTTTTTCACCAAAGCTAAACACATCCAGTTTTCTAAAATCAAAGTGAACCACTTGATCAGAAAAACTCTCTGTTGGATCTGTTTCCAAATTGACAATAATGGCTAGATGTCTAATTTCGCAAGGGCTATACAATGCTTTTGGTGTTGGTGCTGGTAAACGAATAGGGAAATGGCTCGACATATCCCTGACTAATTCATGTAGTTTAATTTCATCACAAGAGGAATCCCCTTGATGAATATAAACACGAGACTCTTTTGTTAACAGCCCATTAAAGTAAGACCATGCCACTAATTTATTTAGATAGCGGTTATATTCTAATGGTTGATGTCCAACGATATTTTCAAAATCAGGGGCACGATTATATAAATACCATCCGCTACGATTTGCTCGGCCTTGAGGTACATAAATAAAGGTTAAATGTGACTCTGATAAATCAGGTGATATTTGCGGGTTAACCAGTGTTACTTTGCCAGGCAATGCTTCGAATGCAGCATAAAGTTTACGTGTTAATACGCCAATATCTTGTGGGCTTGCGCTGACACTTAAGTTATTGCGACGCGCGAAACGGATAAGATTACGATAGCTTTGCATCATCGTATCTAATAGTTCGTTATGCGCATCTCGTACTCGCTCGATTTTCCAGCTATCACGGGTATCGAGGATCGTTAAACGTTCGTTATCCCATTGCCACTGAGTCACTAATTGCGATAAGACTTGTCGTCTCCAACCTTCGGATTCATTTTGTGTTTTTTCGTTAGATAGTTTTTCACACACTTTCAGGTAGAAACAGCGACGAATAAGATCAAGGCGAGTTAAATCATTGATAGAAACTAAATAACGCGTAACACGCTCAAGCATCATACAATAAGCATCTAAACCGTAATTAACGATTTCACCACGGTGAAGATGTTGCTTCATCTCTAATGCCAGCAGTTTTCCATTAGGATAATCCGCTGAATAAGCTTCCAATAAAATACTTTTTAATACTGCTTTATATGGTGAATCAACGCTTTTATAAAGCTGCCATAAACTTGCACCAAAATACTCTTCTGCTGAAAGTTCACCTAACCCCCCTAAATCTAACCACTCATTGGGTGTTAATACGCCCTGAGCATAAAGGGAGTTAACATATTCATCATAATGGTGCTCTTCTTCTACTGGCACCATCGTCCATAGCAAGCGTTTACCTGCAAGACGTACTGCAGTACGGTAAAATTCGTCAAGTAAAAGAATATGTTGGGTAGAACCACAATCTTCTCCACCTAAGCTACCGCTTGCATGATGGCGAAATCTATTTTCATCGATTAAGAAAAATGTAACGTCAATGCCTAGCTCACCAGCCCACTGCTCAATCAGTTGGCACTTACGTTGTAAAAGTGCACGCTCATCCTGATCCAGCCATGATTGATGGCAGACCCAAATATCAATATCAGAGCAGTGACTTTGCCCAATAGAAGAAGTGCTACCCATCGAATAGATGCCAGTAATTGGCAACTCTCCGCTGGCGTACCCTTCCATTGGCTCATCACATAATGCGTTAATCAGCTTATTGGCCCATTGACGTTGCATGTCATCAGGTTCAAAGAAACATGTACCGTGAGGAACATTTCCTTGTAGGTAGCCGGGTAACTCAGGATGGTGGTAATGCAATAAAACAGGAATTAAACCATAGACCTGTTTAAAAACATCACACATCGATGCAAATGCTCGTTCCAGTCTGAGTTGATTAATCGCATCCAGCCGTTGCTTCAGTGTTTCAATATAAAGATACAAGAGTTTCGCCTGAACAATACTAAGAAGATAGTAGAATCTGAGTTTATAAGTGACCGAGCCTGAGTTAATCCATTATTAATAGATAAAACTTTACTAACAAAATCTCGGAAACGTGATCAATTTAACACCTTGAGCGCAAGGCGTAAAGAGGAACTCAAAATATAGCACCAAGATCTAAAAATGATATTTAAGGGCTTAATCGTGTAAAGCTTCATAATTAATATCATTATAATCATATAGATAAATCATTTTATTTGTAAAAAAAATGACGATAAAAATATCTCAATCCATCATTTACCCTACAAAAACCCCTGCTTACTTGATGATGAACAACAAAATAAATACTGACAAAGCTTAGAAAATGGCTAAAAAAATGAAAATAAAAGCAACTAATTGATAAATATAGTTTTTTTATATTTTTTATTTTTATATTCAAATAATGAAATATTTTTTCATATTAAAATAATAATAATAAAATAAATATTTAATATTCATTAGATATTTATTTTATTTAAATCTTAATCTATTTTTCTATTTTTTATTATTTCTTTTATTTTTATTTAATAATATTTTTGTTAAATTTTATCGTGTCTTTATATATGAGAAAGTAATCATCAAAAAAATGTCATTTGAAATAATGGTTGTTTTATCAATGCGTTCAGATTGGGTGTTACATTTATCTTATTTATCGGTCATTACATGTTAACAACAATAAATCAATGTTTTATTTTTGTAAATAACCACACTGTTTATATAGATATAAAAAGAATAAAACTCAGAAAATAAATAAATTCATCGCAATAGATCACTATTTTACTTATTTTTTATTTTCTTTTTCTTTTCTTCTTTTTCGATTACCCCCCTATTTCTTTCATTGTTATCACTACTCAAAACGCCTTAACTGGAAAATTGAGCCTTAAAGTGTTAAAACAATGCCTTATTTCTAAACAAAAATATCGCTAATCGCTCGGAAGAGATAATACTATTATGTCAAAAAGTACCATCCGTATCGCTACCCGCCAAAGCCCTCTTGCTATGTGGCAGGCGCTTTATGTGAAAGAACAACTACAACTTGCTCATCCAGGTTTAGTCGTCGAATTAATACCGATGGTCACTAAAGGTGACATCATTTTAGATACACCTTTAGCTAAAGTGGGTGGTAAAGGGCTCTTTGTAAAAGAATTAGAACTTGCTCTACTTGGATCACGCGCAGATATTGCCGTTCATTCTATGAAAGATGTTCCAATTGATTTTCCCGAAGGTCTAGGATTAGTGACAATTTGTGAACGCGAAGATCCTCGAGATGCCTTTGTTTCTAACCATTATGATTCATTAGAGCAACTCCCAGCAGGTAGTATTGTGGGCACATCAAGTTTACGTCGCCAATGCCAATTAAAAGCACAACGCCCTGATCTGATTATTCGTGATTTACGAGGTAATGTAGGTACTCGCTTAAGTAAATTAGATAACGGCGATTACGATGCCATTATTCTTGCTGTTGCAGGCTTAAAACGTCTTGGTCTAAATGAACGTATCCGCACACCATTATCCGCCGAGCAATCCTTACCTGCGGTTGGACAAGGTGCTGTGGGAATTGAATGTCGTTTAGATGACGATGATACTCGTCAGTTATTAGATGCTCTCAATCATTCCCGAACAGCAATTTGTGTTAAAGCAGAGCGCGCAATGAATACGCGCCTTGAAGGGGGTTGCCAAGTTCCAATTGGAAGCTATGCTATTTGGCAAAATGACAAAATTTGGTTACGGGCTTTAGTCGGTTCACCTGACGGCGAAACTATTTTACGTGGTGAGCGTTTAGTTCCCCCACAAGAAGCTGAAACCGCAGGTATTTCTCTAGCTGAAGAGCTTTTAGATAAAGGTGCCAGAGCCATTCTAACAGCGGTATATCAAGGCAATACACCTGCATGAGTATTTTAATCACTCGCCCTGATCCTGCAGGAAAAGCATTAACCCAGCGTTTAATTAATGCAGGGAAAATAGCATTTCAAGCACCTTTAATAGAGATCATCGCAGGTCGTGAGCTTCCTTTATTAGATACTAAGCTAAAAGGATTAAAGGCGGGTGATTGTGTCTTTTTACTTTCTAAAAATGCGGTGTCATACGCAAACTGGCAACTAAATCAATTACAACAATCATGGCCAGATACGCTATCCTATTATGGAATAGGTCAAAGCACAGCAAAGGATTTCCAACATTTAAGCGGTCTTTCTATTCACTATCCTGAGCAAGGAGAAACTAGCGAAGATCTTCTCGCGCTTCCTACTCTCAATCAGGTGAAAGATAAACAGATCTTACTGCTTAGAGGTAACGGTGGTCGCGACTTACTTGCAACAACATTGCGCCAACGAGGTGCAATGATTGATGAATGCGAATGTTACCAACGCCTATTTATTCATTACTCCCCTGACGATTTTGCACTTCAGTGGGAAAAAGCACAGGTTGATACACTTGTTGTCACTAGCGGTGAAATGTTACAACAACTCTTTGATCTGGTCGCTGAATCTAAGAAAGCATGGCTGTTAAACTGCCATTTACTGGTGGTGAGTGAACGATTAGCAACAATAGCAAAAAGATTAGGGTGGGAAACCGTCACCGTTGCTGAAAGTGCCAATAATGATGCTTTATTTCATGCATTAATATAGAACCTAAATGAGACACCGATATGACGGAACAGAAAAATACAAATGATAATGACTTACCAAAAGATACAGCTAAAGCTGATGAGAATGTCCGCTATCAGGAAGTCAAACCTGTTAATAATAAGCGCTCAGGCCTAATTGGAAGTGCTGTTGCTATCCTTGTTATTTTGGCAATCGGTGGTGGTCTTTACTATTACACCAATCAACAAGCTTCAAAGTTAAATGCAGAAAATCAATCACTTAAATTAGAGCTAACTCAATTACAGCAGCTACAAAATACCTATCAACAACGCTTTGATAATATTGATAGTTTGTTTAACTCACAAAAACAAATTATTGAGAAATTACAAAACGAACGCCAAACCACAGATAATCAAATTCAAGATCTACAAACTCGATTTGCGGCTATTTCCAGTGCAGATGTCAAAAGTTGGTTATTAGCACAAGCCGATTTTATGGTGAAAATGGCGGGTCGTAAGTTATGGAATGATCAAGATGTGGTGACCGCAGTAAGTTTACTAAAAGGTGCTGATAGTAGCTTGGCAGAAATGAACGATCCAAGTTTACTTGAAATTCGTCGTGCTATTAATGAAGATATCAGCAGTTTAGCCGCATTAACCAAGATTGATAATGACGGCACTATCTTACAGATAAATCAGTTAGCTAATCAGGTTGATAATCTTCGTTTAGCAGATCTTGAGCGTAATGGCCCCCCTATGGATAAAGATGACGAAACTATTTCAGGTTCGTTGTCAGATTGGAAACAAAACCTAAGTAAAAGCTGGAAAAGCTTTATGGATGACTTCATTACTATCCGTCGTCGAGATACTGAAGCAGTGCCTTTATTAGCGCCAAACCAAGATATCTATTTACGTGAGAATATTCGTTCACGTTTATTAATTGCTTCCCAAGCTGTCCCTCGCCATCAAACTGAGATCTATCAGCAATCGCTTGAGGCAGTATCCACTTGGGTTCGTGCTTATTTCGATACCTCTGATCCAAGTACAACCGCATTTTTAGAGACTGTCTCTGAATTAGAAAAACAACCTATCACGCTGACAATGCCTACAGAATTAAAAAGCCCAGTACTGTTAGAAAAACGTGTAGAAAGACAGATCCGTAACTTACTGGCGCAAAATGAGTATACTCAACCGAAAGCTGTTGAAGCTCAAGATGCGCAAGCAGTAGAAGCTGAACAAAGTACACCAGAAAGTGCACAAGATGCAGCTGCCGATAGTACAGCAGCTGATGCGCCTGTAGCACAACAAGGAGAATAAGCTTATGTTAAAAATACTGCTCCTTTTTGTGGTGCTTATTGCGGGCATCATTTTTGGCCCAATATTGGCAGGACATCAAGGCTATGTGCTTATACAAACAGATAATTGGAATATTGAAACCAGTGTTACCAGCCTCGTCATTATGTTTATTTTACTGCAATTGGCGCTGTTGCTGATTGGTTGGAGTTATCGCCGTTTTATTGGTACAGGTTCAAAAGCCTATAGTTGGTTTTCTTTCCGTAAACGTAATCGAGCTCGTAAACAAACGAGTATGGCGTTAATGAAATTAGCAGAAGGCGACTTTAAAGAAGTTGAAAAACTGATGAGTCGCAATGCAGACTATGCGGAACAACCGGTTGTAAACTATCTATTAGCGGCAGAAGCAGCACAACAACGTGGTGATGAATTCCGAGTTCAGCAACATCTTGAACGAGCCGCTGAACTTGCCGATACCAATCAACTTCCAGTTGATATTACTCGAGTGCGTATTTTATTAGCACAAAATGAAAATCATGCGGCGCGTACTGGAATTGATGAATTATTAAATCAGGCTCCTCGCCACCCGGAGGTTTTACGTTTAGCTGAAACGGCTTATACACGAACCGCAGCTTGGCAAGCATTACTTGATATCATTCCATCTATGCAAAAAATTGCATTACATACGGATGATGAATTAGAACAATTACGCCAAAAAGCCTACATTGGTATTATGGGACAAAAAATGTCCGAAAGTGGCTGTGACGGGTTAAAAAATTGGTGGAAAGCACAACCACGTAAAGTACACCATGATAATGCATTACGTGTTGTTTTAGCTGAACATCTTATTGAGTGCAACGATCCTGTTACTGCCCAAACGATCATTTTAGAGGGGATCAAACGTCAGTATGATGAACGCTTGATCTTACTGTTGCCACGTTTAAAAAATACAGATGCTAATGTGATTTTAAAAGTGCTAAATTCACTTATTAAGCAACATGGTCCTACACCATTACTCAACAGTACATTAGGGCAAATTGCCATGCAACAAGGGCAATGGGTGCAAGCAGAATCGGCATTTCGTAATGCGTTAAAACAGCGTCCTGACGTTCATGACTTTGCGTGGCTTGCTGATGCCTTGGATAAACAGAAAAAATCTGAGGAGTCGGCCAAAGTTCGTAAGGATGCTTTATTAATGACGCTTAAAAAAGATTCTGTCATTTTTGAAGAGCCGAAAAAAAGTAAATAAGCGCATTCGATAAGAATGTGATCATAAATCGTTTAATCACCTGATCTAAAAACCCTCTTTATTATTGAGGGTTTTTTTATGTGATTTAAAAGCCATATTGAAATAACAACACCACTTCTACACATAAAGTCAAAAAGAGATATATCCAAGCAATACGGTAAAAACGACCGGGAATTCCTTTCACGTTTTCTTGATTAAATGACAAGTAATATTTTCTTGCTTGGTAAAACACCACGATATAAATCAGCGCAATCCCCTGACAAAGAAAAGCCACATACTTAGCCCATGATTTGCCACCAATAATCAGCATAATCAACGGGATCAAAAAGAATAATAATGGGCCAAACTTCTCTATGAGAAAGAGTCTTTCCTGTGCAAGGTATGCTTTTTGTTTATTTATCATGATGCTACTATCTCCCGTCTATCCTTGTGCTGGATGATAACGTGATAAGGCGATGAACACAAAACGGATAGGCTATATGACGTAAAAAAAGCACATAGAAAAAAACGCCTGTATAAAACTATACAGGCGTATAAATATACAATCAGGTCTACAGACGGATGGTGCCTCACTCAACGTTTCGTCCTGTTGATGATGAATGATGTTCATCGTTAACGTGGACGTAGGCACCGAATAATCGGCTCTGCATCATTCCTAGGTTTATGAAGTCAATGCTGTCATAAGGAGTGGAATGAGCATCTACGATATAAATAATGCATTTAGCGTGCCAATTTTTATTTTTTTGATAATAAAAATCTCCCGCCTCAAAAATATAAGATAACTTATTGAATTTTAGTTTTCCTTTTCTGTTTCACTCATTTTTTATGATAAAAAGTACATCACCTATGCTTTCATACTGCTATTGCTAAATAGAAAAGAAAATATAAGGCCTAACATACGTCTCTTTTTCACGACAATAAAAACACACAACTTATTTAATAACATTAAATCAATGGGTTAAATGTCGCCCATTAGCGACATTAAAAATGCCAAGTGTTGGCATTTACCGACACAAAAAATAAAATCGTTATATTTCATATAATTAAATCACGTTTTTTTACTAATTCATCTATTCGTTTTATGAAGAGTAAAATAAGGCAATAATTTAAATTATTAATAAAGCTTAAGTGATAAGACCAGATATCACTTATAAAGAGTGACGTTATTGTTCCTATTTGAGATCAATTAAGGATAAGCACCAGAAAAAGATAGCTAAAGCTAGAATTGGATATGGATATGGATATGGATATGGATATGGATATGGATATGGATATGGATATGGATATGGATATGGAAAAATAAATATACTGAGTTTAAATATGAAATTATAAATTACAGATACGAAAAAGCCCCGATTTTTTTATCGGGGCTTTTTCTTATTGGTCGGCGAGAGAGGATTCGAACCTCCGACCCACTGGTCCCAAACCAGTTGCGCTACCAGGCTGCGCTACTCGCCGTCTGAATCACTGCTCTTATCTTGTTTATTGGTGCGAAGGGGGGGACTTGAACCCCCACGTCCGTTAGAACACTAACACCTGAAGCTAGCGCGTCTACCAATTCCGCCACCCTCGCATAAACAATAACTAAGATAAGATGGGGTGGCTAATGGGACTCGAACCCACGACAACTGGAATCACAATCCAGGGCTCTACCAACTGAGCTATAGCCACCATAACAGCTATCTTATTACTTCTTACAACAACGCTCTTCACCGTAACTCTTAGCACGCTTTAATGGCGCGCCCGACAGGATTCGAACCTGAGACCTCTGCCTCCGGAGGGCAGCGCTCTATCCAGCTGAGCTACGGGCGCTTCACGCCGTTGCGGGAGAGGATAGTACGGATTTACGCACTGTCTGTCTAGTGCTTTTTGAAAAAAAAAGTTTGTTTGACGATAGTTTGTGCATTTCGTCGATAAATGGAGCGTTTTTACACGCTAAGCGCCCCACTAGTATAATAATTAAACAATAAAGATGCTAGATGAAAGTGTGAATAAATCATTTAGCTAACAAATAAACATCCAATGACCATCACAATTTATTGGAATAGTAGTATCCAACAAATTTTAACAACTTAAATTGGCGCTTAATTCGGCTTGGCTGTGATAACAAACGATATAACCATTCTAAGCCAAGGTTCTGCCATGCTTTCGGTGCTCTCTTAACATGACCTGTGAATACGTCATAAGTCCCCCCCACGCCCATATATAATGCATCAGGGTAAACTTCACGGCATGCACGAATAAATAGCTCTTGCTTAGGTGAACCCATAGCAATAGTCACTATCTTCGCACCAGAGGCCTTTATACGCTCAAATAACGCATCTCTATCTTGAGGTGTGAAGTAACCATTTTGGCTCCCCACAATATTCACATTCCATTGTGATTTTAGTTTCTCTTCGGTTTGAGCCAGAATTTCTGGTTTACCACCAACAAGAAAGACTGGCGTTCCTTCTTTACCTGCTCTTTCCATTAATGCTTCCCATAAATCTGCACCCGCAATACGAGAAACATTGGCATCTGGATACTTACGGCGAATACCACGCACAACACTAATACCATCTGCATAAAGATAATCAGCTTCGTTAAGCAATTCATTCAAGGCAGTATCGGTTTCTGCGGTTAGGATTTTTTCTGCATTTATCGCAATCAGAGATCCACTTTTTATTTGTGTTCCTTCATAAAGATAATCCAGAAAATGAGCCATATCTCGAAATCCCCAGATATTATGTCCACGGATTGAATACTTCGGAATTGAATTGGATCCCATTACTTTTCCTTTTTCTCTAAACGAGGTTCACCTTGTATTTGACGAGTCACGTAATTACGCACTAATCCCGCGCTTTCAAATAACCAATAAAGCAGTTTTGCAACAACTAAACATAAACCAAAAACCAGACAGAAAAACACAACACGAGAGACAAATGAATCAACCCCTTCTCGCGCTAAAACAATCATATTAAAAATCGCCCCAAAGCAGAATGCTTGTAAAATAGCGGATTTATAAGGATTGTTTTCATTAAGTCCTTGCTGATACAACCAATCAAACCATTTAATAATTAATCCCACCACGATTGCGCCTAATGGGATAAACACAACGCCCCCCATCACCACTAAAGAACCAATTAAGGTTGGTGAAATCGCAAGGCCTGCATGGTAATCAAGAACTTCCCATGTAAAGTAGTTTGCTGAATTGAGTACCACATCAGGACGTTCAGGCCACACCCAAGAGGGAATAAAAACATAAAAATCACGAATAATTGGAGCAAGCCCTTGAAACTCAATCTTGTCATAATTATCAAGTAATAATGCTAAATTTTCCCAAGGGGAGAACGTATCACGAGTTAGGTACAAGAAAGTATAGAAAGCCTCAGCCCCACTAACATCAAGCCCATAGCGTTTTAATGCCAGCCAGAACATCCCGACAATACTCATCACACCCGCAGCAACCAGCATCCACAACGTTATCCAACCACGAACAATGCCGATAAATAAAAACAGAGCAAAAGCGATAATGATATTCGCGCGAGTTCCACCCACAATGATATAAGTTAAAATTCCGAAACCAACCGTTGCACACAGGAAGAAAATCCAGCGCTGCTGTGTCGGTTTTAAGAAATAAACCACCAGCATGGCGGGAATAAAAAAGTAGAAAAAGCGCTTAAGCGCAACACCAGATACTTGGCTTGAAAAAATTTGGCTATATGTTTTGAGCTTAAAGAGTAAAAAACCATTTTGTAGGAAGAAAATCCCTACTGTTACAAATGCAATTAATGCCAATAAGATCCAAGTAAGATTGGTTTCTACTCTATTCATCGTAAATAACGACCTAGAAGGGCCGCTAACGGGCTTTCTCAACCTAACCTTATAAGTTACATAATAAATAGCATAGAAGCTGGTAGAAGCTAATAATGCGTATAATAATGAATCAACAGGAACAACAGCCACATCAAATTGGAACACCAACATACAGGTCAGTGGAAAGCCAAAATAGAATGTCAGCAAATAGAGCATTGAGAAAAAAACATTAAAATTGAAACGAACTTGACGAAACTCTTGATAAGTCAGTAATAAAATAAAACTTAAGGAGATAAAATAAACGAGTGTCAAGCCACCCAGTTCCGCCAATGTCATTGGGGTTCTCCTGTACTTATCTCAATCAACTGTTTCCAACCATCAGTAAAATTAGGCGCAAAGAAGGTAATATTTTGGCGATCAAGTATAAGTAATTGACGTTGAGCTTCTTCAATCAGAGCAGCATCTAATTTATCACCTGAGAAAAAGACTGGAACATTCTGTTCTGTTAAATCTTGCCAAAATGGATTTTGACGGCTAATAACAAAAGGGATCGCAAATTGGATAAGTAGACAAAGCGTACCAATGCCTTGCTGGCGATGAAAAATAAAATAGCCTAAATCACATGTCTTTAATAAGGCTAAATAATCATCAAATGCCAGTTTATCACGTAAAATTTCAACCTGATTATCAGGAAGTAATTGATTAACAGCTTGAGAGACTTCATCAATATATACGTCATTATTATCAGGATATCCCATGGGGATAATCACTTTTGCACGCGTTCCATATTGTTCTGCTATTGATTGTAATGCTTCAATATGGCGATTTGATCTGTCCCCTGAATTTCCGACAATAATAGTGATTTGTTGTGCATCAATAGATGACTTTTCTGTCACAGTCAGTGCTGGTTCCATTCTTGTTGGGAAATAAAGCAAACTTGCTGGAATATTAACGTTAAACTGCGCGAAGTAGTTAAGATCACCTCGTGTGCCGAACACTCGCCCTACTCGTTTTTGTGCTAACTTGCGAAGAAGATAAAATAGTCTAAATTTGAGCTGCTTAGAATCCTGATACAGATCGGCCCCCCAAATATGCCACCAAAACTGATGCCGCTTAATTTTACCTGTCAGTAATGCCAGCCAAATCGGGGCATTAAATTGGCCTAAAAAAAGAAATCGTTGGTGAGTATCAGCCTTTGCCAATGTAATCACTCTCTGGGCAACCTGTTTTTTATCCGATAAACACTCAATGTCTAAAGCTGGGTAGCTTTCTTGTAGTGAAGTATCTTTACTGGCAACGATAAAACGAGGTTTATACGTTAATCCCGCCTCTGTGACGAGGTGGTCGTTAAAAAACCGTAACATTGTGTTGTTATGATGCACAATGTCTGAACCTAGTACGTAAATCAAAGTTGTCATTTGCGCCTGCAATAAATCACGAAAACAGAACTACAGAGAAGGAAGTAAATAATATACGTTGCCATATAGGCTTGAGCTGCACCAAGTGCGCCATGTTCAGGAATAAGCCAACGGGAAAATAGTGTTAGTAAAGCAAATTGACTTACTTCTGTAAGGATATAAAAACGTAATGCCGCTTTTGCAATGACCAAATAGCCAAAGACATAAGCGCCTACTTTTAAAACATCACCGACAAGTTGCCATGCAAATAAATCACGCATAGCGACAAATTTGTCTGAAAACAGTAACCAAATCGCAAAATCACGCAATAACCACACCATAAAACTAGCAACGGCAACTGCAGGAAGTACAAACTTCAGTGATTTTACGATCTCTTTGGTAATGTCACTCTTTTGCGTTAATCGAGAGAGTGTTGGCAACAAATAAACCGAAAAAGAGGCTGTAATAAACTGCAAGTAAGCATCTGAAATGCTAGTTACACCTTGCCAAATACCAACATCATCCCAGCTATAGTGCTCAGCAAGTAGATTACGCATCATAATATAAGCGACTGGCAACGTAATCGATGTCAATATCGCCATAATCGTAAATTTACCAAGATGGCTTGCTATTGCCTTATCCCAACGGGGTTTAAGCTCACTTAACGCAAATCGCTTACGCTTTACTACTAAAAATGTAGCAGGAAATAAAATAAGTGCAGGCACTAATGCAAGTCCAATTAATGCACCGTGATAACCCGCAAATAAATAGCATAAATAATAAGCAATAACACCAATGATACTACCCGTGATAATTGATAATGCATTACCAGCGGCATCACGATACCCCTTTAATATCGCTAGGAAATAATTGCTATACGCTATTCCCATTTGAATAAAAGCAACAGCTCTTACAATATCCTGATATTGATGATAATCATCGCCAAATAACACTTGGCTAATGGGTGCAGAAAAAAGAAGAAATAAAATAGCTAACAGTGTAGAAAACAGCAAAATCATAGATGATGAAGTACCCAACACTTTTTTGCGCTGAATCTCATCATCTTGATATTGTGCGATTAATTTTGTTACACCATTAAAAATACCCGCACCAGACAATACGCCAAGTACGGTAATTAATTGACGAAAGTTACCTGCTAACCCCACGCCAGAAGGACCAAAGGAGACAGCGAGTAATTTGACAACAAGCAGACCAGCCCCGATTTTTATCAGGGTTGATCCCGCTGTCCAAATTGATGCTTTGGCTAATGACATAATTAAGCAAAGAAATCGCGAATATGGCCAATAACGATTTGCTGTTCTTCTTCTGTCATATTGTAAAACATAGGTAAACGCACTAAACGTTCACTTTCTTGTGTAGTGAAAATATCTTCACCATCAAAACGACCAAATTTCATACCTGCTGGGCTGGTATGCAATGACACATAGTGGAAGACAGTTAAAACATCGTGCGCTTTCATATAATCATTAAACGCAGTACGTTGCTCGATATTGTTCAGTTTGATATAGAACATATGCGCATTGTGTTCTAATCCTTCAGGAACGATTGGAAGCGCTAATAAGCCTTTCTCTGCTAATGGTGTCAATGCATCATAATAAATCTGCCAAAACGCTAAGCGACGTTCATTAATTCTTTCAGCTTCTTCAAGCTGTGCCCATAAATATGCAGCTTGTAAATCTGACATTAAGTAACTAGAACCAATATCACGCCAAGTATATTTATCGACTTGTCCACGGAAAAATTGGCTACGATTAGTGCCTTTTTCGCGGATAACTTCTGCACGATTGATTAAGTCAGGATCGTTAATGAGCGTTGCACCACCTTCACCACCTGATGAATAGTTTTTAGTTTCATGGAAGCTATAGCAACCAATATGACCAATAGTGCCCAATGCCTTACCTTTGTAAGTTGACATGACACCTTGTGCTGCATCTTCGATAACAAATAGATTATGTCTTTTCGCAATAGCCATAATCGTGTCCATTTCACACGCAACACCCGCATAATGAACAGGCACGATAGCTCGAGTTTTGTCTGTAATTGCCGCTTCAATTTTTGTTTCATCGATATTCATGGTATCTGGACGAATATCAACAAAAACAATGGTTGCCCCACGTAATACAAACGCATTAGAGGTCGAAACAAAGGTAAAACTCGGCATAATGACTTCATCGCCAGGCTTGATATCTAATAAGATAGCGGCCATTTCAAGCGATGCAGTACAAGATGGCGTTAACAGCGTTTTATGACAATGAAATTGTTCTTCTAACCACTTTTCACATTTTTTTGTGAAATTGCCATCACCACATAGCTTGCCACTTTCCATGGCTTGTTTCATATATTCTAATTCGGTGCCGACAACGGGTGGTTTATTAAACGGAATCATATTATCCCCTGTATAACCAATAAGTGGTGCTCTCTATTAAGCCCCCACTGTGTGTGTATAAACGCGAAGCTGCAATATTGCTGATTTGTGTTGCAACATATAGGGTTGAAATACCTTGCTGTTGACACCAAAACTTCGCGGCCGACATCAGTTGTTTACCAATGCCTTGTCCTGTTCTATTGGGCATTACTGCAAGTAACCCCACTCTTGCTTCACTTTCAGATAGACGACGTAAAGTGACAAAACCACTCATGTTATTTTCAATATCATAAGTCAGTAAGCAAATATCATCGAACGTGCCTAGTACGGCTTTTTTAACCCATAATGCGTAAAAACGACTGCTATCGCCTTCTTGATACCAAGGTGCTCGAAAACGGCTTTGAACAAAAGCCTCTGATGCCGTTTTCATCAGTAAATTAATATCAGCATCATTGGCCTTTCTAAAATATAATTCGGGCGCTTTCTTACAAGCATTTTCTATGCCAATTGGAAGTTTAAAATCAATTTCACCTTCCGCAAATTGAAAACCTAATTGACTGAGTTTATCGATGAGTGAAAGCTCATGAGATGCGACTTTAGCTTGAACCAGAGCAAATGCATCAAGCTGTTTGTCTATTAATGCAGGCGCTTGAGTATCAAACTCAAGACGCCCTGTTTTGAGTGAGAAAAATTCACTTTCCCACTCAAGATAATTAATATTGGCGAGGACGGACATGTAATAAATCCAATAGATAGCGACCATAACCCGTTTTAGACAGTGATTTTGCACTTTCTCTTACTTGGTCATCATTGAGCCATCCATTACGCCAAGCAATCTCTTCAAGACACGCCACTTTAAATCCTTGGCGCTTTTCAACGGTTTGAACGAAAGTACTAGCCTCAATTAAACTGTCGTGAGTGCCGGTATCTAACCATGCAAAACCACGCCCTAACAGTTCAACATTAAGCTCGCCACACTCAAGATACATCTGATTAATAGACGTAATTTCTAGTTCACCACGAATAGAGGGTTTTACTTTTTTAGCAAAATCAACCACACGGTTATCGTAGAAGTAAAGCCCTGTTACAGCCCAATTAGATTTCGGTTGTTCCGGCTTTTCTTCAATCGACAGCACTTTAAAATCATCATCAAATTCAACAACACCAAATCGTTCAGGATCCATGACTTGATAACCAAAAACTGTCGCTCCCCGTTCACGTTGAGCAACTTGTTTTAGTTTTGGACTAAAGCCTTGACCAAAATAGATATTATCGCCTAGCACTAAACAGCAATGATCATCACCAATAAATTCTTCACCTAAAATAAACGCTTGAGCTAAACCATCTGGCGATGGCTGTATTTTATATTGAAGATGAACACCAAATGCAGAACCATCACCTAATAAACGTTGGAATGAGGTCATGTCATCGGGTGTTGTAATGATCAAAATATCTCGAATACCAGCAAGCATCAGAACTGAAAGCGGATAATAGATCATGGGCTTATCGTAGATAGGCAATAACTGCTTCGATACCCCTTTGGTTATCGGATGTAGTCGTGTACCAGAGCCACCCGCTAGAATAATACCTTTCATCATTTATCCTTTTACTTAATCAGTTTCCAAGCCCTAAACGTTCACCTGCGTAAGAGCCATCAAGTACACGTTTCCACCATGTTTCGTTATTTAAGTACCACAAAACAGTTTTACGAATACCTGATTCAAATGTCTCTTCGGGCTTCCAACCTAATTCAGCTTCAATTTTCGCAGCATCAATGGCATAACGCAGATCATGACCAGGTCTATCTTTTACATATGTAATTAAATCAGCGTATTGAGAAACACCTTCCGGTTTTGCTGGATATAACTCTTCTAATAGCGCACAAATTGTTTTAACAACATCAATATTACGGCGCTCATTATGACCACCAATATTGTAGGTTTTACCCGGTGTTGCTGTTGTTGCGACTAAATAGAGTGCTCGAGCATGATCTTCAACATAGAGCCAATCACGAATTTGCTCACCTTTTCCATAGACAGGTAATGGCTTTCCTGAAATCGCATTTAAAATAATTAAAGGGATCAATTTTTCAGGGAAGTGATAAGGACCGTAGTTATTTGAACAGTTTGTGATCACCGTAGGTAAACCGTAAGTCCGTAACCATGCACGTACTAAATGGTCACTTGATGCTTTAGATGCAGAATAAGGGCTACTTGGGGCATAAGGTGTGGTTTCAGTAAAGAAATCATCTGTACCTTCTAGATCGCCATACACTTCATCTGTTGAAATATGGTGAAAACGAAATGCCGCTTTCTTATCTTCAGAGAGTACTTGCCAATAATGGCGAGCCGCTTCTAGTAATGTGTAAGTACCAACAATATTGGTCTCAATGAATGCCGCAGGGCCATCAATAGAACGGTCAACATGACTTTCAGCCGCTAAATGCATCACAACATTTGGTTGATATTGAGAAAATAAGCGGTCAAGCTCTGCTCTATCACAGATATCAACTTGCTCAAATACATAGCGTTCGCTGTTAGCTACTGTCGCTAATGACTCTAAATTACCGGCATAAGTCAGCTTATCCACCACAACAACGCTGTCATTGGTGTTTTCAATAATATGTCGAACAACAGCAGAGCCGATAAAACCGGCTCCACCTGTAACTAGAATGCGTTTCAACGCCATACTCCTTTAGTATCTACAATCCATTTTTGAGTGACTTTACTACCAGGGATCGCTTTAAATTGCTGATGATCAACGAGCATTAAGACAATATCCGCATCTTTTAATGCTTGCTCAGTTGACACTAACTCCGTGATCCCTTTCAGTTTGGTTGGTAACTCATGAATATTAGGTTCAACAGCCCATGTTGTACCGCTGTGCCAATCTGCCACTTGTTTAGTGATGTTCATGGCTGGGCTTTCACGTAAATCATCAATGTTAGGTTTAAAGGCTAAACCAAAGCAGGCTATTTTAATTTCATTAGCGCGTTTACCCGTTTCAGTCAGACAATCCGCAACCGCCGCTTTCACTTGATCAATAACCCACACAGGTTTGCCATCATTGACTAAACGCGCAGTGTGAATTAAACGAGATTGCTTTGGATTTTGTGACACGATAAACCAAGGATCAACTGCAATACAGTGTCCACCAACACCGGGGCCTGGTTGTAAAATATTGACGCGTGGATGGCGGTTCGCCAAGCTAATTAGCTCCCACACGTTGATATCTTGGTCAGCGCAGATCAGTGATAATTCGTTAGCAAATGCAATATTAACATCACGGAAGCTATTTTCCGTTAGCTTACACATTTCTGCGGTACGCGCATTGGTGATAACACATTCACCCTCAAGGAAAATTTTGTATAGCTCACTCGCACGCTCGGAAGATTTACGGTTCATCCCACCAACAACTCGGTCATTGCGAATAAGCTCAATCATAACCTGACCAGGTAATACACGCTCAGGACAATAAGCAATATCAATATCTGCTTCTTCACCGTCTTGATGAGGGAAGGTTAAATCTGGACGAGCTTCAGCTAACCACTGTGCCATTTGTTCAGTAGAACCAACAGGTGACGTCGATTCTAGGATAATAAGGTCGCCTTTTTTCAGTACAGGTGCAATAGAGCGAGCTGCCGATTCAACATAAGCCAAATCAGGCTCATGTTCACCTTTAAAAGGTGTTGGTACCGCAATAAGGAAAGCATCTGCTGGCTGTGGGGTGGTGTAGGCTTTTAAGTGCCCCTCTTCAACGGCTTGTTTAACAACTTTATCAAGATCAGGTTCAACAATATGAATTTGACCTTTATTAATTGTATCAACTGCATGCTGATTAACATCAACACCGATGACGCTTTTTTTACGAGAGGCAAAAGCAGCCGCTGTAGGTAAACCAATGTAGCCGAGGCCGATAACAGAAATAGTTTCAAAACTCATAATGTCACCTGATTTTTTTTCAATGCTTCAAGAATACGTTGGCAGGCATGTCCATCACCATAAGGGTTTGTCGCCTTACTCATTTGGTGATATGCGTTTTCGTCTGTCAATAAAGAGGTTACTTCGCTAACAATACGTTTGGTATCGGTTCCCACCAAACGAACAGAACCCGCTTCAACCGCTTCTGGACGTTCTGTGGTATCACGCATGACAAGAACAGGTTTACCTAATGAAGGCGCTTCTTCTTGAATGCCACCAGAGTCAGTCAAAATAAGGTAAGCATGGTTCATTAGATAAACAAATGGGAGATAATCTTGTGGTTGTATTAGTTTAATGTTGTCAATGCCGTGAAGAATACGTTGAACAGGCTCACTCACATTTGGGTTTAAGTGAACAGGATAGACAACTTCAACATCAGGATGTGCTAAGGCGATTTCAGCTAATGCTTGGCAAATACGTTCGAAACCACCACCAAAGCTTTCGCGACGATGTCCCGTCACAAGGATCATTTTTTTATCTGGCTGAATAAAAGGATAGTTTACAGCGAGTTCATTTAAGAGTGTTTGATTGCCCATCACTCTATCACTCACCCAAAACAGTGCATCAATAACAGTATTTCCAGTAACAAAAATATTTTTATCTGCAACCGCTTCTCGTACCAGATTTAATTTTGCTGTCTCTGTTGGTGCGAAATGATACATGGCAAGATGCCCTGCAATGGTACGGTTGGCTTCTTCTGGCCATGGTGAATAAAGATTGCCTGTACGCAATCCTGCTTCCACATGGCCAACTGGAATGCGTTGATAAAAAGCGGCTAAACTTGCTGCCATGGTTGTCGTTGTATCACCATGCACCAAAACAACATCAGGTTGGAATGATGCTAATACCGGTTTTAACCCTTCTAAAATACGACAGGTAATATCCGTTAAATCTTGTCCTGGTTTCATAATATTGAGATCGTAATCTGGTTTGATCTCAAAAAGATTTAATACCTGATCAAGCATTTCTCGATGTTGGGCCGTAACACATACCTTCGCTTCAAACGAATCATCATTTGCTAAAGCGTGCACTAAAGGTGCCATTTTTATCGCTTCAGGGCGTGTGCCAAAAACAGTCAACACTTTCACAGTGGCTCTCTTTTTTTCGTTGTTATATCGCTTATTTTTGGGAAAGCAATATGCCCTTATACTCAATACATCAGGTGCCGAAACACCTGATGTCTCGTTATTGTCATCAATGACAAAATTTAATAGTTATTATTTTTTTAATGAGCTACGTCTTACTAATGCAACACCTGCGCCTGCTAATACCCCAATTGCCCCCCAAAGTACCATCATAAAGGCACGGCGAGGACTATCACGTTTTACAGGATCTTCAGGAGTACGTAAGAAACGGTAAGTTTGGAAGTTATCTTGCAATTTTGCTCCCACAGTGAGGGTCGCTAACATTGCTGTATTTTGATCATAATCACTATCAAAATCAGCACCTGTCGCCACTAAAGTTTCTAGTTGCGATTGCAATAGAGGAACACCTAGCAGGAATAATTTAGAGTCAGGCAACTCATCAATCGCAATAGATGTCTGTTTTTGAGAAATACCTTGTTTCTCAGCAACTTTTATTGATTGCTCTAATAAGTTAATTTGACGTTGGTAAGCCGCTTGAGCCGCCATTTCTTGGCGTTTAACTAACGCTTTCATTGACTGTGTTCTTGTTGCCCATGCAGTTATCACTTCTTCATTAAGATGAGTAGACGCTCTTTTATTAGCGAAAGCGATATACTCATTTAATAATTGGCTCGCCTCTTTTGATGATTCTGCAATGAGTCTTAATTGATCATTAACCAATTTTTTCTCATCAGAAGGCGTAAATTGAATATTATTAATTAACTCATCCAATAACGCTGCATTAGCTTGCTCATCGTTTTCTTTGCGTTGCTTGAAATAATCCGTTTGTAGCCAAAACTCGCGACGAGTATCAAAAGCAGCAATTTGAGTAACAAACTCTTGATAAGCTTCATCAGGGATACTTAAAGCTGGGGTTTGTGCTGATGGATTAATTTGTGTATCAAGATTACGTAAAAACTGAGATTGCGAATAATAACTGCCTAAGTTATTTATCGTTGGTTTCTCTGTCATTGCAATTGCACTCCATTTAGGTTGCATCAAATATGATGCCCCAAGTGCAATCACAGCAAAAAGCAGAGCGAACCCTATAATCCAGCTTTTTCCTGACCAAAGCGCACAACAAAGACCTCGGATATCGAGTTCGTTATCTGGCTGATTACCCTGTCGGGAAGCGTTATTTTCCGAGTTCATCACGTTAAAAGACCTCTGCTTATATTAATGCTGTTGTGTTGCTCTACGTAAGCGACGCTTATGTCGTTTAATAAAACGAGCGACCCGCCACGCGCGTTTAATGCAATAACCATACATAACAAATGCAAGCAAGAATAATGCCAACATGAACCATTCAGGGACAAATGATAGGTTTTGACCGATAATACCAATCGCGGCTAAAAGTGCAGCAGCCACCGTTATTAAAATAAAGGCTTGGCGAGAGGTAAAACCCGCACGCATAATCAAATGATGAATATGTTGACGGTCTGGTGAGAAAGGGCTCATCCCTTTACGTAAACGGCGGTACATAATTGCCACCATATCCATAAGAGGAATAGCAATTATCCATAATGCAGTGACTGCTTTTACAGGACGAGGCTGAGTCTGTGTTGATGCAACTAATAGCCAAATGATAGTAAACCCGATCAGGGTACTACCAGCATCCCCCATAAAGACTTTGAATTTTTTACCGCAGACCCCTAGGTTCAAAAGGATATAAGGCAAAATTGCAGCAATAAATGAGAAACACCAGAATGCGAGCGCAGAATTACCACTTTGATATAACAAAATACCTAACGCGCCAAAAGAAACACAAGAAAGACCACCTAATAACCCATCAATACCATCAACCATATTGAAAGCATTAATTGCAGCCCAAACGGCAAAAAGTGTCACAATGTAACCAAAAGGCCCTAAATGCATTTCCCAAGGACCAAAAGCATGACCAAGTGTGTCCAGTTTTAATCCTGCCCCCACCATCATCACGATCCCAACAAATGCTTGGATAGTTGCTCTTATTTTGACACTAATATCAAAGCGATCATCTAACGCACCGATAAAAACAAGAAGTCCCGCACATGCCAGATATAATTCCTTATGAGGAATGTAAATATCTGAAATATAAAATGCGAAAACAATACCAAAATAGACTGAAATCCCGCCCACAAGAGGGATCAATCCATGATGTTTTTTACGATAATTTGGTTTATCCACGAGTCCTATTTTTTTTGCAATTTTACGAGCAAAGAATAAAAATGCGAAAGAAAATAAGAACACATAAAAAACGCTTGTGCTCATTTTTAGTATATCCACAGTACTGTTCTCTATAATAAATATAGCTGGTTATTTTACCCTTCCATGTGTTTTTATTCTTTTTTCCAGCTCCACCACGACGAGTTTCTTCAAAACCCACCACCCTTCATCAATTATAAGTTTTCCTTAACTATTTTTTATTGATGCCATCGCTATTTTTATCAATTACTAAAACATGCAATATATATACCAACTTCTCGCTAAAATATTGCACTCAAAATTTAATTACACCCATAAAAAATAAAAACAAAAAACGCCACAATAGTGTGGCGTTTTTATCATATCGTCATTCTAACAAAGTAAACGAGCTTAACAGCATATAAATTGAGGGGATATTACTTATTCTGTAACAGAGCACACTCTTTTAATATTTTAATGTTGTTATTAGCTCAGCCGCTTTGTTAATAAATCTTATGAGCGTTTCATAAAGTCAAAGAACTCTTCATTTGTCTTCGTCATCGCTAATTTATTAATGAGGAATTCCATCGCGTCGATTTCACCCATAGGATGAATAATCTTACGCAGGATCCACATTTTTTGTAGCTCATCTTGGGTCGTCAGCAATTCTTCTTTACGTGTACCAGAACGATTATAATCGATCGCTGGGAAAACACGTTTTTCAGCAATTTTACGAGACAGGTGCAATTCCATATTACCTGTACCTTTAAATTCTTCGTAGATAACTTCGTCCATTTTAGAACCAGTATCAACGAGCGCTGTTGCAATGATAGTTAAACTACCACCTTCTTCAACATTACGAGCCGCACCGAAGAAACGTTTAGGGCGATGCAATGCGTTTGCATCCACACCACCAGTTAACACTTTACCTGACGAAGGTACAACAGTGTTATAAGCACGCGCTAAACGAGTAATAGAGTCTAACAAGATGATAACGTCTTTTTTATGCTCAACTAAGCGTTTTGCTTTTTCAATGACCATCTCTGCAACTTGTACGTGGCGAGAAGCTGGTTCATCAAAGGTAGAGGCGATAACTTCACCTTTTACCAAGCGTTGCATCTCAGTTACTTCTTCTGGACGTTCATCAATCAGAAGTACCATCAATACGCAATCAGGGTAATTATGAGCAATATTTGCTGCAATATTTTGCAGCAACATTGTTTTACCTGCTTTTGGTGGAGCAACAATAAGACCACGTTGACCACGGCCGATTGGTGCGGCTAAGTCAAGAACACGCGCAGTTAAGTCTTCTGTTGAACCATTACCACGTTCCATGCGTAAACGATTATTAGCATGTAAAGGTGTTAAGTTTTCAAAGAGGATTTTACTGCGGGCATTTTCTGGTTTATCAAAGTTAACTTCATTAACTTTTAGGAGGGCAAAATAGCGTTCACCTTCTTTAGGAGGACGGATTTTCCCTGCGATGGTGTCACCAGTGCGAAGGTTAAAGCGGCGAATTTGACTTGGAGAAACGTAGATATCATCGGGACCAGCAAGGTAGGAACTGTCTGCGGAACGTAGGAAGCCGAAGCCATCCTGCAATATTTCCAGCACACCGTCACCGAAAATATCTTCTCCACTTTTCGCGTGTTGCTTCAAGATAGAGAAAATAATGTCTTGCTTTCTCATTCGAGCCAGGTTCTCTAGCCCCATATTTTCGCCAAGTGCTATCAGTTCTGATACCGGCGTATTTTTTAATTCGGTAAGATTCATAATGGTGGGTTCTTAATAACTCGGGGTAACTCTCGAACTATGAACGTGAATAGTATAACAGCGAATCGCTGTCAGTTTCGTCATGTGTAAAATTACAGATTATAACTTTCTAACATAAGGGTATAACTAAAATGATAATGTTAGAGAGTATTAATACTATTAGACCAGTCTGCTTTATACCCAGAGAAGTGACATTCATTGTCTTAATGCTATGAGTGTACTTTCAACTTATGGGTTAGGAACATACTTGGAAAAATTTATATTCCCTGAATACTATAGATTATTCTAAGGCAACTTGACTGGTTAGATGAATTCAGATTACTTATATTAAATATCATATTAGATTAAATATCATATCATGTTATTCAATTCTATTACTTTGCACGCTTGATATTCAATATCTCAGACTTATTTAATCATGTCTAATCATATTGACAAGAAGATCCGATATATTATGTAAGTAAGTGGCGCTAACTTATCATGCTTCGAAGCGGACGTCTAGCGGTCAATAACAGAAATACTGACAAGGTCTAAACGTCCTACTTTATTTTTGATATCTAAATCAAATTAGATATTTTCGTCTAAAAACTCTTTTAGTTGAGTTTTTGACAACGCACCTACTTTAGTCGCTGCAACTGCACCATTTTTGAATAAAATCAGTGTAGGAATGCCACGAATACCGTATTTTGGTGCTGTTAGTGGGTTTTGATCGATGTTTAGCTTCGCAACTGTTAATTTACCAGCGTATTCTGTTGCAACTTCATCTAGAATAGGAGCAATCATTTTACATGGGCCACACCATTCAGCCCAGAAATCAACGAGCACGGGGCCGGTTGCATTTAATACATCAGCATCGAATTTGCTGTCAGATAAGTGAAGGATTTTATCGCTCATTGTTCTACTCCAAAGAATAATATTGACCGTACCAGTGTAACATTAAATAACAAAAGTCTGTCTGCATTTCAGCGGATAAACTTTTGTAATGCAACCCATAACTGATATTCTATTACATTATGAGCAAAACATATTTGACAGAAAAGAAGTTTTCCGACTTCGCCTTGCATCCAAAAGTGATAGAAGCCCTTGAGAAAAAAGGGTTCTCTAATTGTACACAAATTCAGGCATTGACGTTACCTATCACTGTGAAAGGTCAAGACATTGCCGGGCAAGCCCAAACAGGAACAGGCAAAACGTTGGCGTTTTTAACCTCAACGTTTCATTATCTTTTAACGCACCCTGCAAAAGAAGGGCATGAAGCGAACCAACCTCGTGCTCTTATTATGGCACCAACACGCGAATTAGCCGTGCAGATTTATTCTGATGCTAAAGAGCTTGCACAAAGCACAGGGATTAAGATGGGTCTCGCCTATGGTGGCGACGGCTATGATGAACAACTAAAAGTATTAAGTAATGGTGTCGATATTGTTATTGGCACAACTGGGCGCTTAATTGACTATGTTAAGCAAGGTCATATTAATCTTAGCGCAATTCAAGTTGTAGTACTTGATGAAGCGGACAGAATGTACGATCTCGGCTTTATTAAAGATATTCGTTGGATCTTCCGCCGTATGCCAGTTGCGACTGAGCGTATGAATATGTTGTTCTCTGCAACACTATCTTACCGTGTAAGAGAACTTGCCTTTGAACAAATGAATAACCCTGAATACGTTGAAGTTGAACCTGAACAAAAAACAGGTTTTAGTATAAAAGAAGAGCTTTTTTATCCTTCAAATGAAGAGAAAATGCGCCTTCTTCAAACGTTAATCGAAGAAGAATGGCCTGATCGCTGTATCATTTTCGCCAATACAAAGCATCGTTGTGACGACATTTGGGCACACCTTGCCGCAGATGGACACCGCGTTGGTTTATTAACAGGTGATGTTCCTCAGAAAAAACGTCTGCGTATTTTAGAAGATTTTACCCAAGGTAATCTTGATATTCTGGTTGCCACCGACGTTGCAGCTAGAGGTCTTCATATTCCATCTGTAACACATGTTTTTAACTATGATTTACCTGATGATTGTGAAGATTATGTTCACCGCATTGGTAGAACTGGACGTGCGGGTAATAGTGGTAATTCAATCAGTCTTGCGTGTGAAGAATATGCCCTAAATTTACCTGCAATTGAGACCTATATTCAACATGCTATTCCTGTGAGTAAATATAATAGTGATGCGTTATTGACAGATCTTCCTGAGCCTAAACGCCGTCACCGCCCTCGCCAAAATCAGCCTCGTCGCAATAATGCGCCGTCGCGAAACCGAGGAAATAATACTCAACGTAACAACCGAAATAAACGCCCGAGTCATCCATAAATTATGCTGAAATCTTCATCACTTTATGCTGCTATTGATTTAGGTTCTAACAGTTTTCATATGTTAGTCGTTCGAGAAATTGCGGGTTCAATACAAGTACTTTCCCGTGTGAAACGTAAAGTTCGACTCGCTGCGGGCCTAAACAGTGAAAATGAATTGTCAGAACAGGCAATGGAACGCGGTTGGCAATGTTTACGACTGTTTTCTGAATATCTACGTGATATTCCAGCAGAACAAATCAAAGTCGTCGCAACAGCCACATTACGTATTGCTAAAAATGCAGATATTTTTGTCGCTAAAGCCTCTGAAATTCTGGGTAATACGGTTCATGTCATTAGTGGTGAGGAGGAAGCACGCCTTATCTACCGTGGTGTTGCACATACCACAGGTGGTGCAGAACAACGTTTAGTGGTGGATATTGGTGGTGGAAGCACTGAGTTAGTGACAGGTACCGGCGCTAAAACGACGCAATTGATGAGCCTAAGTATGGGTTGCGTGACTTGGTTAGAGCGCTATTTTACTGATCGCACTCTCACTCAAGAAAATTTTGCCAAAGCACAAGATGCAGCGAAAGCTATACTCGCCCCTGTTGCAGAGAAATTACTTCAACAAGGCTGGCAAGTCTGCGTAGGTGCATCTGGTACTGTTCAAGCTCTGCAAGAGATCATGATTGCGCAAGGAATGGATGAATTAATTACCTTGCCTAAGTTGGAACGACTTAAACATAAAGCAATTGAATGTGGAAAGTTGGAAGAGTTGGAAATTGAAGGGCTCACTTTTGAACGAGCCTTAGTGTTTCCAAGTGGACTTGCTATTTTGATCGCCATATTTGAAACCTTGCACATTAAAAATATGATCCTTGCGGGAGGCGCATTAAGAGAAGGGCTAGTCTATGGCATGTTGCACTTACCTATTGAGCAAGATATTCGCCAACGCACCCTTCGCAATATCCAACGTCGTTTTCAAATTGAAATTGAGCAAGCACACCGCGTACAACAACTGGCTGAACATTTTTTTATTCAAGTCAGTAAAAGTTGGCAGTTAGATAATCGTTGTCGTGAATTACTTAATAGTGCCTGTGCATTACATGAAATTGGGCTCAGTGTTGATTTTCGTCAAGCACCGTCACATGCAAGCTATCTACTTTCTCATCTTGATTTACCTGGATACACACCAGCACAACGACGTTTATTAGCATCGTTATTAAGAAATCAAATGGGAATTATCGATCTTGCCCCTCTTAATCATCAAAATGCATTGCCGATAAATCAAGCCTATCAATTAGTGCGTCTACTGCGATTAGCTATTATTTTTGCTAGCCGTCGCCGCGATGACACACTTCCCGCATTGCGATTACGTACTGAGGGTGAAACACTCATTATTACCCTGCCTTATCAGTGGCTTAATGAGCACCCATTACGGGCTGAAAATCTCCAAGAAGAGATCCAACTACAGAGTTATGTGCATTGGTCTTTAATGATTGAAGAACAAAATAGCTCTCGTATAAGTTAACTTTTTACTTATACAAAAATAAAAACCCCTTGTACATTTATATGACAAGGGGTTAATTTTAATAACTAATAAATTATTCAGATTTATGTTTTGCTAGCATTGCTCTTAATCCCGCCACACCCTTTTGCCCTTTTTCTTGCTTCTCTTCTGCACTTAACGCTTTCTTTTTATTAGTATCCCAATTTAAATCATCTTGAGGTAATTCATACAGAAAACGACTTGGATCTGGTCGAATTAATTCGCCATATTGACGTCTTTCTTTGCATAATGTAAACGTGAGTGTTTTTTGTGCACGAGTAATGCCCACATAAGCAAGGCGTCGCTCTTCTTCAACATTATCTTCATCAATACTGCTTTGATGTGGCAATATACCTTCTTCCATTCCCACTAAAAAAACATGTGGAAACTCAAGACCTTTAGAGGCATGCAATGTCATTAACTGAACCTGATCTAGCTCTTCTTCTGTTTCACCGCGCTCCATCATATCGCGCAGAGTAAAGCGGTTAACCACTTGAGAAAGAGTCATAGGTTCATGTAATTCATTACCTTCTAGCATTTCACTCATCCATGAGAATAGCTGATTAATATTTTTCATCCTCATTTCTGCAGCTTTTGCACTACTTGAGGTTTCATATAACCAACTTTCATAATCCATTTCATGCAATAAATCGCGCACAGCCAGCAGTGGCTCTCGTTCCGATTTTTGCACTATACGTGACATCCATTGTGAGAATGCTTGTAATGAATTTAAACCTCGTCCAGTTAGCGTTTGGCTTAACCCTAAATCAAAACAGGCATTGTATAAGCTTTTATCTCGAATTTTTGCCCATTCACCTAATTTTTGGATTGTTATTGGTCCAATTTCACGACGAGGTTTATTCACAATACGTAAAAATGCCGCATCATCATCAGGATTAGTAATGACTCGCAAATAAGCAAGAATATCTTTTATTTCCTCTCGTGAGAAAAAGGAGGTTTCCCCTGAAATACGATAAGGAATGCGATTTTGCATCAGATATTTTTCAAAAACACGAGACTGATGGTTACCACGATAAAGTATCGCGTAATCTTTATAATTCGTTTTATTAATAAAATGGTGGGCAATTAATTCACCCGCTACACGCTCTGCTTCATGCTCTTCATTATTTGCCGTTAAAACTCGCAGTTCATCACCATAACCTAATTCAGAAAATAATCGTTTTTCAAAAACATGAGGGTTATTTTCAATCAATATATTCGCTGATTTTAAAATGCGCCCTGAAGATCGATAATTTTGCTCAAGTTTGATTACATTGAGTTGTGGAAAGTCTTTTTGTAACAACACGAGATTTTGAGGGCGAGCACCACGCCATGAATAAATGGATTGATCATCATCACCTACAACGGTAAAACGAGCCCTTTCGCCTACCAACCACTTTACCAATTCATATTGGCTTGTATTGGTATCTTGATATTCATCCACCAACAAATAGCGGATGCGTCTTTGCCAGCGCTCTCTGACTTCTTCATTTGTGCGCAATAATAGGGTTGGTCGGCTAATTAAGTCATCAAAATCGAGCACATTACAGCTACGCAGATGTTGTTCATAACGTCGAAAGCATTCGGCAAAAGTATGGTCTTGTTGCGATCTCGCCATTCCAATTGCTTGTTCTGGCGTGAGCATATCGTTTTTCCAGTTAGAGATTTGGCTCTTTAACTGAGAAAGTAAATCTTTATCTTCTTCTAATAAATCTACTGTTAATTCTTTGAGTAGTGCAGACTGGTCTTGATCGTCAAATAATGAAAATTTAGCTTTAATCCCTAACGCTTTATATTCGCGTTTAATAATTTCCAATCCCAATGTATGGAACGTTGAGATCATCAATCCCTTCGCTTCTTGGCGCCCTAATGTTTGAGCAACACGCTCTTTCATTTCACGCGCAGCTTTATTGGTAAAAGTAACCGCCGCAATCTGTTTTGCGGGATATTGGCATTGACGAATAAGGTGTGCAATTTTATTAGTAATAACCCGTGTTTTACCCGACCCTGCGCCAGCCAAGACCAAACAAGGACCTGACACATATTCAACTGCTTTTTGCTGACCGGGATTTAATCGCATACTTTTTCCAAACTTCATTAACCAAGAACATAACGGGGGATAATTGTAGCAGAAACCAGCCAAAGTCTTGAGTATTCCCCCTTTCAATTTTCCTTAAACTATAAAAACGAAAAATCGTACTCCATGAAGAAATACGGTTTCAATAAAATTTAATCTTTATTTTCTGCTTATTTTTCTAAGCTATTTACGTGAGAAGAAGGCGGCAAAGGAGGTTATCCCAAGGAGCATACATCAGTATGTGACTTGGGTAACCGAGTGTAGCCAACGCACTTATCGCGTAAATAACGACGAAAAATCAATCAGTATGTGCCTTGGGTAACAGAGCGAAGCCAACGCACTTATCGCGTAAAGAGTGACGAAAAATCAGAAAATTAGTTGGCGACGGCAATCTTCTTCATATCCGTCATATACCCGCGCAACGTTTTACCTACGGCTTCAATTGGGTGCTGACGAATTGCTTCATTGATATCACGTAATTGTGCGTTATCTGTTCCATTATCTTGAACTTTTTTCGCTAAATCACCAGATTGCAATGTTGTCATAAACTCTTTCAGCATAGGAACAACAGCGAATGAGAACAGATAGTTACCGTATTCTGCGGTATCAGAGATAACCACGTTCATTTCATATAAACGCTTACGAGCAATGGTATTTGCGATTAATGGCAACTCATGCAGTGATTCATAATATGCTGATTCAGCAAAAATACCTGCTTCAATCATCGTATCAAAGGCTAATTCAACACCGGCTTTAACCATCGCAACCATTAATACTCCGTGATCAAAGTACTCTTGCTCGCTGATTTTTCCCTCATATTCAGGGTAATTTTCAAAAGCACTCGCTCCGGTCTCTTCACGCCATGTCAGCAAGTTTTTATCATCATTTGCCCAGTCAGCCATCATTGTCTCAGAGAATTTCCCTGAAATGATGTCATCCATATGTTTAGCAAACAGCGGAGCCATGATCTCTTTCAATTGTTCTGATAATGCATAGGCACGCATTTTTGCTGGATTAGATAATCTGTCCATCATCAAGGTGATACCACCTTGCTTCAAGGCTTCCGTAATGGTTTCCCAACCAAACTGAATTAGCTTACCTGCATAACCTGGCTCTACGCCATCAGCAACCATTTTGTCGTAACATAACAGTGAGCCTGCTTGTAACATACCGCACAGAATTGTTTGCTCACCCATTAAATCTGATTTTACTTCAGCAACAAAAGAAGACTCTAAAACGCCGGCACGATGTCCACCAGTTGCCGCGGCCCATGCTTTAGCAATAGCCATACCTTCACCTTTTGCATCGTTCTCTGGGTGAACAGCAATCAATGTTGGAACACCAAAGCCACGCTTATATTCTTCACGAACTTCGGTACCTGGACATTTCGGTGCAACCATAACAACGGTAATGTCATCACGAATTTTTTCGCCCACTTCAACGATATTAAAACCATGAGAATAGCCTAATGCTGCACCTGATTTCATCAATGGTTGAACCGCTTGAACAACCGCTGAGTGTTGTTTGTCTGGCGTTAAGTTAACGACTAAATCTGCTTGTGGGATCAGTGCTTCATAGGTTCCAACTTCAAAACCATTTTCAGTCGCACGACGCCATGATGCACGTTTTTCATTAATTGCTTCTTGGCGTAATGCATAGGCGATATTCAAGCCAGAATCACGCATATTTAAACCTTGGTTAAGGCCTTGAGCGCCACAACCAACGATAACGACTTTTTTGCCTTTCAGGTAATTTGCTTCATCAGCAAATTCTTCACGTGACATAAAGCGACATTTACCTAATTGCGACAACTGCTGACGCAGATTCAATGTATTAAAATAATTTGCCATAGAAGACTCCAAAATCGTTGTGTATGTGTTTGCTATTATTATCCTCACTCTCTGTGAGGTGTTGCATGACTTTACTATAGGGGATGAAAGCCGTTGCTTAAATTGATATATTTACAAGATAGTGTTGCAAAAAATGCAACGTTCTTTTTTATCACATGAGTGCCTGACAATGGATATTCGTGATCTCAAGCTCTTTGTACATTTAGCGGAAAGCTGTCATTTCACCAAGACTGCACAAGCAATGCACGTCAGCCCTTCTACACTATCTCGTCAAATTCAACGCCTTGAGGAAAGCTTAGGCCATCCACTATTTTTACGTGACAACCGACAAGTCACCCTTACTGATGCTGGCGAACAATTAAAGCGCTATGCCCAACAAACCTTATTGCAATATAAGCAACTTAAACACACGCTAAATCAAAATAGCCCCAGCCTTTCTGGTGAGTTACGCCTATTCTGTTCTGTGACTGCCGCTTACAGTCATTTACCTCCTATTCTTGATCGTTTTCGAGCTGAAAACCCATTAGTCGAAATAAAACTCACGACAGGTGATGCGGCTGATGCGGTCGATAAAGTGCAATCTGATGAAGCGGATTTAGGTATCGCGGGTAAACCAGACAAACTTCCTGAAAATATCTGTTTTGAAAAAATAGGTGAAATCCCATTAGTGCTGATTGCACCAGCACTACCTTGCAATGTTCGCCATCTTGCAACTCAAGAGAAACCAGATTGGCTCAATATTCCGTTTATCATTCCTGAACATGGCCCATCAAGACAACGGATCGCACTATGGTTTAAGCGCCATCGTATCCATAATCCCTCAATTTATGCGACGGTTTCGGGACATGAAGCAATTGTTTCAATGGTTGCATTAGGTTGTGGTATTGCACTTATCCCTCAGGTTGTCGTTGATAACTGTCCTGAACCTGTACGTAATCGCATCTCTTCACTTGATAATATTTCAATGGTAGAACCTTTTGAATTGGGCGTTTGCACATTACACAAACGCCTTCAAGAACCTGTTATCAGTGCTTTTTGGCGACTACTCCACGACTAAACTTGCTGGTTGCGGTGACAAGAATAATTGAAAAGAAGGGTTTCCTGTTTCATCATGATACTCATAACCCAAGTCATCTAAATGTCGCTCAAAACGCTCTTCCGTTTCAGGGAGTTCAAATGCCACCAGCACACGTCCATAATCCGTACCATGGCTACGATAATGAAATAAGGTAATATTCCAATAAGTCCCTAATGTTTTTAGAAACTTCATTAAAGCGCCCGGAGATTCTGGAAATTCAAAGCTAAACAGGCGCTCTTTAAGTGGTTTATTCGGACGCCCACCAACCATATAACGCACATGCAATTTTGCCATTTCATCATCAGATAAATCAGCAACTTGATAACCCGCTACCGTGAGTTCACGTAAAATTTCTTTGCGTTCTTGTAACCCTTGGCTTAACCGTACACCGACAAAAATACGTGCATTTTCGGGATCAGCATCGCTATAACGATAATTAAACTCAGTAACAACCCGTTGACCTAAGATTTGACAAAAACGTAAGAAACTCCCTTTCTGTTCAGGAATAGTCACCGCTAATAGCGCTTCACGTTTTTCACCGAGCTCACAGCGTTCAGAAACATAGCGTAAACCATGAAAATTCACATTTGCACCAGAAAGAACATGCGCAAGACGCTCACCTTTGATTTGGTGTTCTTCTACATATTTTTTGAGCCCAGCTAATGCCAATGCACCTGAAGGCTCTGCAATCGCACGTACATCTTCAAATAAATCTTTTACTGCGGCACAAATTGCATCGCTATCCACAGTAATAACATCATCAACATATTTTTGGCATAAACGAAACGTTTCATCACCAATACGCTTGACCGCAACACCTTCAGCAAATAATCCAACTCTTGCTAATTCAACGGGATGCCCTACTTCTAAAGCAGCTTTTAAGCATGCAGCTTCTTCAGCTTCAACACCTATTACTTTAATCTCTGGCATAAGCTGTTTGATTAATACGGCGACACCTGCAATTAAGCCACCGCCACCAACAGGCACAAAAATTCGATCAAGATGAACATCTTGTTGTAAAAGCTCCATCGCCAATGTCGCTTGCCCAGCAATTACAGCAGGATGATCAAAAGGCGGCACAAAGGTGTATCCCATCTCTTCTGATAGCGCGATAGCTTTTGCTTTTGCTTCATCAAAATTAGCCCCATAAAGCAAAGCTTCTCCACCAAATTGGCGAACAGCATCAACTTTGATATCTGCTGTTGCCACTGGCATCACAATGAGAGCTTTTACTCCCATTCGATTGGCTGACAATGCAACACCTTGCGCGTGGTTCCCCGCTGACGCCGTCACGACACCTTTTTCTTTTTGCTCAGGAGTCAGTCCCGCTATCATGGTATAAGCACCACGTAATTTAAAGCTATGAACTGGTTGTCTGTCTTCTCGCTTAACTAAAATAATATTTTCTAAACGTTCAGAGATTTTTGTCATCTCTTGAAGCGGGGTTACTATTGCGGCTTCATAAACGGGTGCGCTCAGCGCCGCTTTTAAATATTCAGCGCTACTTGGCGCTGAATTTAAAGGTCTAAAGGCAGCCATTTTTTAGCCCCCTAATTTAGATTTATCACGCACCGCGCCTTTATCGGCACTAGTGGCTAAAGAGGCGTAAGCACGTAAGGCAAATGAAACTTGGCGCTGTCTATTTTGTGGTGTCCATGCTTTATCACCACGGGCATTTTGTGCATCACGACGAGCTGATAACGTTTTATCATCTACCTTTAATGAGATTTCTCGGGTTGGAATATTGATAGAGACAATATCACCTTCTTCCACTAAACCAATTACTCCACCATTTGCCGCTTCAGGTGAAACATGCCCGATAGATAAACCAGATGTGCCACCAGAGAAACGTCCATCAGTGATAAGAGCACAAGCTTTCCCTAATCCCATTGATTTTAAATAAGAGGTTGGGTACAACATCTCTTGCATTCCAGGGCCACCTTTAGGGCCTTCATAGCGAATAATTACCACATCGCCAGCAACTACTTTTCCACCTAAAATGGCCTCTACCGCATCATCTTGGCTTTCATATACTTTTGCGGGGCCACTAAAGACCAAGTTATCTTCATCAACACCCGCTGTTTTAACGATACAACCATCTTCCGCTAAATTACCAGATAACACCGCCAATCCACCATCTTGGCTATAAGCATGTTCTTTACTACGGATACATCCGTTTTCACGATCAGTATCTAAGGTTGGCCAACGACAATTTTGAGAAAATGCTTTCGTTGTACGAATACCTGCTGGGCCTGCTTGGAACATTGATTTTACTTGTTCATCTTGTGTTAACATTACATCATATTGTGCTAACGTTTCTGGCAAGCTTAATCCTAAGATATTACCCACATTGCGGTTGAGTAATCCGGCTCTGTCCAATTCACCTAAAATACCCATAACTCCACCTGCACGGTGAACATCTTCCATATGATATTTTTGTGTACTTGGAGCTACTTTGCATAAATGAGGTACTTGGCGAGAAAGCCTGTCGATATCTTCCATAGTGAAATCAACTTCACCTTCTTGAGCCGCTGCTAATAAATGCAGAACCGTATTTGTCGAGCCGCCCATTGCGATATCTAAGATCATTGCATTTTCGAAGGCTTCTTTTTTGGCAATATTGCGTGGTAATGCAGATTCATCATCTTTTTCATAATAGCGTTTGGTTAATTCAACAATACGCTTACCCGCATTAATAAATAGTGTTTCACGATCAGCATGTGTTGCAAGTAATGAGCCATTTCCCGGTTGAGATAATCCCAGAGCTTCAGTTAAACAGTTCATGGAATTTGCAGTAAACATACCCGAACACGATCCACACGTTGGGCAAGCTGATCGTTCAATTTGTTCACTATCAGCATCACTGACATTTGGGTTTGCGCCTTGGATCATGGCATCAACCAGATCTAATTTGATCAGTTGGTCTGAAAGCTTCGTTTTTCCCGCTTCCATAGGGCCACCAGAAACAAAAATAACCGGAATATTTAAACGTAAAGACGCCATTAACATTCCTGGGGTGATCTTGTCGCAGTTTGAGATACACACCATTGCATCAGCACAGTGCGCATTAACCATATACTCAACAGAATCAGCAATAAGCTCACGCGATGGTAAAGAATAGAGCATTCCACCGTGCCCCATTGCAATGCCATCATCAACCGCAATGGTATTAAATTCTTTAGCGACACCACCAGCGGCTTCAATTTGCTCAGCAACGAGTTTTCCTAAATCCCGCAGATGCACATGACCCGGTACAAATTGCGTAAATGAGTTCACAACTGCGATAATGGGTTTACCAAAATCAGCATCAGTCATTCCTGTTGCACGCCATAAGGCACGGGCTCCAGCCATATTACGACCGTGTGTCGTTGTTGCTGAACGGTATTTAGGCATTTTTCACACTCCTGCGATAAAGAAAGCGAGTAGGGAACGATCTACCCGCTAAACAAATTTATTTGATTATGTTTATGAATTGATTGGATCTAACCAGCCGTATTTATCTTCTGTTTCACCCGTAAACAGACCAAAGAAGGCTTTTTGAATTGCTTTGGTCACAGGACCACAACGTCCGATACCTACTTGAATACCATCAACGCTACGTACTGGTGTTATCTCTGCGGCTGTGCCTGACATAAAGACTTCGTCTGCAAGATAAAGTGATTCACGAGAAAGCACTTGTTCACGCACTTCATAACCTAGATCTTTTGCTAATTTGATGATGGCATCACGCGTGATCCCTGGCAGTGCTGATGAAGTAAATGGAGGTGTAAAAATAACACCATCTTTTACTTCAAATAAGTTTTCACCTGCACCTTCTGATAAATAGCCATGAACATCTAATGCTATTCCTTCTTGATAGCCATGACGACGCGCTTCACTTCCCACTAATAATGATGATAAATAGTTCCCACCAGCTTTTGCTGCGGTTGGAATAGTGTTTGGTGCCGCACGATGCCAAGAAGAAACCATCGCATCGATACCTTTATCTAAAGCCTCTTCACCAAGATAGGCTCCCCAAGGGAATGCAGCGATAATCACATCCGTTTTATAACCTGCTGGCGGATTAACTCCCATACCGACATCGCCAATAAAAACTAATGGACGAATATAAGCACTGACTAATTTGTTTTTACGTAAAGTTGTGCGACATGCTTCCATTAATTCGTCAACACTTTGCTCAACTGGCATACGATAAATTTTTGCCGAATCATGTAAACGTTGCATGTGTTCACGATGGCGAAAAACCACTGGTCCTTTATGAGAATCATAACAACGCACACCTTCAAACACAGAAGTTCCATAATGTAATGCGTGAGACATAACGTGCACTTTTGCCTCAGCCCATGGAACCATTTCACCGTTAAACCAAATATAATCAGCTTGCTTTGTCATTCTTTTATCCTTACATGGCACTGAGTGCATTCATGAACCGTAATTTTTCTTTTTGTTGATGTGATACTTGAATACCTGCAACATCAGCTAATTTTGTTAACTGGCTGCATAAAAGTTCTAATGGTCGCTGGCTGCTTACAGTCAGGCTTAAATTGATATTATTACTTTCCGTGATATTCATGTTCATTGAGCATATATGAAAACCACGATGGCGGATAACTCTCAGGATACGTTCTAAGATCTCTGGACAAAAACGGGCTTCAATTGTGATATTGTGTTGGTTCATTTTGATTTCTCCATCATCTCATCATTACTTGCGCCCGGCGGAACTAAAGGCCAGACATTTTCAGCGTCATCGATAGATACCTGTAGTAAATAAGGGCCATCGCTCTCTAATAAACATGTAATAGCATCAGCAACCTGTGCTTTTTCTGTGATACGTTGCCCCGGAATATCAAATGCTTTTGCCAAGGCAACAAAATCTGGATTATCCGTTAAAATTGTTTCGCTATAACGTTGTTCAAAAAATAGTTCTTGCCATTGGCGAACCATACCAAGACGTTGGTTATCTAATAACACCAGTTTGATTGGTAATTGTTTACGTTTGATTGTGCCCAGTTCCTGCACATTCATCATAAAAGAACCATCACCTGAGACGCAGATAACACAAGCATCAGGTCTAGCAATTTGAGCACCAACAGCAGCTGGGATACCAAACCCCATGGTGCCTAAACCACTTGAGGTAATAAAATTTTCAGGTGCATCAAATGCCATATGTTGCGCCGACCACATTTGATGCTGGCCAACATCTGTTGTCACAACAGTATTTTTAGGTTTGGCATCTGATAATTGTTTTAATAACAAAGGGGCATAAATTGCAGAACCCGGATGATCATAACGCCAAGCATGTTCTGTTTTTAATTCTTGTACTTCTTGTTGCCAAGATGCGATAGATAATGACTGAGACAATACAGGCAACAACCCCTTAGCATCCCCCAATAACGCAACATGCGCCTGTTTCAATTTATTTAATTCTGCATGATCGATATCGATATGGATAACCTTGGCATTAGGCGCAAAAGTATTTAATCGCCCCGTGACACGATCATCAAAACGCGCACCAACAGCAATTAATAAATCACTACGCTGAACTGCATAATTTGCCGCTTTAGTGCCATGCATGCCTAACATACCTAAATAATTATCATCTAACGCATCAGCACAGCCCAACCCTTTTAACGTAGAAACAACAGGTATTTCGGTTTGTTTCACAAACTCTCTTAATGCATCCACTGCATTGCTCATGGCAACACCTCCACCTACATACAAAATAGGTTTTTGTGCCTGTGCTAACATCTGTTTAGCTTGTGCTAACTCTTGTGTTGGATAAGGAAATTCTTGTTCCTCAGGTAATTCATAACTTGATAAATGGGAAGCATCAGCTAATTGAACATCTTTCGGGATATCAATTAAAACAGGGCCAGGACGCCCTTGAGAGGCTATAGAAAATGCCTCTGATAATACTCTTGGTAATTCATCCACAGATGAGACTAAAAAACTGTGTTTAGTACATGCCAACGAAAGACCTAAAACATCAATCTCTTGAAATGCATCAGTCCCAATTAAATCAGAGGCAACTTGCCCTGTAATAGCAACAACAGGCACAGAGTCTAACAATGCATCAGCAAGTCCAGTGATAACATTAGTAGCGCCTGGGCCTGATGTCGCAATACAAACACCCGTTGTACCTGTAGAACGGGCGAAACCGATAGCAGCAATGGCAGCACCTTGCTCATGACGACATAAAATATGTTCAATACCGCCATCATAGAGTGCGTCATAAACAGGCATAATCGCACCACCAGGATAACCAAAGACGGTTTCAACTTGCTGTTTTCGTAATGCCTGTACTAACCACTGTGCTCCATTCATCCTCTCACCCTACCATCTTAACTTCTTGTTTAATTTGAATTTATTTTCTATTTAATCTCTTTTTCAAACTCAGGCTCAAAAAAAACCCCCGCGCCTTTCGGTGCGGGGGTTTTTAAGAGATCCGGCTAGTTTAGTTAGCCTTTCTTCGTCCTAGTGCAGCCCCGCACGGTGGGTTAATAATCACCACCACGCTGACAATAATTAGGCTAATCACTAGGACGATAGTATTCATAGTTTTATAACTTCTTTTCTTATTAAAAATGTATGTTTGTTGTGTTTTCTTTCACTCTGTCCTTTTAGAGTTATCATGATATTTTAGTATTGACAACGTTTATTTTAAAAATAATCTCAACATAATGATTTTTATGAATATTTTTATAAACCAAACACCCATCAGACTATTAACCTTTAAATTATTAATTTATTAGTGATTAATGCTGTTGTTATTGCTGGTATTTTATTTTTTTAATTATTGAATTTTTTTATTTGAACTTAGATGATAAATATATATTTAATTAATTTTATATTACTTTAAATAATTATATCTGAATTTATATTTTTATTATATTTCAATACGTTATTTTATTTTAGAGATATCTCGCATTTATTTAACACTCCATTTAACACACAAGAAAAAATAAATTAAAAAGATTAAAAATAATGGAGAATAAAAAATGGCATTGGCAATAATATATACTCGAGCTTCTTTAGGAATTTCAGCACCACTTATTACGATTGAAGCACATATTAGTCAAGGATTACCCGGATTAACATTAGTGGGCTTGCCTGAGACAGTCGTTAAAGAAGCAAAAGACAGAGTAAGAAGCGCATTAATTAATAGTGGATATATTTATCCAGCAAAAAGAATAACAATTAACCTTTCGCCTGCCGATTTACCCAAAGAAGGGGCGCGTTATGATCTACCTATTGCACTTGCAATATTAATTGCATCAGAGCAATTAACCTCAAATAAATTAGAACGTTATGAGTTTATTGGAGAGCTTGCACTTTCAGGTAAGCTTCAACGAGTAAACGCTATTATTCCTTCCGTACTTAGCGCTTCAAAAGATCATCGAATATGTATTGTATCAATAGAACATCAAACGGAAGTTTCATTATTACCAAATAGATCTGCTTTATTAGCCTCTCATCTTTTAGAAATTTGTCATCATCTAGAAAATAATACGCCATTAATTGAAGCGGAAGAATTTATTATTAATGACGCAATTGAAAATCAAGATAATAAAGATATGAGCGATATAATTGGTCAGAATAATGCAAAAAGAGCTGCAGAAATTACAGCAGCAGGAAATCACAACATTTTATTTCTTGGCCCGCCTGGAACTGGGAAAACAATGTTAGCACAAAGAATAAGTACGCTTCTCCCTCCTTTAACCCCCAAAGAAGCACTTGATGTCTTGGTCATTAGTAGTTTAAGAGGAATTACATTTAATGAACGAAAATGGCCCTTAAGACCTTTTAGAGCACCGCATCATACTTCATCTGCGGTTGCTTTAACGGGAGGTGGAACACTTCCTAAACCAGGAGAAATTACCTTAGCACATCATGGGATCTTGTTTTTAGATGAATTGCCAGAGTTTGAACGCCGTGTACTGGACGCATTACGTGAGCCACTCGATGCGAGAGAGATTACTATTTCACGAGCCAAAGCCAAAATAAGCTATCCAGCAAATGTTTTACTGATAGGTGCATTAAATCCAAGCCCAACAGGACACTATCAAGGTAATCATAATCGAGCACCAATAAAACAGATATTACGCTATTTAAGCAAGGTTTCTGGGCCTTTTCTAGATAGATTTGATTTATCTGTCGAGATGCCCCTTCTTCCTCAAGGCGCACTGATTCATCCTTCATTTGAGACAGAAAATAGCATGACAATTAGAGCCCGAGTTTTAAAAGCAAGAGAACGGCAATTTTTACGGTGCGGAAAAGTGAATACTTACCTAACAGGGAAAGAAATTGAATGCTATTGCTCATTAAATACCAGTGATGCCACTTTTCTCGAGGATACACTCAATAAATTAGGATTATCTATACGCGCATGGCATAAAATCTTAAGAGTATCGAGAACAATTGCAGATCTTGCTGATGAAGAGAAAATACAGAGAAATCATTTAATTGAAGCATTAAGCTTTCGCGCAATGGATAGATTAATGATCTATTTACAAAAGCAATTAGATGGATAAATAAAAAGGAGCGAAAAAACGCTCCTTTTTACTAAAACTAATGATATTAATCATCAGAGTCGGTATAGTCATCAGATGGATCGAGCTGTGGCTTTCCACCCGATAATGTATGAAAACGTTTTGGACGACTTATACGACTGGTATATTTCTTCCAAATTTTTTCTTCAACCGTTGCTGCTTCTCGTTCGCCACGACACATGGCAACAAATAATTTTTCCGTTTCAGTTGTAGGCTCTCGTTTACCTAAATCAAGTTCATTAAAGGCTTGACCATGACGTTCCAATATCTGGGATTCCTTGATAGTGAAATCGCCATGACGAGAAAAACCACGCGGATAATGTTTATTGTCAAAAAAACGATTAGTCGTGATAAAACTTTCTGCCATCTGACACACTCCTAATTCTCTATCGTCATACTTATGGCGCGGAGTATTAGATAGTCATGCGGTTCTGTAAAACAAAATATTTAAATCGTAACGACAAATTTTTTTGGAGATAGATGTGGATACCGAATTACTGAAAACCTTTTTGGAAGTCAGTAAGACTAGACACTTTGGCCGAGCCGCTGAATCTCTTTATTTAACGCAATCTGCGGTTAGTTTTAGAATACGGCAATTAGAAACACAATTAGGCACAAATCTGTTTACCCGCCACCGCAATAATATCCGCCTCACTGTTGCTGGTGAAAGGCTTATTCCTTATGCTGAATCGTTAATGAATACTTGGCTTTTAGCTAAAAAAGAAATTAGCCATGCATCTCAACATTCTGAGTTATCAATTGGCGCCACAGCATCACTCTGGGAAGCTTATCTAACATCTTGGTTACAGGAATCTTATCTAGAAAGAAAAGAGCTCAGAATCGAATCTAGAGTCTCTACGAGGCAATCTCTTGTAAAACAACTTCATGCAAGAGAACTTGATCTTCTTTTTACAACTGAAGCACCCAAGATGGATGAATTAGAAAGCAAAATTATTGGCGATATTACTTTTCAGTTGATGAAAATAAAATCAGATAAAACAGAAGAAATAGCACAATTTATCAAAATAGAGTGGAGTGCAGATTTTCAGTCCTTTATTCCAAATGGAATAGTGCCAAAAATTGATCCTATTTTAACCACTAATTCAGCAACTATTGCCTATCAATTAATGAAAACAACACATGCGGTTGCTTTTCTTCCCACACATTGGCGTGATCTTTATTCTGATCTTATGCCAGCCTCAACGGATATTGTTCAAAAGCCTTTATTTGCTGTTTGGCTAAATAGCAGTGATCAACAAGCATTAATACAACAACTATTAAAACAGCCTATAAACCAACAATAAAGCTTAGTTTTTTCTATAGTTATCAATAAATATCAATAGTGTCATACTGATATATTGGTATAGGGAAATGTGTTGTCAGCTTGTAGGGTAAAGCATAATAAATGCTCAGGAAGAAAGATTTATAGGATAACAGATAACAAAAAGCCCAGTTAATTAACTGGGCTACAAAGAAGTATAAATTTTGTTATTACTTAATTGGTAACTGGCAGGGGCGGAGAGGCTCGAACTCCCAACACCCGGTTTTGGAGACCGGTGCTCTACCAATTGAACTACGCCCCTAAATAGTTGGCGGAACGGACGGGACTCGAACCCGCGACCCCCTGCGTGACAGGCAGGTATTCTAACCAACTGAACTACCGCT
>NZ_JBEEUL010000016.1:0-80899 GCF_040139345.1 Proteus sp. fly-1067 | reverse complement strand
AACCAAACACTGTAATTTTGTGCGTTCTCTTCAATATCTTGATAAAGAGAATCGAGAGAGATCCAGCGATAATTCATCACTTCATCTGGATTACTCAGTGGTAATTCATCACTAAACCCAAGAAATAGATGATCAAATTCATGTTCTATCAGATCATCTGTCACTTTTTCGTTATACAGAATAGTTCCAATAGATTGCATATCACATTTCATGCCTAATTCTTCATCTAAACGACGATGAATAGCATTTGAAACTAATTCGTTTGGAAGCGGATGACTACAGCAAGTGTTTGCCCATAAACCACCTGAGTGATATTTAGATATTGCACGTTGTTGAATAAGTAATTGCTGCTTTGAATTAAAAATAAATATTGAAAAGGCTCTATGTAAGGCGCCTACAATATGAGCTTCAAGCTTTGGCATCGTTCCCAGCTCATTATCATTTTTATCTACGAGAATAACAGCGTCTTCCACAAGAAATCACCTTAATAAAATAATATGTTGTTATAGCGTGAATATAGCATGTCTGTATATCAAATAACGATTTACTGTGTTGTCCTTTTTATGGCATCACGTTTGTAATGCCTAGAATAAAAGGAAAAAAGATCTAAGCAGTATAATATTGAACACCAATCTTAATAAGTTCTCGACCTTGCGATTTACGATATTTATTTGTATCTCTTAACGAATAAATACATCCACAATATTCTTGTTGGTAGAACTGTTCTCTCTTACTTATTTCTATCATTCTGGCTGAGCCACCTTTTTTACGCCAATTATAATCCCAATAAACCATATTTGGATAAGGTGCTACTGCTCTTTCCCCACAACTATTTATCTGTTTCATATCTTTCCACCGAGAGATCCCAAGTGAACTTGAAATAACAGAAAAACCATTTTCAGCGGCATAAAGAGCTGTTCTTTCAAAACGCATATCAAAACACATTGTGCATCGGATACCACGTTCAGGTTCTTTTTCCATTCCCTTAGCTCTTTCAAACCAATTGTCAGTATCATAATCGGCATCGATAAAAGGAATATTATGTTTCTTAGCAAAACGGATATTTTCCTCTTTACGAATTAAATACTCTTTTTGAGGATGAATATTGGGGTTGTAAAAAAAGATTGTATATTCAATGCCTGAAGCTTGTAATGCTTCCATGACTTCACCAGAACAAGGGGCACAACAAGAGTGTAATAAGAGTTTATTGGCATTTGCAGGTAATGTCAGTTTTTCTCGTATAAGTGTCATTGATGATCCTAAACTGCGTTATTTTAGTTATAAAACAATACTTATATTATAGATATAAATACGTAATTAATCTGCTATTTCGAAATTATTTAAAAATAACCATTTGTTTTATATGACTTTAAATAAGGAAAGATCAATATATAAGGTAATATCTATCAGAGAGTTTACTAGATTCATATTCTGATGAGAGGTAAGATGAAATACTAATTCTGCTATTGTTTATAGCAAAATCTAAAATAAAGGAATTTAGTTATGTCGTCTATATTACCTCGTTCTGTAACCTCCCCAAAAAAATTCTTTATTGGTAGCCAACTTCTTGCTTCTGTTGGTAAATACGTTAAAGATTTTGGTGATAATGCTTTTATTATTAGTGATGAATTTTTCTTAGAAAAAGTAACTAAAGAAGCACTTCCTTCTCTAAAAGAAAGTAAAATTGAAGCGATTGTTGAAAAATTTAATTACGAATGTACTGAAGCTGAAGTTAATCGCCTTGGCCAAATTGCGGTTAAGAATAAAGCTAATGTTATTATTGGTATTGGGGGCGGAAAGACATTAGACGTGTCTAAAGCGGTTGCTTACTATCAACATATTCCTGTTATTTTATTCCCTACAATAGCCTCTACTGACGCACCTTGTACTGCACTTTCTGTGTTATACAAAGAAAATGGTGAATTTGATAAATATTTATTTTTACCACAAAACCCGGATGTTGTTATTGCAGACACGGCGATTATTGCCTCTGCTCCACAACGTTTTTTCTCAGCGGGTGTTGGTGATGCTCTAGCAACTTACTTTGAAGCACGTGCTTGCTATCAAGCAGACGGTTTAAACTTAGTCAATCAACGCCCATCACGTACAGGTCTTGGTTTAGCACAATTATGTTTTGAAATGTTAAGTGAAAACATTGATAAAGCAATGGATGCTATCCGTCATAAAATTACTACACCTGCATTAGAACAAACTATTGAAGCAACAATTTATCTTAGTGGTGTTGGTGCCGAAGCTGGCGGGTTAGCTGCTGCTCATGCGGTCAACAATGGCATGTCTGCAGTTGAGTCTTTACATCGCGTTCAACATGGTGAAAAAGTTGTCTTTGGTTTACTAACACAATTAGTATTAGAAAATGCACCACAAGAAGAAATTGATGAAGTGATCCGTATTATTAAAGCGGCAGAATTACCACTGACACTTGAAGATATGGGTATGAAAGAATTCATTGAAAGCGAATGGCGTACCGTGGCGAAAATTGCCTGTGCTGAAGGTGATACCATGGGTAATATGCCAATGAAAGTCACTGAAGACGATGTTTATAATGCAATGATCGCTGCTAACGCATTGGCTCATCGCTATAAATAATTCTTAGCTTGGTAAATGATTATCTTAAAACCCCAAATTGATTTTGGGGTTTTTCTTTAATCTAAGGTTGGATTCATATGAGCAAGATCGAACGGTGTTATCTGATAAACATAGTAATTCAACCAGTTTGCAAACAATAAATGGCCATGACTACGCCAAGAAGCAATAGGTTTTTTACTTGGATCATTATTAGGAAAATAATTTTCTGGTAATTGAGGATCTAGCCCTGCTTTAACATCGCGATGATATTCATCTGCTAGTGTATTGGGATCGTATTCTGGATGCCCAGTTGCAAAGACGACTCTTTTATCTTTTGATGCAAACAAATAAGCGCCTGCTTCTTCTGAAGTCGCAAGGATCTCTAAATCAGTATTATGTTGAATAAAATCGATAGGAAACCCAGCATAACGAGAATGAGGTGCAAAAAAAGTTTCGTCAAATCCGCGAGTTAATAATGAAAGAGGCGAGCAAGTGCTATGACGATATACTCCTGAAATTTTTTGTTCTAGCGTATATTTTGGTAATCCATATAAAATATTTAACCCAGCTTGAGCTGCCCAGCAAATAAAAAGCGTTGAAGTGACATGCTCTTTAGCCCATGTAATAATTTCCTTTATTTCACCCCAATAAGCCACATCTTCAAATTCGACTAATCCTAATGGTGCCCCTGTAACAATAAGACCATCAAAGTTTTGTTCTTTAATTTGGTCAAAATCGCAATAGAAAGTATCGAGATGCTCTACAGGCGTATTTTTAGGGATACGAGAATCAATACGTAATAATTGAATATCAATTTGCAGAGGGCTATTAGAAAGCAACCGCAGAAATTGGTTTTCTGTTTCTATTTTCTTTGGCATTAAATTAAGGATAAGCACTTTTAAAGGGCGAATATCTTGAATACTTGCTCTACTGGATGTCATGACGAAGACATTCTCTTTTTGTAAACAACTGACTGCGGGTAGCTCATCGGGTACTCTAATTGGCATTTCAATAACCTCTAAAAAACATCTAGACATCTAGAAGCCTAAATTTAGCTAATAACTTTTTGAATGTCGAGGTCTTCATGTTGTGTATGAAGAATATTCATATAAGAAAAAGCTATATAGGTAAAATTATCAAGTATGGACATTCTTTTTTTCCTTTCGTTAGCGATCTCTTCTAGATCCCTCGAGTTATTTTTGAAACTTTCATTTTTGTACAATAAAAAAACATTATTGTAATCACATTGTTAAAAAATATTTAAATAAAAATGGAATTCATTTTTGATTTTTGTGAGAACTGCATTAATCTTAATCAGGTGTGTAAACGATTTTAGGGGAATGCAGAATGTCACAATCGTTAATAACAGAAGAATTAAATTTTACGCAATCTTTTGATGAACAGGAAAAAGAGATAATAAATCAAGATGTTAAGTCATTTTTAACTGATTTGGTAAATCACTTTTCAGATAGACGCCATACTTTATTAGCCGAAAGGGATAGCTGGAAACACAGAGTTGATAATGGTGAGCTTCCTGATTTTATTTCGGAATCAGATTCCATTATAAAATCGGAATGGAAAGTCAATCCAATACCTAAAGATCTTCAAGACCGTCGTGTTGAAATAACAGGACCTGTTGATCGCAAAATGGTTATCAATGCATTAAATGCCAATGTAAAAGTCTTTATGGCGGACTTTGAAGATTCCTTGGCTCCTACATGGGACAAAGTGATTGATGGGCAAATCAATTTACGCGATGCCGTTAAAGGTACTATTTCTTATACCAATGAGCAGGGTAAATGCTATCAACTTAAAGCGTCACCGGCAGTATTGATTGCCAGAGTTAGAGGATTACATCTTCCTGAAAAACATGTGTTATGGCAGGGGAAACCTATTTCTGGGGGGTTATTTGATTTTGCATTGTATTTTTATCATAACCACAAAGCGCTGTTAGAAAAAGGAAGTGGGCCATATTTCTACATTCCTAAATTGCAAACATGGCAAGAGGCGAAATGGTGGAGTGATGTTTTTCATTTCACTGAAAAGCGCTTTGGTTTAGCAACAGGAACTATTAAAGCCACGGTATTAATTGAAACCTTACCCGCTGTTTTCCAAATGGAAGAAATTCTTTTCCACATGAAAGAGCATATTGTTGGGCTTAACTGTGGCCGTTGGGATTATATTTTTAGCTATATCAAGACATTAAAAAATTATCCTGATCGTGTATTACCAGATAGACAAGGGATCACGATGACTCAGCCTTTCTTGAGTGCTTATTCTCGTCTGCTTGTTCAAACTTGCCATAAGCGTGGCGCTTTTGCGATGGGTGGAATGTCAGCATTTATTCCAAGTCGAGATCCGGAACAAAACGGCGTCATTTTGAAAAAAGTATTCGATGATAAAGAGCTTGAAGCAACAAATGGCCACGATGGTACTTGGATTGCCCATCCTGGGCTTGCTGAAACCGTATTAGCTGCTTTTGATGCGGTATTGGGATCTCGTTCAAATCAACTCGATGTACAACGTAATGAAAAAATAACGGCAGAAATGTTATTAGCACCTTGTACGGGCGAAAGAACTGAAGAAGGCATGAGAGCTAATATCCGTGTTGCTGTGCAATATATCGAAGCGTGGATTTCTGGTAATGGTTGCGTACCTATCTATGGATTAATGGAAGATGCGGCAACGGCAGAAATATCACGTACTTCTATTTGGCAATGGATACGCCACCAAAAAACGCTGTCTGATGGACAAATTGTGACTAAAGTTCTCTTTCGTAAAATGTTGAAAGAGGAGCTTGAGGTGATACGCCAAGAAATCGGTGATACTCGTTTTGAAGAAGGGCGTTTTAAAGAAGCCGCTTCTTTGATGGATAACATTACAACCCAAGATGAATTAGTCGATTTTCTGACTTTACCGGGTTATCAACTTTTAAATTAAAAAAGATACGTCAAAACGTATTTATAAACTGCAAACATCATCACTACCGTATTTATAGGAGCTGTTTTTATGACTATTAGTAGATCAGAGCAAATCGCCCAATTAGAGAAAGAGTGGGAACAACCTCGCTGGAAAGGGATTACTCGTCCTTATAGCGCTGAAGATGTCATTAAATTAAGAGGTTCGGTTAACCCAGAACATACCTTAGCACGACGCGGCGCTCAAAGGCTTTGGTCATCATTAAATGGAAAATCGAAAAAAGGTTATGTGAATGCATTAGGGGCTTTAACCGGTGGGCAAGCTTTGCAACAGGCAAAAGCCGGGTTAGAAGCGGTTTATCTTTCAGGCTGGCAAGTCGCTGCTGATGCTAACACTGCGGCAAGCATGTATCCTGATCAGTCTTTATATCCGGTTGATTCGGTACCTAATGTTGTTCAGCGTATTAATAATACCTTTAGACGAGCAGATCAAATTCAGTGGTCTAACGGTATTGGTCCTCAACATAAAGACTATATTGATTTTTTCCTTCCTATTGTGGCTGATGCGGAAGCTGGTTTTGGTGGCGTATTAAATGCCTTTGAATTAATGAAGGCTATGATTGAAGCTGGGGCTGCGGGGGTTCACTTTGAAGATCAGTTAGCAGCAGTGAAAAAATGCGGTCATATGGGTGGGAAAGTGCTTGTTCCAACTCAAGAAGCTGTACAAAAACTGGTTGCGGCACGTTTAGCCGCTGATGTATCTGATGTACCAACTTTGTTAGTTGCAAGAACAGATGCCGATGCCGCGGATCTCTTAACTTCAGATTGCGATCCTTATGATAGTTCGTTCTTAACAGGAGAACGTACACCTGAAGGTTTCTTCTGTACCCATGCGGGTATTGATCAAGCCATTAGCCGTGGCCTTGCTTATGCGCCTTATGCCGATTTGGTGTGGTGTGAAACATCTCTCCCTGATCTGAAAATGGCGGCTAAGTTTGCTGAAGCTATTCACGATAAATATCCAGGGAAAATGTTGGCTTATAACTGTTCTCCTTCCTTTAACTGGAAAAAGAATCTTGATGATCGCACGATTGCGCATTTCCAAGATGAGCTTTCTGCAATGGGATATAAATTCCAGTTTATTACTTTAGCGGGTATTCATAGCATGTGGTTCAACATGTTTGATTTGGCACATGACTACGCTAAAGGTGAAGGTATGAAGCATTACGTTGAAAAAGTACAAGAAAAAGAATTTGCTGCACTTAATCAAGGCTATACCTTCTCATCACATCAACAAGAAGTGGGAACAGGATATTTTGATAAAGTCACGACGATTATTCAAGGTGGTATGTCTTCTGTAACGGCACTAACAGGCTCAACAGAAGAGCAGCAATTCTAAAGTTTAAAAATATTATTATCTATTTTTGTGGTGATAATTCAGGAGCAGGATGCTCCTCTTTTTCGTGAGGTTGTGAATGACGCCAGAAGATTTGATTGCTCAAACAATTTTACAGGGTTTTGATGCTCAATATGGTCGTTTTCTTGAGATAACGTCAGGAGCTCAATATCGTTTTGAACAAGCAGATTGGCATAGTACTCAACTGGCGATGAAAGAGCGCATCCGTTTATATGATAATCATGTTGGATTAGTGGTTGAACAACTCAGATGTATTCGTCACGACATTGATAAAGAAAGCCTTTTTTTACAAAAAGTAAAAGAAAAATATACATTATTACTCCCCAATTACCCTCGATTTGAGATTGCAGAAAGCTTTTTTAATTCTGTCTATTGTCGTCTGTTTCACCATCGTGAATTGAATAAAAAAAATCTTTTTGTTTTTTCATCACAACCTGCTTATCGCTTTACACAAGCACCTCGACCATTATCAAAGCAGTTTGTTATTCAAAGTGATTTACCGACATTATTGCAAGATATTTTATCGCGCTTACCTTTACGGTTGCCGTGGCAAAATAAGCAACGAGATATTAATTCAATCTGTAATGTGCTAAACGCCCAGTTTTCTGCTTTGCAGTTACGTAATGCGGAATTTCATATTGCAAATGAACTCTTTTATCGCAATAAAGCTGCTTGGCTAATAGGTAAAATTGTTATTGATAATCAATATATTCCGTTTTTATTACCTATTCATAATATTGAACAACAATTATTGATTGATACTTGTTTGATAACCGCAGATGAGGCCAGCATTGTCTTTGGTTTTGCCCGTTCTTATTTTATGGTTTATGCGCCATTTCCTGCGGCATTAGTTGCATGGTTAAGAGATATATTACCGGGGAAATCTATCGCTGAGCTTTATATGTCTATTGGATGTCAAAAGCACGGTAAAACAGAATACTACCGCGAATACCTTGCTTTTATGAATTTTTCATCGGAGCAATTTATCGAAGCACCTGGAGTAAAAGGTATGGTGATGTTGGTATTTACATTACCGACGTATGATCGCGTTTTTAAAGTGATCAAAGATAAATTTGCACCACAAAAAACGATCACCTCTGAGCGCGTAAAAGAGTGCTATCAATTAGTTAAAGAGCACGATCGTGTTGGACGAATGGCAGATACTCAAGAATTTGAGAATTTTGTGGTCGATAAAAAAAGAATTAGCCCTGAGCTAATGGCTGTCTTTGAACAGGAGATCCCAAATAAATTGGAAGATCTAGGCGATAAACTACTGATCCGCCATCTTTATATGGAACGCAGAATGACACCTCTTAATATCTATATGGCACAATGTAATGATAATCAACTCAAGGCTGTCGTCGAAGACTACGGGCAAGCATTAAAAGAGCTTATTGCTGCAAACATTTTTCCGGGTGACATGTTATTTAAAAACTTTGGAGTGACTCGCCATCATCGTGTTATTTTTTATGATTATGATGAAATTAGTTATATGACAGATATGAATTTTCGGGCGATCCCTCCGGCCCGCTATCCTGAAGACGAATTAGCCAGTGAGCCTTGGTATAGCGTTGCGCTTAATGATGTTTTTCCCGAAGAATTTCGTTATTTCTTATGCAGCGATAAGCAAGTTTGTCATTATTTTGAGGCTCAACATCGTGATCTTTTATCACCAGAATATTGGCAACAACAACAGCAAAGAATTAAAGAAGGGTATATTGAAGATGTTTACGCTTATTCTCAAACTAAGCGATTTGCTTATCGTGATCCGTCAGGATAAAAAGGTTAAAACAAAGATAGGCATAAAGGGGATACCTATCTTTATTGGGCTAACTATATTTTATTGCAAAAATTAGCACTGAGCACCAGCAACAGCTTCTCTAGCTAATTCAGTAATACGCTGAAAATCACCTGCTTTAACCGCATCATTAGGGACTAACCAAGAGCCACCAATACAAAGTACACTTTCTAGCGCTAGGTAATTACGGTAATTATCTGGTGATATGCCTCCGGTTGGACAGAAGCGAACTTTTGAGAATGGTCCTGCAATCGCTTTTAATGCCTTAACACCCCCGTTGGCTTCAGCAGGGAAAAACTTAAATTCATTTAAGCCATAACTCATACCTAGCATTAGCTCAGAAACTGTTGAAATACCCGGAATTAAAGGGATCGTTCCAGCTACAGCTGCTTTGAGTAGCGCTTCTGTTAACCCTGGGCTAATAGCAAATTGAGCACCTGCTTCAGTAACTTGTGCTAACTGTTGCGGATTAATCACGGTCCCTGCACCTACAATGGCTTCTGGGACTTCTTTCGCAATACGGCGAATAGCTTCAATAGCGCAATCAGTACGTAATGTGACTTCTAAAACTTTTACGCCACCTGCAACTAATGCTTTGGCAACAGGTACAGCTTCATCAATATGATTAATAACAATAACAGGAACAACTGGCCCTGATTTTAGTACAGACTCTGCACTTGTATTCCAATGATTCATCATTTGTATTTCCTAATTAGAAAATGGTGAGCAAATGAATTAAATCTGCTCCTCGTTAGGCATTAAAACTTGTTGGTATTAAAAATCGATACAACAAGCACCTTGTTCAGCTCCGGATAAATGACGACGCAAATTCACAAACAGTTCACGGCCACAGCCTATATTGTTCGTACTTAAATCAGGCATCTTATCTTGGCGAGCATTGAGTGTTTGTTCATCAACAAGGAGTGTTAACTCACCTGTTTTACCATTAACACGAATGATATCACCATCGTGCACTTTGGATAATAAACCACCATTAATGGCTTCAGGAGTGACGTGAATTGCAGCGGGTACTTTACCAGATGCGCCTGAAAGTCGGCCATCGGTAACTAATACTACTTTGTAGCCTTTATCCATTAGTACCCCTAATGGTGGCATTAATTTATGTAATTCTGGCATACCGTTGGCTTGTGGCCCTTGATAACGCACAACCACAACACAATCTTTATTTAGCTCACCAGCTTCAAATTTAGCGGCAATATCATGTTGGCTATTAAACACCACAGCTGGGGCTTCAATAATTTTATTTTCATCAGGTACGGCAGAAGTTTTCATTACAGCTCTGCCTAAATTACCTTGCATCACTTGTGTACCACCATGTGATGAAAATGGTGTATTGATATCAGCAATGACGTCTTTATCTAAAGAGCTTACCGTACCCTCGCGCCAATCAAGTTTACCCTCATTTAGCCAAGGTTCTAAGGTATAACGCTCAATGCCAAATCCTGCAACAGTATTGACATCACGGTGAATTAAGCCTTTCTTCAGTAGTTCACGAATAATTAGTGCGATACCACCTGCTGCTTGAAACTGGTTGATATCGGCAGGGCCATTAGGATAAATACGAGCAATAAGTGGTACAACTTGCGAAAGTTCAGAGAAATCATCCCAATTAATGATAATGCCGGCCGCGCGTGCCATTGCAACTAAGTGCATTGTTAGATTGGTTGATCCTCCGGTTGTTAATAGAGCAATAATGCCGTTTACAATTACCTTCTCGTCAACTAATTGACCGATAGGGAGGTAATTACCTGAGTTTTCAGTAAGACGTACTATTTGGCTAGCAGCTGCATCAGTCAATGCGTCACGCAATGGTGTATCTGGATGAACAAAAGAAGCGCCGGGTAAATGTAACCCCATCATTTCCATGACCATCTGATTTGAGTTCGCTGTACCGTAAAAAGTGCATGTGCCAATGCTATGGTAAGACGCAGCTTCGGCTTCTAACAAAGCATGACGATCCACTTTACCTTCAGCATAAAGCTGGCGAATTCGCACTTTTTCTTTATTTGGTAAACCACTCGTCATAGGACCTGCTGGAACAAAAATAGCAGGAAGATGACCAAAAGAGAGCGCAGCCATCGTCAGTCCAGGAACAATTTTATCGCAGATCCCTAAATAGAGTGCACCATCAAACATATTATGGGATAAACCGACAGCTGCTGACATCGCAATCACATCACGACTCAGGAGTGATAATTCCATCCCATCTTGACCTTGAGTTACACCATCACACATAGCAGGAACGCCTCCTGCAACTTGCCCCACGGCACCAACAGCATGCAATGCCTTTTTAATTTTTTGAGGATAATTTTCATACGGCTGATGAGCTGACAACATATCATTGTAAGCAGTGATAATGGCAATATCATTATGAACCATATTTTTCAGGCGATTTTTATCGTCAGCCTGACAAGCAGCAAAACCATGAGCTAAATTACCGCAGGCCAATTGAGCGCGATGTACTGTTTGGCTTTTTGCGGCTTCGATTTTTTTCAGATAAGCACGACGAGTCAATTGTGAGCGAGCAATAATGCGCTCTGTTACCTGTTTTACAGTCTCGTTAAGCGGAACAAAGTCGTTCTGAATTGGATCATGGTTTTTAGGGTTCATAATGATGCTTCCTTTATTCACACAGGGTGATGAGCGTTACTATTGGCTATGAAAAGAGAGTATTTGAATTTAGCTATAGTATTTGTTACCGGTAACATTGTTACGGGTAACAAGAAGAGTTGCAATACTCTTAATGCGTCTTAAACAACATCTGTGATCAACATCAATTTTTTTAGGTGATAAATAACAGTTTTTTAATATTTAACGAATATAAAGCCGAAACGCTGTCTTTTTAAAAAGCTGAATCGGTTTAATTAGGGAGTTCCTTCCTCATTGTTTGGTAATGAGGAAGGTGAAAGATAGGATCAGCTTTTTACACCACCGTATTCACGGCTAATTTGTTTTGCAGCCTTGATAACCATAGCGCCTAATTCAGTGATACGTGAATCAGTCATTCTAGAAACAGGGCCTGAAAGTGAAATTGCAGCAAAAGGCTGGTGGTGTTCATCATAAATACAAGCACCAATACAGCGTAAGCCTAAAGCATGCTCCTCGTCATCGAAAGAAAAGCCTTGTTTACGGGCTTGCTCCAAATTTTCTTTTAAAGAAGAAGGGAGTGTTTTGGTGTGAGGTGTATAGGCCATTAAGCCTTTTTTCTGAAGTAGCGGTAGCAATTTATTTTCTGGTAACGTTGAAAGAAATGCTTTACCGGCACCTGATGCATGCATCGGTAATTTACCACCAATAGGCGCCGACATTCTCATTAGTGCATTACATTGCACTTGATCGACAATCACGGCATCAAATTCAATTTGGTCAAGGATCGCCAGATTGACGGTTTCACCAGAATCTTCCATCAACTGACGCAAAATAGGATGCACCATTACTAAAAGATTACGAGTTTGCAGAAAGCTACTGCCAACAATAAAAGCGTGCGTACCAACAACCCACAAGCCTAAATCTCCAACTTGACGGACAAAACCATGTTGCTGAAGTGTAGTGAGTAAGCGGTGTGTTGTGGAATTAGGCAACCCAGCTTGAAAGGCGAGATCTGTTAAGGCGATACCACCAGGAGATTCGGAAATATATTCCAATAATGTTAGTCCACGACTTAATGACTGAACAGGGCCTCCTTGTGCGGTACTTTGAGTGGCAGTTGTTTTCGTCTTACGCACTTTTTTATTTGTAGGGGAAACTGTCATGCATACACTCCAGAAATGCTATCCATATTAATATCTATTATGAACTATCTCGCATAATAAAACTCCTCCGATCACTGCATTTTTCAAAACAAAGTGTGTGATAAGAAATATTTATTAAAAGCATTTATCACTGAGTGAAAATCTCTCATCTTCGTCTTAGAAATCTTTATAAAAAGATATGGTAGGATAAAAAAACAACGAAAGAAAAATAAAGAAATAAGAATAAAAACATTCTCGGTTAAGAGGAAACAACGTGGCAAACATAAAACAACAACTGGTGGAAGCATTAGAAAAACGTATCTTAGTACTCGATGGCGCAATGGGTACAATGATCCAGCAATACCAACTAACAGAAGCTGATTATCGAGGTGGGCGTTTTACTAATTGGGGTTGTGATGTTAAAGGAAATAATGATCTTTTAGTGTTAACACAACCTCAGATTATTGCAGATATACATGATGCCTACTTTCAAGCGGGTGCTGATATTGTTGAAACCAACACTTTTAACTCAACCTCCATTGCGATGGCTGATTATCAGATGGAGTCGCTCTGTTTTGAGTTGAATGAAGAGGCCGCAAAATTAGCGAAAACCTGTGCAGATAAATGGAGTGTCTTAACACCCGATAAACCGCGTTATGTTGCTGGTGTTTTAGGACCAACAAATAGAACGGCGTCCATATCTCCTGATGTTAATGATCCTGCATTTCGTAATGTTTCATTTGATAAGCTGGTGGATGCTTATCGAGAAGCGATTCGAGGATTAATTAAAGGCGGCGTCGATTTAATTATGGTTGAAACTATTTTCGACACATTAAATGCGAAAGCAGCTATTTTTGCGATTAAATGTGAATTTGAAGCGCTGAATATTGAATTACCTGTGATGATCTCTGGCACTATTACAGATGCCTCAGGAAGAACTTTAACGGGTCAAACAACAGAAGCGTTCTACCACTCTTTGCGCCATGCTGATGCACTCTCATTTGGCTTAAACTGTGCATTAGGCCCTAAAGAATTACGCCAATATATTCAAACACTTTCGCAAATTTCTGAGACCTATGTCAGCGCTCACCCTAATGCGGGTTTACCTAACGCATTTGGAGGTTATGACTTAGATGCTCAAGAAATGGCTGAGCAAATTAAAGAGTGGGCGCAAGCTGGTTTTCTTAATATTGTGGGGGGATGTTGTGGAACAACACCCGCACATATTCTTGCAATTTCACAAGCAGTAGAAGGTATTGCGCCAAGAGTATTACCGCCCCTTAAGAAAGCGTGTCGTCTTTCAGGTTTAGAGCCTTTAGTGATTGATGAGAATTCACTATTTGTGAATGTGGGGGAGCGAACTAACGTAACAGGTTCTGCTAAATTTAAGCGATTGATAAAAGAAGGTAATTATCAAGAAGCCTTAGATGTTGCACGTCAACAAGTTGAAAACGGTGCTCAAATTATTGATATCAACATGGATGAAGGTATGCTCGATGCGGTTGAAGCCATGACACGTTTTCTCAATCTTATTGCTGGTGAGCCTGATATTGCCAAGGTTCCGGTGATGATCGACTCTTCCAAATGGGAAGTCATTGAAGAAGGTTTGAAATGTATTCAAGGCAAGGGAATTGTTAACTCGATTTCTATGAAAGAGGGAGAAATTCCTTTTCTTGAACATGCTAAATTAGTGCGTAAATATGGTGCCGCTGTCGTTGTTATGGCATTTGATGAAGTGGGCCAAGCGGATACTCGAGAGCGTAAAATCGAAATTTGTCGTCGAGCTTATCAACTATTAACAGAACAAGCAGGTTTTCCACCAGAAGATATTATTTTCGATCCTAATATTTTTGCTGTCGCTACAGGGATTGCAGAACATAATAATTATGCTGTTGATTTCATTGAAGTCTGTGCCGATATTAAATCTCAACTCCCATATGCCTTAATTTCTGGCGGTGTTTCTAATGTTTCATTCTCATTTCGGGGTAACGATCCTGTTCGTGAAGCTATTCACTCTGTTTTTCTTTATTACGCCGTAAAAAATGGTATGGATATGGGGATTGTGAATGCAGGGCAACTTGCTATTTACGACTCATTACCTGATGAACTACGTAACGCTGTAGAAGACGTTATTTTAAATCGCCATGAAGAAAGCACAGATAATCTATTAGCATTGGCAGAGCGTTATCGTGGAACGAAAAGCGATGAACAAAACCATCAACTTGCTGAATGGCGACAATGGGATGTAGAGAAACGTCTAGAGTACGCTTTAGTTAAAGGGATCACCGAATTTATTGTTGAAGATACAGAAGCTTGTCGTCAACAAGTATCAAGCCCAATTGAAGTTATTGAAGGGCCACTGATGAATGGTATGAATACAGTGGGTGATTTGTTTGGCGAAGGGAAGATGTTTTTACCTCAAGTTGTGAAATCAGCAAGGGTGATGAAACAAGCAGTTGCTTATCTTGAACCCTATATTCAAGCAACAAAACAAGCAGGTACTTCCGCGGGTAAAATTTTACTCGCTACCGTAAAAGGGGATGTTCACGATATTGGTAAAAATATTGTGGGTGTTGTTTTGCAGTGTAATAACTATGAGATTATCGATCTGGGGGTGATGGTACCTTGCGATAAGATCCTGCAAACGGCGATTGATGAAAAAGTTGATATTATTGGTCTTTCAGGTCTGATTACCCCATCACTTGATGAAATGGTGAATGTGGCGAAAGAGATGGAAAGGAGAGGTTTCTCGTTGCCATTAATGATTGGTGGTGCAACAACATCTAAAGCCCATACTGCCGTAAAAATAGAGCCAAATTATAGCCACCCTACTGTTTATGTGCAGAATGCATCACGTACGGTAGGTGTTGTCGCAGCGCTGTTATCTGAAACTCAAAAAGCTGATTTTGTTGCAAAAACACGGCGTGAATATGAAGTAGTGCGCCAACAATACGCTAGAAAAAAACCACGTACACCGCCAGTCTCTTTAGACATTGCACGATCCAATGCACTTAAAATTGATTGGCAAAATTACACGCCCCCAAAACCGAATCAACTTGGTGTGCAAGAAATTACTGCAAGTATTGATGTGTTGCGTGAATATATCGACTGGACGCCTTTCTTTATGACATGGTCTTTAGCAGGAAAATATCCGCGTATTTTAGAAGATGATGTGGTGGGTGAAGAGGCGAAACGGGTATTTGCTGATGCGAACGCGATGCTGGATAAGCTAAGTCATGAAAACTTACTCACACCTAAAGGTATTATGGGGATCTTCCCTGCTAATCGTCTGGGTGATGATATTGTTATTTATCAAGATGAAAGCCGGCAGCATGAATTATTGTACAGTTGCCATTTACGTCAGCAAACAGAGAAAAAAGAGTTTCCTAACTACTGTTTAGCAGATTTTATTGCTCCCATAGAAAGCGGTGTTCCTGACTATTTTGGTGCTTTTGCTGTAACAGGAGGGTTAGAGGAAGACACGCTCGCCAATGCTTATGATAATGCCCATGATGATTACAATAAAATTATGGTGAAAGCACTATCGGATCGTCTTGCTGAAGCATTTGCGGAATACCTTCACCAACAAGTGAGAACAAAAATTTGGGGTTATAGCCCTAATGAAAACCTCTCTAATGACGAACTTATTCGAGAAAAATATCAAGGAACAAGACCTGCACCGGGGTACCCTGCTTGTCCTGAACACACAGAAAAAGCAAAAATTTGGCAATTACTTGATGTTGAAAATCGCATTGGGATGAAACTAACTGATGCGTATGCTATGTGGCCCGGTGCTTCAGTGTCGGGTTGGTATTTTAGCCACCCTGACAGTAAATATTTCGCCGTTGCTCAAATTCAAAAAGATCAGGTTGAAGATTATGCAAAACGCCGAAGAATGAGTGTCAGTGAAGTTGAACGTTGGTTAGCGCCTAATTTAGGGTATGACTCTTAGTTTATTTTTATTTTCAGATCTCAATAATGCAATAAATAGCGAGGGGATAGTAATATCTCCTTGTTATTTTCTCTAGCAGTTCCCATTAAAGGTGTTTAAGCTGAGAACTTGTATCAGAAAAAAGGACATAACGATGAGTTATACTTTGTATCTTCAGAAAACTCCGCCCGCTGGCACTGAAATCCCCTTCCCTTCTTTAGTGAAAGGGGGCTATCCATTAAATGAAGTGTTAATTAATGCTTTTTTAAATCTGATGCAATTAACCGGAAGTTTAGATACAGAGGCAATTTTAGACGAAAAAGCATTTGATAAAATTTGGCTGAAAGCCGAAATGACACCGGCACGGATCGAAGAAGTGGGCGATTATATTTATCATCAAATTCCTACTACTCCAGAACCTGTTAAAGAAGAAATAGAATTATTTAAACAGGCTATGAAAGAAGAAGAGGCGCTATTAGCAAAAGAAAGTGAGAAAGACGGTAATATTCCTATCCATAAATTTGCTACTAATGATGGTTGGATAGTGACGCCAAAAGAGTGCGAAATAATTGCTGCTACACTTACCGCTAAATTACTAGAAGATAACCGAGTTTTTGTTGAAAAAATCGCAAAAATGTCACATCTTGCACATCGTTCTTTAGAAATCGCTTTAATTGATTTTGGTAAATTTAATCAATTTGCAAAAAAATATGGTGGTTATCGGGTTTATTAAATTATTAAAAAATAGGCTTCTAAAAAGAAGCCTATTAGAAAACTTTAGTTTGGATTTATTTAAAAGATTAATTAATTTGTAAGCTCACTTCTTTTAATTTATCTAGATGATAGTTTAGCATATTTAAAATTTTATCATCAGGTAATTTAAAATGGTGATCGCTAAGTATTCCTAATTCTTTTTCATATCTGTGAGTAATACCATTTATTATTTCAATAAATTTATTTAGATTTTTATTATATTCTTGAAGTTCTTTTATATATTGTCTGAGTTCAGTAGGATCTGTTAAATCTTCATTGTTAATTTCATGGTTGTTTATTTTATCGATAATTTTGGATTTGTATTTGTTATATTCATATATTTTTTCAGGGATGTTTTTATCATTAGTGTTTTCAATTTCTTTTGTTATTTCCTGAAAGCATTGATAATGTACATCAATGAGTTCTTTTATTTTCTCGTTGGGTCCTTTTATTTTATTAAATAGTTCTTCTTTAATTTTTAAAAGAGTTTCTTTTTTACTTGCTTCACTTTCTTGACTTATTTTTTTTATATTCTCTTTTTCAATTTTACTTAATATTTTGTTGTATTGTCCTATTGAGAAAATATCTTTATGCTTACACATATTATTTATTTTTATTATTGATTCAATACATTGTTGATCTAATAAAGAACTATCTTTTATATCATTAGAAGAAGTCTTATTTAACTCAATATTTTTTAAAATAGAGAGTGTGCTTTTCTCTACTGTTGTATAAATTTGATTAGAGTTTTCGACCGAGGAAAGCTGATTTTTTATTTTTTTTAAAGTATTATCTGCGTTAGAGCATGTTACTTTTTCTGCGTTATTTTTTATAATACTGCAAAGATTATCATAAATTTTCATTTTTTATTACTCCATTAATAAAGTTAGATTTTGATTCTAATTATTATTAAATGAAGTTCTTTAAAGCTTACACCTTTTCAGAAATAAAGGTTGAAAATTGAGAGAGGTAAAAAGTTTATCTTTCTCAATTTTCAATGTGAATTTGCTAAAACAAAGTATCATGCAATTTACGTACAATATTATCCGCATCTTTGCCATCAACTAATAAACATAAATTATGAGTACTTGCACCGTGGCTAATCATACGAATATTGTAATCTTCTAATGTGCCGAAAATCTTAATACCTAAACCATTTACCTGTGAAAGTGAATTACCAATCACGGCAACCAATGCCAGATCATCTTCTACTTCAACACGGCATAATGCAGAAAGCTCGGTTAATAATGCATTGGTTAATAAGCTACCTGATGAATTTGTTGTACCCGTTGTATCAAGGGTTAAAGCAATACTGACTTCTGATGTTGTTATCACATCAACCGAAATATGGTGGCGCGATAAAATGGTAAAAATTTCAGCCAAGAATCCACGCGCATGAAGCATTTTTAGACTATGTAATGTGAGTAATGTTTGCTTTCTACGTAGTGCAATTGCGCGGAATACAGGTGGGTTTTCTGTTTGAGCGCAAACTAAAGTACCGCCTTCTTCAGGGGCTTTGCTTGAGCCTACAAAAACTGGAATACCACTACGAACGGCAGGTAATAATGTAGCGGGGTGCAAAATTTTAGCCCCAAAAGTAGCCATTTCTGCTGCTTCATCAAAGGCGATTTGATCAATGCGATGTGCCTCTGGCACTATTCTTGGGTCAGTGCTGTAAATACCTGGTACATCGGTCCAGATATCCACACGAGACATTCCAAGTGCTTCACCAATCAATGCAGCTGTATAGTCGCTACCACCACGACCTAGAGTTGTTGTTCTACCTTTTGGTTCTTGACCAATAAAACCTTGTGTAACAATAACAGTTTCATCTAGACGAGGCTGAATAAGGTTTTGTGTGAGTTCAGTCAATTGCCCCATATCTGGCTCAGCGTGACAAAATAGATCGTTCGTTTTCATCACTTTTCTGACATCAAACCAATCTGCTTGTATGCCTTTTTCACGCAGTAACTCAACAAAAAGTAAGGTTGACATTAATTCGCCATGACTTACAAGTTCGTCTGTTAATGCATCAGAAGTCGCTAATGCTGCCGCTTCAGAGAGCATTTCAATATTTTCAAGCAGGCGGTTTATTTCTTGGGAAATAATTTCTGGCTGAGAGAGTTGATTGATAATCGCATACTCAATATCGCGAACTTGTGAAAGTAAAGCTTCTCGTTGTGAGGGTTCAGTTCCTGCTGCAAGTTCAATCAGTAGATTAGTGATCCCAGCAGATGCGGAAAGGATGACGACACGAACTGACTTTTGTTTCAGGATAATATCTGCACATTTTTCCATTGCTGAATAGTTAGCAACACTAGTGCCACCAAATTTAGCAATAGTGTATGGTGATGATGAAGATGAAGGCGTAGCAGTATTATCAGTCATTGTCGTATTCCTTTAGGCAAAAATGAGATGTTGGACACAATTAGGAATATCGGTTATTAAGTAGAGAGTCAATGCAGAGTGAAGAATAATCAATTTAATTAATAATCAGCTCCACATTATCGGTTTTACCTATGTAAGTAATTAGTACTAGATTTGTTGATTGGTTTTGACCAATATCATCAAATGAGAAAGAATTGACTGTAACTATTAAATGTCAGGCTACAATCTGAGGATATTGGATTGTAATCTTAAGAGAGTATTGTGAATGAAAAATGTAAACCCAACTCAAACCCTAGCTTGGAAGGCATTAGAAAACCATTTTTCGGTTATCAAAGATACCGATATGAAAACGCTTTTTGCTCAGGAACCATCACGCTTTGAGCAATTTTCAAAAATATTTTCAGACCAAATTCTAGTGGATTTTTCAAAGAACCGTATTACGAAAGAAACATTAGATAAATTGCAGGCTTTAGCTAAGGAATGTGACGTAGAAGGTGCGATAAATAGCATGTTTACGGGTGAAAAAATCAACCGTACTGAAGATCGTGCTGTATTGCATACTGCATTACGTAATCGTAGCAATACTCCAGTTATCGTTGATGGCAAAGATGTTATGCCAGAAGTTAACGCTGTATTGAATAAAATGAAAAAATTCAGTGAGCGTATTATTGGTGGTGAATGGAAAGGATATACAGGTAAAGCAATTACTGATGTCGTAAATATTGGTATTGGTGGATCTGACCTCGGTCCTTATATGGTAACAGAAGCATTACGACCGTATAAAAATCACCTTACTATGCATTTCGTTTCGAATGTTGATGGTACTCATATTGCTGAAACACTGAAAAAATGTGATCCCGAAACGACATTATTCTTAATTGCGTCAAAAACATTCACAACACAAGAGACCATGACAAATGCGCATTCAGCAAGAGATTGGTTCTTAGCGTCAGCGAAAGAGAGTGCTTTTGTCGCTAAACATTTCGTTGCGTTATCTACGAATAGCACTGAAGTTGAAAAATTTGGTATTGATACTGCCAATATGTTTGAGTTCTGGGATTGGGTTGGTGGTCGCTATTCATTATGGTCAGCAATTGGTTTATCTATCGCGTTATCTGTTGGTTATGACAACTTTGAGCAATTACTGGAAGGTGCTCATGCTATGGATAACCACTTTAGAACCGCTGATGCTGAAAATAACATCCCAACAATCCTTGCACTGATTGGCATTTGGTATAACAATTTTTTTGGTACAGAAACTGAAGCGATTCTGCCATACGATCAGTATATGCATCGTTTTGCTGCTTACTTCCAACAAGGCAATATGGAATCAAATGGTAAGTATATTGATCGTGATGGAAATAAAGTCAGTTACCAAACAGGGCCTATTATTTGGGGCGAACCGGGTACAAATGGTCAACATGCGTTTTATCAATTGATCCATCAAGGTACAAAAATTATTCCTTGTGATTTTATTGCACCTGCAATTAGTCATAATCCATTATCTGATCACCATGCAAAATTGATGTCTAACTTCTTTGCTCAAACAGAGGCGCTCGCTTTTGGTAAAACTCGTGAGCAAGTTGATGCTGAATTTGCCACAGCAGGAAAAGATCCTAAAGTCATGGGATATGTTGCACCTTTCAAAGTGTTCGAAGGTAATCGCCCAACTAACTCTATTCTGTTAAAAGAAATTACGCCTTATTCATTAGGTGCATTGATTGCAATGTATGAACATAAGATCTTTGTACAAGGTGTTATTTTCAATATCTTCACGTTTGACCAATGGGGTGTTGAATTAGGTAAGCAGCTTGCTAATCGTATCCTTCCTGAATTAAAAGGTAAGGAAAGTGTTAACAGCCACGATAGCTCAACAAATAACCTGATTAATCGTTACAAAGCATGGCGTTAATCCGAATAAATTGAATATAAGTAGTCGGTTAGATACAAAGGAGGTTTTTATGGCCTCCTTTATTTTTTGGATGTTTCGTGCTTAATCTGATTTTCTTTTAACGCTTTTTTAGATTATTTATGCGAAATGTTATCAGCTTTTAACTTCCTTTAGTCACATCATGATATCCTTATGCATCATGACTCACACAAGCTAGGATCATCAACGCGTGATGATGAAATAATGTTCAAAAAATCAATAATTACCCCTGCTCCTATCCATTGGTTGCCCAGTGAGGAACATGAAAATATTAAAGAAAGTACATTAAGTTGGTTAATGGAATTAGGTTCAATGACGCGACGGTTTGAACAGCATTGTCAAAAAGTGACAGTGATGCCTTATCAAGAAGGATTTGTTGATGTTATTGAGCCAGCTGACGAAAAAGCATGTTTACCTGAAAGTCAGCGTTATTGGTTAAGAGAAGTGGTATTGTGTGGTGATAATGTTCCTTGGTTATTAGGGCGAACATTAGTACCAGAAGAGACACTGACAGGTGAAGATAGAAAACTGGTCAATTTAAGAACCGTCCCTCTTGGACGTTATTTGTTTCAGGAAACAACCTTAAGCCGTGATTTTATTCATATCGGGCAACAAAATGGGTATTGGCTACGCCGTTCTCGTTTCCAGCTTTCAGATAAACCTTTATTATTAACCGAGGTGTTTCTACCTGCATCACCAATGTATGAGAAGTAATTAGGGGGAGCTAAAATTGGAGGGAAGTATGACGCACAATAAATGGCAGGCATATAGCCGTTTAATGCGTATAGATAAACCTATCGGAGCGCTATTATTACTTTGGCCAACTTATTGGGCTTTATGGATTGCTGCTAAAGGTTTTCCTGATTGGCATATTCTGATTGTCTTTACTATTGGCGTGTTCTCTATGCGTGCCGCTGGGTGTGTAATAAACGACTTTGCTGACAGAAAAATTGACGGCAGCGTTGAACGAACTAAAAATAGACCATTACCTAGTGGGGCTGTGACAGAAAAAGAGAGTAAAATTTTATTTATTGTATTGGTTATATTGTCATTTGGCTTGGTACTCACGCTCAATACGATGACAATTTGGCTCTCTGTAGCAGGACTTGCACTAGCATGGTTTTACCCCTTTGTTAAACGCTTCAGTAATCTACCTCAGCTTATTTTAGGTATGGCCTTTGGGTGGTCAATTCCAATGGGGTTTGCTGCTGTTTCTGAAAGCTTACCATTAGTATGTTGGCTATTATTTCTTGTCAATATTGTCTGGTCGGTGATTTACGATACCCAATATGCGATGGTTGACCGCAATGATGATATAAAGATTGGCGTAAAATCTACGGCTATTTTATTTGGTCGTTATGACAAAATTATTATCGGTATTTTACAACTGGTGATGTTGGCGCTGCTCGTGAGCATTGGTGTTCTGCTAAACATGAAAGGCATCTATTATTGGTCGATATTACTGATTACCGCACTCTTTATCTATCAACAAAAACTGATTGCAGAGCGTGAAAGAGCGCCTTGTTTTCAAGCGTTTATGAATAATAATTATGTTGGTTTTGTTTTATTTGCGGGTATTTTATTTAGTTATTTCTAAGATATCGTAAGCGCTAAGCTATCATCGATAATAGAGTAGAAACAAAAAGGGATAAGCGTAATGCTTATCCCTTTTCTATTAATAATAGCGTTATGACTGATTATTTATCAGCTTAAGGCTCACTTTTTTCATTAATTATCTGTGCTGAATTATTATCTTCAGTGACACCGACACTCTCAATGGTTAAGCGAATTTCTGGTGACATTAATTTTGCAATCACTTGGTAAAGAGCAGATGCATCTGCTTTTAGGATATCTTCGTTATCGTTGAGATAGCCTTCTTCACGCAGTGTTGAAACTAAGGTAGAGAATACGGCTTTATCAAAGAATTCAGGTGCGTTGATGCCATGTAATACAGAAAGACGTTGTGCCAAGATACGGCTCTCTTTTTCCAATAATGCACGACTAATTTCAGGGGCAGAATTGAGTAAAGACAGCGTAATACCATAACGTTGCAATGTTTCTCTAACACTAGCTGCTAAGAGCTGCAATGGACGAATACGAGCTGGGTTAATGCGTAGTAAGCCATCACTATCACAACAAATTAGACGCTGACGACAAAGTTCTGCTATCAAGGTATTAATGACTTCAGGTAGCTCTTCTTTCTCATAGCGAATAAATAACTCTGCTTTAATTAGAGGGAAGATTAATTCAACCTGTTTCATTAAATCATCACGATGGATTTTTTCATGATGCAAGATGATGCTAGCAATTAACGATGGAGTAACCATTAAATGGATCGTGTTATTACGGTAATAAGTCATTAATACCGCACTTTCACGAGGAAGCACCACAATATCACCCAAACTATCTTTTTCGACTAAGAATTTATCTGATTGCAGAGCATGTTCTAATAACGCCTCAGCATTTTTATCAGACACAATCATGTCAGCCGAATAAGGCACATTACGTAATAATTGTAGATAACAATCGACTTGTTCTAACAGCTGTTCTCTAGTGAGTGCTCGCTGACGTGATGCCAACAGTGCCGTTGATACTAAGTTAATTGCATTAATTGAGGCTGCATTATTGATATGAACCATAATATTGTCAGCCAGTGCGCTTACGGCTGGATTTAACCAACTTGGGCGTTGTGGCTCAATGGGGTCAATATCATCACGCCATTGTGGAACCGCTTGATTTAAGTACTGCGCAACAGAGATAGGTTCACCAAAGTTAACATAACCTTGGCCAAGGTTACGTAATTTGCGTAAACCCCTCACCATCTGCATAAAGCCTTCTTTCTCTTTTGTTGCGCCACGTAATTCTTTGGCATAGGTTGCCACTTCCATAACGTGTTCATACCCAATATAAATAGGAACAACAGAGATAGGGCGTGTTTCACCGCGTAACATTGCTTGTACTGTCATTGAAAGTGTTCCTGTTTTAGGATCTAACAATCGACCTGTACGAGAGCGTCCACCTTCAACGAAATATTCAATAGAGTAGCCACGTGTAAATAGCTCACCTAAATATTCACGGAAAATAGTGGAGTATAGCTTGTTACCTTTAAAGGTTCTTCGGATAAAGAAAGCCCCTAAACGGCGGAAAATCGGGCCTGCTGGCCAGAAATTAAGGTTAATACCCGCAGCTATATGTGGAGGAACTAAGCCTTGATGATAAAGCACATAAGAAAGCAATAGGTAGTCCATGTGGCTACGGTGACAAGGTACATAAACAATCTCATGCCCATCTTGAGCGAGTTTACGTACACGTTCGGCATTATAGACGTTGATACCTTGATAGAGCTTATTCCATGTCCAACTTAATACGCGATCACTAATACGCACTGCTTCATATGAGAAATTAGCTGCAATTTCTTCCATGATATCAGTGGCATTTTTGCGAGCTTTATCCAGTGAGATTTTTTTCGCTTTTGATTCATCTTCAATTGCTTTTTCAATGGCTTTCGATGAAAGCAATTTATTGAAGAGATCTTGACGTGCTGGTAATTTCGGACCAACAGCAGCTAAACGCTGGCGAGAAAAGTGGATACGCGCAACACGTGCGAGCTTTCGGGCTATACTGGTGTCAGTACCGTGTTCGTTTGCCATTTCACGCATTGATACAGTAGGTGAAAAACGAACAAAGCTATCACGACCTAACCAGAGGATAGCGATAAATTTTTGGATCCCATTAAGTACGCGCAGATGTGGAACGCCATTATGACCTTCACGGCCAGGAGAGCGACCAAACATCACGGAAACCGGCAACATCTCGATATCAAGGTGTGGATTATTACGATGAGCATCAAGATAAGCGTGGAATGTTTTCACGGAATCTTTACGAGGATCAGGTGAGTAGTAACGGAATACTCTTGGACCGTCATCAATAAAGACATACGCAGGGAGCTTAGTACCACCTATCTCAATAGGTTGCAGTGGATCAGGTAATCCTAAAGATAAACATTGCTGTCTTAATGTCAGTAAGTCTGCCTTTGAATGATAAGGTAGCACATAAAGGAAAGATCGCGACGTATCCAACCCTAACTCAGTGATAGGATCAGTCGGAACTCGTTTACTTTTTACCAGTAATTTTAGTGGTAAATTCAATGTGTTATAATATAGTTTACGCCAAGCTGACATAAATAGTTGTAGCCTCTTATTAGCAATACTTCGAAAGCATAACAGAAAGTCTTTCGTAGATCTGTGGTGCTGTGACAATATTAATAGAGAAAAGTGGCAAAATAATCGTTTGTTTTCGATAGAGTTTATTATGGCTAATCAAAATAAAGGTCTTACCCGAATCATCAAAGCTGGTGGCTATTCATACAAGGGCATTCGTGCTGCTTGGATTAATGAAGCCGCTTTTAGACAAGAAGCAATTGTGACCTTGGTTGCAATTATCCTTTCATTTTTTATAGATGTCAGTGGTCTAGAGCGCATTTTACTCATTGGTTCCGTTGTATTGGTTGTGATCTTGGAACTGGTAAATAGTGCAATAGAAGCGGTTGTCGATCGAATTGGATCTGAATACCACGAATTATCAGGGCGTGCAAAAGATATGGGTTCTGCCGCCGTTCTCATTGCTATTATATTGGGATTATTTACTTGGGTAACCATTCTTTGGGGGCATTTCTTCGCATAAAGTTAAAAAATTCGATTTTTGTCGAAAAATAATCCAAAGATGCGTGTTTTATATTCATTTAAGGTTTCAAATCGTCATATACCTGTATATACTCACAGTCTGACTGTATAAACAAACAGGGGGCGGAATGAAAGCATTAACTGCAAGGCAGCAGCAGGTTTACGATTTGGTTCGTGATCACATTTCGCAAACGGGTATGCCACCAACACGGGCTGAAATAGCTTCCCAACTTGGGTTTCGCTCACCAAATGCGGCAGAAGAGCACTTAAAAGCTCTTGCTCGTAAAGGTGTGATAGAAATTATCTCTGGTGCATCTAGAGGTATCCGTTTGCTAATGGAAGAAGAGCCAGAAGGACTGCCATTAATTGGGCGAGTTGCTGCGGGTGAACCACTTTTAGCGCAAGAGCATATTGAAAGCCATTATCAAGTTGACCCAATGCTATTTAAGCCAAGTGCAGATTTTTTATTGCGTGTTAATGGTATGTCGATGAAAGATATCGGTATTATGGATGGCGACTTACTTGCTGTGCATAAAACACAAGATGTTCATAACGGGCAAGTGATTGTGGCACGTATTGAAGATGAAGTGACAGTAAAGCGCTTTAAGAAAAGCGGTAATAAAATTGAACTTCATGCAGAAAACCCAGAATTTTCACCTATTATTGTCGATTTACGCGAACAAAGCTTTACTGTGGAAGGTTTAGCAGTAGGGGTTATTCGTAACGGCGAATGGCTGTAATTTGTACCAAAGTAAGTCAATACAACTTATTTTAAAAAAATGCAGATGATGTGTAAAACCACAAAATCATCTGCATTTTTTATTTCTGATTTGTATAAAAAAACACCATTGCACTACAAATGTAATTACAATATGATGTGTTTTAATTACGGAGGTGCTTATGGCAACGATACAAGTTAGAGTAGACGATGAGCTCAAAAAAGAAGCTTATCAAGTATTTGAAAAAATGAACCTGTCTCCTTCAGATGCCATAAGATTATTTCTACGTTATGTTTCTGAAAATGAAAAATTACCTTTCTCAGAAGTTTCTGTCGTTGTTGGGGAGCTGGATGAAGATGAGGATATTTTAGCTGTTGTACGTGAACGCTTGAAAAAACCAAGTAAACGTATAAGAGTAAATATTGATGATCTTTAATCTTGAGTTTGATAAGCGTGCCTTGAAAGAATGGCGGAAACTCGATCAAAGCATTAAAGAACAATTTAAAAAGAAATTAAAAAAATTACAGGAAAACCCTTATATAGAGTCAGCTCGCTTAAAAGATGATCTCGCGGGTTGCTATAAGATTAAATTACGAGCATCTGGTTTTCGATTGGTTTACCAAGTTATTGATTCTGAAGTTGTGATTTTAGTTATTGCTGTTGGTAAGCGTGAAGAGAGTAAAGCTTATTCATTAGCTGAAGTGAGAATTCAAAAGAACAACATGTATTAGCCAGCATTTAGCTGGCTTTTTGTTTTTATAAGCTCAACGAGGCTTATAGTCGCCGGTTTTTCTCTGCTTAAGATTATCATCCATACTGTGATCATGGTGACAACCTTCAGGATGTGTACACTCTTGTGCTTCGTGGCACTGTGAACACAATCCATGAATTTCGATAACGCTATGTCGTAAATAAAACCCACTCTCTTTTGCCAGTAATGAAATCGCATCTTCGATTTTATGGCTATTCTTTTCAGTGACAGATAAACAACGGTCACAAATTAGCATTACTGACGTATGTTCAACATCATCAAAATGATGGCAAAGCACATAGCTGTTGGTGGATTCTATTTTATGGATAAATCCTTGCTCAAGTAAAAACTCTAACCCGCGATAGACAGTAGGTGGTTTTGCTTGTGGCTCAACTTGGCGTAATAAATCCAATAAATCGTATGCGCTAATAGCAGAAGGTTGCTGCATTATCAGACGCAATACTGCCAGACGTTGTGAAGTCAGGCGGACACCTCGTTTCTGGCAGATCTTTTCTGCCTGAGCGAGCAATTTCTCTTCATTCATGGGGATAAGATGCTCTCAGACGTTGTTAATAACACAGATCCTATCATATTTTTCAAGAGCAAACCTTTGTGTAAAGTGGGGTTTATGAAAATAACTTTTCATGGTGATCTGTAATAATTATCAACAAAAAACCCAGCCTAAGCTGGGTTAATTTTTCAGATGGTTTTAGATGATTTTTTCTAAAACTTAACAAAACTAGGTCTCAAGTAACCGTCAGAACGGAATATCGTCATCAAAATCCATTGGTGGTTCATTGTTCGGCGCTGGAGCTGCTGCGGGTTGTTGTGCTGGGCGAGATTGCGCACCACCGCTGAATTGTTGTGATGCTTGTGGCTGTTGTGGTTGACCCCAACCGCCTTGACCACCTTGTGAAGGCGCACCATCTTGACCACCACGACCACCTAACATCTGCATTGAGCCACCGATGTTAACGACAACTTCAGTGCTATATCTGTCTTGACCACTTTGGTCTTGCCATTTACGTGTTTGTAATTGACCTTCGATATACACTTGTGAACCTTTACGCAGATATTCGCCTGCAATTTCAGCTAATTTGCCGAAAATTACCACACGGTGCCACTCGGTTTTTTCTTTCATTTCACCGGTTTGTTTGTCGCGCCAGCTTTCTGATGTTGCCAGTGTTAGGTTGGCAACTGCACCGCCACTTGGCATATAACGGATTTCTGGATCCTGCCCTAAATTACCGATAAGAATAACTTTGTTTACGCCTCTGCTCGCCATGTGAGGTACTCCTGCGAAAGTAAAATTTTTGAAATCATAAGCGAATAAGTTTATCACGTACGCTAAAATTTGAATATGACGTGTGATGAATTTCTCAATTGTGAACATTGTCGATATTTTTTTGTCTCAAAATGACAGGTTTACATCATCATTCAATTTCACTATATATACTGTATATCCATTCAGTTAACTTTGTGTCATAATTATCCGATTATTTCTTTTTCGGCGACTCTCTCAATCCGGGATATATTCATGGATAAAATCGAAGTACGGGGCGCTCGCACCCATAATCTAAAAAATATCAATTTGGTCATTCCTCGCGATAAACTTATTGTTATTACGGGACTTTCAGGCTCAGGTAAATCCTCTTTGGCCTTTGATACGCTTTATGCAGAAGGGCAACGACGTTATGTTGAATCACTTTCTGCTTATGCTCGTCAGTTTCTTTCGTTAATGGAAAAACCTGATGTTGATCACATTGAAGGTTTATCTCCCGCTATTTCGATTGAACAAAAATCTACATCACATAACCCACGTTCAACGGTGGGAACAATTACCGAAATACACGATTACCTACGTCTCTTATTTGCGCGTGTTGGTGAGCCTCGTTGCCCTGATCATGATATTCCATTAGCAGCACAAACAGTCAGTCAAATGGTTGATAATGTGCTTGAACAGCCTGAAGGCAAGCGTTTAATGCTGTTAGCACCCGTAGTAAAAGAGCGTAAAGGTGAGCATATTAAGCTACTGAATAACCTTTCCGCTCAAGGCTATATTCGTGCACGTATTGACGGTGAGGTGTGCGATCTTTCTGATCCGCCGACATTAGAATTACAGAAAAAACATACTATTGAAGTGGTGATTGACCGTTTTAAAGTTCGTGACGATCTCGCTCAACGTTTAGCAGAATCTTTTGAAACCGCATTAGAACTTTCAGGTGGCACTGCCGTTATCTCTGATATGGATGATAACAATGCAGAAGACATTATTTTTTCTGCGAATTTCGCGTGTCCTGTTTGTGGTTATAGCATGAGCGAGTTAGAACCTCGTTTATTCTCTTTTAACAACCCAGCAGGAGCTTGTCCAACCTGCGATGGTTTAGGTGTTCAGCAATTTTTTGATCCCGATTTAGTGATCCAAAACCGTGAGATCTCTCTTGCTGGTGGTGCGATTAAAGGATGGGATCGTCGTAATTTCTACTATTTCCAGATGCTACGCTCACTGAGTGAACATTATCATTTTGATGTTGAAGCTCCGTTTGATTCTTTGCCAGATAATATCCAAAAAATAGTTTTAACTGGCTCAGGTAAAGAGAATATCGAATTTAAATACACTAACGACCGAGGTGATGTCGTTGTTCGTCATCATCCTTTTGAAGGTGTACTAAATAATATGGAACGCCGTTACCGTGAGACAGAATCAAGCGCGGTGCGTGAAGAACTTTCTAAGTATATTAGTAACCGTCCTTGTGCATCATGTGGTGGTACGCGTTTACGCCGAGAAGCGCGCCATGTGTATGTTGAAAATACGACGTTGCCTGAAATTGCAGATTACAGTATTGGTCATGCCATGACCTTTTTCCAAAACTTAAAACTCAGTGGACAGCGAGCGAAAATTGCAGAAAAAGTGTTAAAAGAAATTGGCGATCGACTGAAGTTTTTAGTCAATGTTGGCTTAAATTACCTCACACTTTCTCGTTCAGCTGAAACATTATCTGGTGGTGAAGCGCAACGTATTCGCTTGGCGAGCCAAATTGGTGCTGGATTAGTGGGTGTTATGTATGTATTAGATGAGCCTTCTATTGGATTACATCAACGAGATAACGATCGCCTACTTGAAACATTGATCCACCTGCGTAATTTGGGTAATACCGTGATCGTTGTTGAGCATGATGAAGATGCTATCCGTGCAGCAGATCATGTTATCGATATTGGCCCAGGCGCGGGCGTTCATGGTGGTGAGATTGTTGCTCAGGGGACACTTGAAGATATTATTAATAATCCGAATTCATTAACGGGTAAGTTCTTAAGTGGTGAGCGTCGTATCGCTATTCCAGAGCAACGTGTTCCGGTTGATCGAGAAAAAATGCTGACCATTCTTGGTGCAAAAGGCAATAACTTAAAAAATGTAAATCTGAAATTACCAGTAGGTTTATTTACCTGTATTACAGGGGTATCAGGTTCAGGAAAATCAACACTTATCAATGATACGTTATTCCCTATTGCGCAACGTCAATTAAATGGTGCTACAACTATTGTTCCTGCGCCTTATTTAGATGTTGAAGGTCTCGAGTATTTCGATAAAGTTATCGATATTAACCAAAGCCCAATTGGCCGAACTCCTCGTTCAAATCCAGCAACCTATACTGGCGTTTTTACACCTATTCGTGAGTTATTTGCGGGTGTTCCAGAATCTCGTACTCGTGGTTATACGCCGGGTCGTTTCAGTTTCAACGTAAAAGGTGGCCGCTGTGAAGCTTGCCAAGGTGATGGTGTATTAAAAGTTGAAATGCACTTTTTACCGGATGTTTATGTTCCTTGCGATCAATGTAAAGGTCAGCGCTATAACCGTGAGACCCTTGAAATTAAATACAAAGGGAAAAATATTCACGAAGCCTTGGATATGACTATCGAAGAGGCAAGAGAGTTTTTTGATGCTGTTCCTGCGCTGGCTCGTAAGTTACAAACATTGATTGATGTTGGGCTGTCTTATATTCGTTTGGGACAATCTGCGACAACATTATCAGGTGGTGAGGCACAACGGGTTAAGTTGGCGAAAGAGCTATCAAAACGTGGTACTGGGCAGACATTATATATTTTAGATGAACCCACAACAGGACTTCATTTCGCTGATATTGAACTGTTACTTGACGTTTTACACCAGTTACGTGATCAAGGTAATACGATTGTGGTGATTGAGCATAATCTTGACGTCATTAAAACTGCAGACTGGATTGTCGATCTCGGCCCAGAAGGCGGAAGTGGTGGCGGACAAATTTTGGTATCGGGCACACCTGAGCAAGTTGCCGAATTTGAAGGTTCACATACCGCAAGATTCTTAAAGCCAATCCTAGAGCGTGGTTATTAGTACCAGGCTATTTATTACCTTATAATCTAAGCGCTACAGATAATAAACCCTTTATTGTTTGTAGCGCTTTTCTTCAAGAAAAGTAAATCTATCATAAATGATAGAATTTAATTCTATTGAAAAAAGTATTCTCTTTTCACTATTCACTTCCTTATATATTTTTATCTTATTAATTCTCATTTTTATAAAAAAATAGATTAAATAGTTATTCATGCTGTTTTGTAACGTAATTTTAACCAAATACGATACAACAAAGCTAAATAGAAAAGATTATCACAGTATATCGTGATAGACAGCACAGTTTGTTTGGTGATTTGTTTCAATTGTTATACTTGATTATTATTGTATGACAATAAATATTTTCATTTATTAATCAATTGGTTGTGTGTTTTCGGGGGTTACAATAGAGGGAAGGTTATTATTTACTATGCTCTTTGAACAGATAATCCTACTTTTCTCCTTAAGGGAGAATTATTTTCCAAATCATTTCAGGCTATCACGATTTATAACAACTTTTTTCTCCGTAATATTCCCTATCATTTACCCATAATAAATAACGCCTGCAAATAATAAGGTTATTTTGATATCGCAACGTTAGATAGAGCTTTTTTACCCCCAAAATTCGTTTTGCTATTAACAATTACAATATAAAAAGTGAGTACTAATATGGAAACGGCTTCCTCAAAAACAGAGACCACAAGCTATCCCGCAACTAGTGCTGGCGCTCGCCGCGCAGGTATGACAGAACAAGAATGGCGTGCGGCTATTAAATTCGACGGCAATGATGTGGGCTGGGTTATCATGAGTATCGGTATGGCTATCGGTGCAGGTATTGTGTTTTTACCTGTACAGGTCGGCCTGATGGGATTATGGGTTTTCCTACTATCCTCTATCATTGGTTATCCAGCTATGTACCTTTTCCAGCGCTTATTTATCAATACGTTGGCTGAATCTCCAGAGTGTAAAGACTACCCAAGCGTTATTACCGGCTATCTCGGTAAAAACTGGGGTATTTTATTAGGTGCACTCTACTTTGTGATGTTAGTTATTTGGATGTTTGTTTACTCAACAGCAATCACCAATGACAGTGCTTCTTACTTACAAACATTTGGTGTTACTGAAGGTTTACTATCAGAAAATCCATTCTATGGTTTGATCCTGATTTGTGCCTTAGTTGCTATCTCTTCTCGTGGTGAACAATTACTGTTTAAAGTATCAAGCTTTATGGTGCTGACTAAACTGTTTGTTGTTGCAGCGTTAGGGATCTCCATGATTGGTATGTGGCATCTTTATAATGTGGGAGCATTACCTCCAGCAGGACGTTTAATTAAAGAAGCTATTATCACTTTACCTTTTACACTGACTTCAATTCTGTTTATCCAAACATTAAGCCCAATGGTTATCTCTTACCGTGGTCGTAATAAAAACCGTGAAGTTGCTCGTCATAAAGCGTTACGAGCAATGAACATCGCTTTCGGTGTGTTGTTCTGTACTGTTTTCTTCTATGCAATCTCATTCACATTAGCAATGGGTCATGATGAAGCCGTTAAAGCCTACGAACAAAATATCTCAGCATTAGCGATTGCGGCGAAATTCTTCCCTGGCGGCTGGGTAACAGTTGTTAGCGTTATGCTTAATATCTTTGCTGTAATGACTGCATTCTTTGGTGTTTATTTAGGTTTCCGTGAAGCAACACAAGGGATTGTGATGAATATTCTGCAACGTTATATCCCTACTGAAAAAATCAACCAAAAATGGGTACAAAACGGCATTATGATTTTCGCCGTGCTACTGGCATGGGGTGCCATCATTCTTAATGCGCCTGTATTGAGCTTTACGTCAATTTGTAGCCCAATCTTCGGTATGGTGGGTTGCCTTATTCCTGCATACTTAGTGTACAAAGTACCTATGTTACACAAATACAAAGGTGCGTCACTATACCTGATTATCTTTACCGGTTTACTGCTCGTTATCTCTCCGTTCTTGGCATTCTCATAGTCGCCAACTTCGGTTCTAGTTAGACGTTGTTGTAAAAAACTAAATTAATCCAAGGTGTTAGATTATGAGCAAGAACAAGAATTCTCATTTATGGTCACAGTTTGTTCGCCAGTTACGTGAAGGTGTTAAACCTGCAGTAGGTTGTACAGAGCCAATTTCATTAGCACTGGCAGCGGCAAAAGCAACCGCGCTTTTAGGTGAGCCAGTTGTTCGTGTTGAGGCTTGGGTTTCACCAAACTTAATGAAAAATGGAATGGGCGTAACCGTACCTGGAACGGGAATGGCTGGGCTTCCTATTGCAGCTGCGCTGGGTGCAACGGGTGGAGATCCTGATGCAGGGCTGGAAGTCTTGCTAAAGGCTTCCGCGGAAGCAGTTGCTCAAGCTAAAACACTGGTTGCTGAAGGTAAAGTCACTGTTGGTGTAAAAGCTCCATGTGAAGACGTTCTTTATTCTGAAGCAAAAGTGTATGGCCAATCTGGTTATGCCATTGTCAGTATTGCAAGAGAGCATACACATATTGTTCGTTGTGAATGTAATGGTGACGTTGTTTTTGAGGAAGATAAAACAGCATTTGCCAATAATTGTGAATGTACTGATGAAAAACCTTTTACTGATGTTTGTGCCGAAGATATCTATAACTTCGCACTTAATGTGCCTGTGAATGAGATTGAGTTTATGCTCAATGCTGCCCATTTAAACGGTGCTTTATCAGAAGAAGGGCTAAAAAACACCTATGGATTAGCCATTGGTCGTACATTAATTCTGCAACAAGAGAAAGGGTTGTTAGGTAAAGATTTACTTAATGAAATCATGATCAGAGCATCAGCTGCTTCTGATGCTCGCATGGGTGGTGCGGTATTACCTGCAATGAGTAATTCAGGCTCAGGTAATCAAGGGATCGCAGCAACATTACCTGTTATGGTTGTTGCTGAATTTATCCATGCTGATGATGAAACTTTATTGCGTGCGTTAGTTTTATCACACTTAATGGCGATTTATGTCCATAGCCATTTTCCACCTCTTTCGGCTCTTTGTGCTGCAACCACAGCTTCAATGGGCGCGGCTGCAGGAATGGCATGGTTACTGACAAAAGATTTCACTACAGTGAGTATGTCTATCAACAGTATGATTGGTGATATCAGTGGCATTATCTGTGATGGCGCATCAAATAGCTGTGCAATGAAAGTATCGAGTAGTGCAGCGAGTGCTTATAAAGCAGTATTAATGGCGATGCAAAATCAAAGTGTTGCGGGTACTGATGGTATTGTTAGTGACGATGTTGATAGCTCAATTGCAAACCTTTGTGCATTAGCCAGCCGTGCAATGCAATATACGGATATTCAAATTATTGAGATTATGGAAGAAAAAGCGCGTCGTAATGCCGGGGAAAAGAAGCAGGCTGTCAATGTATAAAAGGTCAAAACCTAAAATGACAGTGAATGTTGTTATGCAGTAAAAAAATACCTGCTTATGAGAATAGGCAGGTATTTTTTATCGTGAAAGAGTGTGAGTAATTTAAATACTTACAGCGGCAAAAGCTTGGGCAATGCGCTGAACATTACCTGTATTGACACCAGCCATACAAACACGACCTGTACCAACAAGATAAATACCAAATTCTTCTCGTAATCTATCAACTTGTGCCTGTGTAAAACCGGTATAACTAAACATGCCGCGTTGTGTTAATAAGTGATCAAAATTCTTTTCAGGTAATGCTACTTTTAAGGCATTCACTAAAGTGACTCTCATCTCTTTAATACGATCACGCATATGTGCTACTTCTTTTTGCCATTGTGCTGTTAACACTTGGTCTGAGAGTACTTTATTGACAATTTGTGCACCGTAATTTGCTGGGCTTGAATAGATGCGACGTACACCTGCTTTTAGTTGACCTAATACATGTTCGCATTCAGTGGCGTTATCACAAACAATGGATAAACCGCCCGCACGTTCACCGTAGATCCCAAAGATTTTTGAAAACGAATTACTGATAAGTATTGGTAATCCTGCTTTCGCCATAGTACGAATAGCGTAAGCATCATCATCTAAGTTTTCAGCAAATCCTTGATAAGCAATATCTAAAAATGGAATTGCTTGGCGAGATTTTAATACTTCAGTGACTTGATCCCATTGATCTTTAGTCAGATCAGAACCTGTTGGGTTGTGGCAACAAGGATGCATTAATACAATGCTTTTTTCAGGCAGTTTTTTAAAGCAATCTAAGAGTGCGTCAAATTTAACGCCTTTAGTTTCAGGATCAAAGTAAGGGTAATAATTTACCTTAAAGCCTGAACCCGCAAAAATAGAGCCGTGATTATCCCAAGTAGGATCGCTTATCCACACTTCTGATCTTGGGAAATAGCGATGCAGAAAATCAGCACCGACTTTTAGTGCCCCTGATCCACCTAATGTTTGTATTGTGGCAATTTTCTTTTCTGCAATTAGAGGATTATTTGTACCGAAAAGGAGATCTTGAATTTCGCTACGATAAGGCGCCAGCCCTTCCATTGGTAAATAAAGTGTTGCTGTGGGTGTCATGGCATTGAGTTGCTGGCGTGCAACTGACACTGTTCCTAAAATAGGGGTTTTGCCTTCTTCATCATAATAAAGACCAATGCTTAAATTAATTTTATCCTGACGTGGGTCTTTGTTATAAACATCCATCAATGAGAGAATGGGATCTCCCGGAAACGCTTCAACCTGTTGAAACACGGCTTCTTCTCCAATCACTTTGAGTGTGTCATAGGGATACAATATCGTGTGTATTATTGTTCGTCTAGGTATTCCATGATGACGCGCGAGGTTAATTTTGTAATCAACTCATAGGCGCTAATGCCACTATATTTGGCAATTTCTTCTACGGGCAACACATCTCCCCATAAAATGGCTTCATCACCAACACTATCAATAAGTTCAGACCCTAAATCAACGCTGATCATATCCATAGAAACGCGGCCCACAATCGGCACTTTTCGACCATTAATCCACACAGGAGTACCGGACGGCGCACTGCGAGGATAGCCATCACCATAACCAATGGCGATAACGCCAAGATAAGTGTCTTTTTCACTTACCCATGTGCCACCATAACCAACGGGTTCACCCGCTTTATGTTTGCGAACGGCGATCAGACTTGTTTTTAGCGTCATTGCAGGGGTTAAACCAAAGTCTTTGCCCGTTCTTTCATCACCAGTAGGAGAGATGCCATAAGTGATAATGCCGGGGCGAACCCATTGATAATGAACTTGAGGCCAAAATAAAATACCAGCAGAAGCTGCGATAGACTTATCACCAGCTTTATTTTGAATAAAATCTTGAAATAGTGAGATTTGTTTTTGTGTTACTTCAGGAACATCGGGTTCATCAGCGCGACTAAAATGGCTCACAATATTGACAGGTTGTTGTACATTCTTGCAGGCAGAAAGTCGTAAATAAAAGGCTTGTGCATCTTCAGGGCGTATGCCTAAACGGTGCATGCCAGTATCGACTTTCATCCATACTTTAACGGGTTCATCTAAATTAGCTTGTTCTAAGGCTTCTAATTGCTCTTGGCTGTGAACAACAGTTTCAATATGGTTGACAACCAAAATAGGTAAATCAGCAATATCAAAAAAACCTTCTAATAAGAGGATGGGTTTTACAACGCCCCCACTTCGTAAGGTTAATGCTTCACCAATACGTGCAACACCAAAACAATCAGCATTATCCATTAAGGTATACGCTGTTTCTAATAACCCATGACCATAAGCGTTTGCTTTCACGACAGCTATCAGGTGGCTATGTGGGGCATAGTCTCTCACATGCTGAAAATTGTGACGCAGAGCGCGGCGATCTATCACTGCGGTTGCCGCTTTCATATTATTTCAATACTTCCTCTAATTAAATCAAGGTTAGTGATTATTCATCGTCGTAAGCAGGACCAGCGTAGTTATCAAAGCGCGACCATTGACCGTTAAAGGTAAGTCTGACTGTACCAATTGGACCGTTACGTTGTTTACCGATGATAATTTCTGCAACACCTTTTAAATCACTACTTTCGTGATAAACCTCATCACGATAAATAAACATAATAAGGTCAGCATCCTGCTCGATAGAGCCCGATTCACGTAAGTCTGAGTTAACAGGGCGCTTATCAGCACGTTGTTCCAAACTACGGTTTAACTGTGATAGTGCAACTACTGGAACTTGTAGTTCTTTAGCTAATGCTTTTAATGAACGCGAAATTTCAGCAATTTCTAATGTTCTGTTTTCAGATAATGAAGGTACTCTCATTAGCTGTAGGTAGTCAATCATGATAAGGCTTAAACCACCATGTTCACGATAAATTCGACGAGCACGAGAGCGTACTTCTGTTGGTGTTAAACCCGATGAGTCATCAATATACATATTACGTTTTTCAAGCAAGATACCCATGGTGCTTGAAATACGCGCCCAATCCTCATCATCAAGCTGGCCTGTTCGAATTCTTGTCTGATCAACGCGAGATAATGATGCCAACATACGCATCATAATTTGGTTGCCGGGCATCTCTAAACTAAAGATAAGTACGGGTTTTTCTTCTGTCATTGCCGCATTTTCACATAAGTTCATGGCAAATGTGGTTTTACCCATCGAAGGACGTGCTGCGACAATAATTAAATCTGATTTTTGTAATCCAGCGGTTTTTTTATCAAGATCTTGATAACCACTAGAAACTCCGGTGACACCATCGTGAGGTTTTTGATAGAGCTGTTCTATTTTTTCAACGGTTTCTTCTAAAATAGCTTCTATCGCTTTCGGACCTTCATCTTTATTGGCACGAGTTTCAGCAATTTGAAACACTCTAGATTCGGCAAAATCGAGTAGATCTTCACTGGTGCGCCCTTGAGGATCAAAACCTGCATCCGCGATCTCATTGGCGACTTTTATCATATCGCGAACAACCGCACGTTCTCGGACAATATCGGCATAAGCGTTGATGTTCGCCGCACTTGGCGTATTTTTAGAAAGTTCTGCTAAATAAGCAAAACCGCCAACACTGTCTAACTCGGCATTTTGTTCTAATGCTTCTGAGAGTGTAATTAGGTCAATAGGTTTACCTAATTCCAGCAAGCGTTGCATTTGCGAGAAAATAGTACGATGAGGTCGGCTATAAAAATCCTCTGCGGTAACACGCTCAGAAACATTATCCCAACGTTCATTATCTATCATCAGACCGCCTAACACGGACTGTTCTGCTTCCAGCGAATGGGGAGGTAGCTTTAATCCCTCCATTTGTCGGTCTTTAATATCAGACATCAGTTTGTCAGTGGTCTTATTTCTGGCCATAAATCCTGCATAAAATCGAAAAAGTCTCAGTCAGCATATTAGTATACGCTAACCCAATTATCTGTGCCTTGTAGAAATAGCTATCCTTTGTCATTATCTCTAAAGGTCTTTTTGCGCTCGTTTATTTAACCTCTTATCCTACAAAGGAGATAGTAATGGCTAAACGTATTCAATTTGCAACTCATGGTGATGCAGATGTTCTTGAGTTAGCAACATTTACACCAGCTCCTCTTGGTGATCATGAAGTTCAAGTTGCCAATAAGGCAATAGGTATTAACTATATTGATACTTATGTACGTAGCGGATTATATCCTGTAAGCCAATTTCCAAGTGGATTAGGCACTGAAGCTGCGGGTATTATTATCAAAACAGGCGCTAAAGTGACTTCACTAAAAGAAGGGGACAGAGTTGTGTATGCGCAATCTCCGCTAGGGGCTTATAGCGATACGCATAATGTACCAGAAAATAAAGTGGCGCGTCTGCCTGATAATATCTCTTTTGAACAAGCTGCAGCCTCTTTTTTAAAAGGATTAACGGTTTATTATCTCTTCAATGAAACCTATAAATTACAAGCGGGTGAAGTCTTTTTATTCCACGCAGCAGCGGGTGGCGTTGGTTTAATTGCAAGCCAATGGGCTAAAGCCATTGGTGCAAAAATGATAGGTACAGCAGGCAGTGATGAAAAAGTTGCTAAAGCAAAAGCTGCAGGTGCATGGGAAGTGATTAATTACCAGACTGAGTCGATTGTGGAACGTGTTTTGGCGCTAACTAATAACCAAAAAGTGCCAGTTGTTTATGATTCTGTCGGTAAAGCGACTTGGTTAGACTCGTTAGACTGTTTGCAGCACCGAGGTTTAATGGTGAGTTTCGGTAACGCATCAGGTGCAGTAACGGGTGTTGATTTAGGTATTCTCAATAAAAAAGGTTCTTTATATGTGACGCGCCCATCTATTTCGGGTTATATCACAACCCGTGAAGAGCTAGATACTGCAAGTGAAGCACTATTTGCATTAATTGGTAGTGGTAAAATTGATGTCAGTGTGCCAGATAATCAGAAATTTGCTTTAGCAGATGCCAAAGAAGCGCATCATTATCTTGAAAGCCGACAATCTCAAGGATCAAGCTTACTTATTCCTTAATTATTGTTTGTAATATTTAGAACCTGTTTAAAATAAATTAGACAGGTTTTAAATATTTATCTTTTATTAATAAAATATAATAAATTCCTATTTTAATTATCAAAAAAAAACCTTATTTTTATTTTATGTTTATTTTTCACTTTATCTCTTTTAATTTACGTTTTTACTAATTTTATTAATAGAGTATGGAGTGTTTATGCAAAAGAATGAGTTAAATGATTTTATTGATTTTATCTATGAGGATAATAAAGTCAGTAATGTTGAATTACAGTTTATTCGTGATGTAGCTGATGAAAAGATAGAAGCGTTATTTAAACGATTAGGCGAAAATAATAATTTATCTTCATTTCAAAAATCAATGGATGTATCAGTTCAATTAATGCAAAACGCCTTTTTTGATATAAAAAAGAAAGAGGATTCAGAAGAAAGTAAAAGTGAAGTTAAAGAGGCTTTTGAATTTCAAATTGCTTATTTAATTGCAAATTATAATCGTTTCTTCTCATTACTTTAATTAAAATAAACCAGCCTTTAGGCTGGTTTTATTTTTTTAGATTATTTCTCAGTCACAAACTTCAGTGCATTTTCTAAAACAGACAAATCAGCACCTTGTTTATGCGCATTTTCACTTAAATGACGACGCCATTGTCTTGCACCTGGAATACCTTGAAAAATCCCTAACATATGACGAGTGACATGACCTAAATAAGTCCCTTGTGATAGCTCTTTTTCAATATAAGGATACATGGCTCTTACGGCAGCGACTGTATCAGCAATAGGCAATTGATTATCAAAAAGCTCATGATCAACATGCGCTAAAATGGACGGGTTTTGATAAGCTTCACGACCGACCATAACACCATCCATATGTTTTAAGTGTTCCTTCGCTTCTTCTAACGATTTAATTCCGCCATTAATCGCCATGGTGAGATGCGAGAAATCACGCTTTAATTGATAAACACGAGGATAATCTAGAGGTGGAATTTCACGGTTCTCTTTTGGGCTTAAACCTGATAACCATGCTTTACGTGCATGAATAATAAAAGTATCGCAATTATTATCGCGACTGACAGTATCAATAAAATCACATAAAAATTCGTAGCTATCTTGGTCATCGATCCCAATGCGCGTTTTTACTGTGACAGGAATATCAACCACATCACGCATGGCTTTCACACAATCTGCGACGAGCTGTGCATCTCCCATTAAACAAGCACCGAAACGCCCATTTTGTACGCGATCTGAAGGACAACCTACATTTAAATTAATTTCATCATAGCCACGTTCTTGTGCCAATTTTGCACATTGCGCTAAAGCTAGAGGATCGCTTCCGCCTAATTGTAATGAAACAGGATGTTCTTCTTCACTGTATTTTAGATAGTCACCTTTACCATGAATAATGGCACCTGTTGTAACCATTTCAGTATAAAGCAGAGTGTTTTTACTGAGTTGACGAAAGAAATAACGGCAATGACGATCAGTCCAATCGAGCATCGGCGCAACAGAGAAGCGGTTCAATGGGTAATTCCCTTGAGTGCCCTTTGTTTGCTTGTTTTCTAGTGTTTTATCGGTTGGTGTATTTTCGTGCATTATAACCCATTTTAGTGTATTTTCTCTTTATCAGGACACCAGTGAGGACACCAAAATTTGGTGTCCTGCTGAGAGTGAGAGAGGATTTATATAGAGATGGCTTACTATACCATATCAAAACGCGATAGAGCAGACGGCACTGCTCGATACAGATGTTCCGTTTCTGTGAAAGCTGGTGGAAAGAGAATTTATAATGAAAGCAGAACGTTCACCAAACAGGCTCATGCAAAAACATGGGGAACTAAACGTGTTTTAGAGCTAGAGCAAAACGGCATACCAGATCCAACTGATGCAACAAAAATAACAGTCAGAGATTTACTGTTTAAATATTTAAATGATCCAGATCTTGGCGGGAAAGCAGGAAGAACAAAACGGTATGTTTTAGAAATGCTGTTTGATTCTGATTTGTCTAAATATGGGCTAACAGAGCTTACCGTTTCACATATTGTTGATCATTGCAGACATAGACACGCATCAGGTGCATCACCCTCAACCATTAACCATGATGTTAGTTATTTGACCTCGGTATTAAAATCAGCAAAACCTATCTATGGTATAGAATATACGGCTAATCCAGCGTATGAGGCACGCCCGTTACTCATTCAAATGGGATTGATTGGTAAATCGCAACGGCGTAGTCGTAGACCTCAAAAAGAAGAATTAAAACAACTAAGAGAAGCGCTTAAAAAACGAAGCGAACACAGAGAGTGCATTATCCCTTATGTTGATATTTTAGATTTTTCTATTCTTAGTTGTATGCGTATTGGTGAAGTGTGCAAAATTCTATGGACAGACGTTGACGAGAAAAACAGATCAGTAATTGTTAGAGATAGAAAAGATCCGCGTAAAAAATCTGGCAATCATATGTCAGTTCCTTTGCTTGGTGATGCATGGACAATACTGAGTCGCCAACCAAAAACAAGTGATAGAATTTTCCCTTATAACCCTAAATCAGTTACTGCAGGTTTTCAGCGCACTAGGAACGCATTAGGAATTGAAGATCTTAGATATCATGATTTAAGAAGAGAAGGGGCTAGTCGTTTATTTGAAGCGGGCTTTAGTATTGAAGAGGTGGCTCAAGTTACAGGACATAGATCTTTAAATGTTCTTTGGCAGGTATATACAGAGTTATATCCCAAATCTCTACACGAAAAGTTTGAAAAAATAACATCAAAAAAGGCATGAAATTCATGCCTTTCTATTTTAGCATCTTACTAAAAATGCCCAAGCTTGATATCCGTATGCATGCGCATCTAATCTTTTACCAGATTTACCACGAACTTTACGGAATCTGCAAAATATCCAGCGAAAACCTTTTGGTGCTGGTTTGCTAGTAATTGGTTTTAAAGCCATTCATAAACACCTCCTTACCAAGAGAGATTTTTCTTGAGTTAACTTCCCTGAGGTGTTATTGTCAGGTTGTCACGAAGTAATTCAAGTAGTAACACTCTTAGGTTTGTTACTAAAAAAAGCCCTTGTTTAGCACCACCTAAACAGGGGTTTTATATTTTTTGCAACTGATATTCAGCTGCTTCTAGAGAAACTCCACACACCTGAGCGACTTCAATAGGTGTCATGTTTAATAGTATTTCTCTTTTGGTGGCAGGGATAAGTAACTCACCACTGAAACATTTTGCCTGCCATTCACTACTTTCAAACGCTCTTATTCGAACGTTAGGCATAGACCTAGCGAAAGATATATTTTTATGCATAAGTAAATGGCCTAGCTCATGTGCAACAGTCATCCTATCCCGACCATTTCCATTTAATGCTCCCTCATATATATCTTCCCTTAATATAATCTTGCTCTCTTGAGGTATTGTTAACCCGTGAGTTCCCGGCATATCTTCAATGGGCATTATACTGAGTTCGTAATCATCAATAAGGCTAGGTAATCCAAATTCAACAAATTCCATTATAGGAAAGTGTAAGTTTGTAATACTTAACATACTCCTTATTTGATGAGTTAGCGTCCTTATATCCCTTCGATTTAGAGAGGGAACTCTATAATCTTGACCACTCAAGAGGCCTCCTTAGTTTAAGTATTATTCATTTTTATTCAAAATACTTTGTAAACGAGATAAATCTTCTGCACTTAAATCGTCAAAATTTCTGGCGAATGCAATAGCCACATCTCTTGCTCTTTCTTGTCTACCTAACAAGCTAATCTCCACTGTTTGCTGAGATTCATCGGCTGCCTTTATCAATTTTTCTTTCACATCACCACTTGCTTGGAAAAATTTTATTATATTTTCTAAAATCTGATTTGTGACAGCTCTTTTGCCAGTTTCAATCGCTGAAAGGTAAGAAGATGTCATGTCCATTGACTCAGCCATACTTTTTAAAGTGATGCCTAAATCAATCCGCATTTTCCTTACAGTCTTACCGAACGGCGTTAACATTTTGTGACTCCTCAATTAAAAAATAAGGTAAAAATACCCTACGCTTTGATATTAACAAAATGAGTTATTGAAATCAACATATTTTGTTGATTTTTTTTCATTTGTTGTTTCTTTTTGTTTAATTTATTTTAAATCAATGTGTTATGTTTTCTTGTGGTATGATGTTTTTAGATGTTTTAGTGTGATTATGATGCAATAAAGCATGGTTCTGGTAAATGTTAGAAACTTTAATATCATAATTATTATACATGTAAGATTAAAGGAAGAGACTGATGAGTGTTGATGTTTGCAAAAGCTTACGTAGTGAAATGATTCTATGGAGATATATATCTATTGATAAGTTAATAGACATTTTCAGTAGGAAGTAGCTTTTTCTTGCACCACTTTCGCTCTATCAGAGCACAGCTCCATTTGAAGGCTACGCTCCCAAAAGTAACATGTGGCTGTATAGGTTATGCAGCCACATGTGATTTATTGCAATAGCTTGAATTCCGCTTTAGCTACTTCTCGTTTTTTGTCTATCCATTCCGCTAAATCTACAATATGCACCAATCTTCCTGATTTTTGATTATCCCTGTATGTTGGAAATGGTAACTCGCCAAGGTTAGCTTTTTTATCAGCCCAAGAAGGCGATATGCTAAGGAATTTCTCAGCAACAACAGATAGAGGAATTTGAGACGTTTCATATTCAGCTAACAATAAAAATACTGTATTCATATTTTCTCTCCACACTGTCCGTACACAGTTTAAATAGATATTAGTTAATGCTGGTGGTAATTATTTACTGATTTTCTTTATAGAATGCCATCCAGTGGGTCTTGTCATTTTTCCCTACACGCTGAACAGCTGTTGGTTTTTCATTAGTTAAAGCTAATATTTGTTTAACGGGTATTTGAGTTTCGCACCACTTAAACAATAAGGTTCCATTTGGCTTTAACACACGAAATGCTTCAGTAAATCCTTTTTTTAAATCTTCTTTCCATGAGTCTTTATTTAACGAACCATATTTTTTAAACATCCAGCTGTTTTTACCAACTCTAATTAAATGAGGAGGATCAAATAGCACCTGATAAAATGAATTATCTTGGAAAGGAAGATTTTTAAAATCAGAAATAACATCAGGTGTTATATTTAAAATTCTTCCGTCACATAAAATATGTTCTTCAGCTCTAATATCATTAAATAAAACACGATCATCTTGTTTATCAAAATAAAACATACGAGAGCCACAACACATATCAAGTATTGGTTTCATTTTTATATGCCAACTTTGATTTAATCCAATTTTCAGCTTCGTCATTACATGACAAAACATTCTCCATCATTAATTCAATATCAATAGATTCACTTGCAATATGGGTTAATGTGTTCATAAACATTGCGAACTGTTTTTCATCACACTCAATAAAATTGGCTCTGTATGCACTAATTAAATGATTACGAGCATATAGAACGCCTAATTTCATTTGCTTTCTTTTACTATTACAAAGCTCATCGGCTAGCTTCATGATTAGTTCAATTAATTGCGAACTTTCCATGTTCTTTTTATCTATTAATTTATTCCAATCAACATCATCAGCGCAAAATGCCTCTATTAACTTACTATTATCTTCATTAGTTTTAATTAATGATTCCAACTCATCACACAATGCAATAATGACCTTCTTTTCAGGTTCTTTATTATCTGAAAACATGCCTTTTACATAAGAAGTCAAAACTCTAATTTCGTTTTTATCCATTTTTTATTTTCACCCCACCTTTTTAAACTCAATCACCCATACCCACGGATTAGACAACCAACTTTCAGCTCCATATATTTCTTCCCATAATGTAGGGAATTGATCGCTAGGTGTAAGAGCCTTATCGGGAACACCACCTCCACGCCCATACCAACAACCTTCAGATTTAGCATCATCGTTACTGATATCATTCAGGCGCTCAACACGAACATCGGTGATTTCTAACGTAATGCGTGAAGCCCAGCGAGGCATGTGTATAGATGGAGTCCAGCCAATCATTTCGGCACCATCCCAAGATGCACGATAAATACAATGCTCTGGAGTACAATAGCATTGAGGTATCATGCTTAATTGTGAGTTTTTACATCCATAAAACTCAACATCACCCCAAGTTCCATCGCGAGGAGCATCAGGCATCCATGTTTCACGAACCCAAAGACGATCACCGATTTTACCAAGAGGGCACAAATTATGTTTTGGAGCATCAAGTACATGTGTGGTTGTGCCACTTCTTGTTTTGGTCGGCTTTTTTAGCCATATTCCATTATCAGGCATTACATTTTTGACGATGCGACGAGTTTGAGTTTTACGCCCATCTAAAATGGCGCGTACCATTTCTGCATTAAAAATAATTCCGCGTTCTTTCATATCATCCACCTATACGCGTAGCTGTTCTAATACGCTGGTAGATTTCGTGTGCTTGAATTCTCTCTTCGCCGATATCGCAAGCACAGAAATATTCATAAGCTGTTTTTTCAGCTTCTCGATGGGCTTTTGAGAGATGTTCTTTTAATTGATATTTTGAAGAGCGTAACCAAAGGCAGACGGGGCCATCTTCACTTTCGTATATAGCTCCAATAAACCAGCCTTCACCAGGAGGTTCCGTTGGCATCCAAGCTGATACATTAGGGTTACCATTAGTAAAATAGTTCTGGAAAACAGGTGTATTCTCTCCGACATCTTCACTCATATAAATACAGCGTTGCTCTAATTGGTTATCCGTTACCCACTGCATAATTTCATTACTATCTTCGGAATATGGCAGTTTTGAATGAGCCCAATAACCATTTTCATCATATTCTACAAATTCTGGAGTAATTGACATAAAGCCTCCTAAATCACATTAATTAAATGGCGTGGATACATAAGCCCAATTGGAGCAAAGGGAATATCATCCTCAAAATCCATTGGTGGTTGACTACTTTGGGCTTGAGGTTGAGCTGGTGGCTGATTTTGCTGTGCAGACTGTGAACCTGCTGATTTACTAGCACCACCCAGCATTTGCATTTTCCCACCAACATTGACGATTATTTCAGTTGTATAACGTTTAACACCGTTATCATCCCATTCGCGGGTTTGTAATTGCCCCTCGATATAAACTTGTGAACCTTTACACAAATAACCACCTGCGATATCTGCGAGCTTTCCAAACAAAACAACACGATGCCATTCTGTCTTTTCACGGTTTTCACCCGTCTGTTTATCTCGCCATTTTTCACTTGTGGCCACAGCTAAGTTAGCAACAGCACCACCAGAGGGAAGATAGCGAATTTCAGGATCTCGCCCTAAATTGCCAATGATGATTACTTTATTTACTGATCCGTTAGCCATTTTATATTCCTTTATAAAGCTCGTTAAAACGACGCAAAAACTGAGTTTTTGCTTGTGGTGGGGTTAATGGATTAACAACAAAATCACTTGCTGGAATACCTTCAAGCATTAACCAATTACTACCAACGTCAATTTCCAAATCACGCTTTTCAGTTGCTAGCATCATTAGATCAGCAAAATGAACAGAGTCAGATATAGTTGATGGCAATCCAAACTTTTTTCGGATCATCTTTTCTACACGTAACTCAATTAACCTATATTCAGGCAATAGTTTTTTAAGTGGGGATGGTAGATCTTTGATATAAGCTTCACTAGCGTCATGAAGTAAGGCTTCTAAAGCATATTCAGGAGCAACTAAATAGCTAGCATATACAGAATGTTGAGCAACTGAATAGAAATTATCAATCTGCCCATTAAAGCGACATTCATTAGCAAGGCCACTGGCAATATCTTGAATATCTATATCTTCGAACCGTACATCGAGATAATAGAAATGTTTATTTGTTGCTGTTGCAATATAAGACATTATTCTCTCCACACAATTTTAGGTAATAAGAATCTCTCTCGAATTAATCGAGATTAAATTTCCCTGATGTTGGTTAATTATTATTTTTCTTTATATTTTAATAAATCAATTAAAATATCTATGGTAAGTGTTATATAAAACATAATGAGAGAGCATTCATGTCGATAGCGATAAACTTTATCTTTATCATCAAACTCAATTTTATTTACCGGCTTAATTCCTTTGAAGTGAAAGTCACTAGTAAGTTTAAATTGTATGTCATTTGTATATAATTGAATTAAATTAATTTTAAAGTGATTATTTAAAGAGTCAAAAAGCACATCTCTTATAGAATTGAAATCAGCATCATATTTCACAATTTCTTTTTTGTTATCAATTTTTCTTTCAAGTAAATAAAATTGACCAAGATAGAAGTCATTTCCAAAACAATCTGCTTCTTCTTCATTGTTCAATGTATTTAACAGCCTAGTAGTTAGACCTTTTGATACATCATTAATATGAATTGTTTCTGTTTTGACTGAGCCACATGCTTTGATCAACGTGCTGATAGCTGAATTTGCAATATTTTTATTAGAACTGGCCACCAATAAACATTCTTTGCTTGAATGATATAAAACGAGTGTTGTAATTGTTTTTACAAAAGCTTTTCTAAGAAACTCCTCTGTAACTGTATGTTTAATATCAAGAGCGCTAAATTCAGCGTCACTATCAATTAATTTACTGATACGGTCATCAACTTCTTTTTTAATAACGGCATTGGGTAATATTTTCTGATCAAAACGAAATGTCAGTAAATATCCACCTGTAATAGGGGTTACTAATTCATTAGTAACCGGGTTTGGTATATAACCATAACTACAAAAATGTGATTCTAACACTTCAGTAAATGGAATTTTACTTAGGTGATCGGACATCGCTTCTGCACTTGGTAGTTGCGCTCTATACACAATTGCATTTTTTAACGAAGGGCGTGACATATTAATTTCTCCTCACACAGTTTATTCACTTCACACAATAAGAAAGGGCACTAGCTACAGTGGATACCTGATATGGACTGTCATGGATGGATGCCAGTACCCTTACTTATTGTTAGATTCATAATCAAAAAGAGCGGACCACCTGTGGTTTCATCAGCCCGATTGGGATTCGGATTTCTAGCTGACTGCAGGTTACTTTTTTTCACGCCCACGCTCTTTGGTTATAAAACTAACTTTATAAAAATGGCTGACTGAGCAGAACATTATCACCACACCCCCGTTAATGGTTTAAGACTCAGCCAGCCATTGTTTCTCTTCACACGTTCTCTTCACACATAAAAATCATTCACTTTGTATCTGAATAGCACTTTTATTTATGTACTCTGCTATTTCAGTATCCAGTCTTGCTAATTCATCCACCAGCCTTTCACGCTCAGCACGCAATCTGTTCAGTTGTCATGATTACTCCCATAACTTAATACATTTTTCATCAACTATTATTATCTGATAAAGGAAGTATATGCACCAAGCACAAATGCGTCAAGCGCATATTTGAATTTATACCAAAATATAAAAGGACAAATTTTATCTGTTTATTTTTTTATTTATGTATTTTAAAAAATATCAGACTGGAATGCAGAACACTTCTCTGAAGGGGGAAAAAGCCCTCGCGGTGGAGGGCTGGGGTTATTTAAATTGCAAGCCTTGCTTTAAATCATTCATCCAATTGATTGGAATATACTCGTCATGCTGTAATCTTCCGATGACTATACCAGGGTGAATTCCTATCATTTTAGAAAAATGATTAACTGCATCTCTATTTCTAAGTTCAGGAAGGTATTTACTATATTCCTCTGGTATCAAATATTTTCCCGCCCATTCGTTAGCTTCTATCTCATATTTATCTTGAGATCTTGTGGCGTTAGGGTCATCTAGGAAAATGGATTTTTTATCCTCTTTAGTATCAGAATGAAGTAATATATGAGCTGCCTCATGGAAGAACGTAAACCAAAATTTATCGTTTGTTTTTCCATATAGAGAAAGCTGAATTAATGGCCTTGTAGGGGTAATCCATCTAGCGACCCCACTAACATGCGATCTAGGTATAGCAGGGACAAGAACCAGCACTACACCAGACTCAAGAAGTAACTTTCTCATGACTGGCTCGAAAACTTCAGCCTTTTCGATAGTTAATCCACGTATTTCTTTTAGAGCTTTTTCAAATTTGCTTTTATTGAATTTAGGAGCATTTATCGATTCGGATTCCTGTTCTCCAAGCCTTAACCATGACGATATAGCGCCTACATCACATTGTTCTTCTCTGCTTCGTCTAAATGAAACCTGCATTCCGCCATATATATCACGCCACTCATCAGGAGATGCAACACCAAAAAACTTCAAGCAGGACACGACTATTTTTGATTTATGTTTAGGAATTACCCTTATTTTCTCTATAGCGCCACAAGACATTAGATCCCTAACTGGGACCTCATTAAGCCATGGCTCCCATAAAGAATGTTTTTCAGCTGCGTCAATTCTTGATTTATGCGCTTGATAATTGGCTTCTCTGGATAACCAGAAATCGGAAGATCCACCTAACACGCGTTCCAGTTTTTCTGCTGTTTCTGTGGTGAGGGATGCCTTCCCATTTACCAGCAGGCTTAAATGCTTCTCGCTAAATCCTAATCGTTTAGCTAGCTCGGATTGAGACCATCCGCGCTCTTCAGAAATATCAAGTATGGTTTCGCCAGGTGGGGAGACCCAGTCCGGCGCAAAACTAGCACTCAGATTAGTCATGATAATCCCCTATATATTCAATACAAATGATAGTTACTCTATCCCAATCTATACCACCATCTGGCTTTGTTGGGCATGGGTCATTGGATGGGCTAAAAACTAACCTATAACCACCGTGAAGATTAAGAGCAAACTGACCATCACGATCTCCTTTTAGAGGGTGAGGATTTCCGACAACCAAATCAGTAACTCTACTGGCAGATTCTAAATCACTTAGTCTTGTTCTTAATTTTTTAGCACAAAGAGAGCCTAATTTTTTCTCTGCCTCCTTTTGTTGTTCGCAAATTTTTTTTATTTTGCTATCTTCAAATAAAATTTCCAAGACGCCATTATCCTATCATTCTTTACCGATTTGGTAAAATAAATTATAACTTGAGCTATTAAATTTCCACCACACCCCAAAGCATATTGTCAGGCCATTGGGACTAGTCAACTAATGGCGGAACAAGGCTTAGCTTTGTTTCACGCTCACAACTATCAATGTATTTTGTAGGCTTAACGATAGCTGACACATAATGCATAGTATCAACTTGCTCTGGTGATAGAGTGATAGGCTTATGTGAGTTATTGATACTTGTAAACTGATAGTCACCATTTCTTGTTTTATTGAAGATTTTAATCATATTGTGCCCTTCAGCTGAGCGAACAAATACCTCATCACCGGATCTAACTCTAGTATTTGGTTCAACAACAACAAACTCACCAGACTGAATACGAGGCCACATGCTATCGCCTTTAACTTTCAATCCGTATGCGTCCTTATCGTCGCTATATATCTTCAACCAGCCGTTGTGCTCTTCAATCATATCAACGGCACCATCAACACCTAAGAATGCCTCACCACGTACCTGAACCATTCCTGATGGCACTTTCCCAATAAATTCGATTTTATCTAGTTCTGGTAGTTCTTCAGTAAATAAATCAGCAACAGATACACCAAGTGCTTCCGCTATTTTTACTAAAGTGTTTTCTGTGTAGCCTTGTATGTTTCTTTCAAGGCGAGAAATATTGCCCACGTCACTGTTAATGGCTGTGGCCAACTGAAGGATTGTCAATCCTTTTTTCTTTCTCAGTTCTCTAATTCTTGTTCCTATTTTCATACCTTAATTCAACTTTATTTATGCGTACAGCACAAAGCGCATTGCGCATATTTTGTTGTGTGATAATATGCGTGTAACGCATTTAAGGAGGCGGTATGCAAACACCATTAAGAAAAGTTCGGGTAGAACTAAATCTAACCATTTCAGAAGTGGCCAATGCCATTAATTGTGATGTGGGAAACCTTTCGCGACTAGAAAGAGGCATTCAAGCAGCCTCTTTGGAACTCGCTGAAAAATTAACAGCTTTTTATCGCGGGGAAATAACTGAATTAGAGATCTTATACCCACATCGTTACCAACAACAAAATAGCAAAATCGTTTAAAGCAGTTAACTACAAGAATTTATTCAGGGTGGTAGGAAATGAGTAACCAATCAATAAAACAGGTAGTGAAAGAAATGTGTGAGGCAATAGCTGGTGGGCGTGAGGCAATGGCTGGTGCGCTTGGTCTGTCTTTAACATCATTCAACAACAAGCTTTATGAGAAAAACGGTTGTCGTTCGTTTGATTTAAACGAGTTATTAGCGATGCAAGATATCTCTAAGACCGTTTTATTTGCTGAATTTGTCGCTCGTGAATCAAACCGCTTGCTCGTGGACAGAATTAGTCCTGCTGATTTAGATCAGACAGAACTATTCACATTACGTAGCAATGTTGACGAAATGCAGGGGCGTTTAGCGTTACTGATGAAGGATAGCTTGGCTGATGGCGTTATTGATAACGAAGAAGAGCAGAAAATAAAAATGATGTTGGATGGATTAATTTCACAGATCCGCACATTTATGAATGCGTTTGTTTCATTGCATCAAAAGAGAAATTAAAGATGGCTATATCCAGAAAGGGTGAAGCCAAAGGTGTACGGCCTCTGGCTTCGGTTTGCAAATTTCAATTGTGTGAAGAGAAATTAGCATGAGTAGATTAGCGCATTTAATACCTAAAAAGCAATTCCGTTGTTTACCTGTCTCGGGTAGTCAGTCATTTCGCTATGTAGAAATCATAGTCTCTGATGAACAACCAGACAACTACAAGAAACCTGCATATTTGGTAGATAGACAGTCGCTTAAAAAGGCATGGGCTGATTTTTATTTTTCAAGTGGAGAGCGGGGCAATGAACAATGAGAACCCAAATCAACTCGATCGCTACTACAAAAATCACAGGGGTATCGTTGTTCATGTTGTTCGTTATGACAGAGAAAAACAGCGCGTTATTTTTATGCTTGATGGTTGTGACGACCCACAGTGTGAACCTGTACAGCGTTTTAAAGAGAAATACACCAGAGTTAAGTGAGGCGTTGCTATGACGACTATTTTTGATGTTGTACAAGCTATGTCAGGGCAGAAAAACGTCATTGTTATTCCTGTTCCTTATTTAGATTTTTTCAAAGGTGATCAGCAAGCTCACGCCTTGTCTGCAATTTTAAATCAACTTGTCTTCTGGTCTGGTGTTTCATCAAGTGCTGATGATGGTTGGTTTTATAAAAGCCATGAAGAGCTGGCAGAAGAAATTCACGGGCTTTCTGGTGAAGAGCAAGCTCGACGCCTCGTTGATAAATTACGTAAAAAGTATTTCCCTGGTGTGATTGAAACTAAGACAAAAAAGGTTAACGGTACCCCTGTTACTCACTACAAGATAGATGGTAATAAACTTATCTCTATGATTTTCCCGTCTATTTCTGAAACGTCGAAAATGAGGAATGGAAACGTCGAAACTGCGGAATCGGAACGTCGAAACTGCGGAATGGAAACCGCAGAAATGCAGAATCATGGAAACGTCGAAAGTGAGGAATCCTATCTTTATACAGATCTTAACTCAGATAAAAACTTACAGATCACTAAAGACCTTTCGTCGCAGAATTCTAACGAATCCAGCGACCAGCCGAAAAATGATTTTTTAACTCGTTATCCTGAAGCCGTGATTTACAGCGCTAACTTTCAAAAATGGGGCGATGAAGGTGATTTAAAAACGGCGAAATGGATGTTTGGTCGTGTTAAAAAACTGAATTCATCTGCACTAGAACCTACTTGGTATGACTGGGCGAACGATATTCGTTTGATGCGTCAAATCGATGGGCGTACTCATGAGCAAATTTGTGCGTTGTTCGACTGGGCCAACAAAGATTCATTCTGGCACCAAAACATTTTAAGCCCTCGTAAATTACGTAAACACTTTGATGAGTTGATCGTTCGTAGCCAAAAGCCAAAGGATGAGCCGAAGGTTCAAGTTGATACCGTTGAACGTGACAGCGCCTTCTCTCGCTTGATTGGTTCTCGTTCTAAACCTCAAAACCGTATTGAAGAGATCGCACTTGAATTAGCAGGTAAGACAGGCATTCGTCGTATGAGTGAGTTTTCTGGTCGTCAAGCATGGAACAGCATTTGGAAACAAGCGACTGAAATGTCACAGGAGGTTCAGTAATGATTGATTACGCACTGAAATTACAGGAATTAAAAAGCCAATCTGCTCACAAATTAAAAGAAATTGGTGATCAGTGGCGAACACCTGAAAATCTGTATTGGGGTATCAATTCGCTCTATGGACCTTTCACACTAGATCTCTTTACCGATGCACAAAACAGCAAATGCCCTCATTTCTACACCGTTGAGGATAATGCGCTTACCCAAGATTGGTCGGAAAAACTCAAAGAAATTGGCGGTTCAGCATTTGCCAATCCTCCTTATTCACGTAGTTCATATCATGAAAAACAGGCTGTCACAGGTGTTCGCCACATTATGAATCATGCGTTGGCTATGCGTGAAAAAGGCGGGCGTTATGTTTTCTTGTTGAAAGTGGCCACAAGCGAAACATGGTGGTGTGAAGAAGCGGACCATATTTGTTTTATTCGCGGTCGTGTTGGTTTTGATGTTCCACAATGGTTTGTTCCAGTAGATGAAAACCAAGTACCAACAGGGGCATTTTTTGCTGGTGCTATCGTGGTGTTTGATAAAACGTGGAATGGTAAAGCCATTGATTACATTCAACGCAGTGAGTTAGAGCAAATCGGCAAAACATTTATTGAACAAGCGAAATGGCTTGTATCGAGAGGTGTCGCATGAAAATCACAGAGCAAATCTTAGCGTTGTACAAAGTTGGTGAAGTAGTAGATCGCGACATTGTTACTCGTGATTTAGACACTAATTTAGCTGGCGCATCAAGAGCGTTGGCACACCTTTGGACTTTAGGTGCATTAGTCAGAATTAGCGAAGAACGTCCATTACGCTACAGAGTAACTAAAGAGGCAGAAAGAGTTTATTCAGCAATAACAGAATCACGTAAATCAGGTGAGTCAGTCTACATTGAAAAGTTGAATATTCAGAAGGCTAAAAAATGCGCTTTGCCAACTATCAGATGGGTAAAACACGCCACTTCTAATTTTGCACTCATGGGGAAATTACCAACCGAGCCCTACGATTCATTAGTAAGTTCAGTAAGAGGTAATCACTAATGCTAACTAAATACATTTTGTTCGTTGGTTTTTGGTTTGTAGTGACATTGCTAATTGGTTTATGGGGGACTTATGCCTGAACTCATGCTTACGTTGCCATTTCCACCTAGCGTAAATACTTATTGGAGAAATACCAAAAGAGGAACCTTAGTTAGTGCAAAAGGGCGAGTCTTTAGAGCAAATGCGATTGCAGCAGTCTATGAACAATTAAAGCGTAGACCTAAAGCTATTGAGAGTGATGTGTTTGTTTCAGTGAAATTATATCCACCAACTAAGCAGGCTAGAGATATTGATAATTTCTTAAAGGCACCTTTTGATGCGCTTACTCATGCGGGTGTATGGGGGGATGATAAACAGATTAAAAAAATGGATGTTGAATGGATGGACGTTATTAAAGGCGGGAAGCTTGAAATAACCATTCGTCAGCATAGTAAAAGCGTGATGTACGGTCACGAATAAAACGTGGAGAGAAATAGCATGAATGGATTAATTGTTATTGATGGTTTTCAGGTTCGTAGAGATGTAGCCGGTCGCTATTGTTTAAATGATTTACATCGAGTATCGGGTGGTGAAAAACGACATCAGCCGTCGAATTGGAGTTCATTAGCTCAAACTAAAGAGTTAATTGATGAAATTTCGACCGCTCCTGAGATCACAGGAGCGCCTATTGTTACTGTGGCTGGTGGATATAACCAAGGCACTTATGTTTGCAAAGAATTGGTTTACGCCTATGCAATGTGGATCAGTGCTTCTTTTCATTTAAAAGTGATCCGCACCTTTGATGCTCTAGTGACACAACAACATCAAGAGAAACTCAGTGATAAAGTGCAGGCGGGCGTGATACTACTGGAATCAATGTCTAAAAGTTTAAATTTCTCGAATTCATCAAAGTTAGGCGCTTATCAAAAATTACAAGCAATGGCGGGCTTACCTGAGTTAGCGCCTGTTTACGCGATTGATGCGCCAAGTGGTTCCATGGATGGTTCAAGTCGTCCAACAGTAGCTTTATCAACTCTGATTAGAAAACACCAATTACCTATTTCAGCCCAGCAAGCTTATAAACGGTTGGCCGATCTCGGCATTGTTGAACGTTTATCTCGGCCAAGTACGAAAACAGCTAACAAAGTGAAAGAGTTCTGGTCAGTGACTGCAAGGGGCTGTCAGTTTGGGAAGAACATGACCAGCCCTAATAATCCTCGTGAAACCCAACCGCATTTCTTTGAGAGTAAAACGGATGAACTGATCCGTATGGTGATGCTGAATAAACAGGTGAGTGCATGAAATTATTATTAACGCCTTATATTCAGCCAGAACTGGGCGTTGTATTACTTAAACCGGGTGCTGAATTACTCGAGCAATTTAAGAAGCATCACCGCGTGATTATTAGCGATGTTCCAAAAAGTTTAGATGTGTTGCCCTCAGGCGCATTAACGGGTGATGAACAGCCAATTTTAAACAATAAGCACATCATTCAATTTCTCAATAACAAAAAAGTAATCCACACCATCGATAAAGTATCACCGATGGACTCTTGGGTTATTAGTAATATCAAATACTGTCAGATTGATAACGATGAAGATAATTATCATCACCATGAGTTAGTAACGACACTTAATGAGGCTGGCGTGATCCGCACTTGTTGGCATCACGATAATCATATTCGTCATTCATCAGCAGGTTGGGTTGCTGAATTAGCTCATAAAAATCGTATTAATTGGATGTTAGATACTATCCGTTTTCGTTTGAGATTAGATAGCGGACACCAGCTGACAATACCTGATTTTTTCTCATTTGCAGTAATGCATAACTTGGTTGATGAATTACCCGAAGTGATATTACGCCAGATTTTGAGTTGGTCAGATAAACAAGAGGAACGCAAAGTTCATGGTGGTTTTCCTGAAGCTGACATTATCCCAAGTAACGTAACAGCATTATCAGCAATGAATGAGCGTTTAGATGCGATAAAACCGGTTATTAAAGTTGTCGTTGATCCTGAGCCACCAGCGTCATTTCTTCTTAAACCTAAAATGCAACGCTGGGAAAATACCAACTGGCTTCAATGGGTGAAAACTCAACCGTGTTGCGTGTGTGGGCAACAAGCTGATGATCCGCACCACATCATAGGCCATGGCATGGGAGGCATGGGTACTAAAGCTCACGACTTATTCACTATTCCATTATGTCGTATTCATCATGACGAGTTACATCGAGACCCAAAACAGTGGGAAGTTACTCACGGCAATCAACTCGAATTGTTGTTTCATTTTTTAAACCGTTCATTAGGTATCGGTGCATTTATTTAACGTGTGTACGGCACGAGGAGTATTAGCATGAAATTAGAGTCAGCATTAAAACAATTTTATCCAAAGTCACCGATGATCACCGATACACCAAACTGTACAGATCCCAATAGAATGAAAGGAATGGATACTGCAGGGGCACTAGGCATGACAGAGCAACGTGCTAAGTTTGGTATGTCTGCTTTTTTTGCTAAGAATGACGTGAGTGAAAAAGATAAGTTCAGCACTGTAGAGCAGTTAACGCAATATGCACTTAAAGTAACCCCAAAGCTGGTGGCTAAATCGGCGGGTAATAAACTGGGGTACTGTTTGGTTATATTATCAAAAATGGCGTTTGAAGATTACTCTCGTTCAGCAGGTTCAGTGTGTGAATGCCCTAACTGCAAAGGTAGAAAGCTTATTTATAACCACAAAGACGTTATTAAATATCCCGGTATTACAAAATCAAATGGCGAAGTGATTACAGAACCAGTGATTAAAAATGAACTGGTTGGTGATAAGTGCCAAACGTGTGGAGGGAAAGGAACTATTACACATCGATGCCGTTGTAATGGGCGTGGTCAAGTCTTGGATGAGGTGCAAACAGAATTACAGGGAGTGCCTGTATTTAAAGAGTGCCCTCGTTGTGCTGGTCGTGGATATAAAAGAATGCCTTCTTCAGTAGCATATCAAGCTATTAGTAGACTATTACCAGAACTTAATGAAAGAACATGGCGTAGAAATTGGAAACCATTCTATGAGAAGTTAATTAGTAAATGTTTTAGTGAAGAAAGCAACGCTGAGGTGGTATTTAACCAAGTTACTAAATGACTGGTTTTATATACAGACAAAGGTTGTATTTTGTCCGAGCTTGGATTAAAGTCTTTTCATAGTGGGAAATTTATACTCATTCAAACTAAATTAAATAAACCTTACCTTTAAGAGGTTTATTTAATTAGCTTTATTATGTGATTATTTAACTAAGTTTTGGAAAATGTGATGTTAAAATATAAAGTATTATTCCTCTTGATATTTTTTTCACCACTAAGTTTTAAGGTATATGGTAATTCTTATTCAGTGAGTGAGATAACCTCTCGAGCTGAAAAAGGAGATAATTTATCTCAGCTTGATCTTGGATATCTTTATTTTAATGGCTGGGGAGTTAATCAAGATTTCTCAAAGTCATTTTATTGGTTCCAAAAATCTGCTGAGCAAGGGAATATTGAAGCCCAAAAATCATTATATAGAATGTCTTGGCTAGGCAAAGGAGTTAGGCAAAGCTATCAACAAGGAGTCTTTTGGCTACAAAAAGCCGCAGAGGGAAAGGATGTAGAATCACAAAGAAAATTAGGGGATTTATATTTAAGTGATTGGGTTGGCAAGAATGATTCTGTTTATAAAGACCATGAAAAAGCTATCTATTGGTTGAAATTAGCTTCAAAAACTGGGGATGGGAAGTCCTTGCTCTCATTAGGTAATTTTTATTTATCTGGAAATGATGGCACTAAAAATAAGGAAGTAGCTATGGATTATTATAGAAGGTCTTGCAATTCAGGTGAAGAATTAGGATGTATAATGTACAATAATTTAAATAAAAAATAGTACATATTATTCTAATTATTTTTTCCATATATCACGTCTAGTTTATTCGCATTATTAAATAAAGATCGCCGACGCGGTCTTTTTTCGTTTAGAGGCTGATATGACGATTAATAATTTAAAAGCAATCAATGATCGGTATATAGCCGAAGAGCGGAGAAAATCGGTTATTGAAAGGGCTGAGAAAAAAGTCAGTACATATAACGCAGCTAAAAAAATATTTCAAATGGCAGAATCTGGTGAATGCGTTAAACATGGGAATGGTTATATTGATGTGATCCTCCATGACTACAATATTAATTATTTTCTCTCGCTTTTGAGAGGAACTAAATTATTTAAAAAATACGATAACAAAATCTATCAGCACAGAACGTGCAAGAGACTATTTCTCTATGAGCGGCTAAATGAGTTCGGTGGAGTCAATTTCGCCAGAATTATCCTTTCCTAATACGCAGGCCACAGTATCAAACACACACTAATCACTTCACACAAGAGCTGTGTGTCTGCATCCCTTCAACTAAACTCGGACACTCCGTAGGGGGTGTATATGCGCATGGACAAACTAACCAATGCTACCTACGGAACGGCTGGCTTAACTGCCTTTTTTGCAAGTCTCTCATTGTATGAATGGGGATTTGTAATAGGGATGGGATTCAGCATGCTCCTTGGATTAGCAACTTATCTGATGACATGGCGAGAACAACGAAAACGAACAGCGTTATTTGCTGAATTAGTTCATCGAAATTGTTCTAGTGATCCGCAAGACATAGAAAAGATAGTTGGCGAGATGCTGACTAAAGCTAAAAAGGACATTTGATGAACCTAAAACAAAAGGTGGCAGCAGTTGCGAGTGCCGGTGCTGTAAGTATTGCGGTAACAGTGATTGGTCATTTTGAGGGAGTACGCTACGAACCATACCGTGATGTTGTTGGTGTGCTGACTGTTTGTTATGGCCACACTGGAAGCGACATCATTCAAGGTAAGACATACACACAGCAAGAGTGTGATGAGTTACTGCAGAAAGACTTTATCAGAACTCAACAACAAGTTGATGTCCTGGTTAAAGTGCCAGTAGATGATAAAACAAAAGCCTCTCTATATTCCTTTGCCTTTAATGTGGGTACCACAGCCTTTGCACGTTCTACGTTGCTAAAGAAATTAAATGCAGGCGATCAGTATGGTGCATGTGAAGAAATGAAACGCTGGGTTTATGCAGGTGGAAAGGTTTGGCGAGGGTTAGTCAGTCGTAGAGATGCGGAGTCAGCACTATGTCATGGGAACCTTTAATTATCGTTATTAGCTTTATCCTCGTATTGCTCATCACAGTTGCTGGTGGCATTTATCTCTCAATTGATAATTCATGTGTTAACGATAAAGCCAGTTTAGAAAAGCGCTGTCAGGTAGCTCTCTCACATCATCGGTACTAATTATGAAAATAGGCGAAACAACAGTGTCCATTGGTATTATCTTGGTGATGGTCATCTGTATTGCGTGGCAAAGTAACCAACTTGATAAACTGAGTGAAAGTATTACCAAGTTAGAAAAAGACAAATCATCACTTACTGATCAACTCTCACAACAAATCGAAAACAACAAAGACTATCAAGCTCGTATCACTCGATTAAACCAACTCGATATTAAATACACTCAGGAGTTAGCCAGTGCAAAGAATGAAATTAGTCGCTTACGTGATATTAGCGATCGCAATCCTGAGCGGGTGTACATCAAAGCCGAGTGTCCAAAAATCTCCATCACTCCCACCACCAGCTTGGATGATGCAACCACCGCCAGACCTACTGACACCGCTATCAGAAATTATTGGTTACTCAGAGAGCGAATTGTACAATCAGAGAAAGTGATATTGGGATTACAGGATTATATTAGAACTGAATGTATAAAATAAAAAGTTGTATGCGTACAAATAAAAAAAGCTCCAATAGGAGCTTAAAATAATAAAATTTTGTTATATCTTCTCAATATATATTCTAGCTAATTTTAATGTAACAGATAAAAATTTATCTATCTAATCCAATTAAACTGATGTAAAATCAATAATTCTACATGGTCTATAATTAATTGATTTTAGATTGAAAAAACCATCTGTAGTAAAATGATTTAAATAAACCTCAGAATCAAATCCAGAAGGTTCAATCCCATTTTTTAGTAATTCATCAAATGTATATCTTACAGCTGAACACATAACTGGAATTATATTTAAATAAACTTGTTCAGATGGATATCTATTATTAATAGCATGGTTTTTAATAGAATTTAAACTTAACCCATCTATGATGATTTTTTTATTTTCAGGCTTAATATACTTTCCATTATCCAATTGAGTGAAAATATCATCAAGTTTATAATAATATTGCATAACATGTGAATCTACATTTAGAGAATTATAACTACAAAGTAGAAATTCAGCGCCATTATGTTTTTTATATCCACTATTTCTAACCATTGCTCTATTCCAGCTATTAAATAATGAATGATCTCTATGATGAATTGCATTTCTTATAATAATTAGAAGTGATGCTGAAGGGTTTTTGAAATAATTAACTTTTTTTTTGCTAGTATCATATAAGGTGTGAAATGATTCTAATATTGCTTCAAAAGCTCTATCATGGTTGTCTACAGCTTCCTCTTTATCTATGTGGATAAGATTTTTTACCGAGAACGAACACTCACCAAATAATCGTAAAGCATTACATAACCGCTCAATAGAGTGCTCAATAATTTCTTTTTTCATCATGTGTTGGCTCTTTATTCCAGTATAAAGAGTTAATTATAGCGTATTAACAAACCATGGTCTTTAAAGATAAAAAACATGAGATATTATCTTTAAAAAATTCATATTTTAATTCAGTCAAAACTAAATGTAGTACTTTAGGTGATGCTGTATTCAGTCGTGTGATTACTAGCGGTAAGTTAGTGCCAGACATGAATACTCAATTGGCAGATTTACGTATGCGAGTAGATCGGCAAAATACAGCTATTACCGGCACGAGATGCTGAACGCCAAGCATGGGAGAAAGCTGTAAGTGAACTAAATAACAGAACGTGGTGTAGTCAGAAGTAAGGAGATGAACATGGCTAGTCAAGGCTTTAAGAACCCTATTTTGCCCCCAAAAAAACCTTAATATTAATAGGGATGTTAATATGGTTGACGCGACAGCACAGCCTCTTACACTATGAGTCAGGTTATTAGACTGTAAATAAAAAGGTGTGCAAATGGATAGTGAAGATGTTTTATACGATGTAATTATCATCGATGGAGAGCGAACACATGAGGTGTTTAGGTTCAACAGATTTGTGGTTGAATTAGGATGCTTCACGCTGACTGAGAAGACTGGCATTAGAAAGTATCATATAAAAGAATATGTATTAGGCCGTGAAATTTATTTAATTGGCGTATCTTCAGCAGCAAATATCACATTGACTGAAGAAGAATTTAAGCAGTTGTTTAATAATGCGCTAATTGAAGGTGCTAACACAAGCCCACCCAACACTCCATTTAGAATAAACCCATTTAAATACTTAAATTTATAAAAAACAATTTAATTGAAAACAATTGGTTAATTCAAAAGGTACTCCCGGCGGGATACCCTCTCCACGGGGCGGCGCGCACGCGGGAAACGGCTAGTTTTCTGATTTTCATGGTGTCAGCAACAGGTCTCATAATTGATTGATATATATAGATATAAACAGTATTGAGGTGGCAATATTATTTAATTGTTGTCACCTCAATGCTATTTATCATATTGATTTTTATTAAAAAATAAGAAAATCACCTGACCAAGTGAGGTGTCGATGTCTAATGTCAGCAATCTGGGAGACGCCTATAACTGGAGTGTTGCAAAGATTGCTGAGGCATTCGGGCTAAACCGAGGCACAGTTAAAAAGAGATTATTAGAAGCTAATGTTCCCATTGCTAATACAGTCAGAGGAAACCCTGTTTATGCATTGCGAGATGTTGGGCCAATAATTTTTGCAGATGACAGTAAAGGTGGGGAAGGGATTCAAGATCCTGACCTCATGTTTCCTAAAGATAGAAAAGATTGGTATCAGTCTGAAAATGAAAGAATTAAATTTGAAACTACATTAAAACAACTTATCCCAGCATCAGAAGTTCATCGAGAAATGGCGGTTATTGTCAAGGCTATTGCTCAGGTTCTGGAAACGTGGCCAGACCGATTAGAGCGAGATCACGGATGGAATGCAGAACAATTAGTACAGGTTCAAATTGTTATTGATGAAATGAGAGAGCTACTATCCAGTGAAGTGAATAATGCAGAAGCGATGGAGGAATAATGACAGTAAGATTTGCTTCCGCTTCATCCATTCGGCGTGATGTATCCACACTATTAAAGCCACCCAATAGATTACCTGTTGCCGAAGCTGTTAAGAAATATATGCGTGTTCCTCTTGATGGTGGTAGTTCATTACCATGGGATGATACGTTAACACCTTATATTATTGAGCCTATGAATTGTTTAACATCAAGGCGATATGATGCTGTTATTTTTGTAGGCCCAGCTCGGACAGGTAAATCCTTAGCATTAATTGATGGATGGATTGTCTACACCATTGTCTGTGATCCTGCTGATTTTTTATTAATTCAAATGACAGAGGATAAAGCCAGAGAGCACTCTAAAAAACGGCTGGATAGAACATTTAGAGTCAGTAAAGAGGTATCAAAGCGGTTAAGTCCTCGCACAAACGATAATAATGTTCACGATAAAACATTTAGAGCGGGAAATTACCTAAAAATAGGATGGCCAACTGTCAATATCATGTCGTCATCAGATTATCGTTTTGTTGCTTTAACTGATTATGACCGCTTTCCTGAGAACATTGACGGTGAAGGTGATGCATTTTCGCTAGCATCAAAACGGACAACCACTTTTATGTCGGCTGGCATGACGCTGGTGGAGAGCTCTCCTGGTCGTGAAATAACAAATGCAAAGTGGAGTCGAACGTTACCTCATGAAGCCCCGCCAACAACAGGTATTTTATCACTTTATAACCGTGGTGATCGCCGTCGTTGGTATTGGCCTTGCCCACATTGTGGTGAATATTTTCAACCTATAAAAGATAACATGGTTGGATTTTCATTAACGGACGATCCCTTTGAAGCAGGTAAAAATGCTTATCTTCAATGCCCTCACTGTTTATCAAAGATAGAACATGACCAAAAAAGAACATTAAACAATAAAGGCGTATGGCTGATAGAGGGGCAATCAATTGATAAAACAGGGAAAATAACGGGTAACCCTCGCTACTCAAGATTTGCCTCATTTTGGATGGAAGGGCCAGCTGCCGCTTATCAAACATGGGCTCAACTAGTAAATAAGTTTGTTGGTGCAGAGCAAGAATATGAATTAACGGGCAGTGAAGAAACATTAAAATCAGTGACTAATACAGACTGGGGTTTGCCTTATCTACCGAAAGTTGCACAAGAACAGCGTCAGAGTGATGAATTAATCAATCGTGTAGAAAACTGGGAAGAATCAGCTGTGCCAGATGGTGTGCGATTCTTGGTTGCCACAGTTGACGTACAGGGCGGTAAAAAACGTCGCTTTGTGGTGCAGGTGGTGGGTTACGGTGAAAAAGGCGAACGCTGGGTGATTGACCGATTTGAAATCACCCAATCCCTACGTTATGACAATAACGGTGAATGCCGTCGAATCGATCCGGGTTCGTATCCCGAAGATTGGCAGGTACTAATCACGGATGTATTAGAGAAAACCTATTCATTACAGCATTATCCTCACCATGAAATGGAAATCATGATGTTGGGCGTGGACTCTGGTGGTGAAGATGGCGTTACTGATAATGCTTATAAATTTTGGCGTCGCTGTCGAAAAGAGGGATTACACCGTAAAGTCTATCTCTTTAAGGGTGACGGGCATAAGCGCAGTAAGTTAATTACTAAATCATTCCCTGATAACACCAGTCGTTCTGAACGGCGCGCCCAAGCGAAAGGGGATGTGCCCCTTTATTTACTGCAAACGGATCAACTCAAAGACCGGATCAGTTCTGCGTTATCGCGCGATACCGTCGGACCTAATTATATTCATTTCCCTGATTGGCTGGATGAATCGTTCTATGACGAGTTGACGTATGAAGAGCGTGATGAAAAAGGGCATTGGGAAAAGCCGGGTCGAGGTGCTAATGAGGCATTTGACCTGATGGTTTACGCCCATGCCTTGGTGATATTAAAAGGGTACGAGAATATTAATTGGGAAAAACCGCCTAAATGGGCGAGATTGCCTGATGTAATGCTTTCCTCATCCCCACCAATTGCCGATATCGCCACAGAGCCTGAAATAAAACCCTCACCCGAAACCCAAAAACAGGAAACGCCTGCCGTATCAGCATGGGCACCAGTATCAAACAGCGGAGGCTGGATATGACGAAAGAAGAAATTGAACACATGATTGAGCAATACCGTTTAGCGGAAGAGGCGGTATTAAAAGGCAAATCCATCACCTTTAATGGACAAGCCATGACAATGGAAAATCTCAACGAGATCATAAAAGGTCGTGAGCGTTGGGAATCTCGTTTGTCGGCGTTGATATCGAGAAAACGAGGTAATCCGATGTATAAATTAGCGAGGTTTAGATGACATTATTAGACAGCGCCATTGGTTATTTCGCCCCAAACTGGCAAGCTTCGCGCCTCCGCTCTCGCTTACAAATTAAAGCCTATGAAGCCGTTTTACCCACTCGTACTCATCCCGCTAAACGTGAAAATCGTAATGGTAACCAACTGACTCAATTTGGTGGCACATCATTACGGGAGCAAGCGCGATGGCTAGATAACAATCATGATATCTCTATCGGCATTCTCGACAAGATGGAAGAACGCATTGTCGGGGCTAAGGGCATTATTGTTGAGCCTCAGCCCTTAGATGGCGCAGGGCAAATCCATGAAGATTTAGCGTCGCAAATTCGTCAAGCCTGGGCGGAATGGTCCGTGTTACCCGAAGTGACAGGGCAATTTAGTCGCCCTGTATTAGAACGTTTATTGGTGAGAACGTGGCTACGTGATGGTGAAGTCTTTGCTCAGCTCGTCAAAGGTAAAGCCAAGGGGTTAGATCCTCAAGCCAATATCTATTTTTGGCTCGAAGCCTTAGAGCCTGACTTTGTGCCTATTCACATGAATATGCCAGAAAGTAAGATTATCCAAGGCATTAAGTTCAATGAGTGGGGGCGACCCACAGGGTATCAGGTATATAAAAACCTCCCCCAATTTAGTGCCAATTTAGGGGATATCAAAACCATCGATGCTGAAAATATGTTGCACCTGAAATTCACTCGTCGGCTTCATCAAGCGCGGGGAGTCAGTTTGTTTTCGGGGATCTTAATGCGCTTAAGTGCGTTAAAAGATTACGAAGATGCGGAATTGACCTCCGCACGTATTGCAGCTTCATTGGGGATGTACATCAAAAAAGGGGATGCCGGCTCTTTCCCTGAAGGTGAATACGACGAAGATGAGCAACGTAATATTGATATTCAGCCGGGCATGATTTACGACGGTTTAAAGCCGGGTGAAGAAGTGGGCATGATCAAATCAGACCGCCCCAACCCTAATCTACAAACCTTTCGCAATGGGCAATTACGTGCGGTTTCTGCAGGCAGTCGGGGCAGTTATTCCAGTATCGCCCGTGACTATAACGGCACATATAGCGCTCAACGACAAGAGCTGGTGGAGTCATTTGAAGGCTATAACATTTTTCAAGACACCTTTGTGGCGGGCATTAGTCGTCCGATGTATCGCAATTGGTTAAAAATGGCGATAGCCAGTGGCGTGGTCGCCGTGTCTCCTGATGTTGATGCTAAATCCCTGTTTAATGCAGTTTACAGTGGCCCTGTAATGCCATGGATTGATCCAAAGAAAGAGTCTGAGGCATGGAAAACCTTGTTACGCGGTGGTGCGTCAACAGAAAGTGACTGGATACGCGCTAAAGGGGGCAACCCTGCTGATGTGAAACGTCGTCGTAAAACCGAAATTGACGAAAATAAACGATTAGGACTGGTATTTGATACTGATCCTGCTAATGACAAAGGGGCACAAGATGCTAAACAACAAGAAATCGATGACGATGCCTAAAATGTCGGGACCAGCAAATCAAAAAAGCTGGTTTCGCATGCAGGCTAAAGAAGACCAAACTGCGGATATCTATATTTATGATGAAATCGGTGGTTGGGGAATTAGCGCACGACGTTTTACGGAAGATTTAATCTCACTAAGGAATCTTAGTCATATCAACCTTCATATTCACTCGCCGGGTGGTGAGGTATTTGATGGTATCGCCATTTATAACCAACTTAAAAACCATTCCGCGACGATTACGGTTTATATCGATGGTTTGGCCGCTTCAATGGCCTCGGTTATTGCCATGGTGGGTGACACGGTCATTATGCCGAAAAATGCCATGATGATGATCCACAAACCGTGGGGCGTTTCATGGGGGGATGCGAATGATATGCGTGAATATGCTGACTTGCTCGACAAGTTGGAAAATGTACTTATTCCTGCTTATGTCGCTAAAACAGGAAAAACAACAGAAGAAATTACCGCCATGTTAGAGCAGGAAACATGGCTTGATGGTGACGAGTGTGTTGAGCATGGTTTCGCCGATAAAGTGATTGAGCCAGTAAAAGCAATGGCGAGTCTTACATCTAAACGAATTGAGGAATTTTCATCTATGCCAAGTGCAATTAAAAATCAAATTACCCCTAAAAATACGACTAGCCCTACACAACCTCATCCAACTTCAGTACCGACACCAGAGCCACAACCTAGCGCCACCTATGCTGACGAGCAAGCGCGATTAAATGGGATTAAAGATTTATTTGCCATGTTCGGTGGTCGTCACAATGATTTGATGATCACTTGTTTAGCGGATGCGAGTTGTTCTGTTGAGAAAGCGCGTGAGCAATTACTTAACACGGTTGCACAACAACAAAATCCTGAGCCATCAAATAAAGGTAATGCGCATATTTACGCAGGAAACGGCAATATTGTGGGCGACAGTGTTCGTGCTTCTGTGATGGCGCGTGCGGGTTATCAGGAGTATGAAAAAGATAACGCCTATAACAGCATGACACTGCGTGAATTAGCGCGCGCATCACTGACAGAGCGTGGTGTTGGTGTGGCCACGTATAATCCGATGCAAATGATTGGTATGGCGTTTACGCACAGCACCTCTGATTTCGGTAATATCCTGCTGGATGTCGCGAATAAAGCGATTTTACTCGGTTGGGAAGAAAACGAAGAAACCTTTGAAAAATGGACGAAAAAAGGACAGCTCAGTGACTTTAAAACTGCACACCGTGTAGGATTAGGGGCATTCCCTTCCTTACGTAAAGTGCGTGAGGGTGCTGAGTATAAGTACGTTACGCTCGATGATAAAGGCGAAACCATCGCGCTGGCGACCTACGGTGAGTTATTTAGTATTACCCGTCAAGCTATCATCAATGATGATATGAATATGCTGACGGATGTGCCCATGAAGTTTGGTCGTGCAGCGAAAGCGACAGTCGGCGATTTGGTGTATGCGGTGCTTATCGACAATGAAAAAATGAGCGATAAAAAAGCGCTGTTTAGTGCCGATCATAAAAACATGATCACCGGCGGGATGGATGTGGAAACCATCAGTGCAGGTCGTACTGCTATGCGTCAACAAAAAGAAGGCGAACGCTCATTAAATATTCGTCCCGCGTTTATGTTGGTACCGACCACACTGGAAACACAAGCTATCCAAGTGGTTAAATCGGGCAGTGTGAAAGGCGCTGATGTTAATGCCAATATTATTAACCCAGTGCGTGATTTAGCGGAAATTATTGCCGAACCTCGTTTAGATGATGCAAGCGAAAAAGATTGGTATATGGCCTCACGTCAAGGTAGCGACACCATTGAGGTGGCGTACTTAAACGGAATCGATGTGCCGTATATTGACCAACTTGAAGGTTTTACCTCAGACGGTGTCACCACAAAAGTGCGTATTGATGCGGGTGTAGCGCCAGTTGATTATCGTGGTCTGCTGAAAGTTTCCGGTAAATAAGACGTCTTTTTTCTTCGTTTTATCTTGATGCCCTGATGGGCTTTTTTTATATCTAAAATCCGGTGCTTCGGCATCGGAAGGAGTTTTTATGGCTAAGAATTATGTACAACAGGGTGGCACGATTGCCCTAATTAACAGCACAAAAGAGATCATTAAAAGTGGTCAACTGGTACACGTTGGCACTATTGCTTGTGTTGCGATCACGGATATTCAACCTAACGAAACCGGTGATGGTTTTGCAGAAGGTGTTTTCTTGCTGAACAAGAAAGCCGGTATTGCCTTAAAAGCCGGTGCGACGGCGTCCGTTAAAGACAATGTCGTGGTGGATACAGGTGGTACACCTGCCGGTGTGGTTTGGGATGATGCGGATGCATCGAGTGAAAATGTCACCGTTAAACTCAATGCCTTTGTGCCATCAACTGCCTCCCCTCAAAGTTAAGGTCAATACCGATGAATCCATTTGAACGGTTGGTAAAAAGAATGGATAACGTGACCGAAGAATGGATGGGGATCCCCATCCGTATTAATGGTGTTTTTTATCAAGCACTCGAATCTCACTTTATCCCTGAATTGGGACCGATGAGTGGTGATGGGGTGAGTTATGTTATTTTTTCGTCAACCTATCAACCTGACCGTAAGGATACTGTTGAAATTGATGGCAAAACTTACCAAATCACGCGATATCAAAAGTTTAATGGTAAACCCCATATTTGGATTAAATAGGTGGGTGATATGAAAGGATTAGAGCAAGCCATTAAAAACCTGAATAGCATTAATGATGAAATGGTACCGAAAGCGACGGCAATGGCGATCAACCGTGTTGCTCGCCGTGTCATTAGCCATAGTGTTAAACGGGTTTCGTCTGAAACTAAAGTGCCTCAACGCCTGATCCGTCAACGTGTTCGACTTAGTCGAGCGAGCAGTCGCTATAAAACGCCTCGTGCTAGATTAGTGATAAACCGGGGTAATTTACCCGCCATTGCTTTGGGTAGTGCTCGCGTTCAACTATCAAGAAAACGAGGTAATCAGAAAGGAGCAGGGAGTGTGTTGAAAGTGGGCAAATTTTCTTTTCCTCATGCCTTTATTCAACAGCTTGATAATGGGCGCTGGCATATTCTTCAGCGCGTTGGGAAAAGTCGTTATCCCATCGAAGTAGTTAAAATACCCCTCGTCACACCGTTAACAACAGCTTACACCGAAGAGTCAGAAAAGTTGATTCAATCTGATATGCCAAAAGAAATGGCATCGGCATTAAAGCAACAATTACGGCTTTATATAAAAGGGAGGGTTTGGTGATCAAACACACACAGATCCGACACGCAATTAAAGAGGCGATTGAGCCTCATACCAATGGGGCGACAGTATTTGATGGTCGCCCTTTTTTTGTGGATGAAAACGACTTCCCAGCGGTTGCCGTGTATATCACAGATGCAGTCTCAACAGGTGAAAACCTCGATGAAGACAGCTGGCAAGCGATCGTTCACATAGAAGTTTTTCTCAGTGCAAATAACCCAGATGCTGAGTTAGATAAATGGGTTGAAGCCGTGATTTATCCTGCATTAACGGCTATTCCGGCACTGTCCGATCTTATCGAAAACATGACTCCCAATGGCTACGACTACCATCGTGATGAAGAAATGGGGTTGTGGGGTTCTGTCGATCTCAATTATCAAATTAATTATTCAATGTAAAAGGAATCATTATGCCTACACCAAACCCATTGGCACCCGTAAAAGGTGCTGGTACCACGCTTTGGATTTATAGCGGTACCGAAGATCCATTAAAAGCGCCGTTTGATGATACAGATTGGACGCGACTGGCGAAAATTAAAGAGTTACAGCCGGGTGAAATTACCGCAGACAGTTATGACGACACCTATCTTGACGATGAAGATGCGGATTGGAAAGCCACTGCTCAGGGTGAAAAATCAGCAGGTGAAGCCAATATTACGTTGGCATGGAAACCGGGTGAGCAAGGGCAAAAAGATCTGGTTGATTGGTTCCAACTGGGTGATGTTCGTCACTATCGCATTCGTTATCCGAATGGGGCGGTTGATATTTATCGTGGCTGGGTTAGTTCGCTTGGAAAAACAGTGCCCGCAAAAGAAGTGATCACCCGCACGATTAAGATCACTAATAGTGGTCGTCCAGCTCTTGCTGAAGAAATTAAATCAGCGTCAGAGTAAGGAAAAGTGCGCCCGTTATTAAAAAAGACAATGAATAAAAGGTAACAGTATGTTTTTAAAGGAAAAAGAGTTTACTTATGGTGGTAATTCTGTTGCGTTATATGAATTATCAGCACTGCAACGCATTGAATACTTTGATTTTTTAGTTGAGCAAGCAGAAAAAAACGACGATATTGAAAAAGTGGAAGGCGTTAAAAAAACCGCCCTGATTATTCGTGCAAACACAGAATCAAATGCGTGGTTAGTGTCTCGTTCATTAGCGCACGGTGGATCAGATGATGTTGAACAAATTTATAATGATGTTCTTTCTACATGGAATCCTGAAGCACTCGGTCTCGCAGCTAAAGAGGTGCTGGTGATTAGCGGAATGGCGCAAACTGAAAACACGGAAAATGAAAATATTCAAAGTGATGCACAGGAAGAGTCACTGGAAAAGTAGTCGCCCGTGAACATCAATTTATCCTGCGTTTGTCACATGAATTTAAACGTGCTGATTGGCGCAGGATGCTCAGCGAAATGACAGCGACTGAACTCGCTGATTGGTTACACTTCTTTAATGAAACTCCCTTCACCCTCCAACTCATTGATCATGCTTTTTCTGGACTTAACTTCACTGTCGCCAGTGTTTTTGGTGGCAGTGATAATTTATCGCCAGAGGATTTTAGCGTGTTGTTACGAAAACCCGCTGTTGATATGGACGATGAAACCATGATGGCGGTCAGTGAAGGGATAGCGGGCGGAGTACGATATGAGCCAACAAATAGCCGATCTCACGATTAACTTAGGCGCTGAAACAGCAGATTTCAGCCAGCAAATGGGGCGTGTTGAACGTCAACTGCAAGAAACCGCAGAAAAAGCCGAAGCCAGTCAACGACGTATGGCTCAACTGGTTGAACAGCAAGCGCAATCTGCTCGCAGTTCTGCAGAGAGTACTGCGCAATCACTTCAAGAACTTAACAATCAACAAGAAATTTCTCAGCAACAACGAGCGGATTATTATCAGCGGATCGCACAGGAAGAAGCGCGTGCAGCTATTGAATCACGCAAACAAGCCGATGCTTTTTTAGAGCAAGCTCAAAGTGTTGGGCAAACGAGAAATGCACTCGAACAACTCACTGAGGTTTTAAATAAATCAACAAAGGCTTATGACAAGCTCAAAATTACAGGTGAGCAGTTTGCCGAAATTCAAAATGTCACTAAATCAAGAATAAAGGCAATACAAGATCAGCAAGATGCGAATACTGAGAGATACTTCAAACAAATTGAAGCCGTTAAAGGATTATCAGGCAGTGAATCAGCCTTAAAAGCCATTCAAGCTCAGTTAAATCAAGAGGTGAAGAAAGGCACTATCCATCAGCGCGATTATCAGGTGCTTATTTCTGCCATTACTTCAGAGTCAATGAAGTTACGCCGAGAAGAAGAGTCTCTGACGCAACAAAAAACACGATTTATTCAGCGATTAAAAGAACAGGTCGCTACTCAAAATTTAAGCCGTGAACAGATGTTGCGTTATCAGGCTTCTCAGTTGGGCGTCAGTTCTTCAGCCGAAATTTATATTCGTCGATTGTCTGAGTCGAGCAAAGAAACCAAAGAATTTGATAAAAATAGCAAGTCATTATCTGGTCGCCTTCAGGGCATTGCCAACTCCTTTAATATGGGCTCGCTGGTTCGTGGTGGTATTTGGGGTGGAATTACTGCGGGGTTAACGGGCGTTGCCAAATTAGCTTATGATGCAGAAAGAGAATTTTCTCAATTTAATAAACAACTGATTTTAACCGGTAACTACGCCAATAAGTCTGCAAGCCAATTAAACGAAATGGCGCGAACCCTTGCTGGTGGCGGGATAACGCGTGGAGAAATGGCATCATCCATTTCGAGTGTTGTCGGTACAGGCGTATTTTCAAATAATGAGATTTCCCGTGTTTCAAAAGCAGCCGCACAGATGAATTACATCACAGGGCAGGCGATTGATACCACGATTGATCAGTTTAAACGCTTGCAAGATGAACCACTTCAAATGTCGCTTGAATTAGAAAAAGCGAACCACCACCTCACAGCATCCCAATTAGAGCAAATCAGAACGCTCGAATTGCAAGGTAATAAAACCGAAGCAGCTCGATTAGCGATTGATGCTTATGCGCAATCTATCAATGATGGTGCTAATGATATTGTTGAAAATCTTGGTTTTTTAGAGTCTGCATGGAAGGGCGTTCAGGATGCTGCCAAAAAAAGCTGGGATGCAATGCTTAATATTGGACGAACAAAAGATTTAAGGCAACAAGTCAACGAATATGAGCAAATGTTAGTTGAGTTTCAAATAAATCCTGCATCAAAAGGTATTTTCTTTGCTGAAACAAATATGACGCCAGATGAGTTAAAAACCAAGGTGGCTGAACTCAAAGATAAACTAGCTGATGTTGATCTTGAAAAGGCTCAGGAGCAAGCTGAAAAAGTAGCTAACCAGTCAGAAGTAAATAAATTCCGAATTAAACAAGAATTCTATAATAAATATGCAAGCTGGGAGACCAAAAGAAATGCAGAACTTGAAAAGTTAAATGCAAATAAGCACGCATTATCTGAAAAAGAGTATAAAGAATATGAAAAAATGATTAATTATCGACTAAGAGACCGTCAAATGCCGGGAGCTGGTCGAGGAAAATCATATGCAGTACCTGCTGGTGATCGTGAAGAAGAAAAAGCCTCTAGTGATTTATTGGCATTACAAGCCCAATTAGAAATTCTTAAAAAGCATCAAAGTGCTAATGATGTTATTAGTCAGCAACGAAAGGATCTTCAAAAAGAGCAGGCGCAATTTTCAATTCTAGAAGAGGCGCAATTGACACGCCGATTAACTAATGCCGAAAAATCTTTGTTATCAAATAAAGAAAATATTCTTGCTCAAAAGGAAAAACTCGCACTAGTGGGGGATGAGGTTGCTTTGCAAGAGCGTTTAAACAAGATGCAAGACCAGGCTGATAAATATATTGCTCAGCAGTCGGAAAAGCGCAAAGCGATTGAAGAAAGTATGGGTAAATCAGCAAGGGAACAGCAACGTTACTTGGAACGCGCTCAGCTTCTTGCGGGTCAAAAAGAGAACCCACAACTAAATAATATGTTAGCCGAGCAACAAAAAACCTATGAAGTTGAAGATCAGAAACGGGCCGATTGGTTAGCGGGCGCCCAAACCGCGTGGGGCAACTATAAAGATACTGCGCTTGATGTTAACTCTCAAGTACAAAATGCAACATCGATGGCGCTTAATGGGTTTAGTAGCCAGTTAACCAACGTATTATTTGAAGGGGAAGCTAATTTCAAAGACTTTACAAAATCCATTCTTAAAATGCTAACGGATATTTTAATTAAAATGTCATTAGTTAAAGGAATAGAGGCGATGGGCTTTGGTTTCGGTGCACCCGTTGCTAATGCGGACGGTGGAGTTTACAACTCAGCCAGTCTAAGTGCTTACAGTGGGCAGATCGTGCATAAGCCCACCATGTTTGCGTTTGCAAAAGGTGCTGGTTTGATGGGAGAAGCAGGGCCGGAAGGGATATTCCCGTTACGCCGTGGTGCTGATGGGAAGTTGGGTGTTATCGCAAAAATGTCGAATCAAGGCGCGGGCGTTACCCAGATAAACCATATCACCATTCAAAATGATGGCAACAATGGACAGATAGGGCCTGAAGCACTGAAAAAGGTTTATGAAATCAGCAAGCGAGGCGCTCAGGATTATATTATGAGCCAGCGTCGTGATGGTGGAGCTATGTGATGGAAACATTTAAATGGAAAGTCAAACCCGATATGAAAAAAGAGTTTGAGCCTCGAGTAAAATCAGTGAAATTTGGTGACGGCTATGAACAGCGTCGCCCTGACGGTATTAATAATAATCTAAAAAAATACAATGTAACGCTTATCTATATAAATAGTGAAAGTTTGCAGATTGAATCATTTTTAGAAAAACATGCTGGTGTCACTGCATTTTTATGGAAGTCACCTCACCAATCAGACTTAGTTAAGGTACTATGTCGAAAATGGTCGTCTTCAGTTGGAATGATTAGAACGGAAATAACGGCCGAATTTGAACAAATTGTATCTTAAATATTGTTAATTGAGGACATATGAAAAAACTTATATTGATAGTTTTATTATTTCCATTTTTTACACAAGCTGAAGTTTCAGAAAAAGATTTTATTATTGATACGATTAATATAACTTGTGCGGAACATAAAGATCCTGAGTTTTGCCGTTGGCAGGTAGAAAATATAAGCGCTGTATCAAGTATAAATACATTAACTTATTATAGATGTAAGCTTGATAATAAAAAAGACAAAGAGTGTTTAAGAGCAGTAGAGATGTTTGATTATATACAAGGACAGTATGATAAAAATATGAACGATATGAAAAAATAATAATATTAACTTAAAGGCCCGCTTCGGCGGGTTTTTTATTGGAGCTAATATGCAATATATTCCTCCTGAAATGCGAATTAGTGTTACCGAACTCTCCTCCACTGATGCTTTACTTGAGCTTTATGAATTTGACTTAACCAAAATAGGCGGTATTCGGTACCGCTTTTTTGATGGACTCAATCAGCGTAAAGAGCCGTTAATCTGGCAGGGAAATACCTATGAGCCTTACCCTGTAAAAGGTGACGGATTTTCATTTAATGGTAAAGGGCCATCAGGGCGACCCACTATTACATTGTCTAATTTATTCGGGCTGATTACCGGTATCGCCAGTCAGTTAGATAGTGCAATTGGTGGGCTGGTGGTACGTCGCATTGTCAGCACCCAATTTTTAGATGCGGTAAATTTTCCTCAAGGCAATCCTAACGCTGACCCTTCACAAGAGATTGTGACACGCTGGATCATTGAGCAGATGACCAGTTTAAATTCAGTAACCGCTACCTTTATGTTGGCGACATCCAGTGAAACCGACGGATTGATGCTTCCTGGTCGCGTTATTTTGTCGGATATCTGTCCTTGGGGATATCGCTCTGAAGAATGCGGATACAAAGGACCTCCTGTTGCCGATGAATGGGGAAAGCCAACCACCGATCCATTAAAAGACAAATGCGGTAAGCGCCTTAGTGATTGTAAGTTACGAAAAAACGAATCACGCATAGGTGCGTTTGTTTCTACTTCCCGCATTGGTAATAGTTAATTCCCTCCTAAGGTGTTTCTTATGATTGAACAAGCAATATTGGCGCATGCGAAAGAGCAAGCGCCCTTGGAGGCGTGTGGCTTATTGATAAGTACTGCTCATGGCGAACAGTATTTGCCTTGTGTTAATCAGCATGCCGATCCGAAAACCCACTTCACGATTTCTTTTGATGATTTTATTCGCGCCGAACAGCAGGGCGAAGTGATCACGGTTGTACACAGTCACCCTGATGGTCAGCCTTATCTCAGCTCCTTAGATCGACAACTGCAGGTGAACAGTGCGTTGCAGTGGTGGGTGGTCTGTGATGAAAAAATTCACTGCTATCAGCCAGTACCTCATCTCTTAGGTCGCCAATTTATTCATGGCTCAACAGATTGTTACGGGTTGTTTCGTGATGCTTACCATTTGGCAGGACATGATCTGCCTGATTTTGAGCGTCACGATAATTGGTGGCGACAAGGCAAAGAACTGTACCTCGATAACATGGTGAGCAGTGGTTTTCGGCAGGTCAAAAAAGAGGCGCAACCCGGCGATATTATTTTGTGTTGTTATGCCAGCTCTCGCGCTAATCACGCGGGGATCTATTTAGGCAATCAAACAATTTTGCATCACATTCCAAACCAACTTAGCAAACGCGAGGAGTATAACGAACGATGGCAACGAATGACGCACTCAATCTGGCGTTACCGCGATTGGCAACCTTCCGACTTTACGGGAATTTGCAACGATTTGGACGTCGCTTTGATTTAAATGTGAATACCGCCTCTGAAGGGCTTCACGCGCTTTTTATTCAAATTCCAGCCTTACGCCTCGCCATTCGTGATGGTTGGTATCAAGTCCGTATTGCGGGTACCGATATTTCTCCGCAAGAAATTCACCAAAAATTCAATGAAACCTTACCGGATAACGCGGTCGTTCATATTGTGCCGAAATTATCAGGCGCTAAAAACGTCGGTGTTTTTCAGTTTGTTGCGGGTGCGGCCTTATTTTCATTGGGATGGTGGGGACCTGCGTGGATCTCTGCAACGGTAGCTACATCTTTGATGGCAGGTGGCGCAGCTATGATGATTGGCGGTGTCGCTCAAATGCTGATCCCAGCGCCTAAACCGCCTAATTTGTCTCGCGGTGATGAAGAAAAAGGCAATACCTATTTTAGTAATCTTGATAACGCGGTTGCTCAAGGAATGCCGGTGCCCATTGCGTATGGCGAAATTATGTGTGGTTCACGCGTCATTTCACAATCTGTTGAAATTATGGATGACAGTAACGGCGAAGATATCGATGCCGGCAAACACGGCGGTTAAGAGGAGTTCGTATTATGGGTAAAGGTGGTGGCGGTCAAAGAACACCGTATGAGGCACCAAACGATTTAACATCACGTCAAAAAGCCTCATTAATTGATTTAATCAGTGAGGGGCCAATTGAAGGCCCTATTCATATTCAAGGCTCTATGGACGATTTAGGGTGTATTTATTTGGATGATACGCCAGTGATAGATGGCTCTGGCAATAGCACCATTAATGGGATGTATGCACAATGGCGGGCAGGGACATTAGAGCAACCGGCAATGAGTGGCTTTACCGCGTCTGCGAATGAAGTGCCGGTGGGTATCGAAGTTAAATATAATTCCCCCGTCACTCGTACTATTACCTCACCCAATATTGACCGTTTACGTCTAACCTTTGGTACACAAGCTCTGGTTGAAACCAAAGATAATGGTGATCGCGTACCGACTTCTGTTCAATTACAAATCCAAATCCAGCGCAATGGGACATGGATAACAGAGAAAAACGTCACGATTAATGGCAAACGCTCTAATTCGCCTTATTTAATGGCTGTTGTGTTGGATGATTTACCGCCCGTTCCGTTTAGTGTGCGTATGATCCGCATCACTCAAGACAGCACCTCTGACAAAATCCAAAATAATACAGTCTGGTCGAGTTATTCTGAGTTAGTGGATATTTCACAAACCTATCCGGGTTCTGCAGTTGCGGGATTGATGTTTGATAGTGAGCAGTTTGGCAATAAGTTTCCACGCCGTAATTATCTTATCAAAGGTCGTATTATTCAGGTACCGAGTAATTATGATCCAGATAAACGGATTTACTCGGGGATTTGGGATGGCACCTTTAAACCGTCATTTACCAATAATCCTGCATGGATATTATGGGATTTATTAACCCATCCGCGTTATGGCATGGGGAAACGTCTTAATATCAGTGAGGTCGATAAATTCGCCCTATATGCAATTGGTCGTTATTGTGATGAGCAGGTTGATGATGGGTTCGGTGGAAAAGAGCCCCGTATGGTGTGCAATGCCTACATTACGGACATGCGCAAAGCCTATGATGTCATGGGGGATATGTGTGCCATGATGCGCATTATGCCCGTCTGGAATGGACGAACATTAACCTTTATCCAAGATAGACCGTCTGATGTGGTGTGGCCATATACCAATGCTAATGTGATTGATGGTAACTTTCAGTATAGTTTTAGTGCATTAAAATCGCGTCATACCGCTGTCGAGGTTCGTTTTATTGATCCCGATAATGGCTGGAAAACCAGTGTTGAGCTGGTTGAAGATGATGCCAGTATTGCACGTTTTGGACGTAATGTGATGCGCGTCGATGCCTTTGGTTGTACTAGCAGAGGACAGGCTCATCGTCATGGTCTTTGGTTATTAACGACGGAAAAATTAGAGACGCAGACGGTTGAGTTTACTGTTGGCAGTGAAGGCCTACGTCATATGTCGGGTGATATTATCGAAATTGCCGATAACTATTACGCGGACAATCAAATTGGTGGGCGTCTGACACACATTGATTATGCCTCTCAAACATTAACCTTAGATCGCAATATCGACACACCCCAAAGCGGTAAATCAAGCGTCACGCTCATCAATGCACAAGGTGATCCACAATCGTATGAAGTGTTGAGCTATCCCGCATCCAATCAAATAAAGCTGGATACCTTGCCGTTAGGGTTACGAGAGGGCGGAATTTGGACGTTGACGCTTCCGTCTTTACGTCGCCGATTATTTCGCGCTATCAGCTTGGCTGATAACGGAGATGGCAGTTTTACGGTTATTGCAGTGCAACACACGCCCGAAAAAGAGGCGATTGTTGATAAGGGTGCTAAATTTGAGCCAAAGCCCGATACGCCATTAGGGGGATTTATTCCACCGGTTGAAAATCTTTCTGTGGATATTGAATTGGATGCAAGTGCATGGCAAGTGGAAGCCAGTTGGAATACACCTTATTCCAGCCGAGGAGTCGACTTTTTATTAAAACTCACTACGGGTGATCGTATTGTCGGTACCGCTTCAACCACAGACACAATGTATCGTTTTGGTGGTTTACCTCAGGGGAATTACGTTTTATCCGTCGTTCCTCAAAATGATCGGAAACAAAAAGGCGAGGTGGCCACAACTTCATTCGCGATTAATCCACCATTACCACCGAGTTATATTGAAGTGGAATCCGGTTATTTTAGCTTGGGTATTATTCCGCGTTCTGGCGGTCAAAATAGCTTACGAGCACAGTATGAGTTTTGGTTTTCAGAAAAGCAGATCACGGATATTCGCGAAGTAGAAAGTCGCGCTGAATATTTAGGTGTTAGCTCTATGTGGGTTATTCAAGGACGCAACCTAAAAGCAGGGCATACTTATTATATTTATGTTCGCAGTATAAACGCTGTTGGAAAGTCAGCGTTTGTTGAAGCCAAAGGGGAGCCTAATAGTAATACCAAAGAAATACTCGATGAGCTAGACGGTCAGTTCATGACGGCAGATGCCGGTAAGCAACTCAGTGAACGCTTGGATTGGAATGCTGAGACAGCAATTATTCTTAGTAACGCAAGTCATCGTAATTTAAGACAGTTGCTAATAAAACATGCCGAATCTCAAGCCGGCATTAGTGAGCTATGGCAAGCTAACGCAACTCAAGAAGAAGCATGGGCGCAGGAAGTCAAAGAAATTTACTC
>NZ_JBEEUL010000015.1:0-81097 GCF_040139345.1 Proteus sp. fly-1067 | reverse complement strand
CAGAAGTGAAACGTTGTAGCGCCGATGGTAGTGTGGGGTCTCCCCATGTGAGAGTAGGGAACTGCCAGGCATTAAATAAGACGAGAAAGCCAACCCAATGGGTTGGCTTTTTTGCGTTTGGGTGTTTATTTTCTGTGTGAATTTCCATTTTAAATGTGAATAAAACGCATTTTTATTCTACTTAATTTTTTTAATTATCCCCTTTTTTATATCCCATCATTTCGTTTATTAATTTTCTATTGTATTAAAAAGTTAATAACTCTCTAATTTTATTTGATGTTTTATTTCCAATGAAATTCCCCATAATAAAAGTTGAAGATAAAAAAGGTTAAATTACATGGTTTGTTAATCAAAAGTATATCTCTTTTATAAGAAGGATTAATTATGGCTGATGTATCAACAAGCGGCTGGGATGTAGTCAGTGTTACAGATATTGAAACACTGAATAAAGTTATTAATGAGGGTGATAACCATCCTAAATCATTTTCAGACTATATAACGGTGGTTGGTAATGATTTAAAAGTAGAAGGGGAATGGGGGGATTGGTCTATCGCGAATGAAGCCAGCGGTAAAAATATTTACATGCAGTGCAGCATTAAAAATGCCACTGTGACTTATATAGGAAAATCTTATCCTATAAATGATGATAAAAATGCCTCACAATCCACATTAAATATAGAAATTTCACTGGATGGTATTGAGACCGATCCTACTGAATGGATAGGTGATGATGAAACGTCTGAAATATCGAAAGATACAAAATGTTATAAGTTAATGGTGGATAGCAAAGCGGTGATTGTAGTTACGGGATCTAATTACACCAATAAAGAGCTTTATTCGCCCGAAAATGGTTTAGCATCACTTGTAGATATCGTTTTAAAAAATTGGTTTAATCGAAATGTAGGAACTTTCAAACAAGTATTTTCCGTCGTATTAATAGGATTAAAAGCAAATAAAGGTGATTTTCAATGGCTCAAACCATCGGCCTATAGTTATTCAGCAAATAGCTCTATAGATCAAAAATCTGCTGCTTTTGCTGCCTTAACATTAGTCGATGGAAAAACTGACATTGGTGATCTACAGCAAACAGTTGATATAGCAGCGTTGCAGGTTGTTAAGGAATATGGTGCTAATGCAGCGCTGATCATAAGTAAATCAATGTTTGTTAAGCATATTCTGTTAGAAGCGGCAGTTGCCCTTGTTAAGGGCTCTACAAAAGCTGATTTTGAAATAGACAAAAATGGATTATCACTTACCAATATTAAAGATACTGTTTGGCAGGATTTTGTCGGTCCTGACGATGAAATCATGTCTCCCACCATTCCCGCACAAAGTTTTATTTTGACTCTTCAATCTGATTTTATTCATATAAGTATTAGTGGCGCTCATTATCGTCCTCGATGGGGGGTAACTGTATATATGGGAATAGAACAGAACTTTCGATATAAAGTAGAAAAAAATAAAGATGGGGAACCTGTTTTTGTGCCAGATGAAAAAGGTTTAGGTGATGCGGTTGTTAGTTGTTCTGTTAAATTTGATGATTGGTTAGATTGGCTAAATATTGTGACTGGAATAGTGACATCAATTGCTTCAGTTATTGCATTGGGAACAAGTCTAGCTGGGGTTATTGCTGAGACTGGAATGGCGACATTAGTCCCTAATGCAGGTGCAAAAGTTGCCTCTTTCTCATTTAAATTATTTAATTTTACTATCAAATTGGAAAAGTTAGCGCCTATTGCTGCTGCAATTCAACGAGGTGTGGCTTCAAATCCTTCTGTATTTAATGTTGTAAAAATTGGTTCAGCAGTGACTGCAGCAACGACAGGTATTATATGGGGAGCAACGACACTATCAGAAGCGATATATCATCAGATCTTTGATAATGTACCTAGTTTTAAAATATTTGCACGTAATTTTACTGGCGCAGTGAAATGGCCTGGTATTGAAAATATGGAATTAAAATCGGCAACATTAGTCGATAGTTTTGTTATCGGATTAAAAATGAGTTAAAAGAAAAAGGATATTCATATGGATATGTATAATTGGGATATGGTTTGTGCTGCAAAGTGTTCATCAATTAATGATAAAATTGCAAATAACAGAGAATTATTTATTAAGGAATTTACTTTTAAAAGTGAAAATAATAGTTTAATTGAAGGAGAATTTGATAGTTGGCAAATTGTATCGGGAGGAAGCTCTCAAAGAATTCATTTTATAACACCAATTAAAAAAGGAAAATTAACAACAACAATTGTAGGTGAAAAACTAGATATTGTTGTTGATGGAATATGTCCTAAGATAGAAATTGAATTAGAGTTTGTGGGAAATGATGTTAATCATACTATATTAAAAATAAACTGTAAAAAGTTAGAGAAAAAACAAATAAATGTCCTTTCAGGTGATGGCAGTATTGTTATATTAGATGATGATATAAATAATATTTTTCCTAACGATGAAAAATTCGTATCAGAATTATTCTCTGATTTAATGGCTAAAATGATTATTGAAAATAAAGAAAAATTACAATTTATTTTTTCTGAGTTAATTAGTTTACCTGATGGTAATAATACATGGATGAAAAGTCATATAATTCAATATTCTTACAATGAGAGTATTAATGGTGAATTAGGTGTTCTTGGTGTATTAACTATTTTGGAGGCTAATCCAAATCCACCAAAATTAACAGATCTACAATTGCAATTTGATCATAACTTGGTTAGAAAAGAAGATAAATCAGGTTTTCTTATCGCTAAATGGGCGTTTATAAAATATGTCCTTCTTGAAGGATTACCCCATATTTTTCAAGGTTCTCATAAAGAACATTTTAAAATTGGGGAGAATAATATTATTCACAATAATGGACGGATCCCATTAAATAAAATGAATGGTTATACGCCTTATTTTGATAGTGCACTTATTGAAATAATTAGTGATAAAATTATTATAAATAATGCAACAGGAACTTGTGATGTTGTTTCGTATAGTAGTTATGTTTCTTTTAGCTTATCAAGTCAATACAAAATATCATTAGAATATAGTAATAATAGACCACGAGTGAAACTCATTTCCTCTTCTTCTCCATTATTTACTTCTCAAGCTCATGATGATGTTGCTTTAATCTTTTGGATCTTTGGAGGATGGGTTGTTGATGCCTTAATTCAAGGGATCCGTAGTCAAATGAGTTATCTTCTTTGGAGCTTTGGTAATTATGGTATGGAATTCGATGTTTTCCCTATTAGTATGAATATTGATGCTAAATATAAAGAATGTGGATTATCTGAAAACTTTTTCATGCGCAGTTAATTAAATGGAATTTAAATTATGAAAGAAATTGCAACTTATGGTTGGGATGTTGTTTATGCTACAAATTATAAAATAATTAATAAATATATCGATAAAAATAAACATTATCCTCAAAAATTCTCAGCTTCGAAAAAAATTATAACTTCATTATTTAAAATATCAGGTGAATGGACTAATTGGTCGTTAAAAAAGGGGGGAACCGGAAAAAATATTTTAATTGAGTGTATTGTTTCTTCTGGTGGGTTATATGATGAAAAAGATACGTTAATAGGATCATTAGAAGGGAGTTCAATAACGATTCAAATTACATTACAAAAAAAAATTGATACTTCAAAAACAATTGAAGATCCCTCTTCTTTAAATAATGGAGTACCGTGGATACTACAAGTTAATGATAAATCTATTGATATGTCAAATGCAGTTATTATAGTCGAAAGTCATTATACGAATATTGTAGAGGGAACGAAAGAGGTTTTAGATCTTTTATTTTTATCCTATTTTAATGAAAATATTAAAGAATTTGATTATATATTTTCAATTGTTATGTTAGACCTTGACTCTATAAATGAGGATCTTCAATGGATTAAACCGACGGCATTTAGCTATGCTGTTGCACATACAAAAAGCGACGAAAGTTCAGATATATTTTCATGCTTGAATCTTATTGATAGCAATAAAAATATTGGAGATAGACAACAATCTATTGATAATAGAATATCTCATTTTTTTACGAATAATGTTGATGCTTTAGTTATTTTTAGTAAAGAAATATACACTAAATATTTTTTACTTCCAGCTGCTGTTAACTTTATTAGTGGAAGTAAAGAGGATGATTTTGAAATAAGTGAATATGGTTTATCTGTTTATAATAAAAAAGAACTCATATGGGGGGAATTTGTTATTGGCTCAAAAACAGAAAATGAAGTTATAAAGCCTTTAATACCTGCGAATGGATTAAATATTAATCTTCAACAAGATCGTATTCATATTAATATTAATGGTGCAACGTTTAGACCTAAAAAAGGACATGTCACTTCAACAATTAATATCAATCAATCTTTAACATTTGAAATGGTGAGGAATGATAAAAATGAACTAATATTTATTCCTGATTTGAAAAATATCAATGATATAAATATTAATATCACTAATAAAGTCGATAAAGGTATTATTATTACTGACATTATTTTAGGTGTTATCACCATTATGGCATCACTCGTTTACGGTGTCGCTGCATGGAGAGATATTAGTTTAATTGCTAAGATTGGACAGGAAACAGAAACAGGCTATGAGTTGATTTCACTTTCTAGAACGTTTGCTGGAGTTGAAGAAGCTGAATTGGCTGAAATGATGTGGGATACCGTAGATATTGGTACTAATCCGGTTTATAGACCAACATCAATTCCGATTAAAAATAGCCTCTCTGTTGCTCAATCAATTTCTTCAACCTTTGTTGAAGGAGAGGTCAGTTCTGCTAATTTGGTTAGAGCTGCATTTAGTGAGCTTTATGACGATCTTGAGTCTTTAAATTCATTTGCATCGAATTATACAGGGACAAGCGCATTATCTGGTCTTAAAGCTTCAGAGGTTCAAACTGCACAATTTGCTGATAGTTTGGTTATTGGTATCAGCCTAGATGATACCTTAAAATAAATTGTATTATATTATAAGGATATATTATGGAACCATATTCATTGAATGAAATCGCTGAATTTGAAAGAATTGAATTACTAGAAGAGAATTTAAATGCATTTTCTTATCGTAATGATCCTGAACATATTGCAAAGTTTTATTTATTTTTTGTCGCGAGGAAATCTGACGATAGTTATTATTTACTTGATGAAAATAAATTAACATCTGCCATTCAAAATAAAGAAATAAAATTTGTAAATTTTTTTACAGGGGAAGAATATACGGTTAGTGCTTCATATCCTGATCCTGATAATAATTCTTTTTTTGTAAGCAAGTTTTTTATTAGAAATAATGTGAATATTATTGAGGTAACTGCTGGGGCATTTAAAGGTTATGCCCCGATTAGTGTTATTTTTAAAACGGATGCCACTAAAGCCATTTCAACAGAATTTATGGCCATGTCTGGATTTGAAAGTAGAGTATTAATTTATCAAGAAAAATAAAATAAAAAATTATTTTTACATAAAAAATTAAATTTATATAAGGTGAAAATATGGAACAATTTCATCAATCTCAAGCTTTTAATTTTACGAGTGCGCTAACAGGTCATGTTGATCCTCGTACAGGTGTTTTCTGTACTAATATTACTATTGCCCATTTGATTGGCAATCAACATATGGGACCGGAATTATCACTAACACTTTCTTATTCTCCATTAAATTTTTATAATCTTCTTTATGGTTTTGGTATTGTTGATAACTTAACTAGCTATAATAAGAATTCTAAAATATTAACTTTATCAACAGGGCAAGTCTATAAAGTTAAAGAAGAAAAACAAGAAAGCACATTTATCCATGCTAAACCAAAAAATTTTAAATTTTCTAAAAAAGGAAATGAACTTTGGGTTTTATATAAGTCAGGAGTCAGTGAAAAATTAACTTCTTATAATACTGCTGATGATGTAAAAGTTGTTCGTGAGATATACAGCCCTTCAGGCAATAAACTTACCTTAGAGTGGGAAGCATTTGGTGATAGTTTTCGTTTAAAATCGGTAAGAGATAACAGTAGCGAGTTATTCAAAGCGACTTATTCAGAAACACTGGGAAGAATACAATTTGATATTTGGCCAGAAACGAATGAAAGTTATTCAATCATCTTATATAAACAAGATATTTTTCTTTCAACAGTGACGATCCGCGCGCTAAATACCGATTTAGTTTGGCAATTATTTTATACTCGTTATGGTCGTAGTAATATTCATAAGTATTTAACTAAAATTATTACTCCAACAGGATTAGTTGAGCATGTTGAATATCAAACTAATGGACATCGATTACCAGAAGGCAATCAAAGTTATCAAGTTAATTCTCGAAGCCCAATTCGAGTTATAAATAAGATCCCTTATATCGCTTATGTGAAAAAACACTTTGTTTCACCTGGTTTAGGCACGAAAAAGCAAATAGTTGAATATGATTTTTCAGAGAAAAATTTTCTTGGTTACGGTGGTGCTAGCGCCAGAATAACGACCAATGGACAAGATTATTTATATAATGTCGAAAACAATTATCAATATGATTCAATAGAAAAAAGAAAAGATACTGATAAAAATATTACTTTTGCAACGAAGCGAATATATAATAGTTTTCATTTAGTTATCGAAGAAAGAGAACAAACAATTTCTCATACTAATGAGATATTATGTGAAAAAATCACTCAGATAACATATTACGCTGATATAAATAAAAGCTTTGAACAGCAGTTACCTCAATATCAAATGCCAAAAGAATACCTGATAATTTGGAAGCAAGGTGATAATTATCGCCGAGAAAAAAGTATAACTGAGTATGATAATGAATGTAATATTATTTCAATGGTTGCTTTTGATTCAACCAAATCTGAATTTACTTATTATGATCCCAGTGGTGAATCAGGAAAATGTCCAGCAGAACCAAATGGTTTTAAAAAATTTATAAAAGAAGAAACGATTACACCTGCTACAACTGAATTTGAAACACCGACGAGAAAAAAACAATATCTCTATGACAGTTTTTCCATAAAAAATAGCCAGTTATTACCTGTTAATAATATGGTATTACTTACATCAGAAATAATTTTATCTAATAATAACCAAATAAGAAAGCAAAGTATCTCTTATTATAATGATGTTTCATCTGATAATTTGGGACGAGTTTTAGAAAAAAAAGTAACAATAACAGAACAACAAATAGAGACGTTATCTCTTAAAGAAGAATATGAATGGAGTTATTCAAATAGTAATTATATTTCTTGTATTACGAAAATAACAGGAGTTAAAGATAATATCGTTGTTTCTACAGAAAAACGTTGGACACCTATTTCTTATCGTTTAATTATGGAAAAAGATATACAAGGAAATATTTCAGAGTACCAATATGATAAATTAGGGCAAGTGATATCAAATATCCTATCGCCTAAGACCCCATATGAAAATAAAATTGAATATGAATTAAATATTGCTTTATCTAATGTACCAATTGAATTTTCGGTTAAAGATGCGTTAGGGAATAAATATTTAAGTAAAATGGATGGAGAAGGTCGGATTGTTGAGAAATTTTATTTTACTGAAGAAATTCCTAATGGATTGAGAATAGAAAAATATGATTATAATTCATTAGGAAAAGTCATTAGTGTAACACATTACGATTTGCATAATATAGATAATCCTAATGAGCAGCCTAAGGAAAATTTAATATTATATAAATATAACGATTGGGGTGACTTGATTGGTGAAGATTATAGTAATGCTTTTTCAAATAGAAAAATATTTGATCCAATAAAAAATCAGTTCAGATCTCAATCGATATCACTTCGCGATGTGAATAAGAAATCAGGTATTATTCAAAAAGAGTTTAATCAATCAGGAAAAATTAACAAGATCGTTCAACTTAAATCAGATGGTGTGACTGAAGAGTATTACTGGCAATTTTTTACTGATGGTTTAGGGCGAATACGTAAAACTATCGATAAATCAAATAATGTGACTACATTTGAATATGATGACTTTGACCAACTGATAGAAAAAAAATTACCAGATGGATCTATTATTAAGAAAAAATATAAAGATAGCCTACCTATTCAAATTTCATTAAAACCAAATGATAGTAATGAAATGATACTCGGAACACAAGAATTTGACAGTTTTGGAAGGCTAACACGTTATCAATGTGGCGGGCGTAATTTAACAATGAGTTATCAAGGTGCTTCACCAGATCCTCATCAGGTTACAACAGCCGATAATAGCATTATTTCTTATGAATATATTTCAGAATTAGATAATGCGATATCTTCGATAAAATTTAATGGAGAAATACAACAATATGAATATGAGCCATTAACCGGAAGATTAATAAAATACTCTGAAAATAATGGTTTCAATCATCTCTTTTCATATACAAAATCAGGTCAGCTAAAAAATGAAAAAATAACTTTACAGGGGAAATCAGAGCGTAGAGTAAGTTATTCTTATTCGCTAAGAAATTTACTCGTTAGCTATACTGGCATTGATAATGAAACACAGATGTATGTTTATGATAAGAACAATCAAATAACACAAATTGTTGATAGAGCTGTTACTACTACTGTTAATTACAATGAGTTAGGAAATTATATTGGTCATAAGGCAATATATAACGTTAACAATAGCACGTTAGAAACTAAATTAACGTTAGATGATTTTGGAAGAGAAACTAAAAGAGAATTAATTGAAATAAAAGATAATAAAACAAAGAATATAGATATTGAACAAACATTTTTAATGACAAATAAATTATACAATAAGAAATTATTTTTAAATAAGAGAGAAATTAAAAATGAAACTTATGATTATGATAATATGGGGCGATTATTAAATTATTTATGTAAAGGTGAAATGTTTTCTAAAGATAGCGAGGGGCGAAATATTAAACAGCAAAGTTATCTATGGGATGCATTAGGTAATATTAAAAAATCCACAACTATCTTTGACAGTGGTAATGAAGTTGTTGACTACCATTACCAAAATACGAATGATCCTTGTCAATTAACCCGTCTTTCATATTCAAATAATAAACCTTCCATTACCTTAAACTATGATTTGAATGGGCGAATGATTGAGGATGTATTCGGCTATAAATTAACTTATGATAAATTAGGTCGATTAAAAACAGTTATTAATAATAAAGATACAATTAGTTATGGTTATGACGGTTTAAATCGCTTATTAACAAAAGAATATAAAGGTGGAGTAGGAGAGCTCTATTATCGCAATGATGCTATAGCAAATGAAATCTATCCTAATGTTAATGTGCGCTATAATTTGTTGGGTAAATATTGTGTTGGTTTTAAGTACGATATTAAATCCAATAATGATAATACTGAGCTTTATACTGAAGTTGCAACAGATATGATGGGATCTGCTTTTGCCTTTTTCAATACTCCAGATGATCCCGCTTCTTTTCTTTCTTATTCACCTTGGGGAGATGGTGCAGGAGCGTTCAGCGCTGGACCTCGTTTTACAGGTGAATTATGGGATAGTTTCAGTCAAAGTTATCTTTTAGGTAATGGCTATCGCGCTTATCAACCTCGCTTAATGCGCTTTACCTGCCCTGATAGTTTAAGTCCATTTGGAGCTGGCGGGTTAAATGCGTATGCTTATTGTGATGGTGATCCTGTTAATTTAAGTGATCCTAGTGGGCATATTAGTGGATGGGGATGGGCTAGTATTATATTAGGCGGTGTTGGGCTATTGCTTGCACCATTAACATTTGGCGCGTCTTTAGAATTTGGTTTAGGTGTTGCACTAGCATTAACGGCATTAGAAGTTGCTAGCGGTGCAACCGCAATTGCCGCTGGTGCGCTAGAAGAAAAGGATCCAAAATCCTCAGAAATTCTAGGATGGGTATCATTAGGTTTAGCCACCCCTTCTATTGGTTTGGGGATCTACTCGTTAGGAAAAGGGATCAGCAAAACAGCGACAATCTTTAAAAATAAACCCATAACGTTGGGTGGAACGATGAGGAAAATAGATTTGTTGGATCAGGGATTTTATACTTTTGAAGACACTTATAAAAATGCCAGCCGATTAAATATTGTTTCTCATGGTGAGCCGGTTGGTAAAGGCTCTTTACTGACCGTATTAACCGAAGGTGGATTGCGTAATATGGATGCTGATGAATTATATAGTATATTGAAAACACGTTACAATTTAGATGATTATGCTAGTTTGCGTACTCTTGCGTGTCATTCTGGTGTAGGAGGGATCCATTCTATAGGCTATAAATTAGGGCAATTAGCACAAAAAGATGTTAAGAGTTTTATTGGACCCATGACGGGTAACTTTGTTTTAGAAGACGTTTTTGACCTTTTTGCTGAAGCCGTAAAAATAGCCGGTCCAGCGGGTCATGCTAAAATGGCGAAAACATTTTCAGAACGATATGTTTTTAAAATTCATAAAACAAATCCATATTCAATATTTGATGTTTTAAATCATTACTCTTGGACTTATCAACCCACAATGTTTAGATATTAATATTATGTCACTGACTCATAATATCTTAAAGAAATACAGAATAGTTGTTCTATTATGAACACTATTTTGTGTTACTTTAATTGCTGATAAAGCAATGAACCTGCCGCCGCCCCTGCAACATCATAAGCGAAATCATGCCAGCTCCAGCCTGTACCATCTGGGCGACTATCATAAAGCTCCTTTGCTGCACCTAAACTAATAGAAACTGAGAGCCCAATTAATAATCCCTCTCTATAACCATAATTTTGATGGTCTGCATACGCATTTGCACCAGCAGATGCTGCCATTGAAAATAAAAAATGCTGAGCTTTATCTTTGCCTTTCCAATTATCATTGGCAAAATGAAATGACTGGCACCCATTTAAAATCATTATTGATAATAAAATAATTAGAGAGTGATACTTAAGCTTTAGTTTCATAAAAAATAAAAGTCTTTTCATTGATAAGCGTGTTTTTAATATAGAGGATTATTAAAGATAAGGGATGATTTAAGAAAAAATTTTATCAAACAAAAAAGCCTTGCTGTTATTTAGCAAGGCTTATCAAATGAAGCGTTGATTAAAGTATACGACTGATTAATCTATCAACACGAATACGTCGTAACCGTTTGATCAACTTTTTCACTTTTAGTGGGTAAAGCTTAATGCTTTCTAGATCTTGATAGTGTTTCACAACGATTGTGTGTTGACGAATACACGCTAACTCTTTATGTCGTTGTTCATGTAATTCATGTTTAGGATCATGAATCAATATCGCGTTTTCTAAATCTAATCCCCATGCACGAGGGTTTAGATTATTACCTGTAATTAACTGCCAATTATCATCGACCCACATACCTTTTAAGTGATAAGTGTTATCACTGTCTTTCCAGAGTCTTACTGTTAATTGGTCATTATCAATAAATCGTTGGAAACGCTGGGTAAATTTACGCAGATTGATCTCATAGAGATAAGGCAGGGCACCAATAATTTTAAATGGCTCTTCAGGTGGAATATAAAAGTCATTTGCCGTTTTATCACCAATAATAATTTCGACTTGTTTGCCATTTCTTAATAAATGGCTGATTTGACGAACAAGGATCGCAGGTAAATTAAAATAAGGTGTGCAAATAACCAATTTTTCTTCTGTAGAAGCCATTAGGTGAGAAATAGTCTTATTTAAGATATTTTTCTTACCTAAACCTACTAAAGGTGTTACTGCTAATTCATGATTAGAAGCATTGGATTTAATATCATAGCCATCACGCGTGCGTAAATTAAAACGAAATTGACGTATGCAATTTTTTATTTCGGCACAACGAACCCTATCTTTAATATCAAGACGTTGAATAGCTTCAGATTGTAGAAGATCACCCACAATAAACTGTTTCATTGTGGTCGCTAATTCACTATTTTGAATAATGTGATATCGGTCATAGCGATATTTATCTAGCTTATGCAAATACACATTATTAATGCTTGCACCACTATAAATAACCGTATCATCAAAGATAAAACCTTTTAGGTGTAATACACCTAGCGCTTCACGAGTATTAACAGGGAGCCCATAGATAGGGAGCTCTATACCAGGATGTTGCTGTGCAACATGGTAATACCAATCTGCATTTGTCGCATCAGCCGAGACACCAATACGCCCACGTTGAGCACGGTGCCAGTCAACAATAACGGTAATGGATAATTCAGGACGTTGTTGTTTTGCGGTGTAAAGCGCATCAAGGATCTCTTCACCAGCCTCATCGTGCTCTAAATAAAGAGCTGTAATAAAGATCTCTTTTTTTGCTTGAGCAATATATTTCAATAAGGTGCTGCGAAACGCGGACGTCTGATAAAGCGTTTCAACATCAGCAACTGACTGAGCTAATTTAGGCAGTTGTGCAAGGTGTTGTTGATGCTTAGCAAGTTTTAGTTTAGACAACATCACAGTGCTTAGTTCTCTTGTTTATGATGGCAGATGGAGCCATCGTCCATGTAGATTTTCTTTAACCGATCTTCTGATCATAACATTAGTTATATGGGATGTACGCATAAAATCATCATATATAGCTAATTTATCAAAGGTTGCGTGAATAATCACATAACAAAACTTTCTCTTATGATTATCGTACTTACACATCTTTTGAGGATCAAAGAAGCAAGTCAAGATTCACTATTCCTTCATCAAACTGAACTTCAACCGAAAAACCTAATTTTTTCGCTAAACTTATCATATTGCGATTTTCAGGCATGGTTATTGCGGTTAAACGTTTAATACCGTGTACTCTAGTATAGTTGATAAGTTTAGTCATAAGTTGATGACCTAGAGTATTTCCTTTTAAATCAGATCGCACAAGGATAGCAAATTCGGCATGTTGATTATCCGGATCTGCCATTGCGCGTGCGACACCAATGATTTCAGGTTGATCTTCTGGATTTCGAATTGCGACAAATGCCATTTCTCGATCGTAATCAATTTGAGTCATATTCGCGAGATCGTCATGAGTAAACTCACTTATCTCACTAAAATAACGATAGTAAAGATCTTCTTTTGTCACTTGGTTAATAAATGTTTTTAGTAGAGGTTCGTCCTCAGGTAAAATAGGGCGAATAAAACAAGGATTACTATCTCTTAGATAAAATGTTTCTTCTAATTCATTAGGATAAGGGCGAATAGAGAGTCTTTGGTGGGGATCACCTTGCAGTGGAGATAACTCCATTGCAACATCTAATAATGTAAAATCATTGCCAGAAGCCAGTAATGGGTGAATATCTAGCCTAACAATTTGCGGACAATCTAAAAGTAGATGAGAAACCTGTACCAAAAAATGACTTAAGCTTAAAATATTTAGAGGTTGTAAAGCACTTCTTGGCTGTATTTTTCCACTTTTAATTGCATTAATTACCAGATAACGAGCAAGTGCCATGTTCAGAGGCGGTAATGCAACGGCAGCCTTAGTTTCAATTTGCCACTCAACTCCCCCTTCACCCAATAGAATTAATGGGCCAAAAATAGGATCTTGCTCTATTGCCACTCGCAGTTCTTGAGAGCCTGCTCGATTTGCCATACTTTGCACTAACAAACCCTGAATTTTAGCCTGAGGATAGAGTTCTGTTACTCGTTCAATAATGGCATGGGCCGCTGATGAAACTTCAGTGCTGTCACGTAGGTAAAGCATGACACCTTGAACTTCAGATTTATGAGGAATATCAGGAGAACGCAATTTTAGTGCAACAGGATAGCCAATTTTTTCTGCTATATTGACGGCTTCTTGTGCATTATGAGCAATCCAGGTAGGCAGTGTATTGAAACCATAAGCTTCCATAATAGGCTGGACTTGGTGTGTATCTAATCGATACTGCTTATTCTGTAATGCTTCTTCAATACAATGATGCGCTTGTTGCGTATTCATTTTGATATCTAAAGGCAATGCGGGGGTTTCTTTTAATTGTTTTTGATTCCGACGATATTCCACCATATGCATAAATGCAGTAACAGCGCCTTCTGGGGTGCGATAAGTAGGAATACCGGCTTCACTAAATAATTTACGTGATTGCTGAGATGAATATTCTCCGCCCCAGTTAGTAAAAACGGTGAGCCATTTTCGTCTAGGATGCTGATTAATTGCTGCTATGACGCGTTGTGCTGTTTCAATACTGGGTGCTATAGCACTTGGGGTATGAATAAGTAATAAAGCATCATGATCATGACTATCTAATAAGCAATTAAGCGTCGCAATATAGCGTTCAACAGTTGTATCATCACCTAAGTTTAATGGATTGCGGATGGTGCTTTTTTCTTGAATAACACTTTGTAGTTTTTGCGTTGTTTCATCTGTCAGTTTTGCCAGCTTTCCTGAATGCAAAAATAGCTCATCTATCGCCATGGCAGCAGGTGCAGAGCCATTGCTCATAATCATCAATTTTTCGCCTTTTAGGGGCGTCATATAGCTAAGAGTTTCAACAGCAGAAAACATTTCATGAGTATCTTGTACGCGTAATAAACCTGCGCGTTGAAATGCAGCATCATAAGCGATGTCATAACTTGGTGTATCACCTAATAACAGCTGGGCTTTTTGGGTACGACCACTTTTTATGACCAAAATAGGTTTATTGCGTGAAGCACTTCGAGAGGCAGACATAAAACGGCGAGCATCTTTAATATGCTCTAAATGTAATAAAATAGCACTAGTTTTACTGTCTCTTGCTAGAAAATCCAGTAAGTCATCGACTTGTATGTCTTGGTTATCCCCTAAGGCAATAAAGTAAGAAAACCCAATATTACGATAATAAGCCCAATCTAAAATAGTATTGGCAACAGCCGCTGACTGTGAAATAAATGCGAGTTTTCCTTTTTTAACAGGGAGAGGTGAAAAACTGGCATTTAGCCCTTGCCACGGTGCTAAAAGACCCAGACTATTGGGGCCTAGTAAACGGACATGATATTGCTGGCAGAGTAACTTTATTGTCTGGAACTGTTCAGGCTGTGCTGAAAGGACAATAACAGCCTTACAGCCTGATTCACCTAATTGTTTTAGCAACTCAAGATTACGGTGATGATGGGTACAGATAATTGCTAGATCAGGAACTTGGGGTAATTTATCAATAGACGGATAAGTAAAAACACCAGAGACAGAGCCACGAGAGGGATTAATTGGGAATACAGGGCCGTTAAATCCACCACTGAGTAGATTTTTCATCATAGTGGTTCCTGCACGACCTAATTTTTCAGAGGCACCAATTACCGCAATAGATTTAGGACGCAATAGTGCTTCAAGACCTCGTTGGCTCATATCCACTCCAGAGTTTGATTATCAACTTTTATTCAATGTAGCTGATTTACTCTTCTTTTGCCTGACGGCGGTCTGGTTTTCCGATTAAATATTGTTGACGAAAGTAACTAAAATGAGAAAAGAGTTGTTGTGATGCACTTATATCACCCACATTTTCTAAAATAGACGCAGCTACTTCAGCAGTACAATGTTGATCTTCTCTTGTGGCTTGGCGAAGAACGTAATCACATTTACTGGCTTCATTAAGTGAAAAAATAGGCAATGAATCGAGGTAAGGGCTTTTACGAAACATTTTACGAGCTTCACTCCATGTTCCATCTAAAAGGATAAACAGAGGGGGTTTGCTATTAATAGGAAGCTGGTTGTATACAACACGTTCACTTGAAGCATAGCTTTCAGGGAAGACAACATAAGCTTGCTTATCCGGTGTATTGATGAGATCAAGCAAGGCCGGCTCAGGAGTAGTACGGGACCATAAAAAAGCCTGCGTGTCTGGTAATACATCGGCAATTAATTTCCCTGTATTACTTGGCTTCATCACTTCGGTATCATACATCAATAAACAAAATTGGCTTTTTGCTGGTTGGCTGACAATTGTACCACAAAGGCACTGCTTTTCAGGTAATAAGCAGAAGCCACAGCGTTTTATTCGAAATCCTCTGGCTTTAAAAGGACGGGTTGAAACTGAAAGTCGATATTGACGAAGTCGAGAGACTGCATTGTCATGCATAGCAAATAAACCAACACTAATAAAAAAGAAATGGATTTTATCATGTTAAAAACAAACAAACTATTCAGCACTTTTTTTTCATAAAAATCATATTGATATATTGGTTATATCTATGATGAATTTAATTATCAATTGATCCTGATTAGTTTATCGATTCCTATGCGTGATTCTCTCGGTGACAGTTGCTAAACTATCATGTAATCTGCGCCCCTATTGCAGTTGGAGAGACAAATGAACGATTCTTATGAAGGTAAAAACGGCAAAGTAAAAGTGATGTATGTCCGTAGTGAGGACAATGCCGATAATAAACCTAAAAAACCATCCCGTCGTCCTGAAAATGGTCGTGGTGACAGTCGTGACAACAGACGCGGTGATAACCGTGACGACAAAAATCGTGATAACAGACGCGGTGATAGCCGTGACGATAAAAATCGCGATAACAGACGTGGTGATAACAAATTTTCTCGTCGTGATGACCGCGGTGCAGGTAAGCCTTCAGGGCGTGGCGCATCACGTAATGAATCAAAGCCTTCTCGCGATAGCGAAGGCGGAGGTTTTTCTCCATGGAAAACCGTTTCTCGCCCTGCTGGTGAAGAGGCAATAAAAGAGCACGATGGCATTACTGGTAAGAGCCAAATCGATCCTGAACAACTTCGTCGTCAGCGCTTAGAAGAAACGCGTATTTATGGTGAAAATGCCTGTCAGGCAATGTTTAAAAACCGTCCTGATGCGATTGTTCGAGCTTGGTTTTTACAAGATGTTACGCCACGTTTTCGTGATGCATTAAAATGGATGGCTGCAAATCGCAAGGCCTATCACGTTGTTGAAGAAGAAGAGATGGTCAAAGCCGCCCGTACCGATCACCATGGTGGCGTATGCTTCTTAATTAAAAAGCGTGTTGGTCATGATGCAGAAACTTACCTGAAAGATGCGCCTGAGAGTGATTGTGTATTAGCACTGGAAGATGTAGGTAATCCACATAACGTAGGTGCAATTATGCGTAGTTGCGCGCACTTTGGCGTAAAAGGGGTTATCTCTCCTGATTCTGCTGTATTAGAATCTGGTGCGGCTGTTCGTACCGCAGAAGGTGGTGCTGAATATATCCAAGGTATTGATGCTGATAACTTTGCTCAAACTTTAGATAAATTTAAAAAAGCGGGTTATACGCTGGTGGCAACATCAAGTCATAAAGGCAGTGTGCCATTATCAAAAGCACAATTACCAGCAAAAATGGTGCTTATCCTAGGTCAAGAGAAAGATGGCTTAAGTGAAAGCACTTTAAATCAAGGTGATATGAGTATTTACATCGGCGGAACAGGACACGTAGAGAGCTTAAATGTTTCTGTAGCTTCAGGTGTATTATTAGCAGAATGGTGGCGTCAGCACCAAGGCTAATTGCTTTATGGTTTTAAATAAAGAATGATAAAAAACCGCTTAGTCATTGTGATTTAAGCGGTTTTTTTATATATAAGCTCTACATGAATCGCATTATTTTCCTGGAGAGAATGGTGGTTTAGCAAACCAAACCACAATCATCATGATAAGGAAAATGCCCGCTGCTAACCAGAAAATCTCATTGGCTGAAATAATTAATCCTTGTTCTGTAATGGTTTTCGCTAAATAGGCAGATGCTTGTTCATTTGAAAGACCAAGATCATTCATTTGCTGGAATGCCATTTGTGAATCAGGATCAAGTGGATTAATTTTTTCTACAAAGGTTTCATGGTGAAGTGATTCTCTTTGTGTCCAAATTGTAGTAGTTAACGATGCACCAATTGCCCCTGCTAATGTTCTTAAGAAATTCGAAAGACTTGATGCTGATGCCATTTTTTCTGGGGGTAACCCAGATAATGTCATTGTTGTTAATGGCATAAAGAAACACGCAACCGCTAAACCTTGCCAGAATTGAGGCCATGCCACAGTGGCAAAATCCATTCCTGGTTCGAAGGTATAAGCTCGCCAATAAAAACACACAGAAAACATAATAAAGCTAAAGCTGATGATATAGCGTAAATCCACTTTACCACCAAACTTACCTATAATCGGTGTGATAATTAAAGGCAATAAACCTACCGATGCTGATGCTAATCCCGCCCATGTTGCTGTATAGCCAAAGACTTCTTGTAAAAGCAGTGGCAGTAAAACGATGGTACCGAAATAGATCATATAAGCGAGGCTGAGTGTGACACACCCAATGGTAAAGTTTCGACTTTTAAAGAGTGAAAGATCTATTACTGGATGATCGTCTGTAAGCTCCCACACAATTAAAAAGCTAAGGGCAACAACCGCCACAATGGTGAGTACAATAATTTCTGTTGAGTTAAACCAATCAAGCTCTTTACCTTGATCGAGCATGATTTGTAAAGCACCTATACCAACAACAAGCAAAACAAGACCAATGGTATCAATTGGTTTAATTTCGGTTTTTGTTTCTCGCCCAGCTAAGGTGTTTGATATACACATAATAATCAACACACCAAATGGAACGTTAATAAAGAATATCCATCCCCAATGGTAGTTATCACTAATATAGCCACCTAAAATGGGGCCTAAAATTGGCGCTACAACAATGGTCACTGACCATAGCGCAAGTGCCATATTTCGCTTAGCTGGTGGATAGTTATTCAATAATAAACTTTGTGATAAAGGAATTAGTGGCCCAGCGACCAACCCTTGAAGCACACGAAAGAAAATCAGCATTTCAAGACTTTGTGAAATACCACAAAGCCAAGATGTTAATGCAAAAAGTGCCGTTGACCACATAAAGAGTCGAACTTCACCAATGCGTTTTGCTAACCAACCTGTAATTGGGATAGAAATAGCATTTGCTACACCAAAAGAGGTAATAACCCAAGTACCTTGTGAGTTAGAGGCACCTAAGTTTCCTGCAATTGTTGGAATAGCAACGTTAGCGATTGTAGAATCGAGAACTTGCATAAAGGTAGCCAACGCAAGGGCGATGGTCATTAAGGCAAGTTTTCCTCCTTGTAATGGCTCTTTAATCACCTTTACACCTCGCCTTTATTGTCCCGCATTCTGTTCAATAATTTCATTGATCAGTTCATTAATCGCTGACATATCAATAGTTAATGCATCAGTATGATACGCAGGTACTTGGCGTTCGCTGTGTGATAATACTTTTCCATCGAGGTTAATCGTATCAACGGTAACTTCAGAAGAAAGACCAATACGCAGTGGTTTTTCTGCTAATTCTTTTTCATCTAACGAAATACGAACAGGTAAGCGCTGAACAACTTTTATCCAGTTACCACTAGCATTTTGAGCTGGTAATAATGAAAAAGCACTTCCGGTTCCCATATCTAAACCTAATACAGTGCCATGATAAATCACTTTTTTACCATAAAAGTCAGTTGTGATTTTTGCTGGTTGGCCGATACGCATATTAGCGAGCTGGGTTTCTTTAAAATTGGCATCAATCCACATACCTGTTACGGGAACAATAGCCATTAAAGGTTTACCCGGTGCGACTTGTGCACCTACTTGAACGCTACGACGTGAAACATAACCATCTGTTGGACTTAAAATTTTAGTGCGTTCTAAAGCGAGCCATGCATTACGAACATCGGTTGATGCTTGTAAAACAGAAGGTTGCTGTGTAATTGGTGTATTTAAGATAATCGCTTGATTAGCATTGTATTGTTCTTTAGCAACTTCTAAAGCAGCCCTTGCAGTGGAAACAGCTTCTCTGGCGTGTTGAAGTTCTTCTTTACCAATCACATTGCGTTCGCCTAAAACTTCACGGCGGCGAAGGTCATTTTGTAATTTAGTCAGCTCGGTTTCGCGCAAAACGATGTTTGCTTTTAATTGGCGACCATTAATGATTTGTTGATGCATTTGACGAACACTATTCGCTAATGCGGTTTTTGCTTTTTCTAAAGCCAGTTTTTCATCACTTGAATCTAATAAAACTAAAGGGTCACCCGCTTTCACAAAATCGGTGTTATCAACATAAACGGTGGTAACAGAACCAGAAATTTGCGGCATAATCATGATTTGATTGCCTGTGACATAAGCATTATCAGTTGTTTCATGATGTCTTAACACAATAAACCAATAAGCGGCGTAAGCCACCCCAGCAAAAATAAATAGAATAGTTAGCAACAGTAGAACATTTCGGCGAGTTCGTTTTTTATTGCGAATGGGAGCCTGAGGGGGGGTATTTTCCTCATTAACACTCATTTAGAAGATCTCCATAAAACCAGAAAAACATCATTAGATATGTTTCCAGTATTGAAACTGGAAACATAATTATAAAGTCAATCTTAGAATAATTATTAGCGTGAAGGTAAATTATAAATGCTAATGGGTAAGTATGTTTGCCGATTTATGGCGTAAATAGGATTAGATCAATAAAACTATTTATTATATGGCTTATTCACACCCTTTTTCAGCCAAAGTATCCAGTTGTAATAACAACTTACGCATTAGCGTTTCAAGCTGTTTTTGTTCCTGTTGATCTAAAATAGACCAGATTTGTTTTAAACATTGATGCTGTGGAGGTAACAAGCTATTTAAAAATTCTTCACCAGCATCTGTTAAGTGAAGATGCAAACAACGACGGTCATTATGACTTTCACGGCGCTCAATCCAACCTTGTTTTTCAAGTTCATCAGCAATACGTGTTGCATTTGTTCTTGAAGAGCCCAGTGCAGCACTTAGCTCTGAAGGTTGAATACTTCGATTTTCTGTCGTATCTAAAATCATTAGTGCCATAAATAACGTCTCGTTAATACCCTGAGACTTCAACATATTATTACGACTTTCAAGAAGTTTGCTTTGAACATGCATAGAAAGGCGAGTTAACAAAATTTCTTGATAAGGGATATCTTTGTTAAGCGATTTCTGTTGTGTAGCGCGAGTGTTTAGTAATTCTTCTGTTGGCGTAAATGAGCTTTCCATTTTTAGACACCTTGTTAGTTTCGAAAATTAGGATAATGCTGTTATCAACATGTTAAATGGTATATTAAACACACAATTTAGCAATTTTTATTATTTATAGTCACTATGTTTTTTTGATTATGTTACCTGATTCATAAATTTTTTGAATGATAACACAAAAAAAAGGATAGGTACTTATCTCTTTGCAATAAGTTAATAAAATCAATTTATCACTTATCTGACAATGAATAGTAGTCTATTTGCGAAAAAACGGATCGTTTTTTACGATAAAACACGTAATAAATTTATTTTAATCACCAATGGTTACTATATAGATAATACCTAGTTGAAATTATTTATACAGTGCTTTATTGATAAGATTGATATAATTTTCTTAATAAAGAATGGGATGATGATATACATCAATAGTAATCACGCTGTTAAAACATTCACATTTTATTCTGATTAGAGTGGGATTGTAGGAATAATATAACCCATCCTTGGGTCTAAAAATTATTCAGCATGGATTATTGGATCATTTTTATAACCTAATAACCAAACAATAAGACCGATAATGCCAATGGCCAGTCCAGCAATAGAAACGCCCATCCACCCATATTGATGATAGGCATAACCTGATAATAAAGAGCCTAATGCCCCACCAATAAAATAGCTTGTCATATATGCTGCAGTTAGGCGGTTTCTAGCATCAGGTAAAATACGATAAATGGTGCTTTGATTCGTGACATGTACACCCTGAACAGCTAAGTCTAGCAGGACAACGCCAATAATAAAGCTGATGAGCCCAACCCAGTGATAATAAGGCGCGATAATAATAAAACCCCAAGACAGAAAGAGGATAATTAACCCTATTGTGGTGGTTTTCTTGCCTTTCCCTTTATCGACTAATACGCCTGCTTTTCCTGCCATTAATGCGCCCGCAGCACCTACAAGACCAAACAATCCAATAACTGCATCAGAGTAGTTAAACGGATCTGCTGCCAGCAAAAAGGCCATCGATGTCCACAATAAGCCAAAGTGGGCAAAAATCAGTGCTCCAATTAATGAACGAGTTCGAAGTACAGGGGTTGTAACAAATAATTTGAAGATAGAACCTAATAACTGAAAGTAATTTAAGTCTGTTTGACTTTTATACGTGGGTAAACAACGCCATAACGTAATAGCTAAGATTGTTAGAAAAACACTAGCGACCCAGAAAATACCTTGCCAATTTGTAAATGACGCCATCAGCCCAGACACTGTTCTAGCCAGTAAAATACCCAACAAAAGGCCACTCATAATCGTGCCAACGGCTTTTCCTCGTTGGTATGGTGCGGCTAGAGTGGCTGCAAAAGGAACCAGAATTTGAGCGACAACAGAGAACATACCAGAGAGTGCGGTACCTATTAACATCACCCAAATATTTGTTGCCATCGCCGTAATTAATAGCCCACTGGCAGAAATTAATGTCATGGTAATAATGAGTGAACGGCGTTCAAAAATATCGCCCAAAGGGACTAATAACATCAGTCCTACGGCATAACTGAGTTGCGCCGTGGTGACAATAAATCCGGCTAAAGTCGCTGATATATGAAAATAATTTGCGATAGAGTCAAGTAGAGGTTGTGCGTAGTAGTTACTGGCAACAACCATGCCTGTAGCAACGGCCATTAGCAAAATAAGGCCTTTACTAAGTGACGTTTGTGGTGCGGTGTTTTCCATAATACTCATAACAAATAATTTGTAAGGTAAATGATAGTAACATGAGTCATTTTTTTGAGAAAAGAATTACTGTGATAGAAATATTCAATTAATTTGATATAAATCCTTATGTTTAATTGTTATAACATATTGTTTTATATGCTAAATAAAGTTATCACTTAAGCATTTTAATTACTAAAAAGCGTAAAAAAGAGCATTGCCAAACACCATATCCATTGAATTGAAATTCCAATTATTGCAAAAGAGAATAGACGCTTAGTCCCTAACCAACGGGTTTCCATTGTCTGTTTTTGGGGGCGTTTAGGAAATAGTGTAGAAAGGCTTTTATCAAAGCTAACATCATCTTGATAGCGATACAGTGCTTGAAAAAAGTGACTATCAAGCCATAAACGAAAAAGAAAGTATTGGGTAAATAAAAATAAAAAAGAAGCAACAAAAAAAGTCAGTTGATGATGAAAGTGGAGGCTAAATATAGGCCATGTACTCAAATAAGGAAAAAGCGATAAAAACAGCAAATAACGCCAACTTTGTGTTAAAGAGATAATGACTTTACCGCTAGTTTTAGTTGTTAACATGGTTGTCTCGTTATTTAATGTGCTGAAAATGTGAATACCAAATTTGTAGTGCCTCTCGTGTTTCGGGATTTAAAATAACTTGAGGACGAGCTTGAGAGACTTTTTTTATCGCATCTTCTAACGTTGCTACTGTGCCATTATAAACCAACCAAGCAACAACAACGGTAGCACTACGCGAATAGCCTAGCTTGCAATGAATATAAACAGTACCCGCTTGATTTAGTTGCTCCATTGATAACATTGCTTTGTTAATATCATCTGGAGATAAAGGCAATAAATCGATTTGAGGCTGTGCTAAATAAAACTTATTTTGACTAAACTTATTTCTTGGCCATTCACAAGTTAAATCAAATACCGCATTAGCGTCGACTTCATAAAGAGGGCGCCCACCTAATAAAATGCCTTCAGTGACTAAACTCGGTATTTGGCACCGCTTTAAATAATAACGATAAGTACACCATGCAAAGAAGCGATAAGGTAATAGGATTATCTGTGCAGAAAGTGGAATTTTACCTTGTGTATTTTTTTGAAAAATAGAAGCACCAGCGCCTAAATAGCCCAAAGTCACAAAAGTTAATGTAATTGCTGGCCATAGAAAGATCCAAAAGAACCCTTGCAGACCAAAAGATAATAGATAAAACACCATTGCAGATAACGCATAGTTTTTACTAATACGTAAACTGCGTTTACTGCCAGTAAAATGCCATTTCCAACGCGAACTTATTGGTAATAAATAGCAAATAAATACGCCAACACCAAAGCCGGTAATAATATCAATAAAATGATGTTGCCATGTTGTGAGTACGGAAATAGCAATTAACAATGACCATAGATTTAAAAACCATTGCCACGATTTAGGCGTATGGGCACGGAAACGTAACCAAATAATCCACAATAAAATAATGTGTAAAGAAGGAGCTTGGTTATAAGGTAAATCGAAGCCTTCTAATTGAGTAAATAACCAACCAGAAAATCCCTCTGTTGTTGGGCGAATAAAGCTAAATTTTAAAGGGAATAATAAAAAACCTGAGCAGGCTATAAGAGAGGCAACAATTAAACGTAATCCATGTATAAATTGCTCTCTTAATGTTGTACATATAATTAGAGAAATACCATAGGCAATATTCACACTCCAATAAGGAATGATTGTCCACGGTAAAAAGGGAATAGCGTTTTCCCACGAATAAACAAAAGAAGGAACATCAGATAAAGTAGAAGTGTAAGTATTGACTTGCATATAAGTTAAATAGAAAAAAGGGGCTAGAAATAACAGCCATACAATTCCAGCAAGCCAGATACTTTTTCTTGATGATGTTATTTGAGAGCGTTGAGTTCCCTCCATACTAAATTCCTTTCTTTGTTTATTGTTTTTCTATTTTTGCAGTTTGCTTAAAATTATCGCTATATGTTGCCATATAGCGATAGTTCATTTGTCCATGGCGTACTTTATTAGCGACGTTTTGCTATCGATACACTAAAAATACCCCAGTGATCAATTTGTTGATCGAGCTTTTCAAAACCCGCTTCATCCACTAATGCATCCATTTCACCTTGACTGCGACAACGCATGATCCACGGTTGACCATCTTGGTGGCTAGGTAATACACGGGCAATCATTTCAAGTTGAGGGTGCCAAGGTTGGCAGGTGTAAATCAGTAACCCTCCACTTGGGATCGCTTGTGATAACCCTTTTAAAGATGCTTTTAGTAGATGATTTTCAGGAAATAATTCATAAAGTCCGCTTACTATCCCTAACGTTGGTGAAGGTGATATAGTACTCAAGCTTTCGGTATCAAAAGCGTTACCTTCTTCAAAACGCACTTTGTCTTCTAAATGGCGTTCTTTAATGGCAATTCGGCCTTGTTCAACGTTAATCGGGCTATAGTCACGCATTAAAATTGAATCAACTTTACCATAGTCATTAACCGCATCAAAAAGATAGCGACCTTGCCCCGCAGCAATATCCATAATATGTACTGGCATATTATTTTGTGTTAATTGGCGAATAGCGTATCGAATTGTATTTTCAATATTGATTTTACGTTGGCGAATACCTTGCCAACCAATACTATTCAAATACTGTTTATCAACGATACGACCAAATAAGCCTTTTCCTTGTGGTTGATTGCGATAGACATAATCAAGTGTCGATCCAGAATCAAAACCTTTATCGTAACCGAGTGCTACACCTTCAGATGCTTTACCTAACGTGCTCATCGAACGACTAAGTACTTTGTAATAGAGTCTTTTGGGGCAAAATTGAGGAAGTGGTGTTTGTAATGCACGATAAACATCAGCACTATGGCTCCATATATCTTCATTTTGATAATCATGTTGATAAAGTGGTTGTGCAAACAACGTTTCAATAAAGTGACGCATTTTATTGATGGGAATTGCTCTGTCTTTCTCGCCCAAGGTGTCGTGGTAAAAACCGGGTAAAACATGCTTTTCTTTTATAGAGGTATTTAAACGCTCATAGAAAAGATGCTGGGGTTTTGCGTGAACAACATGATCATTACCCGAAATAAATAATTGTGTTGGTAAGGTAATGGCATTTGCATCTTCAACTACACGATCGGCTGTTTTATAAAGTTCTAATAAAATATTAACGGCAATAGGACGAGTGATTAGCGAGTCTTGATTAAAAGAGTCGATACGGCTTTGATCATGAGTTAAATATTTAGCTTTTACATAGGAATTGACATAAAAAAGTCCGCAAATTTTTTGCATCAAGGCAAGGCCTGTACGTGCAAAAGGAACATATAATTTTACTTTAAATGCAGGGGAAGCTAATACCATACCGCGAATTTTTGGCGCGTAATCATGCACCCAACCTGAGACTAAAACAGCGCCTACACTTTGGCCAACAACAAGAATGTTCTCCATCGGAATATTATAGTTAGATGCAACATAGCGGACGAACTCATCGATATCTTTTATTGATGTTCCCATTGATGGGCTATAACCGCGAGCACCTTCATTCTTACCATGCCCACGAGCATCCCAAGCAAACATTGAGAAATCAGGAAGATCTAATTCATCAACTAGATGAGAAACTCGGCCTGAGTGTTCGTGACCCCGATGAAATAAAATAATTGCTTTGGGCTCAGTGGTAATTTGAGCTGGCCAATGGCGATAATACAACGGTGTTTTATCGCTGGTGGTAAATTCAGACTCAATCATACTCCTTTGAGTTTGATATTGCGGTTGTTGATTCATAACGATGTATCCTTATCTTTATCTGTCATCGTTGCTTCTTTTAGTGCGCGATGAATTCGGTGATAACAAGTCAACAATAGTAATAAATTAATAATAATAAAAAGATAATGCGTGTTTTCTGATGATGTCAGCGAGGGGAATAATCCGATAAAAAAGGCTATAGTACCGAAAATAAAGGCTCTATCACTTTTTCCCATTGGGCCATCATAACGACGAGTAGCATCAATTGTTTGGGCAAGAACCCCTAAGAACTCAGTCATTATCATTAAAAAAAGTGCCAGCATGATCCACCAGTAGGCTTGTGGAAAAATAAAGGCAAAAGGGAGATAAAGCGCAATATCTGAAATAACATCACTGGCTTCATTTAATATTGCACCAAGCGCACTTTTTTGATTATGTTCTCGTGCCAGCATGCCATCGATAGCATTAAGCGCCATACGAAAAAAGAGGACAATAGGGAGTAATAAAAATAAATGAGGATAAGGATAAAGCAAAAGTAATCCACCAACGACAATGGATAATAGTAGGGCAGAAAGCGTGACCTGATTTGCAGTGATCCCTTTTGTGAATAACCATTCTACATAAGGGCGCAATAGAGATTGAAATTTGGGTTTTAGGTCATAAATTGTCATGACGCATCCTTGTGTTCAAAAGTGCGTATATTACCTCATAATATAATTTTATTATTAGCTGATTTTTATCTCATTGAATATCTTTATTTCAATGGCTTAATTGATTTACGATTTAAATATAAAACAAATACCTAAAATTTACTTGAGTTAATAATTATTTAGCTTTCAAAATAAAGAGAAAGTTAGAGACGCAAAATTGTAATTATCAGACTGTTCCGTATCTGTTTTATTCTTTTTATTTCAAAAATGATTAAATTTTCTTTAGTGATATATACGTAGTTACAATTAGAGAATGATATAAGTGGAATGAAAATAAGGGATATTAAATACCTGATAATAACTAATGAAATTAGTTTAATTTATTGTAAATATTATTTTAGATAAGATTTAAATCCAACAAGAATGTATCAATAGTGTAGTTATCTGTATTGAGCGATAAGTGCAAAAAAACTAGATAATGATAATTATTATCATTATCATAATTGGCGCTGTTAACTACAGCTCTAATCATCTATCAAACTTATAACCATACAAAAGATACTACTATTATGATCCATTTCTTAGCAAAAAATGATGTTTATCGTCAGGGAATTGGGATATTTTCATTTTCATCATCAGCGATTGCATTATTATTGACTTCACTCACTTCGTTAAATAGCTATGCGGCTGAAAGTGTTAAACCAGAAATAACGGTATCCACAAAATCAGAGAGCCCAGCGCAACCTAAATTGCGTGAAAAAATTATTATTGAACCTATCTACGTATCAGGTGAACTCAATTCGAGTGTTGATGCAGGAAGTACGGTTCTGACATTAAAAGACATCGACCGAATTCAGCCTAATAATATTGCAGAGCTGGTGGATAAGTTACCGGGAATTTCATCATCTGGCTCACCAAGACCTGGTGGCCAAACATTAAATATCTGGGGGATGGGTAATCCTGAAGATATTAAAATCACACTTGATGGTACACCCAAAACTTTTGAAAAATATCGCCAAGGTTCAATTTTTATTGATCCCGAATTAATACGTCGTCTTGATGTTGATAAAGGCCCTCATAATATTACTCAAGGTAATGGTGGATTTGGTGGTTCGGTAAGAATTGAAACCAAAGATCCTGATGACTTATTATTACCCGATCAGAATATTGGGATGTTTTTAAAATATGGTCACCATACGAATGATAGACAAAATCGTTATAGTGGTGCGGTATACGGTAAATTACTTGATGGGCAAGCAGACGGGTTATTCTATTTTAACCGTCGTGAAAGTGATGATTTACGACGACCTGATGGAACTAAATTTGGCTATTCACAATCCGATCAAGATTCTTTTTTAATCAAAACCAATATCTATCTAACTGAAGCACAAACATTAACGTTATCAGCATCACGATCAGAAAGTGATGGCTGGACACCTTGGGCTGCTAAACGTGATGAATTAGCTAAACCTAGCCAAGCTGACGTAGATAAATATGGCTTTGATGCAGCGATGAAACGTAAATTAGTTTATCGTGACCAAAAAGATGACACCTTCAGTGTGAAATGGAATATTCAGCCAGTTGATTCTGATTTAATTAATTTAACACTGACTTACGGTTATTCAAAAACCAAACAAAACGATAGTCGTCCAGAGACAGCTAGCTCCTATTTTAGTAGCAGTATGGGAAATCAAAGTTGGGTAGATTATCGAAATCATCAAATTGAAATTAAAAATGAAAGCACTGTTATGCAAGGTGCTTTAGAGCATAAGGTATTAGTGGGAACACGTTGGCATCGTAATGATCGCGATGTCTTAATGTTTACACGCGATAAAGCTAAAAATCCAAATTATAACTATGGATATTATGCACCTCCTTATATGCCAGAAGGTACGCAAACGACAACCAGTTTCTATCTTCAAGACTCGATGAGTTATAGAAATCTGACGATAACACCGGGTGTTCGTTACGATATCGTTAAAAATCAAGGTAAGGGAAGCCGAGCTATTACCTATCAAGATCCTGATCCCTATTATGGTCATGATTACTCTGATGTAACTTATAGTGGGGCAACACCTCATTTAGGTTTATTATGGAAAATGAACAAGAATTTCAGATTCTTTGGTGATTTAACCTATACATGGCGAGCACCATTGATTGATGAGCAATATGAAGTACAGGGAAGTATTTCTAGCTTAACAGGCACGAGCCGCCATCTAGATAAAGAAACGGTAAGAGCGACACGAATTGGCGCAATTGCAGACTTTGAAAGTGTTATTCAACAAGAAGATCAACTACAGTTAAGAACAACACTGTTTGATACTCGTGGTAAAGACGAAATCTTCCGTCGTCGAGGTGTTTATTGTGAAAGCCAAAAGGTGGATGGACATAATGGAAATTGTCCACCATCAATCGGTAACTACCGTAATTTACCTGGCTATCATATACAAGGACTGGAAATTGAAGCCTTTTATGATAGCCCTAATGTATTCGGTCGTTTAGCGTATTCCACAATGAAAGGAAAACGTGACCAATCACCGCGTGATCCGTGGTTTGGTCAAAAAACATGGATTGCGGAGATCCAGCCTGATGCTTTACATGCCACCCTCGGTGTAAAAGTACCAAGTATTAATGTCAATATGGGATGGACGGGTGATTTTATTGGTGCTCAACGCCGTTCACCAATGGATGCCGATCCTGATGCTACCTATTGGTCATTACCAAAAAGTAAAGGCTATGCAATCCACGGTTTATTTGCGAATTGGGAACCTTCTTTTATAGATAATACTGAGGTTCGTTTTACTGTCGCAAATTTATTTAACCGTGATTACTACCCTTATTTAGGTGAATCAGTTTCAGGTGTAGGGCGTGATTATCGATTTACTGTGGTAAAACGTTTCTAATATTACTGAAAATAAAAAATGCGGTTTTTGGTCGCTTAAACAAATAAACCCCATAGATATTATGGGGTTTATTGTCATTAAGAGTTCAATACTCAATATATTGAATTAATAACCGTATGATGCAGAAGTTGCGATCATTGCCATCATGGTGGTGAAGAAGAAAATAAAGAAAAGAACTGCCATAATGATGCTAATAATAAAGTAAATAAATCCCGCTCTATTCCATGTTTCTTGCACTTTCATAAAGGTTTCAACAGAATCGTAATCACCATTTTTCCAAGCCCATTCATTTCCTTTAATACCACAGACAAAGAGCCAAACAAGATTAAGTAAAGGAACAAGTACTAATAATGGAAGATAGGATTTATTACCAAAACCCCAAATAATATTAAACATGAAAGCACCCCAGTTCCAACGTTTAATTTCTTCAGGTACTGGTTTGTTAGTGTAAGACACAGTTTATTCCTTATTTAAAAATAATAAATATCAAAATGAGAATGCCAAAATGGCAACTGGAGAAAGGAATAATCATAATTGAACAAATGAGAGAATGAAAGACAGGGATATCTCTACCATTAATAAAAAGAATAATCTTAATAATAAAGTTGTATTAGGATCTCTTAATTTTTATATAAACTTATTTTGCTTAATTACATATAAATTTAGTTTTTTATAAACAAAAACAGGCACACAAGAGTGTGACCTGTTTTGTGATAATCTTAAATTAAGATTATTTATTGATTATTTTGCAGCTGCTTGAGCTTGTTCAATCCAACCATCAAAAGTTTTTTGATGGGCTTTGATCCACGCATTTGCATGACGTTCAATATCTGCTTGTGATTTTTGGCCATTATGCATACGTAAGTTTTGCGCATTGATATCGGCAACAGATACTTTCATGACTTCAAAGAGTTTTGCAGCCGCAGGATTTTCTTCAGCCCACTTTTTATTTGCTGCAATATGCATGGTACTTGGTGGGAAACCATAGTTTTTACCATTTGCTAATGTGGTGTCTGTTTTATCATCACCAGGTAAAGATGAAAATGGCACTTGTAACCAAACAACATCTTTACCCGGTTTTAACACATCACTTATCCAATATGGTGTCCATGTGTAATAAAAAATAGGTTTACCTTCTTTGTAGCGAGTAATGGTATCTGCCATCATAGCCGCGTAGTTACCTTGGTTATGTGTAACCGATTTTTCTAAATCATAGGCTTTTAAGTGATTATTGATAGCTTCTTCACATCCCCAGCCAGGGTTACAACCTGTTAAATCGGCTTTACCATCACCATTGGCATCAAAGAGTTTGGCGATTTTAGGATCTTTAAATTGCTCAATATTGGTGATGTTATATTTTTCAGCGGTTTTCTTATCGATTAAATAACCTTGAGCAGCATTAACCACATAATCACCTTTGCGATAAAAGGTGTTGTCGCCGCCCGCAGCTTCATATTGTGAGTTATGAAGTGGAACCCAACTTACCGCCATAAAAGTGGCATCGCCATTGGCGATAGAAGAATAAGCAACGTTGTAATCGACTTCTTTGATCGGTTGAACTGTGTAGCCTAATTGTTCGAGTGCTTTGTTGACGATTAAGGTTTGAAATGTTTCTTCCGAAATCGTACTTTGCACAGGTTGAACCGAAATCCCTTTTCCGGGTAAATCAGCAGCGGATAACTGGGTGCTTATCAGTGTGGCGGACAATACGGTTGCCCAGATAACTGGATTACGCATAGTTTTTCCTTCTGTTGTGATGGTAAGAGATAAATAGCGACAGCGAACTGTCGCCTCTATTTCTTATATTGATTGAACGTGATGTTCTTTATAGATTTTTAATTAATGTTAAAAATAGTTATTACGATGCTTTTTTGCCAAATAGTCGGCAAATTAAGCCAATAGGGCCTGTCATATACCAGCATCGGTTGCCTTTATGGCGGCTATTCTGGCCTAATGATTGCGTTAATCGGTCAAGAATAATCGCGAGAATAACAATACCGGCACCCCCTACAGCAGCAAGTCCCATATCAAGGCGACCAATACCACGCAATACCATTTGACCTAACCCACCAACGGCTATCATTGACGCAATAACAACCATTGAAAGTGCTAACATCAAGGTTTGGTTTACACCAGCCATAATCGTTGGCATGGCGAGAGGTAATTGCACTTTAAATAACATTTGTCGTGGGTTTGCCCCAAACGATTGAGCTGCTTCAATTAAATCTTCAGGAACTTGTTTGATCCCTAAAATGGTTAGTCTCACAATAGGTGGCAAAGCAAAAATAATAGTGACTACAACACCTGGCACATTACCAATCCCAAATAGCATTACGATAGGCACTAAGTAAACAAATGCAGGGGTTGTCTGCATGGCATCTAGCAAAGGTCGTACAATTTTTGATGCTTTATCACTATTCGCAAGCCATATTCCTAAGGGAAGGCCGATAATCAAACAGAACAGTAAAGAGGTCAGCACTAACGCAAGCGTAACCATTGCTTCAGACCAAGCGCCAATCGCACCAATCAATATCAATGAAATAAACGAGGTGATGCCCATCACTTTGCCTGAAAGTTGCCATGCAATCAGTGAAAATAGAATAATGGCAACTGGTGCTGGCATTGAGGTTAAGAAGTTTTCAAAGCCACTTAACACAAAATCAACGGGGACACGAATACCTTGGAACACAGGACGAAAGTGCAACACTATCCAGTCAATTGCATCGGTAACCCACGAATCCAAAGGGATCAGTGTATTGTGAAAGGGATCCATAAGATTAAAAGTATCTGGCGTAACATCAGTAGGTGTTGCATCTAACCAATCACTTCCTGCGGATGATGTATCAATATTATCACTACCACTGCCAGCTCCCCATGGATCGGCATCTACCGATGAACTGTCAGCACTACTCCAAGGATCACTTTCTGTTGTACTGGTATCGGTTGTAGCCCAAGGATCATCATTTACGCTATGGGTTGTCTCTTGTGTAGTCTCGCTTGTTGCGGTTTCTTGGATCGTTGTATCCAAAACCGTATCTTGATTTTTTGTATTACTCATTTGGCGTCTCCTTATCCAGTGCTTGTAGTAACATTCCTTTAGAAATTAAACCTATATAACGGTTTTTTTCATCAATAACAGGAATAGCACAGGGAGATTGTGCAACAGTAGAAATCAGCTCATTTAATGGTGTATCACCATTAATAGCGCAAGGTTCGGATAAAATGGCTGATTCAATAGGTTGTTTATTTTTTAGAGCTTCTTCGAGAGAATTCACAGAAACAACACCGATAAACTTCCTACCACGTTCAATGAGATAACCAAAATTTCTATCTTCATCTTCAAGCACTTTTAATGCTGAGCGAGGACCGAAACCAGGAGCAACATGCAATAAGGTTTCAGGGCGACGTTTGGCTATATCTTTTGCACTAAATACATGACTAATATCAACTCCACGGAAGAATGTGCGTACATAATCATTAGCCGGATTATTTAGTATTTCATCAGGTGTGCCGATTTGAACGACAACCCCGCCTTGCATAATGGCAATGCGATCACCTATACGCATGGCTTCATCGAGGTCATGAGAAATAAACACAATAGTACGTTGTTTATCGCCTTGTAAGCTCAATAACTCATCTTGCATTTCAGTGCGAATTAATGGATCAAGTGCCGAAAAAGCCTCATCCATTAACAAGATATCGGGATCATTGGCAAGTGCGCGAGCAAGGCCAATACGTTGACGCATCCCACCAGAAAGCTCATCAGGCCATGATTTTGCATAACTACCAAGATTGACTTGCTCTAACGCATCCATCGCTTTTTTATAACGTTCGTCTTTGCTTAATCCCGCGAGATCCATTCCGAAAGCTGTGTTATCAAGCACATTCATATGTGGCATTAAGGCGAATGACTGAAACACCATACTGATTTTTTTACGTCGAACTTGCCGTAATTCTTTATCAGACATGGTGGCAATATTTTCACCATCAATAAGCACCTCTCCCTTTGTAGGAGAGATCAGACGATTGAGAAGGCGGACTAGGGTGGATTTACCTGAACCAGATAATCCCATGATGACAAATATTTCGCCTTCTTCAATTGCCAGATTTGCATTTTGAACACCTACGGTTAAACCTGTTTTATCAAAAATCTGATCTTTATTCATACCAGATTTTAATAATTCAAAGGCTCGTTTTGGGTGCTCGCCAAATACTTTATAGAGATTTTTTACTTCGAGTTTAATTGCCATGCAATATATTATTTCCTATTTAAATAATGAAAGGAATAAATTAAATTTAATTAAATCAGTATTGTTATTTTCCTAAATAAGATTTTTAGTAAGGGAATTACCCTACCACAATGATTGCATCTGACAACCCTATGTTAATTATAATTAACTAAAAAATAGGAGTGTTTTTCCTTTGTTTTTATAATGATTAATAATTAAATAAAGTGAAATAAATTTTTTTTATTAAAAGATAATGTTTCTTTTAACTTACTGAAATATAATTGTTTTTAAAGACATTGTTATTTTGATTAGGATATCAATAAAAAGGGGCATAAAATAACTGAATTGAGGAAAAAAGTAAGGAAAAAATAAATGAAAAAAAATCCCAATACATTAGTAAATGTAATGATTTTTGGCTTATTATCGGTTTGAATATTTTAAATAAGCTAAAACCATTCGTAAAAAATTGATTATTTGAATAAATCAAACGGTAAAAATCAACCAATTAGGTTGTTTGTTGAGCAAATAAAAGCACACTGAAAAATAATGGTTATTTTTCAGTGTGTTACGTTAAAATTAAAATATATAATTAAATTGAATGTATTTTGTTGCCTCTAATATATTTAATCGTGTTATTTTGTATTAAAAATCCCAATCATCATCTTCAGTATTAATGGTTTTTCCAATAACATAAGATGAACCAGAACCAGAAAAGAAATCGTGATTTTCATTAGCATCTGGTGATAATGATGAAAGGATTGCAGCACTAACATCTGTTATTTCATCAGGGAATAATGCTTCATAACCTAAATTCATTAATGCTTTATTTGCATTATAATGAAGGAATTTTTTTACATCCTCAGTCCAACCAACAGTATCATAAAGATCTTCAGTATATTTAACTTCATTGTCATATAAATCTAATAATAATGAGAATGCAAAATCTTTAATATCTTGCTTCTCTAATTCGGATTTATTTAATAACTGATTTTGAAATTTATAACCAATATAATAACCATGAACGGCTTCATCACGAATAATGAGCCTAATTAAATCGGCTGTATTGGTTAATTTTCCTCTGCTTGACCAATACATAGGTAAATAGAATCCAGAATAGAATAAAAAAGATTCTAAAAATACGCTGGCAATTTTTTTCTTTAAAGGATCACTGTCTTGATAATAGCGCAGGATAATATCTGCCTTTTTTTGCAGATAAGGGTTTTCCTCACTCCAACGATATGCCTCATCAACATCTGTTGTTAAGCAGAGTGTGGAAAATATTGAACTGTAAGAGCGAGCATGAACTGCTTCCATAAAACAGATATTGGATAATACAGCTTCTTCATGCGGTGTCAGTGCATCGGGCATCAATGTTGGCGCACCTACTGTATTTTGGATAGTGTCCAGTAACGTTAACCCAGTAAAAACACGAATAGTGAGCTGTTTTTCAGCTTGAGTTAATGTGTTCCATGAAGGAATGTCATTAGAGAGTGGAATTTTTTCAGGTAACCAAAAATTCATGGTTAAACGGTTCCAAACCTCTAAATCTTTTTCATCTTCAATACGATTCCAGTTAATCGCATTAACATGACTTAATAAAGGTGATGGCATGCTATGTTCTCCTTATTGTAATTATTAAAGTGCGCACGAAACACAGCCTTTTATTTCAGTGCCTGCTAATGCGGATTGTCGGATACGAATGTAATATAAGGTTTTAATTCCTTTACGCCAGGCATAGATTTGTGCTTTGTTAATATCTCTTGTTGTGGCTTCATCCGAAAAAAATAATGTCAGTGATAAGCCTTGATCGATATGTTGTGAAGCTTCTGCATAGGTATCGATAATTTTTTCTGCACCAATTTCATACGCATCTTGATAATATTGGCGATTTTCATTAGTCATAAATGGGGCTGGGTAATAAACTCGTCCAATCTTGCCTTCTTTCCTAATTTCTATTGGGGCTGCAATAGGATGGATGCTTGATGTGGAATGATTTATATAGGAAATGGATCCAGTAGGTGGTATCGCTTGTAAGTTTTGGTTGTAGATCCCATGTGTCATAATAGACTGCTTGAGTGTTTGCCAATCTTCTTGTGTAGGAATATGAATATTCGATTGACTAAACAACTGGTGGACTTTTTGTGTTTTTGGTAGCCATTGTTGTGATACATACTTATTAAAGTATTCACCTGTTGCGTATTTTGAGTTCTCAAAACCTTTAAAGTGTTGTTTCTTTTCAATGGCTAATTGGTTTGAAGCTAATAACGCATAATAAGTGACGGTATAAAAATAGATATTAGTGAAATCTAATGCTTCTTCGGAGCCGTAATAAATACCTTCACGCGCTAAATAGCCATGTAAATTCATTTGCCCTAAACCAATCGCATGAGAAGCGAGATTACCTTTTTCAATAGAAGGAACAGACTCAATTTTCGTCATTTCAGAGACATTGCTTAATGCCCTAATTGCAGTGCTAACGGTATGCGCAAAGTTAGGAGAGTCCATTGCCATAGCAATATTCATAGAGCCTAAGTTACAACTGATATCATGACCGATATGGCGATAGCTTAAGTCTGGGTGATATTCGCTCGCGCTGTTGACTTGTAAAATTTCAGAGCAGAGATTGCTCATATTAATTCTACCCGCGATAGGATTTGCACGGTTTACCGCATCTTCAAACATGATATAAGGATAGCCTGACTCGAATTGAATTTCGGCTAATGTTTGAAAGAACTCTCTCGCTTTTATTTTCTTTTTACGTATTTGTGCATTATTTACCATCTCACTGTATTTTTCGCTAACACTGATTTCTGACATAGGTACGCCATAAACACGTTCTACATCATAAGGTGAGAATAGATACATATCTTCATTGCGTTTCGCTAATTCAAATGTGATATCTGGGATCACTACACCTAAAGAGAGGGTTTTGATCCTAACTTTTTCGTCTGCATTTTCTCTTTTGGTGTCAAGAAAATGATAAATATCAGGATGGTGAGCATGAAGATAAACAGCACCGGCACCTTGTCTTGCTCCTAATTGGTTTGCATAGGAAAACGCATCTTCAAGCATCTTCATAACCGGAACGACGCCAGAGGATTGATTTTCTATACGTTTAATGGGTGCGCCTGCTTCACGTAAATTAGTGAGTAGAAATGCGACACCACCTCCACGTTTAGAGAGCTGTAATGCGGAATTGACCGATCGGCCGATAGATTCCATATTATCTTCTATACGCAATAGAAAGCAGGAAACCAATTCACCACGCTGCTGTTTTCCACAATTTAGGAAAGTTGGTGTTGCGGGTTGGAAACGACCACTAATAATTTCATCAACGAGATGAATGGCTAGGTCGGTATTACCCTGAGCAAGAGTAAGCGCTACCATACAGACGCGATCTTCATAGCGTTCAAGGTAACGCTCTCCATCAAAGGTTTTTAAGGTGTAACTGGTATAGTATTTAAAAGCGCCTAAAAAAGATTGAAAGCGAAATTTTTTGCTATAAGCATGTTTGAATAGCTGTTTGATAAAGGCAAATTCATATTGTTCTAATACTTGCGCTTCGTAATAGTGTTGTTGTACTAAAAACTCGAGTTTTTCTTTTAGATCATGAAAAAATACCGTGTTTTGATTTACATGTTGGCGAAAAAAATGATGTGTCGCTAATTTGTCTTTATCAAACTGAATATTACCTTGCTCATCATACAGATTTAGCATGGCGTTTAAGGCATGGTAATCAAGTTGTTCTATTGGTTGTGTCATGTTAATTATCTCGTAACGCAGTGGTCTGCTAGGTTTGACCAAAACGTACTTAAACCAGTTTTTACACGTTTTACATCTTCTGGTGTGCCTAATAGCTCAAATCGATATAAAAAAGGAATTTGGCATTTTTGTGCAATGATGTTGCCAGCCAATCCATAAGCTGCACCAAAATTTGTATTTCCAGAAGCAATAACACCGCGTATTAATTGACGATTTTCAGGAATATTTAAAAACTGAATAACCGCTTTAGGAACTGCACCTTTAGTACCGCCGCCACCATAAGTAGGGCAAAGCAACACGAATGGTTGTGTTGCAAGTAATATTTCATCCTCAATAATCCTAGTCGCTTGTAAATTAAGCTTTTGCACAAAGCGATGGCAGTTTTCCGAGCGACTTGAAAAATAGATTAACGGTGCAGTTTGCATGAAAAGCTCCTTTAGAGCGTAATCTGCCTTATTTTATCAGGGCAGAAACCTGACCAATGTTGGTCACCATGAACAACAACGGGAACTTGGCGATATCCCATAGAAACTATTTGAGCTAAGGCTTGTGTATCTTGGGTGAGATCAACAGCAACAAACGGAATATTTTTCTGTTTTAATGCGCGTTCTGTGGCACTACATTGAACGCAATTCGGTTTGGTATAGAGGATAACAGACATAAAAATAACCCTTATAAAAATATGGATGCGTCTGTTTTCACATCCATAATGAGAAGTATTTAAATACTATATATAGAGTTATTTATTTTCAACCACACAATATATGGTGTTTTTGTGTTTTGATAATGATTATCATTAAAATTAAACAGTTAGCGCACTAATTTTATTTTTTGACCGTGTTATTGATCTATTTTTATTAGATATACAAGTAATTAGATGATTGCTTTATCAATCAAGCATGATTTACTCTTAGTGTTACAGACAAATCAATAGAGAAAATATTATGTACCAAGACTATCTCGATACACCTGTTGGCTTCCCAAAACCTTATATCTCTATTACAGCCAATGAAAAAGGGATCACCAGCCTCTATTTTGTAAATGACAAAGATGTTGCTGTGAATTCAAGCCCCGTAATTAATCAATGCATAAAACAACTAAAAGAGTATTTTGCGGGTAAACGTACCACCTTTTCTGTGCCACTGGCGCCAAAAGGAACAGAATTTCAAAGTCGAGTTTGGACATCATTACAAACGATCCCTTATGGTGAAATTTGGAGTTATAAAAAATTGGCACTTACATTAGGTTCAGTCAATTATTGCAGGGCGGTCGGAATGGCAAATTCACGAAATCCGATTTCTTTAATTATTCCTTGTCATCGTGTTATTGGTCATAACGGTAAGTTAGTCGGTTACACTGGTGGATTAGATATTAAGCGTTGGTTACTTCGATATGAAAAAGTAGAGATTGATGAATAGTTCAGATTGTAAGTATTAAGTATTGTTTCTTAAGTGAACTATGCGTTAAGTCATGGGATTTGTCTGAATATTAATCATTTGGTAGAAAAAAAATGTGAGTTTCGTGATCTAGACTGTGGACAGGGAATCATCATTTTTGTTTTACTATAGCCAACGCAAAACGCTTGCGTTTATTTTCTATTTTAAAGGTAAACTTGATGTCTAAATTAAAAGGTAACGTTAAGTGGTTTAACGAAACTAAAGGTTTTGGTTTTATCACTCCAGAAGATGGCAGCAAAGATGTATTTGTACACTTTTCCGCTATTACATCAGAAGGCTTTAAAACCCTTGCTGAAGGTCAAAAAGTAGAGTTTGAAGTTACTGACGGCGCGAAAGGGCCATCTGCTGCAAACGTTGTCGCTATCTAATTAACGACTTCTTTGAGACAGTAAAAACCCGTTATTAACGGGTTTTTATATTTTATATAGCAAACTCGTTTTTAACGGGGTTTATATTTCTAGAACTAAACCTATTATTTAATAGGCTATTATGGCTCTAATATTACATTTCACGTAATAACCAAAATGCAAATGCTGTCATTAAAAATGAACCCGCTAAGTTAGCCCCCATAGTGCTTAATGCCCATCCAATTTTCCCTTCGGTTAAGAGAGCAACCACTTCAACTGAAAAGGTTGAAAAAGTTGTCAGACCGCCACAAAAGCCTGTTGTCAGCATAATTTTCCAAATAGGATCAATATGTGGTGCTTTGCTAAACCAAGCGATACCAAAGGCAATAATAAATGCACCAATGCCGTTAGCAACAAAGGTGCCTGTGGCAAAATGAGGAAAAATAGAATTTAGGCGGTAGCTAATTAGCCAGCGTAATACGCTACCTAAGCCACCACCTATAAATACAGCAATTGCAATGTTAAGCATAAGAGATTAATTGTTATTTAACCTCAATCCCCTGAGCTTGAAGGTCGGCATGATAAGATGAGCGAACAAAAGGCCCACAAGCAGCATGGGTAAAGCCCATTGCAAGTGCTTGTTCTTTCATATATTCAAACTCGTCAGGACTGACGTAGCGTTGAACAGGAAGATGGTGACGACTTGGTTGTAAATATTGCCCTAATGTCAGCATCGTTACCCCATGTTTGCGCAGATCACGCATAACGTCAATAATTTCTTCGTTGGTTTCCCCAAGGCCTACCATCAGGCCTGATTTTGTTGGAATATCAGGGTGTGCTTGTTTAAAGCGTTCTAATAGCGTTAATGACCATTGATAGTTAGCACCAGGGCGTACTTGACGATAAACGCGAGGTACATTCTCTAAGTTATGGTTAAAGACATCTGGTGGAGTGTCTGTAAGGATCTCAAGTGCTTTATCCATACGACCACGGAAATCAGGTACTAGTGTTTCAATACGAATAGTAGGATTCTTTGCACGAATAGCGGAGATACAATCTGCAAAATGCTGAGCACCGCCATCACGCAAGTCATCACGGTCTACTGAGGTGATAACGACATAGCGTAATCCCATATCTTTAATAGTTTGTGCGAGTTTCTCTGGCTCTTGTGGATCAGGAGCATTTGGTCGGCCATGTGCTACATCACAAAATGGGCAACGGCGTGTACAGATTGCGCCCAAGATCATAAAGGTTGCTGTTCCATGATTAAAACACTCTGCGAGGTTAGGACAAGATGCCTCTTCGCATACAGAATGAAGACCATTTTTACGCATTGCCGCTTTGATGCCCTGAATTTTACTTGAATCAGCGGGCAGCTTTATTTTCATCCAATCAGGTTTGCGTAGCAGTTGTTCACGTTCTGTAGCGACCGTTTTAACAGGAATAAGTGCCATTTTATCGGCGTCGCGATATTTAACTCCGCGTTCCATCTGAATAGGTTTACTCATAATTGTGCCAGTTCCAGTTATCTAGAGTGATTAACACGATGTGACTGAGGTAATCAGGGTTTTAAAAAAAAATGACAAATGTTAAAAAAATTATAGCATTTTTATTGCTGTGGTTGGAATCCTAGTTGTGTACAAAAATGCTTAACTAATAATGGTGCTACCTGTATCGTTGTCGTATTAGGAGCAAAATCAATTAACTGTGTCATTTTCAGATCAGAATAACCACAAGGATTTATTCGTGAAAAAGGTGATAAATCCATATCGATATTGAGGGCTAAACCATGAAAGGAGCAACCTTTACGAATACGTAGCCCTAATGAACAGATTTTATCGCCTTTCACATATACGCCCGGTGCATCAGCGCGAGCATAGGCCTCTACATTAAATTCCGCTAGCGTATCAATAACGGTATTTTCAAGTGCTGTGACTAGTTGTCGAACACCAATATGGTTACGTTTTAAGTCCACTAAAACATACATGACTTGTTGACCAGGGCCATGATAAGTCACCTGACCACCACGATCAGATTGAATAACAGGAATAGTTCCTGTGTTTAATAAGTGTTCAGCTTTACCTGCTTGGCCTTGAGTAAAAACTTGTTCATGCTGAACGAGCCATATTTCATCAGGCGTGTGACTTTCCCGTTTCTCCGTAAACTGATGCATAGAATCAGAAACCGGTAAGTAGGGTTTCACACCTAATTGGCGAATAATGATTGTTTTGTCTTGCACCGTGAAAATCTTCATTTGTAGCGTAATTGTGAAGAGCAGTATAACGCCCCAGTAAATGAACTACCAGATTGAGATGTTTTTTTTCCGAAGAGGAGAGGAAAAGGAACATAATTAAGATAAGAAAAAGCGCCTGAGTAAAAGGCGCTTTTGGAAAATTCATCATTTTTAAATTAAAGGGTTACAGAACCATACGAACGAGTTCAAGCTCGCCTAACTCTTTATACAGTGTTTCTACTTGATCGATATGGGTTGCATTGATCGTAATAGAAACTGAATGGTAATTGCCTTTACTGCTTGGTTTTACAGAAGGAGTATAATCACCGGGTGCGTGGCGTTGAATAACTTCAACGACTTGATCCACTAATTCTGGTTTTGCATGACCCATCACTTTATAAGTGAAAGAACATGGGAACTCTAACAGTTCATTTAATTTTGTTTTCATCATAATGTAATTCCTTAAGACAACAGACACTGTTGTTTTAATTATCTATATCTACACCTAATCTTGACAAATAAAAAGCGCATTCCTTAATAATTAAGGAATGCGATACTGGTAATTAGGGTAAATAGGGGAATGGTAAGTGTGTTTATGCCAATATTCATATGTAAGTTATATGTGGTCACATTTACCTTTTTCAAGTCTTAGCCAAACCAGTGTGAGAATAATAATTTGATGTAATCGATAATGCGGCTAAAGAAGCCACCTTCTTTTACTTCATTCATCACCACGAGTGGACGTTGCTCAATAATTTGCCCATCAAGTTGGAAATTAATAGTTCCAACAACTTGGTTTTTAGTGACTGGGGCATGTAATTCCACATTATCAAGGATATAGCTTGCTTTTAAATCTTTTAATCGACCACGAGGAATAGTTAAATAAACATCTTTATCTACGCCTAATTGTACTTTATCTGTTTCACCGTACCAAATTGGTTCAGCTGCAAACTCTTTACCTACTTGTAGTGGTTTTACTGTTTCAAAAAAGCGAAAACCCCAAGTTAGCAGTTTTTTACTTTCAGCATCACGACCTTTAGATGAATGACCACCCATTACAGCTGAAATTAAGCGCATATTACCTTCAGTTGCAGAGGCAACTAAGTTATAACCTGCTGAGGAAGTGTGGCCTGTTTTAATACCATCCACATTTAAACTGCTATCCCATAACAATCCATTTCGGTTTGTTTGGCGGATATTGTTATAGGTATACTCTTTCTCTTTGTAGATGGCATATTCGTCAGGTACATCACGAATTAATGCTGCACCAATTAACGCCATATCACGAGCAGAGCTATATTGCCCAGGAGCATCAAGTCCATGAACTGTTTGAAATTGGGTGTTTTTTAAACCAAGACGTTTAACGTAATCATTCATCATGGTGACAAATGTATCTTGGCTACCGGCGACATAAGAGGCCATTGCCACACAAGCATCATTACCTGATTGCAAATTAATGCCACGGGTTAATTGTGCGACAGTAACTTGGTCGCCAGGTTTTAAAAACATTAAAGAGGAGCCACGAAAAATAGGATTGCCCGTTGCCCATGCTTCTTCACCAATTGGCACGATATCGTTATTAGTAATTTTGCCTGCACGAATAGATTGCCCAATAACATAACTGGTCATCATTTTGGTTAAACTCGCAGGATCACGACGAACATCGGCATTCATTTCAGCCAGCACTTTCCCAGAATTATAATCAATAAGAATATAAGATTCGGCTTCGATATTAGGAACAGCGGGTATCATTGTTTTTAGTGAATCATCAGCCAAGCTTTGATGCGTTACTGTCAATAAAGCAAAAGTGGCACTTAATAGGCTCGTTCTTAGTAATTTAGCTGGGAGTGTCTGTTTCATTCTGTTGTTTAATCCGAAAATTCAGGGGAAAATAGGGGCTAATAAATAAAATATCAGCAAAACCAGGCGATTCTACGCTTGAATTTGCTGATATAAAAAGGATTTTACGTCATCTTACCTTTATTGGGTAATAATAAACCCAGAGATATCTTTAACTTGTTTCAGCTTATTTTTTATTGCTTCGGCTTGATCTTTTGAGGAATAAGGGCCGAGTTGTACCTTATATAGTCCATCTGTTTTATTAATCACGCCTTGAGTACCAAATGATGACAATAAATCATTGAGCCAAAACTGAGCATTATTTTCATTACTAAGTGCGCCAACTTGCACATAAAAGCCTTGCGCTATGGAGTTTGATAGTAATACTGGAGCTGGAGCTGGAGCTGGAGCTGGAGCTGGAGCTGGAGCTGGAGCTGGAGCTGTAATTTTTGCTTCCGGTTGTGCTGGTGGCTCAATAGGCATATTAGCAGGTGTTGATGTTGTTAATGGCGTAGATGTTGTTGATTGAGCATTAAAATTAGGGCGTTCGGGTAAAGCTGTTGTTTTCTTCTCAATTTGAGCCCCATGTGTACCAATACCACTCATATGGCCATTTTGATCGACAACAATTCCTTCAATTTGCAATGGTGTTGTTGGCATTAAACGCAAACTATCAGAAACAGCGGGAGTGACTTGGATTTGTTTACCGTTGACGTAGGGGCCACGGTCATTGATCCTGACAACCATTGTGCGCCCATTGAGTAAGTTTGTGATTTTTACATAACTTGGTATGGGTAATGTAGGATGTGCGGCTGCAAATTCATAAGGATTGACACGTTCACCAATAGTCGTTAAACGACTCATAGCTAAGCTATCATAAACAATAGCTTCTCCTCGCTCACTAAAGTTTGCGGGATCAGTCACAATACGATAGATCATACCATTTTTTCGGTAATCTTGATTTGCTGTTGGGTGATAAGGCTCGTAACGAGGTTCAGCACCAAGAACACGTTGAGCTGGCACATTGGGTAATGGTGCAGGCTGTTTATTTGTGTTCGGCTTATCAACAACACATCCTGAAAGTAGCAATGCACTGATACCTACCAAAACCCATTGCAGACGCATAGAAACCTCATTATAAACTTTTCGATAATAGTTTTCGGTGTGTATGAATAGACATAACAATGCCAAATCCTGCCATCAAGACAATTAGGGCAGAGCCTCCATAACTCATTAGCGGTAACGGAACACCGACAACAGGAAGAATACCACTCACCATTCCTATGTTGACAAAGACATAGACAAAGAAGATTAACATTAGTCCGCCAATCATTACTCTACCAAATGTATTTTGTGCTTTCGTTGCAAGGTAAAGGCCTCGCGCAATTAAGAGTATATAAAGAGCTAGCAGTATCAAAACACCAATTAATCCGAGTTCTTCAGCCAATACAGCAAAAATAAAGTCTGTATGGCGCTCTGGTAAGAATTCTAATTGAGATTGCGTGCCTTGTAACCATCCTTTTCCATGTAATCCGCCAGAACCAATGGCAATTTTAGATTGGATGATATGATATCCGGCGCCGAGTGGATCAGATTCAGGGTCAAGTAGCATCATTACCCTAGCTTGTTGGTAATCATGCATAAGGAAAAACCAGAGTATGGGGATAAAAGCAGCAACAAGAACTATGGCTACAGTGATAAGACGCCAACTCATTCCCGCGAGAAAAAGAACAAATAAACCCGATGCAGCGACAAGAATGGATGTTCCTAAATCTGGCTGTGCTGCGACTAATAACGTTGGTACAAAAATAAGTACCAAAGCAATAGCAGTATTACGCAACGTAGGCGGGCAGATATCTCGGTTCATAAATCGTGCTACCATTAATGGTACGGCAATTTTAGCAATTTCTGAAGGTTGGAAACGTACAATACCTAAATCTAGCCAACGTTGAGCACCTTTACTTATTTGACCAAAGACATCAACAAGAATAAGCAAAATAACGCAAAAGAAATAGAGATGTGGAGCCCAGCTTTCATAGACTCGTGGTGGAATTTGAGCCATGACTATCATGATCATAAAACCCATACCAATCTGACCTAATTTGCGCTGCATCATTTCTGGATCTTGGCCACTTGCACTCCACATAATAAATGCGCTGTATCCCAATAAAGCAATAATACAGAGCAAGAATAAAGGGTCGATATGGACTCGAGTCCAGAAGGATTTTTTCTTATTATTTTCAGTCATAATGATTATTCCTCTGAACCGCGTGGAGCAGGTGGCGAATCAGGTAACACTGTGTTGTTATCACCTAGGAGAATGTGGTCAAGAATTTGTCTTGTAATATCACCGACAGAAGGGCCAGCACCACCATTTTCTAAAATAATTGCTATAGCAACAGTCGGCTCATCATAAGGCGCAAAGGCAATCATCAGTTTGTGGTCACGAAGATGTTCAGCCAATTGGCTAGCATTGTATGTTTCATAACTAAACACCTGCGCAGTTCCTGATTTAGCTGCTACTTTATAAGGAGCATCAGCAAAACTTCGGCGACCTGTACCATTAGGGAAGTTAGCCACGCCATACATACCATGTTTTGCTAATTCCCAATAGCCAGAGTTAATATCACCAATTTGACGGGTTTCGGTATCAATATAAGGCAACATTTCATTACCAAGTTTCGTACCGTAAAGTAGGTGAGGAGTTTTAACTTGACCATCATTAATCAATGTCATTAAAGCTTTTGCCATTTGAATTGGCGTTGCGGTCCAATAACCTTGACCAATCCCTACAGGGATCGTGTCACCTTGATACCAAGGTTTTTTATAACGTTGCTGTTTCCACTCACGCGTTGGCATGATGCCATTACGCTCTTCGGATAGATCGATTCCGGTGTATTCGCCATAGCCAAATCGGCCCATCCAAGTTGATATACGATCGATTCCCATATCATAAGCAACTTGATAGAAAAATGTATCTGCAGACTCAACAATGGACTTGGTAACATTGAGTTTACCATGCCCCCAGCGTTTCCAGTCACGATAGCGTTTTTCAGAGCCAGGAAGTTGCCACCAGCCAGGATCGTGAATAGTCGTATTTGCGGTGATAACCCCTTCACTTAATGCAGCAACAGACATAAAGGGTTTAACCGTTGAAGCTGGAGGATAGAGGCCTTGTGTCGTTCGATTTATTAGTGGTCTATCAGGATTATTTAGTAATCCTTGATAATCAGTATTAGAAATACCGCCCACAAATAAGTTCGGATCATAACTTGGGTTTGATACAAGGGCTAAAATTTCACCATTGCGAGGATCAGTCACTACAACAGCAGCCCGGCTTGTGGTAAGTAATGTTTCAATATAGGTCTGTAATTCAAGATCAACGGTAAGGTAAATATCTTTACCTGCTTGTGGTGGTTGTTCATGTAATTGGCGAATAACGCGACCACGGCTATTGACTTCAACTTCTTCATAGCCCGTTGTTCCGTGTAATACAGACTCATAATAACGTTCAATACCTAATTTACCGATATCATGAGTAGCGGCGTAGTTAGGTGACAAACCTTCTTTATCAAGTCGTTCAACATCTTTATCGTTAATTTTTGCAACATAACCAATTACATGTGTTAATGCTGAACCATAAGGATAATAACGGCGTTGATAACCTTTGATTTCTAAGCCCGGATAACGATATTGATTGATAGCAAAACGCGCAACTTGCACTTGGCTAAGTGTGGTTTTTAAGGGAATAGAGCTAAATCGACGAGAGCGCTTACGTTCTTTTTCAAAAGCTGCGATATCTTCATCAGTTAAGTCAACAACCTCTCTCAAACTTTCAAGCGTTTCTTGTAAGTTTGTTACCTTTTCAGGTACGACTTCTAACTGGTAGATAGTCCGATTAAGCGCAAGAGGGATCCCTTTGCGATCATAAATAATGCCACGACTAGGTGCAATTGGGACGAGTTTAATTCGGTTATCATTTGAACGTGTTTGATAATCGTCATGGCGAGCGATTTGTAAGTGATTGAGGTTAAAAACCAAAATACCACTTAATATGATAATTACTGAAAATGCGACGATCACACGGCGGATAAATAATTTTGATTCCGCAGTATAATCTCGAAACGGGGTACGTTTTTTTCTCTTCATCCCATTTGACTTCACTTACTGACCCGCCAATTTATTGATTATTCACGATGATAAGGATGGTTTGTCGTAATACTCCATGCTCGATAAAGGCTTTCTGCAACCACGACACGAACAAGGGGGTGTGGCATTGTTAAAGGAGATAAAGACCAGCTTTGCTCAGCTGCAGCTTTACAAGCAGGTGCTAATCCTTCAGGGCCACCAATTAATAAGCTGACATTTCTACCATCAAGCTTCCATCGATCAAGTTGTTCTGCAAGTTTTGGCGTATCCCAGCGAGCGCCAGGAATATCAAGAGTGACAATACGATTCCCTTTACCCACAGTCGCTAACATTTGTTCGCCTTCTTTTTCGAGAATGCGTTTAATATCGGCATTCTTTCCGCGTTTACCTGCGGGTATCTCAATAAGTTCTAAAGGCATGTCTTTGGGAAATCGATTAAGATAATCCATAAAGCCGGTCTGTATCCAGTCCGGCATTTTTGTACCAACGGCAATGAGCTGTAATTTCAAACTCAGCTCCAGAGTTTTTCAAGTTCGTACATACGACGGCTATCTTCTTGCATTACGTGTACCATGGCTTCACCAAGATCGACGACAATCCAATCAGAAACACCTTGTCCTTCCACACCTAAAGGTTGTAATCCCGCTTCGCGACAATCATCAACGAGATTATCTGCAACAGACATAAGATGTCTGCTTGATGTACCTGTGCAAATAATCATGTAATCCGTTACACTTGATTTTCCACGGACATCTAATGCAATGATGTCTTGAGCTTTAGAATCTTCAAGTTTATCAATAATAAATTGTTGTAATTCAGAACCTTGCAAAAGGATCACCTTTAATCTAATGAGTTAATTCAATCGAAAAATACTATACTCGTTATACATCAGTTTGCAGTATTGTTGACTAGGTTTATTTTTACTAGTTGCAGATTTTTGTCTGCTTTTAGTGACCATTTACTTGTCGTTTTACTGTACTTCGAATTATTTAGAGTATGAACGCTATTTTAAAGGAATTTATACCAATAAATCTATTTTACTCGATGAGTAATTCCAGTTAGCGATAACAAGAACATAAACCTCATTCTTTTGTTTTTCGACGTTTGATTTAGAAAAATTCATGTATGCCCATTAACTGCGTCATAATCAATAATAAAAAGAAGGCATATAAGGACTTTTCAGTTAGACGACAGTTTTACCTTACAGTTCCCTTAAGGGAACAGAGGGTGAGAATAACAGCTAAACATCGTCTGTCAATGCTCATCAAGCACCTAATTAGATGTGTTTTTACTTTGTTAGCTTCAGATTATACCGTGTAATGCTCAGACTTTTTAATTGGAGAGAAAAAGAATGGAAAGAAAAGTGAATTATCTCGGGATATCTTCAGAAATTATGAGTAACACCAATCACCAATTGCAAGAAAAGTTAGCATTGCTTTGTGACACGGTTCAGGCGGAAAAGATAAGCATTATGCAGATAGATGCTCAAAATAGAGATAATCTGTTGCCACTTTATGGTTATGTTGGAAAAAAAGGAGACAGCCTTTCCTCACCCTCGAATTTTACTTTACCTCAATTAAATATTAATCAACTTTTACAGCCTATTGTTCTTGACCATTTTCTTACCCAATTTTTCACACTGTTTGATTACCAACAACAGGTTAATCAATCATTAACTAAAGGGGCTTTAGTTAAATTTCATAGTCGATATAAATATTTAATTATGGCTTATTCACTAGTGGCTTATCGAGAATTGGGACGTGACATTGCTAATTTTTCTGATGCTATTCCCCTTGAACAAGTTGCATCGAAATATCAGGAAAAGCTAATGAAGGCATTTAGTGTTGCTGCAAATAGAGAAGGGCAAACTAATGCGTTAATGCATATGGCAGGGTATTTTAAGCGAAATCTAAGCTCACAACAAAAACAAGAGATGGCGCAGACAATTTTACAATATCGTCAAGGTATTGTGCCTTTATCTAAACCTTATGATTTACTCAAATATTGGTTAGCCATTTATCCTAATGAGTATTTGAGCCATCAACGCTATTTTTCACCTTATCCGTTCGCTTTTAATTATTTAAGAGAGCAACTTTAGCCTTAATTATTTATAGAGTTGTTGCTGGCGAATATAGTCTTCGACAGAACTTGGTAGCAAATCGTGACAATCTAATCCTGCTTTATGGCGAGCACGAATATCTGTTGCTGAAATATTATAAAGAGGCGTATCAGCCAGAAAAATTTTGCCAGAAGGTAAGCAATGAATATCTTCTTGTTGATTGGTTTGATGTTTTTTTAGCCACTTCTGCATTTGGGCTGACTCAAAATGAGTTTGATAACCCGGGCGAGCGCAAACTAACAAATGGCATACATCTAATAGCTTTTCCCATTGATGCCACGTATTAATCGAAAGTAATGAATCCTGACCAATAATAAATGCTAAAGGTTGTTTATTACCAATTTCTTGTCTGAAATCTCTTAATGTCTCAATAGTATAAGAAGGTGTTGGCTTCTCAAGCTCACGAGTATCCACTTTAAATGAAGAATATGGCTCAAGAGCAAGACGTACCATATCAAGGCGTTGCTGAGAAGATGCTTCAGGCTGTGGGCGATGAGGAGGAATATTATTGGGTAGCCACACCACTTCTTTTAAACCAATTAATCCTGAAAGTGCTTCAACAGGACGTAAATGCCCATAATGAATTGGATCAAATGTGCCACCATATAAGGCGATAGCTTGATTAATTAAAGGTGTAGGATCATTATTTTTAGGCATAATTTACAAATCCTTCTGGTAATGCTTTCCCACAAAGCAATAAGCCTAATGCGCTAAGAGATGGCCAAACAGTTTGACCATAATCTTGTTTAATAGTCATTTCAATACTGGCTAATAACCGTATTGCAGTTAGCAGTTGATGCTCAGATAAACGTTGTAATGCTGCTGTAAAAATTGGACGTCGGTTTTGCCAAATTCGATGTTTATCAAAAATAGTTTTTAACGCGGCAGTTTTAGATTCTCGGTGCAGCGTAATTAATTGCATTAACTCACGTTGTAACGTTCTGAGTAAAATAACAGGTTCGCTATCTTCTCTTTTGAGTTGTTGTAAAATATGCCATGCGCGTTGTGTCTTACCTGCAAGCAATGCATCAACCCAGTGATAAGGGGTAAAATGTGAAGCGTCATTAACAGCTGCTTCTACTCTAGGTAATGTCAATTTACCATCAGGATAAAGTAGGGAAAGACGCTCTATCGCCTGTGCTAATGCGAGCAAATTACCTTCATAGCAGTAGCAAAGTAGTTGGTTACCTTGTTCATCCAGCACTAATCCTTTTTGTTTTGCTCGACGAGAAACCCAATTAGGCAATTTATCAAGTTCAGGTGTGAGACAAGAAACATATGTTCCATTCTGGCTTAATGTTTTAAACCATTCACTGTTTTCTTGAGCCTTGGTTAGTTTATTGCCACGTAAAATCAATAATAAATCTTGGTGTAACTCTTGAGATAACCTTGTGAGTTTCTCTGACATAGCTGCATTAGGACCACTATCAGGTAAATGAAGCAAAATAGATTGTCTTTGAGAAAAAAGGCTTAGTGATTGACAAAGGGAGTAAATTTCATTCCAGTCCGTATTATTATCAAGAGTAAATTGATAGTGTTCAATAAATCCTTGGGCTTTAGCAGCGGATTGGATGGTATCTTGAGACTCTTGGAGCAATAGAGGTTCATTGCCCCAGAGTAGATAACTTTGGCGCAGCCCCTCTTGGAGCTGCGCATTCAGTTGTTCTGGATATAAGCGGATCATTTGGCCGGAGAGATTATCTGTTTTGCTTGCTCAGCTTGTGCGGCTTTTTGGCGTTCAGCATTATGAACAACCAATAGTTTACGCACTAATATTGCTGTTGCTTGTTCACGCATTTCTTGCTTGATAATGTCATTCTCAGCATCTTTTGCTAATGCCTCTAATGGGTTATCGAAGAATGGGCGTGAAACCTGTGATGAAATAGGGTAAATCGTTCCATCTGGCATAATCACTTGCGCATCTAGCACAAATGTTAGCTGACGTTCTGCTGATTTACCGTCTTGATACACAGAAACGGTCTCTTTACTCTCTGACGAACCTACAATTTTGAGAATAGGAATATCGGCTGTTGGATTTTCAACAAGCTGAACATCACTAAGTCTGAGTTGTTGACGCATTACACGAGATAATGGGCCATAAGGGTCACCAGAGCTAAGATAAAGCGTTTTTAATTCTGCTGGAACCTGAGTTTTCCCTTGTAAATGAAAACCGCAGCCAGCGGTGATTAACACCGCTAAACCGAAAAATAGCGAAAGTAGATATCGCACTAGGCCTCCTTATCAGCCAACAACGATGTTCAGTAATTTTCCTGGAACGTAAATGACTTTACGAATAGTCACATCTTCCAAGTATTTAGCAACACTGTACTCTTTTGTCGCCATTTCCTGAACATATTCTTTTTCTGAATTAGCTGGAACAGTGACACGGCCACGAACTTTACCATTCACTTGAACAATAATCAGTTTAGTGTCATCAATCATGGCTTCTTCATCAGCAACAGGCCATGGCGCAACATCAACATCTTCTTTTCCACCTAATGCCTGCCACATCACAAAACAAGCGTGAGGAATGATTGGAGAAAGCATACGAACGATGGCTTCTAATGCTTCTTGCATTAATGCACGATCTTGCTCTGTTTCTTGACTTGCACGAGTTAATTTATTCATTAACTCCATGATGGCTGCAATTGCGGTATTGAAAGCTAAGCGGCGACCTATATCATCAGATACTTTTGCGATAGTTTTATGTAAGTCACGGCGTAAATCTTTTTGTTCTTCTGTTAGTGCAGACAGATCAAGTGATTGCGCTGTTCCTTTTTGAGTGTGTTCATGAACTAAACGCCACAAACGACGTAAGAAACGGTTAGCACCTTCAACACTAGACTCTTGCCATTCAAGTGTTAATTCTGGTGGAGCTGCAAACATCATAAATAAACGGACGGTGTCTGCACCATAACGTTCAACCATTGTTTGTGGGTCGATACCGTTATTTTTAGATTTAGACATTTTGCTCATGCCAGCATAAGTCAGTTCATGACCAGCACTGTCAGTCGCTTTTATGATGCGGTTTTTCTCATCACGTTCAACAATGGCTTCAGCAGGAGATACCCAATGACGAGCACCGTCTTCACCTGTGTGATAGAACGCATCAGCTAACACCATACCTTGACATAGTAAACGTTTTGCTGGTTCATCAGAGTTAACTAAACCTGCATCACGCATCAGTTTATGGAAGAAGCGGAAATACATTAAGTGCATGATGGCGTGTTCAATACCACCAATATACCAGTCAACAGGTAACCAATAGTTAGCTGCCTTTGGATCTAACATGCCTTTATCGTAATCAGGACAGGTATAACGAGCGTAATACCAAGATGATTCCATAAAGGTGTCAAACGTATCTGTTTCACGCAGTGCTGGCTGGCCATTAATGGTGGTTTTTGCCCACTCAGGATCGGCTTTAATTGGACTGGTGATCCCGTCCATTTTTACATCTTCTGGCAGGATAACGGGAAGTTGATCTTCAGGAACAGGAACAACAGTACCGTCTTCTAAGGTTGCCATTGGAATTGGTGCACCCCAGTAACGTTGGCGAGAAACACCCCAGTCACGTAAACGGTAGTTAACTTTGCGTTCACCAACACCCATTAGTGCAAGTTTGTCTGCAATAGCATTAAAGCCTGCTTGATTATCTAAACCAGAGAATTCACCAGAGTTGATCAGGCTATTTTTCTCGGTTAATGCACCTTCAGATAAGTCAGGTTGGTTACCTTCAGCATCAGCAATAACAGCTTTAATAGGTAAGTTATATTTGGTTGCAAATTCCCAGTCACGTTCATCATGACCTGGAACAGCCATCACGGCACCCGTGCCGTATTCCATTAAAACAAAGTTAGCGACCCAAATAGCCACTTTTTCTTTAGTTAATGGGTGAATGGCATAAAGACCAGTGGCAATCCCTTTTTTCTCCATCGTTGCCATATCGGCTTCTGCCATTTTCATGTTACGGCATTCATCAACGAAGTGTTGAACTTCAGGATTGCTTTGAGCTGCTTTTTGCGCTAATGGATGACCTGCTGCAACAGCGACATAAGTAACACCCATAAAGGTATCAGGACGTGTTGTATAAACTGTCATTTTGTCGTCGCTATCTGCAACATCAAATGTGATTTCGACGCCTTCTGAACGGCCAATCCAGTTACGTTGCATGGTTTTAACTTGTTCAGGCCATTCATCTAACGTATCTAAATCGTTTAACAGTTCTTCTGCGTAATCGGTAATTTTGATAAACCACTGTGGAATTTCTTTACGTTCTACAGGGGTATCACAACGCCAGCAACAGCCGTCAATAACTTGTTCGTTAGCTAATACGGTTAAATCATGTGGGCACCAGTTAACAGCAGAGGTTTTTTTATACACTAAGCCTTTCTCATATAGCTTAGTAAAGAACCACTGTTCCCAACGATAATATTCTGGTGTACACGTTGTGACTTCACGATCCCAATCGTAACCAAAACCCAGTTTCTTTAACTGGTTTTTCATGTAATCGATGTTTTCATAAGTCCACGGTGCAGGCGCGGTGTTATTTTTTACTGCGGCACCTTCAGCAGGTAGGCCAAACGCATCCCAACCGATAGGTTGTAAGACGTTTTTACCTTGCATACGTTGATAACGGGAAATCACGTCACCAATGGTGTAGTTGCGGACGTGTCCCATGTGTAGTCGGCCAGAAGGATAAGGTAGCATTGACAGGCAGTAATATTTTTCTTTGTTATTATCTTCTGTCACTTTAAATGTATTGTTCTTTTCCCAGTATTCCTGGATAGTTTGCTCTATATCTTCGGGACGATATTGTTCTTGCATGGCACCGATAATCCTATGGTGAATTAATGGCTACCGGAGGGTAACCGCTATTATGAAATTAAGACTTGCATAGCATAGCTGATTTTGTCTAATAGCCACAACTATTGATCTTAATGAAAGCCACTGTTTGCATAACTTTTTCAAGACAATTGCGAGATATCTTGGAAAGCGTTAAAACAAAAAGAGAATAAATGCGTATTTTCTAGAAAAATAATGGTGATATTGCGAGAAAATAAGATTACTTGGTATTTGGTTGCGAGGTTATTCAAAATTATTATTTGAGGCTGACGTGCTAAGAAAGCACGCCAGCAGAAGAGATATGAAGTATTAATGTAAGATTTTAGCTAAGAAATCTTTTGCGCGATCTGATTTTGGATTATCAAAAAAGTCATTTTTAGGTCTATCTTCTACAATACGACCTTCATCCATAAAGATAATACGGTCAGCTACTTTTTTGGCAAAACCCATTTCATGAGTTACTACCATCATTGTCATTCCTTCATTCGCTAGCTCAACCATAACATCTAGCACTTCATTAATCATTTCGGGATCAAGTGCAGATGTAGGTTCATCAAATAACATTGCGATAGGATCCATACATAAAGCACGGGCAATGGCGACACGCTGTTGTTGACCACCAGAAAGTTGGGCAGGGTATTTGTTCGCATGACTGGATAAACCAACGCGTTCTAATAATTTTAAGCCTTTTTCTTTTGCAGCGATTTTCTCTCTATTAAGCACTTTAACTTGTGCGAGTGTAAGATTTTCAATAATAGAAAGATGAGGGAAAAGTTCAAAATGTTGGAATACCATTCCTACTTTTGCTCGTAATTTAGCAAGATCGGTGCGTTTATCATTTACTTTGATTTCATTAACAAGGATCTCTCCTTGCTGTATAGGTTCTAGGCCATTCACTGTTTTAATCAGTGTCGATTTACCTGAACCAGAAGGCCCACAGACAACAACAACTTCCCCCTTTTTAACTTCAGTGGAACATTCAGTCAGTACTTGAAATTGACCATACCATTTGGATACGTCTTTTAGGGAAATCATCTAGGTAGTCCTTTTTTTAAGAAAGTTCACTAACATTGAAGCTGCGAAACTAATGACAAAATAAACAAAACCCGCAAAGAGGATCATCTCAACTTGTGTGCCATCGCGTTCACCAATATTTGCCGCCGTTCTGAAAAAGTCAGTAAGGCTTAATACATAAACTAAGGACGTATCTTGGAACAAGACAATTCCTTGAGTGAGTAAAAGTGGAACCATGGCTCTAAATGCTTGAGGTAAAATCACTAAGCGCATCGTTTGTGATTTGGTCATACCTAATGCAAGTGAGGCAGAAAATTGCCCTTTACTCACACTTTGAATACCTGCCCTTATAATTTCAGAGTAGTACGCCGCTTCAAATAATGAGAACGCTATCATTGCTGAAATTAAACGGATATCACTTTTCGGTGAAAGTCCTAGAACATTTTGTAATATGTTAGGCACAATTAAATAAAACCACAGTAATACCATGACTAATGGGATAGAACGAAAGGTATTAACGTAAGCGGCCGCAAACCAACTAATAGGTTTAAATGTAGACAGGCGCATAACAGCGAGCACCGTTCCCCATAAAATACCAACTACAATAGCGGTGATGGTGATTTTTAAAGTGATAGCCATACCATCGACTAAAAATGGTAGGCTTGGAACAACAGAACTCCAGTCAAATTCATACATTATTGACCTCCTGTTGTGCCAGGTAAACGCACACGTTTTTCAAGCCAACTCATGATTAACATAATAATGACGTTGATAAAAACATAGGCGAGAGTAATTGCAGTGAATGACTCATATGCTTTCGCTGAATAATCGAGTAGCTTGTTTGCTTGTGCAGCCATATCAATTAACCCGATAGTGGAGGCAATCGCTGAGTTTTTTACGAGATTAAGCATTTCGGAGGTCATTGGTGGAATAATGACACGATAAGCATTGGGTAATAAAACATAACGATAGGTTTGAGGTAAGGTTAAGCCCAAGGCAAGTCCAGCCGCTTTTTGCCCACGGGGTAATGAGTTAATTGCTGCTCTGACTTGTTCACACATACGAGCAGCGGTAAATAAACCTAAACAGAGAGCTGAAGAGACAAAAAATTGTACATTTGGCGCTAAGTCCATTTTAAACCAGTCGCCAATAGATTGAGGTAATAGTTCAGGAATAACTAAATACCACGTAAAGAATTGAACAATAAGTGGTACGTTACGGAATAACTCAACATAAACTGTACCTAAACTTGAAAGCCAACGATTAGGTACAGTACGCAAAATTCCGAATAAAGAACCAACAAGAAAGGCAATAACCCAAGCGCATAAAGATAAGGCAATGGTGACCTGGAAGCCTGAAATCAGCCATCCTAAGTATGTGGTGTTTCCGAAAGGGGCTTCTTGGAAGAATATCCCCCAATCCCAATCAATCGACATGATTTCACCTCCGGTGAAAAATAGGGGCAGGGAACGACTGCCCCAAACTTCACTGATCTGTCTGTCCAACAGATACTTTATAATTATTTGTTTGCATCAACGGCGTATGTATTTTTAATTCAATGCTTTATCATTTGGTGATGCAAATAAGGCTTTCATTTCATCAGAGATAGTGAATTCTAGGTTAAGGTTTTTAGGTGGAATCGGGGCATTAAACCAGCGATTGAAGGATTTTTCTGCTTCACCTGATTTTTGTGCGTTAGCGATAGTTTCATCTATTAATGCTTTGAATTGAGCATCGTCTTTACGCAACATACAGCCATAGGCTTCTTCAGATTGTGGTGTTCCTACAATTTCCCACAGACCTGGTTTTTTCGCTTTCGCGCGTTCACCAGCAAGTAATGCATCATCCATCATAAAGGCGACAGCACGACCTGATTCGAGTGTACGGAATGAGTCACCATGATCTTTTGCGCTGATAATGCGCATATTCATTTTTTTCTCATCGTTAAGTTTGTTAAGTAACATTTCAGATGTTGTTCCTGATGTTACAACTACGTTTTTACCGGACAGATCAGAGAAGTCTTTTATTCCACCGTCTTTTTTCGCCAGTAAACGTGTACCTACGATAAAAATAGTATTAGAGAAACTAGCTTGTTGCTGACGAGCTTCATTATTGGTTGTTGAGCCACATTCAAAATCAAATGTACCATTTTGTAATAATGGAATGCGATTCTGAGACGTAATAGGGATCAGGCGAACTTGCAGATTAGGTTTGCCTATTTTGTCTTTTACTGCTTGTACAATCAGATTGGAATAGTCTTGAGAATAGCCAACCACTTTTTGTTGATTATCATAGTAAGAGAAAGGAACGGAGGATTCCCGATGTCCAACAATAATAATATCGTTGTCGTTGATTTTTTTTAAGGTTCCAGTGAGTTCTTCTGCTTGCACAGCTCCTGCAGCCCCTAAAATCATTAATGATAATGCTAGTTTACGCATGCGCATAATAACTCCTGTCGTGGTGATAAGTGATATTTGTGATTTGCTTTGTGTTGCTTTTTTGTTTTAATTTGTTTTGATAATGTTAATAGATAGAACAAATAACATACTGTTGGGAAGTGTAATTTGTGAAATACGAGAGGTATCTCTCAATAAAAGAATGAAATCAAATATGGTTGATTATTTTTTTGGAAGTTGTTTTCAATATTTAAAATTATTGTAGTAGAAACCTTATGGAAATAAAGGTTAAAGATGAAAAATTGAGATAATAGGAAAAATAAAATAAGTAGGGATTTGTAAAGTTTGTCTTAAGGAGTTGTTTGTCTGTGGATTACCGTTAAGATAACGGGTCATATTGATGAGGAACATCTATGAGTAATTGGCGGTCAGGTCGCTGGCTAGTGGTAATAACAGTTTTGCTGATCTTGTGTTGCATTGTTCAGCGTTCATTAGGTGCCCACGTCATTAGTGAGCGCTTAGCGACGGCTGTTTCTCAAACTCAATACCCACTATCAACACCGATTGCTGATGAGAATAGCGCAACAGAACATACTTATTCACTCTCTACCTGTGAATTAAGCGCTAAATCATTATTATCTGTTCCTCCGCTAACAATAGAGCCTTTTTTCCATTCATGGGCTGTACTATTACTGTTAAGCATGGCCGCTATCTATGTTTCTCGCCAGCGTAGCCAAAAAAAACATCACCATCCACCCCCACCGATAAGACTTCACCTTCATTATTGCATTTTGAGGGATTAGAAATTTCCTTTTAGCTAAAAAATTGCACGTCTATCTTTGGGCGTAGCTTTGTGTGTAGCGTTGTAGGAATTTTTAGGGAGTTGTTATGTTTCGTTCTTTTGTTATGGCGTTGGTATTAACGCTATTTACGTTATCTACATCTCAAGCAGCAGATACAGGCTGGTTAACCATGCCGGATAATTCTCACGCACAAGTTAGGGCGACGGCACAAAAGTCACCAACGGGTGATGTGAAAATGTTACTTGAAGTGCAACTTGAGTCTGGGTGGAAAACTTATTGGCGCTCACCAGGGGAAGGTGGTGTTGCACCTGAAATTAATTGGCCACAAGATGTGAGTGCAATGATATGGCATTGGCCATCACCTTCTGCTTTTGATGTCGCAGGTATTCACACTCAAGGCTATGACAAACAAGTTGTTTTTCCGATTGAATTAACCTCTGCTCATGCTGATCGTTTAACTGGAGTTTTAACGTTATCAACATGCAGTAATGTCTGTATTTTAACGGACTACACTTTAGATTTAGATCTTACAGAGCCAGCACCTGCTGATTTTGAATGGCAATATAGTCAAGCGATGGCAAAAATTCCAGTTGGTACAGGACTCGTCTCCTCGGTTTCCTCTGATTATAACAATAGCCAGCTCACTATCTCTTTACAAAGAGAGCAAGGAGCGTGGGTTAAACCTAATATTTATCTCGATCCTCCCGAAGGTATGCTTTATGGAATTCCACATTTAAATCAAAAAGATAATAATTTATTTGTCACTGTTGATGTAACTGATGACTGGGGAGATGCTGCGGGTGATATTTCGGGTAAAGCACTCTCATTTGTTATTACTGACCAAGATTTTTCTCGCCAAGTTAATGACACAATAGGACAGGGGGAAACAGGTATTGCGCCTCCATCTAATTCAAGTGTTGGATTATGGGGCATTCTAGCTTTTGCGCTATTAGGTGGATTGATCTTAAATTTAATGCCTTGCGTATTGCCTGTACTCGCGATGAAATTGGGTTCGATTTTACATCTTGAGAATCGCGATAAAGGGGTTATTCGTAAGCAATTTTCGGTATCTGTTTTAGGTATTTTAGTTTCTTTTTGGGCATTAGCTCTATTTATGACGGGTTTACGTTATAGCCAAGAAGCCTTAGGTTGGGGAATACAGTTTCAAAGCCCTTGGTTTATTGGATTTATGGTGTTAGTGACGGCTATTTTTACTGCTAATTTATTTGGTCTATTTGAGTTACGTTTAAGTAGCAATATGAATACTAAAATGGCAACGGCAGGTGGACAGGGGTATGGCCGCCATTTTTGGGAAGGTGCTTTTGCTACTTTACTTGCCACTCCTTGTTCCGCACCATTTTTAGGTACTGCAGTCGCTTATGCTCTGATTGCTCCATTAAGTGAATTATGGCTTATTTTTACTGCATTAGGGATAGGAATGAGTTTGCCTTGGATCTTAGTGGCAATATTCCCATCTGTTGCAAAAGTGCTACCAAAACCCGGTAAATGGATGAATCGCCTAAGAGTTGTTTTAGGTTTTATGATGCTGTTGTCTAGCATTTGGCTTATTACACTTTTAATTCCTCATTTTGGCATGACAATTGTTGCCGGTATTTTTATTGTTATTGCTTTACTTTTATTGCTCGCAATTGTACGGCACTATGGCAAAAAAACGGCTCTTATTTCTACTGTGATAGCCCTATTTTTAGCGGGAAGTACTTATTTATTTGTTGCTCAACCAGAAAGCCATACACTTGTAGGCCAAGACACGGTAAATTGGCAACCTTTATCTGAAGAAGCAATACATCAAGCCTTGGCTGATAATAAACGCGTGTTTGTTGATGTCACGGCAGATTGGTGTGTGACCTGCAAAGCAAACAAATACAATGTATTATTGCGAGAAGATATTCAGGCTGCTCTGTCTGCCCCTGATGTCGTTGCATTAAGAGGGGATTGGACTAAACCCTCTGATAAGATCACCCAGTTTTTAAAACAACGAGGTCAAGTAGCTGTACCTTTTAACCAAGTTTATGGACCTTGCCATAAAGATGGCGTGGTTTTACCCCCTCTTTTAAATAAAGATTCAACATTGACTGTTCTTTCAGAGGCTAAAGGAGCCCAATAATGAAAAAAACACTTTCTGCACTGGTTATTTCGTCATTACTTTTTGGTGCAAATGTGCAAGCAGCGGCATTAAGTGCTGATCAGGAAAAAGAAGTTCGTGCACTGGTTCGTGATACATTAATCAAAAATCCAGAAATTTTGGAAGAAGCTATCACTGCATTACAAGCACAAAAAGCCGATGAGCAACAAGCACAATTTCGTACCGCATTAAAGGCAGAACATGATGCATTATATAACGATGCAGCAAGTCCTCGTATTGGTGCAAAAGACGCTAAATTAGTGTTAGTTTCTTTTACTGATTATAACTGCCCTTATTGCAAACGTTTTGATCCGTTATTAGAACAAATCACAAAAGATTATCCAGAAGTAGCTGTGATCATTAAACCATTACCATTTAAAGGCGAAAGTTCTGCTAAAGCATCTCAAGCTGTGCTTTCTGTATGGAAAGAAGATCCAAAAGCGTTCTTAGCGTTACACCAACGTTTAATGCAGAAGAAAACAATGCTAGATAATGCAAGTATTGATGATGCAATGAAAACAACCAATACAAGCAAAGTAAAATTAACGGATGACAGTTTAAAAGTGTTACAAAATAACCTAGATCTTTCTCGTAAATTAGGTATTCAAGGTACGCCTGCAACTGTTGTTGGTGAAATGGTTATCCCTGGTGCCGTTGATTATGCTCAGCTAGAAGTGATTGTGAAAGAGCAACTGGCTAAAGTGAAAAAATAATGCGTAGTCGCTTACGAAAGTGGAGTAAAGAACTTATTGTTCTGGTTGTCATTTTCGTTGTAGCCTCTTTCGCGATGGATTGGTGGCGACAACCTACGCCACCATCTTTAACGAATTTACCTGAGCTTTATACTGTTGATAATAAAGTTGTTTCATTAACAGAGTTGAGTGCTGAAAAGCCCTTATTAATCTATTTTTGGGCAACATGGTGTGGTGTTTGTAAACTAACAACACCTGCGGTGAATTCATTAGCGCAAGATGGGTATAATGTGACATCAGTTGCGATCCGTTCGGGTGATAACGCAAAGCTAGAGCGCGGGATCCAATCTAAAGGGCTGGTTTTTCCTGTAATAAATGATAGCCGAGGAGATATTTCTCAGCAGTGGGAAATTAGTGCAACACCTTCATTCGTTATTATTTATAAAGGGGAGATGGTGGGCTTTACGAGTGGTTGGTCATCTTCGTGGGGATTAAAACTACGTTTATGGTGGGCTTCTGTTTAAATCGGTTATCAGAATTTTAGTAAAGAAAAAAGGGTACCGGGTAAGCTGACAATAAAATAGATTATTTCATAAATAATATTTTTGCGTCTACGCTCAATTTTGGCTTCTTCGGTATTTTGGGCAATTAATGACTTTTCATCGGCAATGCGTTTTGCAGTATTAATATGTATTGGCACAATATTAATAGGAATAACGGTATGATTATTTTTATTCACAGGGGTTAATTGGGCTAATGTCCAACCATATTGATGCTGTTTATCTCCGAACGCATTTTGCTGAATAACATAACCATAATAATCTTTACGAAAACCTTTTTCTTCGTTATCGCTGGAAATCTTATGAGCATATTGCCAATAAGATTGAATATCTGCTGAATGAATTAATTGAGATAGTGCTGGTGGCTCAAGTAGGGTGACATTAACGCGTTTAGACTCAGCCTCTTGTTTTTGTTTAACTTTAATCACAGTTTTCCAATGTACAGGTACAATGGTTTTATCTTCAATAAGTTGATTAATTGACTCTGGCTGTTTTGATAAAACCCAGCCAAATTCATGTTGTTGCCGATTGAACATCTGGCGCTGGATCCATTTATTTTCTTTATCCGTACGGAAACCCTTTGTTTCATTATCTGTTGATATTTTTTTAGCTCGTTGCCAAATAATATCGAGAATATGTTCAGGGTAATGTTCCATAAAAAAGCCCTCTTATTAGAAAAAGCCCAACCTAATTAATAGTAACTTAATAGGGTTGGGCTTTATTCATTTTAATTACGGCGTTTAATAAAGGCGATAATAAAAAATAATCCAACCAGTATCCATAATGGTGTATTACCCCATTTGTAATAAGGAGTTAATCCTGTTGTTGGTGTGATTTTTTCTGCTAAAGCACCTTCTTCAAATTGAGGAAGCTGAGAAATAACATCACCGTTGGCTGCAATAAAGGCTGTAATACCGTTATTTGTCGAACGTAATAATGGTCTTCCTAACTCTAGAGAACGCATTCTCGCCATTTGGAAATGTTGCCAAGGGCCTATTGAATTACCAAACCACGCATCATTAGAAATCGTTAATAAGAATCGTGTATCAGGTTTGAAATTAGCACGAACTTGCTCACCTAAAATAATTTCATAGCAGATAGCTGCGGTAATTTTGGCATCATTGACAGTCAGCTGAGGCTGTACATATTCGCCTTGGCTTAATGATGACATTGGTAAATTAAAGAAAGGCGCCAGTGGGCGTAATAGCGATTCTAATGGCACATATTCACCAAAAGGAACAAGGTGATGTTTATTATAGCGATCTGTTGCTGGGTATTGATAAGCATAGTGTTCACCTAATGTGATGACACTATTGTAGAAACGGTAACCTTCTAATGTCGGCCTAGCATCAATAATTCCTGTCATTAAATGAGTATCTTGCTCTCTCAGTTGCTTATCAAGCTCAGCTAAAAAGCCTTGTTGTTGAATTTCAACATCAGGGATCGCCGATTCAGGCCAAATAATAAGATTTGCATTACCGATAAAAGGGCGACTTAAGGTGAGATAGGTTTTTAGCGTGCTTTCTAATGTACCCGGTTCCCATTTTAATGACTGCGCAATATTTCCTTGAACAAGTGCAATCTCTTGTGTTTCATCCGGTAATGGTTGATACCACTGATAAGATTTAAAGCTGATAGGCAGTACCAATAAAAGGAGTGCTGCAACAAGGCTATAAATTGATTTTCGAAAGAGAGCAAATGCGATAAGGCCACTGATAACTGTAAGTAGCAACGTTATCATTGTGACACCAAAAATAGGTGCAATTCCTTTTAATGGGCCATCAATTTGGCTATAACCAAATTGTAACCATGGGAAACCCGATAATACCCAACCTCTCAAGAATTCTGTAATTTGCCATAGTGCAGGTGCAGCAAAAACAAATCGCCATAGAGTCGGATTTGGGAAAAACTTATTTAATAAACCGGCAAAAAGTAGGGTATAGAGTGATAAATAAAGTGCCAATAAAATCACTAAAAATATATTTATCGCAAATGGCATACCGCCAAAATCAGCAATGCTGACATAAACCCAATTTACACCAGTACCAAATAATCCAAAGCCCCAGGCAAAGCCAAGAAATGCACCTTGTCGAGTTGTACGTTGCGTAATTATCAGTAATAGGCCCAGCAGTGAAACTAAGGCAGCAGGCCAAAAGTCAAAAGGCGAAAACGCGAAGGTGCCGATAGCACCTAAAAAAACCGCCAGGAGGGCACGGACCCACTGGCGGTTTAAGAAAGAGGTCTTATTCATTTAGATCCTATGCATCATTACCTAGTTCAGGAATGGGCGCATCATCTGGGATATGCACATAAACCTGAATGATCTTACGGCTATCTGCCATAACAACTTTAAATTGGTAATTATCAATGGTAATAGTTTCACCACGAGCAGGAAGGTGACCAAAGGCTTGCATAACTAAGCCACCAATAGTATCAACTTCTTCATCGCTGAAATGTGTACCGAACGCTTCATTGAAATCTTCTATCTGGGTTAAAGCTCGAACTGAGTAAGCGTGGCGACTCAGTGGACGAATATCAATATCATCCTCATCGTCATACTCATCTTCAATTTCGCCTACGATAAGTTCTAGAATATCTTCAATTGTGACAAGCCCTGATACACCTCCGAATTCATCAATCACAATTGCCATATGATAGCGTTGTGAGCGGAATTCTTTTAATAGGCGATCGACCCGTTTACTTTCAGGTACAACAACCGCTGAACGTAAGACTTTATCCATACTAAATGGCTCTGCGTCAGTACGCATAAATGGCAGTAAATCTTTTGCCATCAATAAGCCTTCAATATGATCTTTGTCTTCGCTTATGACTGGGAAACGGGAATGTGCTGAATCAATAATTACATCTAAACATTCATCAAGGGTTTGATTACGTTTTAGTGTAACGATTTGGGAGCGTGGGATCATAATATCTCGGACACGCTGTTCAGCAATATCCATTACCCCTTCAAGCATGTCGCGGGTATCAGGATCAATTAATTCTTTCTGTTCAGAATCGCGGATAAGCTCCATCAGATCATCACGGTTTTTAGGTTCACCGTGGAACCACTGATTAAGCAGTGTGAGAAACCCTTTCTTAGGACCTGGGTTATCGTTACTCGAAGATTGGTCGTCGCTCATGGCGTTTTAACTATTTTTCCTCATTGAATGGTTAATTAGATATAATATTTATCATAAAAATAAGAGAACTGTTACTCTTTTTCAATTAAATAGGGATCTGTATAACCTAAATTTTGTAAGATTTCTGTCTCTAAACCTTCCATTTCTTCGGCTTCATCATCTTCAATATGATCATAACCTAAAAGATGTAGACAACCATGAATAACCATGTGTGCCCAATGTTCTTCGACGGTCTTACTCTGTTCAACGGCTTCTTTTTCTACCACTTGTCGACAAATAATCAAATCACCTAATAAAGGCAGTTCAATTTCAGGTGGCGCCTCAAAAGGAAAAGAAAGCACGTTAGTGGGTTTATCTTTACCGCGATAAGTGAGATTAAGCTCGTGACTTTCTGCTTCATCAACAATGCGGATGGTGACTTCACTGACTGGTTGAAACTGTGGTAATACCGCTTCAAGCCATGCCATAAATTGGGCTTCACTCGGAAGCCCTTGCGTATTTTCACTTGCAACTTGTAAATCAAGGATAACTTCACTCATGATTTTCTCTCTGAAGCTTCTCTTTTTCTGCTTTGATAGCTTGGCGACGTTTTTGGTCTTCAGTTTCCCAAGCTTCATAGGCGATAACAATTTTAGCAACCACAGGGTGACGAACAACGTCTTCACTGTGGAAAAAGTTAAAACTTAAGTCATTCACATCGGACAAAACCTCAATAGCATGACGTAAGCCTGATTTATTGCCTCTTGGCAGGTCAATTTGAGTTATATCCCCAGTGACAACAGCTTTAGAGTTAAAGCCAATACGCGTTAAGAACATTTTCATTTGTTCAATGGTGGTGTTTTGGCTTTCATCAAGAATAATAAAGGCATCATTGAGTGTACGTCCACGCATATAAGCGAGGGGAGCGACTTCAATAACGTTACGCTCTATTAGTTTCTCAACTTTTTCAAAACCCAACATCTCAAATAACGCATCATAAAGCGGTCGTAAATAAGGATCGACTTTTTGACTAAGGTCGCCAGGTAAAAAGCCCAGTTTTTCACCCGCTTCAACCGCAGGGCGCGTTAACAAAATACGACGCACTTCTTGACGTTCAAGGGCATCAACAGCGGCAGCAACAGCCAGATATGTCTTCCCTGTACCTGCAGGCCCAATACCAAACGTAATATCATGGGTTTGAATATTGGCAATATATTGAGCCTGATTCGGTGTACGAGGTTTTATCACGCCTCGTTTAGTCCGAATATTGGTTGATTTCCCAAATTCAGGAACATGCTCATCACTTTGCTCAAGCACACGGCTTTCTTTGATAGCAAGATGAATTTGTTCTGGGTCGATATCGGGGATCACGCCTTTAATTGGCGAGGTTTCCACATACAAGCGACGTAAAATTCCTGCTGCTGCATTGACACATAATGATTTACCCGTGAGTTTAAAACGGTTATCACGATGATTAATCTCGATACCTAAACGGCGCTCAAGTTGCTTAATATTATCGTCAAATGGACCACATAGGCTCATTAAACGGGCATTGTCAGCTGGCTCTAAGAAAATTTCTTGGGTCGCTACTTGTGCATGTGCTATTACTGTCACTGATTATCCTTTTGTTAAATCTGATTAATTAAGGTTGGTAAACACCTACCCCTAATTCATCTTCTTTGCGAGTACGTGCAATGACGGATTCTGGTGATTCATGGATACGTAAATCCATTTGATCTTCCGTTCTAACCACTTTACCACGTAGGGAGTTGGCATAAACGTCCACAATCTCAACATCAACGAACTTACCAATCATATCGGGTGTACCTTCAAAGTTAACCACACGGTTAGTTTCAGTACGACCAGAAAGCTCCATCACATTTTTACGTGAAGGACCTTCAACAAGAATACGCTGTACACTGTTTAGCATGGCTCGGCTAAAGTTCATAGCTTGTTGATTGATACGTTGTTGTAGCAGATATAAACGCTGTTTCTTTTCATCTTCGCTAACGTCATCAGGTAAATCAGCGGCTGGAGTACCAGGACGTGCAGAATAGATAAAACTAAAGCTCATATCAAAATTTACATCTGCAATTAATTGCATCGTTTTTTCAAAGTCGTCTTGTGTTTCACCAGGGAAACCGATGATAAAATCTGAGCTGATCAGAATACCAGGACGCGCTTTGCGTAATTTGCGAATGATGCTTTTATATTCAAGTGCCGTATGGTTACGCTTCATTAATGTTAGAATGCGGTCAGAACCACTTTGTACTGGCAAATGCAAATAGCTGACTAACTCTGGTGTATCTTCATAAACGGCAACGATATCATCAGTAAATTCTATTGGATGACTAGTTGTAAAGCGAACGCGGTCAATACCATCAATCGCGGCAACTAAGCGGATTAACTCCGCAAAACTGCAAATTTGCCCATCAAAGGTTGCTCCACGATAGGCATTCACGTTTTGACCTAATAGGTTAACTTCGCGTACACCTTGAGCGGCTAATTGTGCGATTTCAAATAACACATCATCACAAGGGCGACTGACTTCTTCACCTCGAGTGTAGGGTACAACGCAGAAAGAGCAGTATTTATTACAGCCTTCCATGATGGAAACGAAAGCAGAAGGGCCTTCTGCACGAGGTTCTGGCAGACGGTCAAATTTTTCGATTTCAGGGAAACTGATATCAACAACTGGGCTTTTAGTGCCTTTAACCTGATTAATCATTTCAGGTAAGCGGTGTAAGGTTTGTGGTCCGAAGATAATATCGACACACTGCGCACGTTGACGAATGTATTCACCTTCTTGAGAGGCAACACAACCGCCGACGCCAATGATAATATCGGGTTTATTATCTTTAAAATATTTCCAACGTCCTAACTGATGAAAGACTTTTTCTTGTGCTTTCTCACGGATAGAACAGGTATTTAGCAGTAGAATGTCCGCATCTTCGGCGACATCGGTTAACTGATAACCGTGGGTGCTTTCGAGTAGGTCTGCCATTTTGGATGAATCGTACTCATTCATCTGACAGCCCCAAGTTTTAATGTACAGTTTTTTTATCGTCGACATTGTGTAAATCCGGTATTTTCAGTGAGACAATAGCTAATCACTGGAAAACGTTGCGTGTAATAAGCCAATAAGGCGGTTATTGTAGTCATTTGTGTGGTCAGTGACTAGAGTAAGTCGGCGCTAATTCTTTATGGCGTTTAGTTTAATCAAAATAAACTGAAACAGCGCTTACCTATTATTTAAAGTAATGAGTTATGGCATAACAATGATGAGTAATGTAAAAAACGATTTTGATGCAATCATCGCGGGTGGCGGGATGATTGGCGCTGCTGTTGCAATTGGACTGGCGCAAGAAGGATTGCGTGTCGCAATGATTGAACGACAGTCTCCAGCACCTTTTGATGCGTCATCTCATCCTGATATCCGTATTTCTGCGATTAGCTGTGCGTCCGTTAGTCTATTAAAACAACTAGGTGCATGGCAACATGTTTTGGCTATGCGTTCTGCGCCTTATCTTACTCTTGAAACATGGGAAGAAGAAAATGCTCATGTTATTTTTGATGCAAAAAGCTTAGGGTTGCCCGAATTGGGGTATATGGTTGAAAACCGTATTTTGCAATTAGCACTTTGGCAAGAAGCTGAACGTTATAGCAATATCACTTTATTATGCCCAAACAGTCTAAGTAAAATGACCTATTTAGATGATAAGTGGAAAGTAACACTTACTGATGGCAGTGAAGTGACCACAAATTTAGTGGTAGGTGCGGATGGTGCGAATTCTCAAGTACGCCAATTTGCTGGTATTGGTAGCAATGGCTGGCAATATCGCCAATCTTGTATGTTGATTACAGTAAAAACAGAATTACCACCAGAAAAGGGAACATGGCAACGGTTTTATCCTTCTGGGCCTCGGGCTTATTTACCACTTTTTGATAACTGGGCTTGTTTGGTTTGGTATGACTCGCCTGACAGAATTAGAAAACTGCAAAACATGTCGATGATGCAGTTAGAAAAAGAAATTCAACATGCTTTTCCTGAGCGATTAGGTAAAGCAACGCCTATTGCTGCGGGTTCATTTCCATTAACGCGTCAACATGCAAGCCGTTACGTTGATAAAGGGATTATTTTGTTGGGAGATGCGGCTCATACCATCAATCCTTTAGCGGGGCAGGGCGTCAATTTAGGTTATCGTGATGTAGATTGTTTCTTAGACTTAGTGGCTGAAGCTAAAAAGCATTATGAGCCTTGGGATTCAATGGTGTTATTGAAAAAATATCAGCGCCGACGTATGCCTGATAACTTAGTGATGCAAGCGGGAATGGATGTTTTTTATCATGCCTTTAGTCACCAATTACCGGGGTTAAAAGTCATTAGAAATATCGGTCTTTTAGCAGCTCAACATGCAGGTAAGGCTAAAGAAGCGGCGCTACGTTATGCTTTAGGCATTAAGTAATTTAAGTAATAAAGTAATGCGATGATCTCCCCAAAGAGATCATCGCATTATTGCTAAGTGTTTAAGTGCTTAGCATGAAAGGCAATATGTTCGCCAATAAAACTCGCCACAAAATAGTAACTGTGATCGTACCCTTGATGTAAATTCAATTGATAAGGGAAATGTTTTTTGTCACAAACTTGCGCAAATAATTCAGGCTTAAGTTGCTCTTGATAGAAGGGATCGCCCGATCCTACATCAACACGCATGGGTAAGGTATGTTCTGCGTTATTAAGTAAAGCAATCGCATCATACTGTTCCCATTGCTTAGTATCCTCTCCTAAGTACGCATTAAACGCCTTTTTACCCCAAGGAACTAAAGATGGTGCCACTATAGGAGAAAATGCCGATACGCTGCTATAGCGTGCCGAATTTCGCAATGCAATGGTTAATGCACCATGCCCTCCCATTGAATGCCCGCTAATTGCGCGCTTATCCGTGACAGGAAAGTGTGTTTCAATCAGTGTCGGCAGCTCATCAACAATATAGTCATACATGTGATAATGCGTATTCCATGGCGATTGTGTTGCGTTTAAATAGAATCCAGCACCTTGACCTAAATCATAAGCACTATCATCAGCGACATTTTCACCGCGGGGACTGGTATCTGGTACAACTAAAATAATGCTATGTTGTGCCGCAAATTGTTGAGCACCAGCTTTGGTAATAAAATTTTGTTCATTACAAGTTAAGCCTGATAACCAATATAAAACAGGGTATTTTTGCCCTTCTTCCATAGGAGGAAGATAGATGGCAAATTTCATCTCACAATTTAACACCTTTGATGTATGCTGATAAACTTCTTGCCAGCCACCAAAACAGGCATGATGTTCAATCCTTTCCATTTTGACTCCTTTAAAAACAAAGACAAACCTATGAGGCATAGGCTTGTGGATGATTAATCGAAATGAATAACAGTTCGGATTGATTTACCTTCGTGCATTAAATCAAAAGCTTCATTAATTTTTTCTAATGGAAGTTTATGGGTAACAAAAGGTTTAAGTTCGATATTACCTTTCATTGCATCTTCAACCATACCGGGTAATTGACTACGGCCTTTTACCCCCCCAAAAGCAGTACCTTTCCATGAACGACCCGTAACCAATTGGAAAGGACGTGTTGAGATCTCTTGCCCAGCGCCAGCCACACCAATGATGACTGATTGCCCCCAACCACGATGCGCACTTTCTAATGCGGCTCTCATCACATTGACGTTCCCAATACATTCAAAAGTATGATCAACACCCCATTGGGTCATTTCGACAAGAACTTGCTGGATAGGTTTATCGTAATCATTAGGATTTAGACAATCTGTCGCACCAAATTGACGTGCCAATTCAAATTTCTCAGGATTAGTATCAATGGCAAAAATACGGCCCGCTTTGGCTTGTCTTGCACCTTGCAGAACAGCAAGGCCAATACCACCCAAACCAAAGACAGCGACTGAATCACCTTCTTGTACTTTTGCCGTATTGTGAACAGCACCAATACCGGTTGTGACGCCACATCCTAATAAACAGACTTCTTCGTGATTAGCTTCAGGATTAATTTTTGCTAATGAAACTTCAGCAACAACGCTGTATTCGCTAAAGGTAGAACATCCCATGTAGTGATAAATAGGCTGTCCATTATAGGAAAAGCGTGTGGTGCCATCGGGCATTAAGCCTTTCCCTTGCGTTGCTCTGACTGCAACACATAAGTTTGTTTTACCTGATTTACAAAATAGACATTCACCGCATTCTGCTGTGTACAGTGGAATAACATGATCGCCAGGTTTTACGCTAGTGACGCCTTCACCTACTTCAACAACAACACCTGCGCCTTCATGGCCCAGAATAGCAGGGAAGACACCTTCAGGATCATCACCTGAGAGCGTAAAGGCATCTGTATGGCAAACGCCAGTGTGGCTAATTTTAATAAGCACTTCGCCGGCTTTTGGTGGCATAACATCAACTTCAACAATTTTTAAAGGCTCTCCAGGTCCAAATGCGACCGCAGCACGAGATTTCATGGTGTATCCTTTTTTTGTTATTAACGCAGGTAAGTGCGGATAAGTGAAATGGCATCATCAACGGAATTTTTTTGATCTTCAGGAGAAGCGACAGCATCCATAAGACCTTCACGTAAATGACTTTCGAGTACACCTGCCATTAGGCCATTGATAGCGCCTCGAATGGCAGCAATTTGTTGTAATACCTGACCGCATTCATTTTCATTTTCAAGGGCTGTTTCTAAAGCAAGAAGTTGCCCTTTTATTTTTCTTACGCGAGTTAACGCGGCTTTTTTTTCTGCTGGTGAGTGTGGCATACATAATCCTTAAATATACTATAGGGGAGTATAGTATTTGAGTGAATGTATGTACAGAGAGATCAAAAAAGCTTGGAAAAATAAAAATGGAATTAAAAAATCGTTTTGAATGCAAGAAAGTAAAAAGAAGTACAAAGGGTAGAAGTAGTGTTTGGGGGGAAATGGAAGCGCAGAAACAAAAAAGACTCGCTATTGCGAGTCTTAATCGTTGATTTCGTGATAAACACGTTAGTAATCAATGGTGCGGGAGGCGAGACTTGAACTCGCACACCTTGCGGCGCCAGAACCTAAATCTGGTGCGTCTACCAATTTCGCCACTCCCGCATACAACTTTTCAGAAAAAAAGACTCGCTCTGCGAGTCTCTCTTTCAAAATATGGCTGGGATACCAGGATTCGAACCTGGGAATGCCAGGATCAAAACCTGGTGCCTTACCGCTTGGCGATATCCCAAAAAATGGTGGCTATGACGGGATTCGAACCTGTGACCCCAACATTATGAGTGTTGTGCTCTAACCAGCTGAGCTACATAGCCTTATTGAATCTAGCTATCTTTCTTTTGAAAGATGGCTGGGGTACCAGGATTCGAACCTGGGAATGCCAGGATCAAAACCTGGTGCCTTACCGCTTGGCGATACCCCATCCGCTAATTCAATTGTCAACACACTTATTTATCAGAAATATGGCTGGGATACCAGGATTCGAACCTGGGAATGCCAGGATCAAAACCTGGTGCCTTACCGCTTGGCGATATCCCAACTGATAAATTCTTGACGAGGTTAAAATGGTGCGGGAGGCGAGACTTGAACTCGCACACCTTGCGGCGCCAGAACCTAAATCTGGTGCGTCTACCAATTTCGCCACTCCCGCAAAAAAGATGGTGGCTATGACGGGATTCGAACCTGTGACCCCAACATTATGAGTGTTGTGCTCTAACCAGCTGAGCTACATAGCCATCTTTTTTTGCATAACCTTCGTCGGCGTTGCGGGGCGCATTATGCGTATTACAGACAAATCCGTCAACTGCTTTTTGCATTAATTTTCGAGAAACGTGTCCGTTTGCTCGATGGTTAATCATTTTGTCGAAAAAAGATCCAAAAAACAACCTTATTGATAAAAAATATACTCAAAAAGAAGAGAGTGTAAAGTGTGAATAAAAAGAAAAAACAAAGCAGTAAGAAGAGAGAGGTGAATAAATATCATTAAAATGTAGGGACAAAAAGGCATAAAAAAAGAAATGTAGTGAAAAAATCAAGCAACATTTCTTTTTCTTAGTCTATTACTGTTTGAATTTTAGACCATTTTCCTATTTAACTAAGAAAAAGTATTTATTTAACTCAAAAAGTATAATTTATCAGCAATAACTTACTTTTCTAATAGCTGTTGAAGCAATTCTCCGTTAAGCATTGCTCGTTTAGTTAATGCAAAAGCCCCTATTGCAGAACGATGATCAAGCTCTGATGTGACCACAGGAAGTTCTTCTCTAAATTCTTTTAATACTTGCGTATTAATACAACTTTGAATGGACGGTAGCAAAATTTCAGCAGCTTCGGTTAATTCTCCCGCTAAGACAACTTTTTGTGGGTTAAATAAGTTAATTGCGATCGCAATGGCTTTACCCAAATGTAGGCCAACCTGTTTAATTGTTTCCACCGCTAATGGATCATTTTTAACCGCAGCATGACAGATATCTTGGATTTGACACTGTGTCGATGATAAATATTGGCTTGGGTAGCCTTGCTCTAGTTGATAGCGCACTTTGGCTTCAATTGCCGTATTTGATGCAATTGTTTCTAAACAGCCAAAATTACCACAATGACAACGCTCACCCAGAGGGTCTATTTGAATATGGCCAATTTCCCCAAGGTTACCGCGCTGATTGAGGAGAATTTTATTATTAATAATAACCCCTGCACCCGCACCGCGGTGAATTCGCACTAATAGCGAATCTTCACAATCTCTTGTGGCACCAAAATAGTTTTCAGCTAATGCGAGGCTTCGAATATCATGACCAGCATAACATGGAAGGCTAAAGCGTTTTTCAAGACTGTTTACTAAAGCCCAATTATCCACTTTCATATGAGGCATATAGCGAACAACGCCTTTATTGGGATCAACAAGGCCGGGTAAGATCACGGAAATTGAAATAAGCTCACGAATACGACGTTGATTTTGTTTAATAAAATCATCAATTGCGTTAATAAGCAGAGTCTCAACTTCATTTTGTGTGCTTTGTTCTATGGGATAGTGTTGCTCAATAATGACCTTACCACTCAGATCATAGAGTGCGACAGTCGCATCATTGCGCCCTAGCCGCACACTGACGGTATTAAAATTACGGTGTTCAACAATGATGGAAATAGCACGGCGTCCACCTGTTGATGCTTGTTGGTCAACTTCTTTAATCAGCCCACGTTCAAGCAACTGACGAGTAATTTTAGTCACACTGGCCGGTGCTAACTGGCTTTGTTCGGCTATTTGGATACGGGAAATGGGCCCGTGTTGATCAATCAGTCGATACACAATCGCACTGTTAAGTTGTTTAACAAGATCGATATTGCCAATTTGCGTTTCAGTGTTGTTATGACTCATCAGCATAGACATCCATTAGTTATCAGTTATTTCAATACCATTGACAAATGTTGTGCAAAGGTTGAAGTCCTTGTCAAAAGAAGCAAGATTAGCAATTTTTCCAGCTTCAATTGTACCGAGTTCTTTTTCTACCCCAATCGCACGAGCGGGATAAAGTGTAGCCATTCGTAATGTTTCATCTAATGGAATACCTACATGGATCACGCTATTTTTAATCGCGCTAATCATGGTAAGTGATGATCCACTTAATGTGCCATCAGCATCGACACACAATCCATTACGATAATATATGGTTTTTCCTGCAAAAACGAAGCTATCCATCTCATTTTTATTAGGATCAAGCCCCGCAGGCGCAGTTGCATCTGTGACTAAAAGTAATTTATCGCCTTTTAAACGCTTACTATTGCGAATATTAGCCCATGAAACATGCATACCATCAGCAATAATACCTGCATAAACCTCTGGTGTATCATAAATAGCGCCAACAAGGCCAGGGCCTCTGCCTGTAATATAAGGCATTGCATTATAAAGATGGGTCGATAATGAAATTCCATTACGGAACCCTTTACGTGCTTCTTCATAAGTCGAATTGGAATGGCCTGCCGAGACAATGATACCTGCTTTGATTAATTGACGAACATACTTTTCATCAACCATTTCTGGTGCAAGGGTGATTTTTGCGATGACATCAGCATTATCGCACAAATAGTCAATCATCTGAGCACTTGGTTGACGAATAAATTGCGGATCATGCGTCCCTTTTTTAATCACATTGATGTAAGGGCCTTCTAAATGTAATCCCAGTACTTTATTTTTATGTTTTTTCATATAGGCGCGAGTTGCTTCGATGCCTATTTTCATCAATTCATCAGAACAGGTAATTAGTGTTGGTAAATAACTGGTACAGCCTAAACGCTCATTTGCTTTTTGCATGATTTCTAGCGTTTCAATGGTGACATTTTCTGGTATGTCATTAAATTGCACGCCACCACAACCATTAACTTGTAAATCGATAAAACCAGGAGAAACAATTGCACCTTTCATATCACGAACAGAGATATCTTTTGGCAGTTGATCCTGTGGGCAAACCTGCTCAATACGGGAGCCGTTAATAATAATGGCGTGATTTTCTAAACGGTCGTAACCTGTATAAATAACAGCATTTGTTAAGGCAAACATACCTTTGTCTCCTGATAAGGGAAGTCAATCTAAAAAAGCCGATATCAGCCAGTAAATTCTGGCTGATAAGTAAGAGAGCTTAGCCTTTTCCACTACTTAATCAGTAGGTACTTATTTTACTAAACTTAGTCTTGGTATTTTTGACACTCTTGCGCTTCAATCTGTTGGAAATAACGCAATGTTTTAACGCGTAATTCCATTGTGGCAGGATCATCACACACTATAATTGCTTTTGGATGAAGCTGGACACAGGAAATTGTCCATAAATGGTTAACTGCACCTTCTGTGGCGGCATGTACAGCCTGTGCTTTATTAAAGCCTGTTGCCAAAATCATTAACTCTTCAGCATCTAATAAAGTACCCACACCAACTGTCAGTGCGTATTTAGGAACATGATTTACATTATTGTCGAAGAAACGTGAATTCGCTAAACGGGTGTCTTCGGTGAGTGTTTTCATGCGAGTGCGTGAAGAGAGTGATGACGCAGGTTCATTAAAAGCAATGTGACCGTCATTACCAACGCCCCCCATAAACAGATTGATTTTGCCATAAGACTTTATTTTAGCCTCATAACGTGCACATTCTGCTTGTGGATCTTCTGCATTGCCGTTTAATAAATTGATATTTTCATCTTTAATATCAATATGATTAAAGAAGTTTTCATACATAAATGTACGATAACTTTGTGAATGATCTGATGGAATACCAACATATTCATCCATATTGAATGTCACAACGTGTTGAAAGCTAATTTTTCCAGCTCGGTGTAATTCAATTAACTCTTTATATGTCGCCAATGGCGTGCCACCAGTTGGTAAACCAAGCACGAAAGGGCGATCTGCGGTTGGATTAAATTCGTTGATCTTTTCAACGATGTAATTTGCAGACCACTTACCAACTTGTTTTGCCGTGGATAGGGGGATTAACCTCATAGTAACCTCATAGAAAAAAGACAAATCTGATAATTCAGGAACATGTTATTTCATTGTGTGATTATCAGTGGCTCATCTATAACACGAATTTCTTTTCATTTTTAGTCGATGACCCAATTGTCCCGCCAAAAGATATTTTTAATCATAAAATAAGCTTTCTGACTTAGCCAGCATTTCAGCTAAAAAATATACGATATTGGTGACTTCAATCACAAATTATGACTAATTAATTTGCGATACGAAATAATTTTTTTAGACTGAAAATGGAATTAAATAATTAGCTCATCAATTTTTTTATAAAATATGAATGAGTATGAATAAGATCCCGTATAGGGGCTATCCAAGGGGGAGTTTGTGAATATTTTAAGTTATCTGCAGAAGATAGGACGGGCACTAATGGTGCCTGTTGCTACATTACCTGCAGCTGCAATTCTGATGGGGATTGGCTACTGGATTGATCCAGTAGGCTGGGGTAGCGATAACGCGCTTGCAGCCTTACTGATTAAATCCGGCTCCGCAATCATCGATAATATGTCAGTTTTGTTTGCTATAGGTGTTGCTTATGGTATGTCGAAAGACAAAGATGGTGCAGCGGCATTAACTGGATTTGTCGGGTTTTTAGTCGTAACCACACTTTGTTCGCCAGCGGCCGTTTCTATGATCAAAGGTATCCCATTAGAGGAAGTACCAGCTGCATTTGGTAAAATAGAGAACCAATTTGTGGGGATTTTAGTGGGTGTGCTTTCAGCGGAACTTTATAACCGTTTTAGCCAAGTTGAATTGCCTCTCGCACTCTCTTTCTTTAGTGGTCGACGTTTAGTTCCTATTTTAGCGTCATTCCTCATGATCATCGTTGCCTTTATTTTGATGTATATCTGGCCTGTTATTTATGGCGGATTAGTGAGCTTCGGTGAAAGTATTAAAGATATGGGGGCATTGGGTGCTGGTATTTACGCATTCTTTAACCGTCTATTAATTCCTGTTGGTCTACACCACGCATTGAACTCTGTATTCTGGTTTGACGTTGCCGGTATCAATGATATTCCTAATTTCCTTGCTGGTCAGAAATCTATTGATGCAGGCTTAGCGACAGTGGGTATAACGGGTCGTTACCAAGCTGGTTTCTTCCCTGTAATGATGTTTGGTTTGCCAGGTGCTGCACTGGCGATTTATCACTGTGCACGTAAAGAAAATAAAGCAAAAGTTGCTGGTATTATGATGGCGGGTGCATTTGCTGCATTCTTCACTGGTATCACAGAACCGCTTGAATTCTCATTTATGTTTGTTGCACCAGTGCTTTATGTTATTCACGCATTCTTAATGGCAATTTCTGTTTATATCGCTGCAAGTATGGAGTGGATTTCAGGATTTGGTTTTAGTGCAGGTTTAGTGGATATGTTCTTATCCTCACGTAACCCACTTGCTGTACACTGGTACATGCTTATTGTTCAAGGTATTGTGTTCTTCTTCATTTACTACGGTATTTTCCGTTTCACTATCACGAAATTCAACCTAAAAACACCAGGTCGTGAAGATGAAGTATCTGGTGATGAAACTGCCGATGGTTATGATGAAGATATCACAACAGCCCCTGCAAATAGCAAAGAAGGCATCCAGCAAGAAGCCCGTCAATATATCGCTGCAATTGGTGGTTCTGACAACTTAACGGGTATCGACGCTTGTATTACGCGTTTACGTTTAAATGTAAAAGATGCAACCATTGTTAATGATAGCTATGCAAAACGCTTAGGTGCATCAGGTGTTATTCGTTTAAACAAGCAAAGTGTTCAAGTGATTGTGGGTACACGTGCAGAGCTTGTGGCTAACGCAATGCGTGATGTATTAACACAAGGTCCAGTTGCTGCTTATGAAGGCTCATCAGCTTCAACCGTGTCTACTGAAAAAACACCTGTAAAACAAGCTAATGCTAATGCAAAAGTATTACTTGAAATGATTGCGCCTTTTGATGGTGAAGTTGTGGCATTAAAAGATGTGCCGGATGAAGCTTTCTCAAGTGGTGTTGTAGGAGATGGGCTTGCGATTAAACCAACCTCTAATATTGTATTGGCACCTGCAACAGGCTCGGTTGTTAAGATTTTTGATACTAACCACGCATTTTGTATTGAAACCGATAATGGCGTTGAAATCATCGTTCATATGGGGATTGATACGGTTGCATTAGGTGGTAAAGGCTTTAAGCGTTTAGTTGAAGAAGGAGCAGACGTTAAAGTCGGTCAACCTATCTTAGAATTAGATCTTGAATATCTAAACGCTAATGCTAAATCGATGATAAGTCCTGTGATTGTAAGCAATGTTGATGATTTTGATCAAATTGCTGAACAAGTTACAGGTGAAGTGGTTGGAAATAAAACCGTTATCTACAAAGTATTAAAATAAATTCTATACAGATATTTAATCCTCTATAAAGAGATGGTTAAATAAGACGATAAAACGGGGAGTCTTTCAAACTTCCCGTTTTTTTATCTCTATTTTGATAAATATCTCAGGGGTGTATTTAGCTAAGGTATTTATGAAACCTGCTTATTGGATTATAGTGTGATGTGTTTTTTTATATTAAATATCAATATGATAAATGACGACTCTCATTATCACTCACTATTAGCTCACAACTCAACATAACCATTCCCTCTATCATCAAGGTATTTATCTGTCATTCTCATAGATTTGTGTCCAAGTATTTTCTTTGCAAACTCAGCACTTTTTTCTTCTTCATATAATCTTGCAGATAAACTTCTAATTTCATGAAATGTTGGTTTATTTTCTATATGTTTAGGTAACGCTTCGATAAATTTACCTCTCAATGTTTTTGCGGTGGTGTTGCCACAGATTTTATCTGAGCTCCTATTCATGAGATTTAAAACATCTTTAATAGAATAACCAATAGACTCAAGTCTTAATGAGAGAGGTATTGCTACTTTAGAGCCTGTTTTTAATTGGGTGACATACAGCCTATCATTTTTTATATCATCCCATTTCATGTTGATAACATCGCTAATGCGTTGAGCTGTAAGTATCGCCAATAGGAACATATACCTATATTTGTCATTTGTGTGCTTTAAGGCGTATTTAAACTCTTCTAGTGATAACCTTGATCGCTGAACACTTGTTTTTGGCGGCTTTGTCACTGATACGGGATTTTCCTTTATCACACCATCAGCAATGGCTTCATTAAAGGCATCTAGCATGGTGGATCTTAGTAGTTTTGCCATTGCCTTTTTTGGGTACTCTGAAATAAATGTAGCTACATCTCTTGGCGTTACACTCTCAATTGGGCAGTCATTAAAGTGTAATTTGATTAACTTTATTCTTGATTCGTAATCGTAGAGCGTCTTCTCTTTTAACCCCCTGCTATTTACTTTCTCCCTGTAAGTATCAAGCCACTCATGCAATGTTACACAGTGAATATTATTAATTCTGTCAACTAATGACTCTTTAGGTTTGTAAATAGCTAAATTGGCTTGAATGGCTTCAGTTATTGCCAATGATTTGTTTGAGCCAACAGAAAATTCCTTTTTAGTTCTTACATCCCTGTAATAGTAAATCCCTTTACGCAAATACAAGTTAGGCGGTAGCCCCTTGTTCTTTGCACTTCTGTTTCTGCCCATTAATTTTCTCCATTAAATACTGAGGCTCTCTTACCATTTTATCATTCGTTAGAATTGTCCATGGTTCTAACTCATATTCCCTACCAATCTTTTCAGGAGCAGGGTACAGTTTGCCGTCTCTTATATATCTATAAAGAGTTCGTGGCGTTTTGGGTTTTGCAAAATACCTATTATTCCATTCTAATAATGTTATTCGTTTCATAATTCACCTATGCTATTTTCCATTCATTTAATATTTTATTGCCGACATTAATTAACTCATCTCTATCGACGGTATTAATTATCTTTCGTGGTTTGATATAGGGTCGCCATATTAAAAGCATTGATCCTTTATTATTGCCGTTAACTGG